>CALBSE010000016.1 GCA_937927725.1 uncultured Actinomycetes bacterium
ACGAGTGAGACCCCCGACGCGTTCATCGGGAGGAACTCAAGATCGTTTCCAACCGCCTGAACATCACGAAGCATTTTCTGCAGGGTTGACGCGATCGTGAATTCACGCACTGGCTCTGCGAGTTCGCCATTGCGAATCCGAAGACCTTCAGCACCAGTTGAAAAATCACCGCTCACGGGATTCACTCCCGAATGGAGACCAGAAACCTCTTGCACAAGGACGCCATCGTCGATCCCGGCAATCAGTGCAGCCGGATCGGAGATTCCAGGCATAAGCGACACGGACAGACACCCAACCGACGGCGTGCTCTTGAATCCACGCACAGCATTCCCGGTGCTTACCGTTCCGGCCCGGCGAGCTGAATAGGCATTGTGCACAAACTGCTGCAAGACGCCGTTTTCAATCAACACATTGCGACGAGCAGCGAGGCCTTCGCCATCGGCGTCGGTAGCGCTAAAAGAGCGAACGTCAGTGGGGTCGTCGATCAGCGTTAAGAGCGAGGAGCCAACCGACTCGCCCAACCGCTCAGCAAACAATGACCGACCTTTGAGCACCGACTCACCATCGAGCGTGTACCCGAGAATTCCTAGGAACTGCGCCGTCACCCACGGATCGAGAACAACGGTGAGCCGACCACTTGGCGGTTGGACTGCGCCAAGCATGCGAGTGGCACGCGAGGCCGCATCAAGCGCTGCCCGAGATGGGTTGAGATCGAATGGTTCACGACCAACTGCGAAGCCGAATCCGGTTTGTGTTTCGTCGCCCTCACTCGCCATTGCATATGTCGCGACGTAACAGCTGGTATCGCTGCCAACTGTTCGAATCCCGGTGCTTGTTGCAATTGCTGCTTCAGAAATCGAGTCGGCGTATTCGGCGGATTCAATTCCTGAAATTCGGGGATCGGCCGCCATTACGACTCGTTCGAGTTCAATGGCCATAGCGATTTTGTCTGATGTCGAAAAGGACGCCATGGCATCGCGATGAAGATCGAGGACAGGAATTGCCACGCCGTCTGGTTCGGCAAGGCCAGCGAATTCATCGAATGTTGCGAAGCTCACGTTGTCGCGCGCGTCGGCCAGGGTTTCGGCAATTGCAGACTCATCGAGACTGCCGGCATAAGCGAAGCCCTGTCGGCCATCGACAACGATTCGGATTCCGACGCCTTGTGACTGCGCCGAGGACAACGATTCGACGTCGCCACCGAACACTTTGATCTCGGTCTCAGTACCGCGAACAACGACGGCCTCAACCTGTTCGCCGGGCTTGGCCATTGCGACAACACGGTCGGCAATCGCCAGGAGTTCGTCACTCATGCGGCGGTGCCACCGATGGTGAGCGATGAAACCCGCAGCGTCGGAACACCATCTCCCACGGGAACACCTTGACCGTCTTTTCCGCACGTTCCCGGAGGACCCATTGCGAAGTCATTGCCAAGTGCATCGATTCGCTGCAGAACTTCCGGCCCATTGCCGATGAGATTCCCTTCGCGCAACGGTTCGGTGATCTTGCCGTCCTCAATGAGATAGGCCTCGGTCATACCGAAGACGAAATCGCCGGTCGCTGTGTTTACCTGACCGCCGCCGAGGTGCTTGACGTACACACCCTTTGGGGTCGAGGCGATGATCGATTCAGGATCCTCTTCACCGGCGAGGAGATAGGTGTTCGTCATACGAACCATTGGGAGATTCTGGTAACTCTGACGGCGACCATTTCCTGAGCTCCGACGACCTTCCTTACGAGCGCGAAGGTGATCCCACATGTAATCAGTGAGAATTCCATCTTCGATCAGCACATTGCGTTGCGCAGGATTGCCTTCATCGTCGATCGCGATATTTCCCCATTCACGGGCCATAGTGCCGTCGTCAACCACTGTGACGCCCTTTGACGCAACCTGCTGACCAACGCGCCCGCGGAACACCGATGCACCCTTGGAAACAAGATCGGCTTCGAGACCATGTCCGCATGCTTCGTGGAACAACACGCCGCCGCCGCCGCTTCCGATAACAACGGGCATCTGACCGCTTGGAGCGGGTCGGGCCGCCAACTTTGTGAGCGCGCGGTCGGCAGCGTTGCGTGCCAACTGATCGATGTCGTACATGTCGAAAAGCTCGAAACCGATTGTGTGGCCGACGCTTTCTCGGCCCGTCTGCATTCCGGCATCACCCGTCGCAACACAACTGACGGCAAAGAAGGTACGCACCGTGTCGTCTTCGACAAACAAACCGTCGGAATTTGCAACGAGAATCCGTCGACGGTTGTCGCCATAACTCACCGACACTTGCGAGATGGCGTCGCCAACCGAACGAGCGGCTTCGTCGGCACGAGTGAGAAGTTCAACTTTGCGAGCCTTCGGAACATCACCCGGATACGTCTCGATGTCGTAGCCACGCGATGCTGAACTGCGCGTGAGTGCAACCACATTTGCTCCGCCGCCACCACCGCGAGCTGCGGCTGCAGCCGCCTCGGCCGCTGCGATGAGTCCGGCTTCAGTGAGATCGGCGGTATGAGCGAACCCAGTGGTATCGCCAACGACAACACGGATACCGGCACCGCGGTCGCGGCCGGAGGTGAGTTCCTCGACACGGCCGTCGTCAAGCACGGCCGATGAATTGCGGCGATCCTCAGCGAAGACTTCGGCGAATTCGCCACCAGTGCGCATCGCAACGCCGAGAACTTCTTCGAGCACCGACTGATCGATCATGTGTTTCTTCTCCGGTCCAGTACTGCGGGAGTGACTGCGGAATTGTGCTCCGCTGAGCGTGAGAGCGTACCGGCGATGGCGTTGATTTGAGTGCCCAGATGCCAGTTCCGAGCCGGTCTGCGCCCATTCGTAGACTCACGAGATGAGCAAACCCCATCGACCGACCACGTTCGGTCCGCCACCTGCCGATGGGGCAGAACCTGGACTCGGCGACATTGCCTCGGTTTCGGTTGAGGGACTCATCGATGCGGTCGAAACTGCCGGCACAACGAGCGAACGCCGCCACCGCTGGGTACTCCCCTTGCGGATTGCGGTCAGCCTCCTCATGCTCGGGGTGCTGTGGTGGAAATTCCCAGAAATCAAGTGGGACGATCTCATTCCGACCTGGAATCTCGAAACCATTCTTTGGCTTCTCGCGGCAACTGCGATGACATTCGTAGGAATCGTCCTTTCGGCAGTTCGTTGGCAATCTGTTCTCCGGGCCCTCGGACTTCGTGAACGACTCCGTTTACTTGTTCCGCTCTATTTCGCTGGTCAATTTGTTTCGAACGTTCTGCCGACCACCATCGGCGGTGATGTGCTGCGTGTCTCACGGCTCTCCAAGGTCAACGGCGAACCAGAGACCACGTTTGCATCCGTTGCACTCGAGCGACTCACTGGTTGGTTAGTCCTGCCGCTGATCACCTTCTTCGGTCTTGCAATCAATCCGGGTCTTCGCCAACTCGGCCGCGCAACGTTGCTTGCACTGGCCGTTGCAATCGTCACGCTCGTTGCACTTGTTGTTGTTCTTCTTGCTGCGAATCATCCACGCCTCGGTGGAAGATTCGCTTCCACCGACGGATGGCGACGTTTCGTCAGTGCAATCCACCGCAGCATCACAGAGTTGCGTCGCCAGCCCCTCGCCGCTCTTTCTCTTCTCATCGCCGGCCTCGTCTACCAAGTCGCGCTCTGCGTTGCCGCTCTCATGGTTGCGGCCGCACTCGGTTTCAGTTGGCTCGGACTCACGGCTCTTCTCGCCTTCTACCCCGCCGTCCTAATCCTTCAGGTTCTGCCGATAGGCATCGCCGGTTTGGGCGTCCGAGAAAGTGCGTTCGTGCTCTTCCTCGTTCCTCTCGGCGTGCCTGCGGAAAAAGCAGTCGCTCTCGGACTCGTCCTCTACGTAATCAACGTCGTAGCCAGCCTGTTTGGGGCCCCCGCCTTTGCTGTCGGCGGTCGCAGGACCGCTGTAACGGCCTGAACTGCTCCGCCACACTGGTGAATTGATGCCCTAGCGATAGGGGTTCACCCCGTGAGGGACGGTAGCGTTGAACCACGGACGTCGATCCCGGCGACCACTCCCCCTGTCTCCCGTCGCCGCATTCCCGCAATGCTGCCGACAAGGACTTTGCTCATGATCATCGAGACGATCGAGTCGCCGGCCGACCTCAAGGCCCTCACCCCCGAGCAACTCACCACGCTCGCGGCTGAGATCCGCGAGATCATCATCGACTCGGTCAATACCCATGGTGGTCACCTCGGTTCCAACCTTGGTGTCGTTGAACTCACGCTCGCCCTGCATCGCGTCTTTGACTCCCCCAACGACATCATCTTGTGGGATACCGGACATCAGGCCTATCCCCACAAACTCGTTACGGGTCGAGCGAAGGGCTTCGCCGATCTTCGTCAGGCGGAAGGACTTTCGGGCTACCCATCACGCGATGAATCCGTGCACGACTGGATCGAAAATAGTCATGCGTCAACGGCGCTGAGTTGGGCCTACGGTCTTTCGGTCGCTGAGTCCATGAAAGGCGCCGACGCTCGACGCGTCGTCGCCGTGATCGGCGATGGATCGATGACCGGCGGAATGGCATTCGAAGGTCTCAACAATCTCGGGCACTCCGGACGCGACTGCATCATCATCCTCAACGACAACGGTCGGTCCTACGCACCGACGGTTTCGAAACTCGGCGACAGCCTCGTCAAGATCCGAAATAACCCGGTGTACATGCGTCGTCAGGCCAAACTCGAAAAGCTTCTGGCCGACCTTCCCGTCGTCGGAAACATTGCCAAGACTGGTCTCGACGCAACCAAAGCCGCGATTCGCGAAGCATTCGAACCAACCGCCTTCTTCGAAGCTCTCGGCGTCCGCTATTCCGGGCCCTTCGATGGTCACGACATTCCACTTCTCGAAGAAGCGCTCCGTAATGCCGCAGCGATGCCAGGCGGACCGCAAGTCATCCACGTACTCACACAAAAGGGTCGTGGCTACGGACCGGCCGAGAACGACCCCATCAAGCGCCTTCACGACACCTCGGAGGCCAAGCCCGGGAGTTTCACTGCAGCATTCACCGAAGCACTCGTGAAGGAAGGCGAAGCTCGTCCCGAGCTCGTTGCCATCACCGCAGCGATGCCGGACTCGACCGGAATTCTCCCCTTCGCGGAACGATTCCCTGGCCGCATGTTCGATGTGGGCATTGCTGAACAACATGCTGTCACTGCCGCTGCGGGCATGGCGATGGGCGGCCTTCGCCCAGTCGTTGCCGTTTACTCAACGTTCCTCACTCGTGCCTTCGATCAGGTCAACCTCGATGTTGGCCTCCACGATCAGCCGGTTGTCTTCTGCCTTGATCGCGCTGGCATCACTGGCGACGATGGCCCGAGCCATCACGGCATCCTCGACATGGTGTTGCTCACAAAGGTTCCGAGCATGACGGTGTTTGCGCCGTCCTCGTATCAGGAAATTGGCCAGATGTTGCACGATGCTCTCGACATCACCGATGGCCCTGTCGCCATTCGTTGGGCCAAGACCGCTGCACGCCAGTCGCCTCCCGAAGAGGTCGGAAGCGGACTCCATGCTCGACGCACCCGCAGCGGCACTCAGTTATGCATTGTCAGCGTCGGAAAGATGCTTGACGCCGCAGAGCTCGCCGCAGAGCAACTCGAAGCTCAAGGAATTTCCGTCACTGTTTGGGACGCTCGGGTCGTAAAACCACTCGATCCCGCAATGATCGACGACGCTGCCCGGCACCCGTATGTCCTGACGATCGAGGACGGGCTTCGCGAAGGCGGCGTGGGTATGTCGGTTGCCGATCTCGTGAGCGAACGCACCATCGGCGCGGCCGAACCCCGTGTGCGCGTGCTCGGTATCCCTTCGCAATACATCGCTCACGGCAAGCCTGATGCGATCCTCGCCGACCTCGGACTCGATGCCGCTGGCATCACCGCTTCGGCGCTCTCGATGATGTCAAGCAACGACACCTCAAGCGCATCACTCTGAACTTTTGCGGTCGTAGCGGTTAGCGACCGAATCCGTAGAGTCGCATTGCGTTGCCAGCAAGTACTGCGTGTCGATCTTCTGACGAAATCCCCGACATCGATGACTGGATCACCTTCCAAGAGTTCGGCCAGTCGGCGCTGATATGCGGATAGTCACTTGACCACATCACGCGTTCAACACCCACGTCAACCAGATTGCGGAGGCCAAACGTGTCGGTCATGTAACCGAAGTGGAAATGTCGAGAGATGTACTCACTGGGGAGCATCTGCAATCCAAATCGACTCACCGGGTCGAGTCGCAGGTAGTTGTTATCGATCTGTTCTTTCACATACGGGACCCAACCGAAGTCCGTTTCCGCGAAGACGACATCAAGATCAGGGAATCGATCAAAGACCCCTTCGAAAATCATCGCGATCATGCGGTTCGGTGCATCGAAGAACCGCCCGTAACCCGGAAGCTTGGACTTATGCGAAGCGGGCATCGACTGGGTCATTGCGACATGGATGTTGAGACACATCTGACGCTCAACCAAGGCCGCAAAGACTTTGTCGTCTTCGGGTTTCAGTGACAGTCCACCGTGCGGCCACGCGAGCATCATGGCGCCACGGATACCTGGCCGATCGGCAACTCGTTCGATTTCCGCAACTGCCTCTTCAACGCCGCGATTGGGCACCCACATCACTGCACCGAAACGGTCGGGAGCGTAGGACGCAAACTCGGAGATCCAGTCGTTGTAGGCGCGGACCATTGCGTGGTGGTAGTCAGCATCGCGATTGGCGGCGATTGCAGCGGAGAGGCGCGGAGTCGGGTACAGCACCTCGGCATCGACGCCGTCCTGATCCATTTCTTCAATTCGAGCGGCCGGGTCGTAGCCGCCCCGCCGCATGTCTTCAAAGCGCATCCAACCCTTCATCTCTTCGGGGGGAAGACCCGCGCACGCGTTCATTCCGAAATTGATGGGGTCGTCGACGCCCTCAATCACCCATGCGTCGCCTTCATCGAACCGCTCCATCCGCGGTGCGCGATCCTTCATTGCGGCGGGAACGCGGTCGACCCACAACGATCCGGGCTCATTGAAGTGGCCGTCAGCCGAGATCAGCCGATACCGGCGCCCGCCACTGATTGACTCGCTCGATACTGACATGGTTCCCCCTCGTTTGAGCCAATCCCCCCCAGGACGGCGCTATCAGGCAGTCTAGGAAGATTCATTCGCTTCAACCGATCTCCGGACCGAGGACGCTTTCGTGGACGACACCGTCAGTTCCCCTTCCCAGTTGTTTGACCTCACTGGCCGAGTTGCGCTCGTGACTGGTGCATCCTCCGGCCTCGGTCGTCGAATCGCGCTCGTACTCGCAGGAGCGGGCGCAACTGTGGCAGCGACGGCTCGACGCGAGGAGCGACTCAATGAGCTTGTCGCTCTATCGCCAGCGATTCATTCCTTCCCCGCCGACCTCACAAATGACGGGGAACGAGAACGACTCATCGCCGACGTTGAAACAGCGTTCGGTCCAATCGATGTTCTCGTTAATAACGCAGGTGCTGTGAACTCCCTTTCGATTGAGCAGGAGTCACTTGAAGATTTTCGTTCGATGATCGAACTCAACCTTGTTGCCGCATGGCACCTTACGAAACTCGCTGGCGAATCAATGGTTGCTCGCGGCTCTGGTTCCGTCATCAATATCGCGTCGATCCTGGGCATCGTTGGCGCCACCCCAGCCAAGGATTCGGGGTACAGCGCGAGTAAAGGTGGGCTCGTCAACCTCACGCGGGAAACGGGACTTCAATGGGCCCGAAAAGGCGTGCGGGTAAACGCGATTTGTCCCGGCTGGTTCGCCACCGAAATGATCGACGACATCACAGCAACTGACAAAGGAACATCGTTCATCACGACGAACACCCCAATGGCACGTGTAGGTGCCGTCAGCGAAATCGACGGCGCAGTTCTTTTGCTCGCAAGCGACGCAAGTTCGTTCATGACCGGTTCGGTCCTCGTTGTCGACGGCGGATGGACAGCCCGATGACACTGTCGACCTTTGTCATCTCGATCACTCCGTTCGATGCGGACGGCCGACTCGATGAAGCCGCATTCCGGAGCCACCTTGACCGAATGGCCGATGCTGGCGTCGGCGTCTACCTCGGCGGCGGCGGAAGCGGCGAGGGCTTCACACTTTCCACCACGGAGGCAAAGCGGGTTCTCGAGATTGGCGTTGAGCAACTCGCTGGCCGTGTGCCAGTGCGAGCAATGGGCGTGGAACCACGCACCGCACAGGAAATGATCGACTACCTCTCAATGGCGGCCGACGCAGGTATTGAGGCCGCACAGGTCTATTCACTCGACCCTGGACATGGCCACCGACCGACACCCGCCGAAGTTGAGGGTTACCTCCGTGAGGTTCTGGAGAGCACCTCTCTCCCCTGCGTTGTGTCCTCGCATCTCTCGGTGGGTTATCGACTTTCGCCGTCGATGCTGCATTCACTGGCAACCGACTACGGCCATCTCATCGGCGTCAACTGCAGTCACCCAGATCTCGCACCCTTGATTGCCCTCATTACAACCGTCGGTGAGCGACTCGAACTTCACGTCGGTGGCCCATCTCAGGCACTCAGCGCGATTGCTCTTGGGGCCAATGGCTTCCTTTCTTCTGAGGGAAACCTCGCACCGAGAACGTGTGCGGCGCTCATTGCCGGTGCCCACAATCAAAATTTCGCTGATTCCACAACGGCATTTGCACAGATCGCGCAGCTGTCGTCATTGATGTACCGACTCGGAGGCATACGCACGACAAAAGGCGTGATGCGTTCGCTTGGCCTTCCTTCTGGCTATGTCCGATCGCCACAGATCGACGCCGACGAAACAGCAATCGCAACCGTTCTCGGCTACCTCAACGACTCCGGAATAGGCGCGATCGAGGGTTGGTAGGCGCGCACAGCACGGAGGCAACGGCTCAGACCCTTGACCACCGCTACCCTCGGTGTAGTTCCGCTGAACGCTTTACTGCATCAGCCTTGAGATCACCCTTGGCAACTTTGCCACCGGACGAACGAGGCAGTTGGTCAACGATCACGAGATGTTCCGGCCACCATTCACGCGACACCGAACGGTCACGCAGATGACTCACGAGTTCTTCGAGCGTGACGTTTGCTCCTGGCCGCAGTTCGACATAGGCACAGACACGTTCACCAAACACTGGGTCTGGAAACGCGACTGCGGCAACCATTGCGACGGAGGGATGAGTGGCTAACTCTGCTTCGACTGCCGGAGCACTGATGTTCTTACCGCCCCTGATAATGAAGTCTGATGTGCGGCCAATTACCGATAGCACTCCTTGTGTGTCGATCCGGACGATGTCACCCATGAGCATCCATCCATCGTCAGTGAACAATGCACCGTTGGCAGTTGAATCACCCCAGTAACCAAGTGCAGTTGCGGGGCCTTTACAAGCAGGTTGCCCCTCATCAACTCCTGCCGGAACTTCAGCATGCGATTCGGGGTCGAGAAGGCGCACCTGCATTTCTGGAATGACATGACCGGCAGTTCGAAGACGAGTCTCCCGATCGGTGGCATGGGAGGTATGACTAAGCGCTCCCGTCTCGTTCGAACCGTAAAACTGCAGCACCTTCGCGCCAGTGGTTTCTTCGAACTCAGCCGCTCGTTCATACGGAACCGCTTCACCACCGGTGAACATTGAGCGCAATGACGAAAGATCCCGTGGACGTTCTGCCTGCGCGTTGAGCAACATGATGAATTGCGTACTGACGCAACACAGCACCGTCACTCGCTCACGCTCAATAAGGTCAAGGGCTTCATGAGCGTCGAATCGATCCATGACCACAGTGGGTGCACCTAATGCGGTTGGCGTGAAGTGAGCCGTCCAGAGTCCAAAACCGAATGGCGCGGGCAGCGCGCCGAAGAACACTTCATCATCACCAAACCCACCGGCATTGGCAGCGAGTTGATGGAAATAGAACCATCGGTTTTGCGTATGCATCACACACTTCGGCAAACCCGTAGTGCCCGAGGTGGAGTTCAAAAGAAAGAGTTCGTCGGGATGGATTGGTCGAAAGGCGCAATCTGGATCGATCTCAACGCCACCGGGAAGTGCGGGATCGACAACGCGTGCATCGAGGCCAACGAGCAGATGGCGATCGACGGTTGCATCCATCGCGGCAACATCAGCTCGTAACTCTGCTGCGCTTCTCCCGTGCTGCTCGGGAGCAGTAACGAGCGAGCGAGCCCCCGTGAGGTTGAGAAGGTGAGCGACCTCCCGATCGCCCGCGCGCGCTCCGATTCCGACCGCAACGCAGCCTGCACGTTCGATGCCGACAAAGACGGCATGAACCGCTGGGCCGTCGGGCATCATCACCGCGATGCGTTCACCACGTTCTGGTTCGGCGGCAAGGATTGCACGGGCAATGTCGTCAGCATCAGCGTGATAGTCCGCCCACGTATATCGCCGCCCATCAGCGATAAACGCAATTCCGTCAGGCTGAACTGACGCTCGGGCGGCAACGATCGAGCCAACTGTGTCGTCTCCCCACCAACCCTGCGCGTGGTACTCGGCCGCAGCTTCTTGATCAGCGCGGAAGAGTTCTGCCGAACTCATCCTGCCGCTTTCGATTGACGAGATGCCGGCACCGCACGCAGATCAGACACCAGCCGATCCAGTTGTTCAACCAGTGTCGACAATTCCTCTACTGACCAACCATCGAGTTGTTCGGCCATTAAGTCATCATTTGCAGCTTCGATGCGACGGTGCGCAACGCGGCCCGCTGCGGTAACAGCGACGACCGATGCCCGACCATCATGGGGGTCGGCAGATCGTTCGACATACCCTTCGGCTTCGAGTGCCTGCACCTGCCGTGTGAGCGCTGCTGGATGTGTTCGCACTGCGTCCGCCAGGTCGCTCATACGCATAGGCCCGTCGTCGATGACCTTGCCCAAGACCGCAACCGCAGCAACGCCGATAGCGACGCCAGATCGAACAGCGATCAAACGGTCAAGTCGCTGACTTCCAGTGATTCGACGCAACGAGCCCATTTCGTCGCGAAGACGACGAAGCACTTCTGACATCTCTGAAACCTCACGGCGACTCATAACCACACCTTCGCGATTCGTTCCGACTCGAGAGCACCCTGACGTCGCCCTTCGCGAAGCGATGGCGCTCGTGTCGCGGGATCCAGGACATTGGTTCCAAATGCCGCTGTCGAACGTTCGTCGGCAGCAATGACTTCAACCATTGCTCCCCGCTCACGCAACGTTTCGGCCTCGACCTCTACGGTGGGGCCAAATCCGCCCGCAAACGGGGCAACGATCACCACGATGTCGCAGCCATCCGCAAGGTCGGCATTACTGCCGCTGCGCACACCACCATCAATGAAACGCGAGTCGCCAATCGTGACAGGTGGCCAAATTCCTGGAACTGCACAACTCGCTGCGACCGCGGAAATAAGCGCGACTCCAGAATGGCGATCAAAAATGTTGAATTCTCCGGTGAATGCATCGACTGCCGTCACGAGCAATTCACGATCCGACCATTCGTGCGATGAAAGCCGCGACTCAATAACCGCAAGTCGGGCCCCTTCTTCAACCGTCGGCGCGCTTAGTGCCACTGCGCCCAAACGACGACGAACCTCGATCTCGTCTGGAGCACCATCGAAACAAGCCGCGAATTGTTCGATCAGCGCATCAAGTGAACTTTCGACCTGCAGTTCAGCGCTTTGACTTGCAGGCACTAATTGTCGAGCACACAACGATTCAAGCGATTCGCCGGTACGAAGTTGCGCCCCGACAGCTGCGCCAGCCGATGTTCCGACAATTCGATCAGCAGCGGTGAGGTCAACGCCAGCATTCGCAAGCGCGTCGAGAACACCGAGTTCCCATGCGATCCCCGCCACTCCACCTCCGCCAAGCACTAATGCAGTCGACATCAGTCAACCCTCCACACAACGCTTACGCGACGGAGGCGACCCACAAGGGGTCGCCTCCGACACATGACATGACGTCAACTCAGCCCAGTGGGTTGAGCGAGGAACCAACCGCCCACATTGCAAAGAACTGAGCATTGGCGCCGTAGGCCTGAGCGATCGCCAAGTTGGCTCCGCCGACCTGATGGTCCTCGGCGAGACCACGAACCTGAAGCGCGGCCTCAGCGAAACGCAGAAGGCCAGATGCACCAATCGGGTTCGAGGAAAGCACACCACCAGACATGTTGACGGGGAAGTCGCCATCGAGTGCCGTGGCACCTGACTGCGTCATCTTCCAGCCTTCACCGGGAGCAGCGATCTCATGAGCTTCGAGCCACATGGGCTCGTACCACGAGAACGGCACGTACAGCTCGGCGCAGTCGATCTGTTCACGCGGGTTGGTAATGCCAACCGCCTTATAGATCTCCTGTGCACAGGCGTGTGCTGCTTGCGGATTGACTGCATCACGACCCGAGTACCAACCCGGCTCGGACTTCATCGCAGTGGCCAACACCCATGCCGGAGGCTTCGATGCTGCCTTGCCGCCATCTTCGTCGGTGAAAATCACTGCGCATGCGCCGTCAGACGATGGACAGGACTCGAGGAAGTGAAGTGGATCCCACATCATCGGAGATTCCTTCACCTTGTCGATGGTGATGTCCGCCAACTTGAGATGGGCATAGGGGTTCTTGGCCCCATTGAGTCGGTCCTTCACCGCAACCATCCAACCGATGTCTTCAGGCGCACCTGAGCGTCGGATGTAGGCACGAATGAACGGAGCGAATGCGCCACCGGCACCGATGGATGCACCCTTGCCGCCGCCAAGAGCGAACTGAGCGTTGCCCTCTGACTGCTTTTCGAATGCAACGGAAAGAACTCGCTTGTGCCGGCCACTTGAGACGAGATGTGAACCGACAATGCCCGTTGAGCCACCCACCGAACCAGCGGTGTGAACTCGGAACATCGGCTTATTCACTGCACCAAGCGCATCGGCCAGGTACATCTCGGGCTTCATGACACCCTCAAACAAGTCGGGGGCCTTACCCAGGACGACGGCATCGATATCGCCCCAGTCCATGTTGGCGTCCTCAAGCGCGCGTTGAGCGGCTTCACGGACGAGGCCGGCGATCGAAACATCGGCGCGCTTGCGCTTGTGATGTGTCTGACCGATACCGACGACTGCTGCAGGCTGATGGCTCATTGCTCACCTTCCAGGACGCAAACGAGATTCTGCTGAAGACACGGACCGGACGTGGCATGGGCCAACGTGCGGTTCTTTCCGTTCTTGATGATCTGATTGGCAGCTTCACCCATTCGGATGAGGCCAGCAACCATGACCGAATGAGTGGCGAGGGCGCCGCCCGATGGATTGATTTCGGTCGACGCATCAAGACCAAGCGATTCGGTCACGATGAGTTCTTGGAAACCAAACGGAGCGTGTACCTCGGCAACCTCGATCGGACCCTTGCCGACGCCAGCACCCTGTGCCGCAAGGCGAGTGGAAACCGATGTCGTGATGTCCTTACGGACCGTGGGCAGATGGGCTTCGATTCGGTGATCGATGCCCGTAATCCAGGCCGGTCGATCACAGAAGTCGTAGGCGCGCTTGCCTCGAGCGAGAATGATCGCCGCAGCCTGATCAGTGGTCGGCGGAAGATCATGTCGACGCAACGGGTTGCGCACGTAGTCGGCCGCAAGCAGTTCGTCAGCCGAGTAATCGCCCTTGACCTGTGCGTATGGATTCGACTTCGCATTCGCTCGATTACGAACAACCACGTCGGCGAAATCGCGTTCGGTGGCCTTTCCAGAATCTAGAAGCGCACGAGCCTGCAATGCCGCAAGCGACCATGTATCGGTACCAAGCGGGGTCAGGTAGTACGGGTCGAATTCGATTGTGTACAGCGTGCTGGGGTCAGAGTTTGAGTTCTTACCGACACCAACTGCCATCGCAACATCGATGTCACCTTGAAGCAGTCGAACGTAGGCCTCGTACAACGCCCAAGCGCCGTCCATCTCGACATGCGACTCGTTGATTGCAGGAACCATGCCGTAGGCATCGGTGTTCTGCACAAACGAGAACGCTTGACCCGAGAGGTAATCGCAGGAACCGGAGACAGTGAAACCAATTTCTGACTTGTCGAGTCCAACATCCGCGATCACGGCACGAGTGGCGTGAAGGACGAGGTCGGCTTCGGTGAGTTGTGTGCGACGATCGGGAGCGGTCTGCGCGAACCCGACGATCGCAATGTCGTTTTCTGTAGGAGCCATCACATCATCCGATCGAGGTAGTTCTCTGCCGGTTCATCCGGCTCGCCAGTAAGACGCCAGCCGAGGATGGCGTCGCCGCCACTGCCGCGGCTGCGGTTATCGATGTCGTCGACGCTGCGTTCATTCGCAGGGGCCCAAACGCACGCAACGCGCATACCAACGCGAACGTCGGTTGCCGGGATATCGAGAATTTCTTGCTGAGCGATTACCGCATCGGCGCCATCGAGCATGATCGAGCAACGAACAAACGGTTCGGTTTCGGTCTGCCCGTGGTACTGAACCGGAGTAACGACGGTGAAGTTCGAGACAACACCGCGATCAGGAACTTCGATCACATGCGATTCATCGAGTTCGATTGCACACACGCTGCACATGCCGCGTGGGCCGACGATGGTGCGCGCACACTGCGGGCACTTTTGTCCGATGAGGCGACCTTCCATCAGTGCCTTCGCCCACATCGTCGTGGTCGGCGATGCATTGTCGATGTAGGTGAGATCGCAGAACGCATCCATTTCGGTGATGTCGTTCTCTGCAGGAGCTTCGTAGGGCTCGCCGGCGCCTTCGCTCGGCGAAGGATCAGCTGCCGGAACAAAGGCGATGATGTCGTCGATGCGGCCAACGCAATCGGCAGGAGCCTTGAATTTGGCCTCAACGCGCATTCCGGCGGACATCGCACTTTCCGAACCAGCATCGACAGCGTGGATCATCGGCGTGTCAGCACCATCGAGGGTGATGAACGCGAAACCAAACGCATGGTCGAGCGGGTGAAGATTGGTTGGTTCCGGAATCCAGGTCCATGAGGACACGGTTCCCTTCGGACCAACGCGAACCCAGTCTGTGCCCGCGTCGGCGGCAGTTTCGGGGTCGTACTCGAGCGGCGGCGCAATGACTCGACCACCGGTGCGAACACCGATGATCTGGCCCTGTGCCAGCGCTGAGGCAAACGTGCTGAGCGTCGAACCCAACGTCCTCGAAAACGGGAACGTCAGATTGAAGACGAACTCTTGGACAGTGTCAGCCATCTTCTCCCTTTCCTTTTTTCAGGTCTTCTGCAGATCAGTGATCTGCCGACAAAGGGAGACAAACGATCCCCCTCCGATCGGTGTGGTGACCCTAGAGGTACTTAACACTGCTGAGCAACCACTTTCGAAGATTTCCTCAAGGGCTTGATTCTGGAACGAGGCTCTTCCGAGGCTCAGGTGTAGAAGGGATTGTCGCCGGCGTTGTGATCGGTGACGTCGATGACCTCGGTGACCTCGGGGATCGACTCGTAAATCGAGGTCGTGATTCCGTCGCGCAATGTGGCCGCGCTCATTGCGCACCCCTGACAACCGCCACCCATGGTGAGAAACACCGTGGTGTCCTCGACCCCAACAAGAGCGGCAAAGCCGCCATGTTGGGCCAGACCGGGATTGATCACTTCTTCAAGGAGTTGTGTCACCTTGTCGGGAATTTCGCCGGTGAGCACGATGTCGCGGCCATCAAGCGGATTCACCGGCGCAGGGCGATTCGGATTCTTGATCACAAAGCCTCCCTGACCTGCCGAGCGAGGGAGGTCAAGCACCGCTCCGCGCATGTTCTCGATGCTGCTCGCCGCGACGACAACGCTCAGCCCGCCCTGAACGGACAGATCGTCTTCTGCGTCGAGATCGGCAATCGTCGCCCAGCCAAGGTCGTAGTCGTAGTCGGTGCCCTTGACCCCTTTGATCTCGACTCGAAGCCCAATTGCGCCGGGATCTTCTTCGGTGTCGCGAATACTCAGGACCTGATCAAGCGCCTCGGGGGCGACCGTAAGGACGTAGTCGCTCGTTGACGAAGCGTCTTCGGTCGCGGTGGAAGTGAGATCAGACATTGAAACCTCTGCGGGAGAACTGCCGGGTTGTCCCAGCACCGGACCCGAACGCTACCGGTCCGCAACACGGACTCCTCGATTCGGTGGCGAGATCGACAGATCTCGCCCGACTCAGGAGAGGTACGAACCCCGCCCAAATGCAACTGCCATCGCAAGCATTGTGACCAACGACAACGGCAGAATCACCGCCCGCAACTTCGGTCGCGCAACGAGAAGTTCGGCTGCGACCACGATGCAGGGGAAGGTGCCAAGCAGATACCGGCCGGCCCCGAAGAAATCCTTCGTTCCCAGCAGTGGCAGCGCGATCAGGCCAAGGGCATAGACGGCGTAGGCCCAGCCAAATCGGCGCTTCACCCTCGGCAGAAGGAACAAAGCTCCAACGACCACCAACCCATGCGCGACATGACCAATTGTCGACCAGGCGAACGGACGGTGTTGGAGTTCTTCGATGAGTCGGAATTTCAACCAGGTTGACGGTCCAGCCCCTTGATCCCAACCCTTGCTCGCTTCGATCGTTACGAATAAGAGAGGGTCGCCGAACTTCGCCCAAAGGAACGCACACCACGCTCCCACTCCAAGCCACGACAGGAAAATCGGAGCATCAGATTTCGTGAGACTCCGCGGGTTAAGAACATTTCGGAGACCACTCGCGCCGCTTGCAAGATTTCGTCGTTCAATTACGCGGAGCACGAGGGCAAGCGCAACGACAAGACCCGCCGGTCGACCAGCGGTCGCCATGATGCCGACAATTCCTGCCCAAAAGTAACGATCGCGTTCAACGAGGTAAAAGGCGCCAACCGCAGTAGCCACAAAGAGTGCGTCGGAATAGACAACTCCGTAGAGATACCAGCTGAAGGGGAAGACACAGAGCAGAACGACCGCCGTGATCGCAACGCTGTTCGGAACAAAAACCTTCGCCCATTTGCGCAACACGACCACCGCGGTTGCCCCACCAACAACAGTGACGACAGTGCCCGTGATGTAGATACTCGGGAACGCCCAACTCAGCGCCCGAATGACAACTGGATAGGTCGGCCAGAATGCAACCGACGACTGGACCCCTGGGTAATAGACGTAACCCTCGCGCGCGATCGTTCGATACCACTCGGCATCCCAACGGGCGAAGCCGCCGAACCACGAATCTCCGACTCCCCCGCGAACGGGAAAGAACGCGTCGTGTGACAGGTGGTTATTGCCGAACCAAATCGCAATCCAGACAAGTACACCAACTGCGACGAAAATTGCGAGTGGCGACCACCAGTGATCCGTCCAAGGCTCACGCTCAGCAGAGTTGTTCGACCTGAGGACACGCAGGCGCGAACGCGAGCGTGCTCTTGCAGGCTCTGTCGGAGCAAATGTGGTCGAAGAGGAATCAGTCATGTGATAAGTGATCCATCCCCCCGATGGACCGTTTCAAACGCTACTCGCACTGACCCTGGGGGCGACAGAGGGTCTGGGAGTCTTCGACTGGTCGTAGCCTCGGCCGAATGATCTGTGTGGATGTTGACCGCGTAACCATGACCCGTCCCGGTCGGCCACTGTTCACCGAAGTTTCTCTCACACTTTCTACCGGCGACCGGTTAGGCATTGTCGGACTGAACGGAACGGGAAAGTCCACGCTGCTGTCAGTCCTTACTGGCGAGGTTGAACCTGAATCAGGGGCAGTTCGTAGGGGCCGCGACGTTCGCATCGCCACTCTCCCCCAACGCCCGGTGCTGCCGGCCGGCACTGTCTTAGCTGCCGTCGAAGCGATAGCCGAACGCGACTGGGAAGCCGCCGCCGTTCTTGACCACCTCGGCATGGCCTCACTCACCGACGCTGACACTGGTCGACTCTCTGGTGGCCAGGCCAAGCGGGTGGCACTCGCCCGCGCCCTCGTCGCCCCCAGCGACCTTCTCATTCTTGACGAGCCAACAAACCATCTCGACATTGATGCAATCGCATGGCTTGAAGATCGACTCGACAGTTACCGAGGGGGGCTCGTCCTCGTGACCCACGATCGCCATGTCCTTGATCGCGTCACGAACCGAGTTCTCGAACTCGATCGCGGCCATTCCTACCTTCACGACGGCGGCTACGCCGGTTACCTCGAAGGTCGTGCACTGCGCGAAGAGCAAGCAGTGACTCAAGAAGCGACACGTAAGAACTTGGCACGCAAAGAACTGGCATGGCTTCGCCGTGGCGCCCCAGCGCGAACCAGTAAGCCGAAAGCACGCATTGATGCAGCAACAACGCTGATGGAAACCAGAGTAGAACCTGCAGCGCGTTCTGGCATTCCCGATCTTTGGATTGGCACACCGCGGCTTGGCGACAAGGTTGTCGACCTCACCGATGTGTCGTTCAATCATGAAGGCGCACCACCGCTGTTCGGTGGCATCGAACTCATGCTTGATAATCGCGAGCGTCTCGGACTCGTAGGTCCCAATGGCGCAGGAAAGTCAACACTCCTTGACCTCATTGCTGGTCGCCGCTCCCCAACGACCGGCACAATCGACGTGGGTTCAACGGTTCGAATCGGCTACTACGACCAGATCGGTGTTGAGCTTGACCCGCGTCAACGAGTTCGTGAAGCGATCACCGGTGGCCGACGTGAACCCGATTGGCAGGATGCGGCACTTCTTGAATCGTTCTGGTTCGACGGTGATGCGCAGTGGGCACCGATGGAACTTCTTTCGGGTGGCGAACGTCGGCGTCTACAACTTCTTCTCGTACTCGCCCAAAAACCAAATGTGCTCCTGCTTGACGAACCCACCAATGACCTCGACCTCGACACGCTGCGGGTTCTCGAAGAGTTCCTCGACGATTGGCCCGGCGCCCTCATCGTTGTGAGTCACGATCGCGCTTTTCTCGAACGCACCGTTGCCGATGTCATCGTCATGGACGGCCACGCCACCCCTTCCCGCCGCCCTGGCGGTTATGCCGCGTGGGAGGAGCAGCGCCGATCTTCCATGGTCCGAGGCCGAATTGCCGACCCCCGAAAAGCGACGAACGCGTCGGCGGGTTCAGCATCAAAGCCCTCAAAAGCCAGGCCCGCAGAGAAACCTGCAACGAGGTCGCCGAGCACCTTGCGATTCCTCGTTAAAGACCTCGAGAAGGAGATCAAGCGCCTGACAAAGGCAAAGGACCGCCTCGAACTGAAGGTGGCGGACCTTGCGGTATCCGGAGATCACGTCGAACTCACCCATCTGGGCGGGGAATTGACCGCCGTTCTCGCCGAACTCGATGCCGCAGAAGAGCAATGGCTCGAACTCACCGACGAGGCTGAACGAGCGTCGAACTAACCCCTCGCCCATCACCGGTAGATTCCTAGACCGTGACTGACGTCGAGACCCCCACCGAAGCGCTGCAGGACCTGCGGCGTGCTCGACGCCATAACCGACTTTCCGAGGTCCACTGGATCGATGCGCTCTATCGCGTCTACATGGTGGGCCTCGCTGCGGTGATCTTCATCATGTTTGCGGTCAGTCGCCTGCCAAACGATCGACTCACAAATGATGAAGCGATGCGCTTTGCCAACGAAGCACCCATGTGGCTCGGACTTGGCTTTGCAATTGCGATCGGCATCGGTTTGCGATCAGGTGGTCGCGGCGGCCCGCTCGTATTAGAAGCGCCGGTCGTGATGCACGAACTCAACGCGCCGGTTCCGCGTGAATCCGTCGTTCGAGGACCAGCAATCAAGCAACTTCGATTCATGGCATTCGCAGGTGCGGTCATCGGCGCGATCATCGGCGAGGTCGCTGCACATCGACTTCCGGTCAATCCCGCTGCGGCGATTGTTTGTGGCGCTCTTTCATTCGCCCTCGCTGGCATGCTCGCTTCGGCAACGGCACTCGCCGCATCTGGGCGTCGACTCAGGTGGTGGCCCGCCAACTTCCTCGCGGCGATTCTCATCGGGTGGTCAGCACTTGATGTGCTGGGCAAGCGAACCACATCGCCATTCACACTTCTTGCCGATATTGCCTTCTGGCCAATCACCTTCCGTGCGCTTGCGCTCATCAGCATCGTGCTTGTAGCCGTCGTGGTTTGGCTCGGGCTTTCACGAATTGGCGATCTCTCGATTGAGCACGCATTGCGTCGCGCGGGACTTGTCGCTCAGTTGCGTTTCGCGGTCACACTGCAGGACGTGCGTACCGTCGTCCTTCTTCGCCGGCAGCTTTCGCAAGAGAACGCTCGACTGCGGCCTTGGATTCGTATCGGCCGTGCAAAGAAGAAAAGCTTCATTCCGCCAACGTGGAAACGCGATTGGCAGAGTTACTTACGCTTCCCACTCCCCCGACTCATCCGAATGGCCATGTTCGGTGCCATCGCCGGACTTTCCCTCGGCGCATTGTGGCGCGGCACTATCCCGATGATCATCGTTGCGGGCCTTGCGCTCTACCTCGTGGCCTACGACGCGTCTGAGCCCACAGCACAAGAGGTTGATCACCCGACTCGATGGGAAAGTTTTCCCGAAGCACCCGGCGTGCTCATCCTCCAACACATCGCTGCTGCATTTGTTGTTATGGCGTTTATTTGCCTCGTTGCGGCGGGCGCGGCGACTCTCCTTGTGCCCTTTGCTGTCGTATGGAAGCTCACGCTCGTGATGTTCGTGCCCGTAGCGCTCGCGGCCGCAGTGTCGGCCATGATCAGCACCGCACAAGGCGCGCCCGACATGGCCGGGCTTGCCGGACTTGGTCCCGATGTCATGGGCTGGCTCATGATCGCCCGACTCGTCATTCCTCCAGCGATCACCATCATCGCTCTTCTCCCTTTGCTCAGCGCGGGGACTGATCCCAATGCCATCAACACCACCAAAGTCGGCAATGCAACGGTGTACTCACTGTTCGCCGTCGGCGGTGCCATCCTTTATTTGCGCACACGGAAGCCGAAGCACCTGTGACCTCAGCATTCGCACTACCAAAACAGCCACCCACTCCTGCTACTGAGCCACGTCTCAAACCCGACGCGGCATTGCAGACTCTCGATCTCTCGAAGGACTACGGCGACGGCATGGGGCTCACGACCGAGCTCGATCTCGTCATCGGCAAGGGTGAACTTGTCATGCTTGTTGGTCCGAACGGTGCCGGTAAGTCGACGTTCCTTGGTCTTGCCGCTGGCATGCTCGAACCCACAAACGGTTGGGCGTTCATCGCCGGCAGCCCTGCTGGCACAGTTCCGGCTCGCGCTGCGCTGTCCTATCTTCCCGACAATCCCGTGCTCTATGACGATCTCAGTCTCGGCGAACACATCGAATACATCGCACGACTTCACAAGACGGTCGATTGGCAGGACTACGCCGATGACCTCGTCGACATGTTCGGACTGGGCGATCGCATCGACGATCTTCCCTCTCGATTCAGCCGCGGCCTGAAGCAGAAAACGGGACTCATCCTCGGTCTCATTCGTCCATTCACCGTGATGCTTGTTGATGAACCATTCGTCGGGCTCGACACTCCCGGCCAAGAAACGCTCGTTGAAATCATGAGCGATGTTGTTGCCCAGGGCGCAACAATTATCTGCTCAACCCATCAGCTCGATCTTGTTCCCAGTGCTACACGTTGTGTGGGCTTGCGCGACGGGGAACTTGCCTACGACGGTCCTGCAACTGCAGCCAAGATTCGCGAACTGGTCGGCGGCGAATAATCCGTGGCCGAAACGCCGTATCGAAAAGGCATCCTGTCCGAGCCTCTCGACCTCGACGGAGATACTCCCCGTTCTCGCCAACAACCTCCGGTCATCGCCGCGACACCTGGCCTCGAGGTGGAAGTGCGAGGCACTCACCTTTGGGGCGTTGTCGTTGAATGTGATTCTTCGTTCGTCACACTTCGAGATCGACAAGGTCGTGACCACAAGATCCGGTTGCGGGACGGCGCGTTCGACGTGAAAGGACGTCAGGTCACCCTGGCTCGCCCCAAAGCATCGAGTACCGCAGCGGCAACGCGTACCGCTTCGGGATCAGTCGCGATGCCATCGGCACCGGCCCGCATGGCACGTGCAAGTCGACTGCTCGTTGAAGGCGTCCACGACGCAGAGTTAGTAGAGAAGGTGTGGGGAGACGACCTGCGCGTCGAAGGTGTCGTCGTTGAGCTTCTTGATGGCGCTGACAACCTGCATGAAATCGTTCGATCGTTCGGTCCGCGCAGCGGTCGCCGTCTCGGCGTGCTTCTTGATCACCTCGTTGACGATTCCAAGGAATCGCGAATCGCCGCAGGAATCGACCATCCCGATGTGCTCGTCACCGGGCACCCCTACGTCGACATTTGGGCGGCGGTGAAACCTTCCGTCGTTGGCATCGCTGCATGGCCCGACATCCCAAAGGGTCAGCCCTGGAAAGAGGGCATCTGCGCCGCGCTTGGCGTTGATGACCCTCGACTGTTCTGGAAGAAAATTCTCAATTCCGTGACGTCCTATGCCGACCTTCAACCACCTTTGGTCGGAGCGGTTGAACAACTCATTGACTTTGTGACCGAACCCTCGTAGGTAACCCCTCTAAGGGCCAAGCGGACCGGCCAGCACGGGTAGCGTTTCTCTCATGACCGACTCCGCCGTTACCTACGAACTCCAAGACCGCGTCGCCATCATCACCATTGACGACGGCAAAGCCAACGCCATAAGCCACGACATCGCTGCTGGTGTTCATGATGCGCTTGAACGCGCGAGATCAGAGGCCGGCGCCGTCGTACTTACTGGGCGCCCTGGTCGTTTCTCCGCAGGTTTCGACCTTTCCGTCATGACTTCAAGCCCCGAGGCCGCTCGCAACCTTCTCAAGGCAGGCGCCGATATCGCCATCGAAATTCACGAGTTTCCGATGCCCGTTGTTATTGCCGCTACCGGCCATGCACTCGCAATGGGAGCAATCCTGCTCATGTCCGCCGACATTCGTATCGGCGTAGAGGGCAACTACAAAATTGGCCTCAACGAAGTCGCGATCGGCATGCCCGTTCCCAAGTTCGCGGTTGAACTCGCCCGCACGTCGCTTTCAAACGCCGCGTTCACTTCTGCCGTGAACCACGCAACCGTGTACGACCCTGCTGGTGCGGTCGTTGCTGGCTACCTCGATCAGGTTGTTGCCGACGACGCGGTACTCCCCACGGCTCTTGCTCAAGCTGCCGAACTTGCGGAACGACTTGATGCCGATGCTTTTGCACTCACTCGCAAGAATTGTCGAGGCGCTTCGCTCGACCTCATTCGCAGCGGACTCGCTGCCGACATCGCAACCTTCGTCGTGAAAGTGCCCGAGGCCTGATCTCCTGATTCAGGAGCCTGTTTTCGTCGCCGACTGTTTGACACTTTCGGCGCGGCCGGGGCCGACAATTCGGTAAACGGTGAAAAACACTACGGCGCCAACGGTGGCAAGAACGCTCCAACGCAGTAACGGGTTCTGATGATCGGAGCCCGCTGTGAGGAGGTGGATTGTTGCCATCGCATAGAGCGGATAACTGGCGAGATGCACGCCACGCCACAACTTCTGCGGCAATCGATTCTTGAGAAGAGATGTCAGTTCCACCGCGAGCAAGAAATAGAACGCAACGATCCCCCACGCCATCGGTCCTGGTTTCCAGGTTGAGGCGAACGGAACGAAGGCTTGCGTGAGTTTGTAGCCGTATTCGGATTTCATCCACGGATCGAATGACAGCGTCACAAAGTGGACGATCGTAAAGATGACTGCGAGTCCACCGAGAAAGCGATGTACGTCGAGTAACCACGGCGCAGGGGAACGGCGACCAAGCGCTCGTGTCGAGAGCGCCAACCCCCACAAAACAGCGAGAGCAAGAAGTGCCCACGCCACGATTCCCGTGGAACGCGAGACATACCACCAGACTTTTGTGGCACCAAAGATGAGTTCGGTCATGTCAGTCGCACCACCATGTCATTTTTCAAGCGTAGGCCCCTCAATGAGAAACGCTTCGAACTGCCCGACAGGGAGAGCGTCACCGTCATCGGTTACTAGCAGTGCAGACAGTCCTGCGTTCTCGATGAGCGCAGCACCCTCTGTTGCACCAGCAATGAGCGCAGCCTTTGCGTGAACCTCTCCCCACGCGGCATGAGCCGCGATCACTGTGACCGACGCCAGACCACTTTCTGATGGTCGTGACGTTGCCGGATCAAGAAGGTGGTGGGCTTCGCCACTCGTTGTCGGCCATTTGCGACGCAGCCTCGAACTTGTCGTTACCGATCCATCGCCAAGACCAAGGACAGCGAGGTCGTCACCGGGATGAAAGGGGTCGTCGATGACGATTGTCCAACCTCCGCCTTCGGCGGTAGCACCTCCCACCCGAACATCGCCGCCAAAGTCGAGACAAGCTCCGCTCACGCCATCTTCCATGACTTGCGTGAACAAACAGTCGGCCGCGTATCCCTTGCCAATGCCGCCAAGATCGAAATGCAATCCCGGCGGCGTTTGAATCAAAAACGCACGTGAGTCAAGTTCCACGCCATTAAGTCCACCCGGCATTGACGTTGGTTCGACAACCACGACCGGAGCCCGCGTGGCGAGGTCATCGAATGTCTCGTCGTAGCCGCTACCGCGCAATGCATCAAGCATCGTGGGGTCGAAACGGCCACCAGTCGCACGCCATGCGTCGACTGCAAGCGAAAGAATCGCGAATGTTTCGGGGCTAACAAACACGGGCGCACCTGCGTGGTCGTTGAGTTGCGACAATTCGCTCTCAACGATGAAGCGCGACCAGCGTTGTTCAAGTTCCGCCATCTTTTCCACGACACGATCAAGGATTGGTTCTGCCCGATCGTGTGCCACCACAACGCGAACAACGCAGTCGCTGCCCATTGCGCGAAACGCGCGTGAGTACTCCTGCATCCCGCCCATGTTGTCGATCAGGAAGCGCGAGTTCGAGGCGCAGTGGTAGTGACAACCGGAGCCGGCGGTGCGGTAACAGGCGCAGAAGTCGCAGGAGGTGACGTCACCGGCGCTGAGGGCGCTGACGTCACCGGAGGAGCCGAAGTTTGTCCTGTATTCGAACCATTTGATGCCGACGACGCCGGTGCAACACCCGAAGAGGCGGTAGCAGCGGTGGCTCCAATCGGGGCGCCAACCGCTTTCGCAGCGCCTGGCGATGCAGCGGCCGGCGGTGCACCCGCAACCGGCACGGCAGCAGGATCGACTGCGGCTCCAGCAACCGTCGAAGTCGAGTCAGCAACACTGCCGGCGGGGCCAGTGACGCTCAACTCAACGGTTGGGGGCGATGACGATCCGGTCTGCTGGCCACTCAATGCGAGAGCAGCGACTATGGCGGAGGTAGCGGCCAAGCTGAGGCCTGCGGTGAGAGCACGGGAAGCAGGAGCATTCGTGCGGTTCTTCTTTGCGTGTGACTTCGAAGCGGTTGGCGTTTGGGTGGGAATGCGATCAGTCATCTTCGCCTACTCGTTCATGGTCATCGCCAGGTTCGCTCTCGTGCTGAGAGCGCGAGGTTGTGGGCGGGCTCGTTGTCAGCGTCGTGGTGGGCGCGGGAACAACCTGCGTCGTGGTCGGAGTGCCAGTGGAGGGTGAACCACTCGGTGCCGATGCACCTGACCCAGACCCACCCGTCAGACCCGACACGTTGAGCGAGGACGAGCCGTTCGAGGATCCAGACGGCGAACTGGCCGCTGCGCCCGCTCCGGTCGACGTGTTTGTGGCACCAGCAGGAGCCGAGGGCGTCGCTGCACCAGACTGATCGGCAGCCCCGGCGGTTGGGGTGACAGAGTCGGCGCGAACAGCACTCGGCGTGGCGAGCTGCGACACATTGGCGGCGGTGAGCTTCCCGACCGGCTTTGCCGAACCAACATTGAGTAGTCCGACATTGGCAGCAACGGCGCCGCTCGCGGCGGTCACGAAAATGGCAGTAGCCCCTGCGAAGGTAAGTGCGAGTCGTCTATTCATGACCTTCACCGTAGAGACCGCTCCCCCAACGAAACCCTCGCGAATGGTTAAGAACTGGCAAAGTCCGCCGCAAATGACCTCGGCCCCCGCATTCCACTACCGGGTAGGCGTGTTTCCATCGCAAACCCGTGCCACCCTTAGACCCGTGAACGTGCTTCTTGTTGAAGATGATGACGCCATCGCCGAGCCGTTGGTCAAGGGTCTCGAACGTCAGGGCTACAGCGTCCATCGCGAAGCAACGGGGATCAGTGGCGTAGGCGCCTTCCGTTCGGGCGCCCCGTTCGACATCATCCTCCTCGACCTCGGACTCCCCGATATCGACGGTTACGAAGTGTGCCGACGCATTCGCTCCGAATCGCTCGTGCCCATCATCATCCTCACGGCGCGCGGTGATGAGATCGATCGAGTGCTGGGGCTTGAATTGGGCGCCGACGACTACGTGGTCAAACCGTTTGGATTTCGCGAACTCATTGCCCGCATTAACGCTGTCACCCGACGTAGCCAGGCGACAGGTACACCGCCCGACGACATCACACAACTCCCTGGCGCCGTCATCATCGACAACCGCACTCGTCGAGTCACGGTTGCGGGCGAAGAAATTCAACTCACACGCAAAGAATTCGATCTCCTTGCACTCTTGGCAAGCGACGCTGGTGCAACCCAAACTCGCGAAACGATCCTCGAACAGGTGTGGGACGCACATTGGTACGGACCAACAAAAACCCTTGATGTCCACATTGCTTCCTTACGCAAGAAACTTGGCGATCCGACGATCATTGAAACGGTTCGTGGTGTCGGCTTCCGCCTTCGTGCTTCACTTGAGAACGAGAACAACTTGTGACACGGCGTCTCCTTGCCACCTATCTCCTCCTCACGCTCGTTGTCCTCATTGCCCTCGAGTTGCCACTTGCACTCGGATACCGAGATCACCAGATAGATCAGTTGAAATCGGGCATTGAGCGCGACGCATTCGTTCTATCTTCCTACGTCTCCGATTCTCTCAATGGCGGTACTCCAGTTGATCTGGCAACTGTGGCCACGAATTACACCGCCGCCACCGACGGTCGAATCGTGATCGTGAATGCCTCGGGCGATGTTCTGGCGGACAGCGAACCCTCGGTTGCTGGTCAGAGAAACTTTCTTTCGCGTCCCGAAATCTCCGACGCGTTGAATCGCCAAATCGCTACGGGAACTCGCTATTCAACAACTCTCGGCACTGGCCTCCTCTACGTGGCCGTTCCGATCTCGGTCGGCGACAAAGTTCTCGGTGCCATCCGCGTGAGTTATTCCACCGATCAGGTCAATGCCAAAGTGCGCCGCTATTGGCTTCTCCTTCTTGGTGCCGGGCTCATCACGCTCCTACTCGCTGCTGCTCTCGGCGTACTGCTTGCTCGGTGGGTGACGCGACCAATCGCCGACCTTCGCGATGCAGCCACAAAAATTGGCGATGGCGATCTCTCCGCAAGAGCCGATGTCGATCGCGGACCACCAGAAATTCAAGATCTTGCCGCTGCGTTCAATTCGACTGCTGTTCGCCTTGAGGAACTTGTCACTGCTCAAGAACAATTCGTTGCCGATGCTTCACATCAATTGCGCACGCCTCTTACGGCGCTGCGCCTTCGACTCGAGATGCTTGAACTTGATTCCGATGACGCCGCGAATGACGATATTGAAGGCGCCCGCAACGAAGTTCAACGAATGTCGCGAATGGTCGATGGACTTCTCGCGCTCGCCCGAGCCGAACGAGCACAAGGCGCCCGACCAGGCCGTCTTGAACTCAATGACGCCCTCCGTGAGCGTGCTGCTGCATGGCAGCCGCTCGCGAGCGAGCGCGGTGTACGCATGCTCGCCGAAGAATGCAGCCTCAAGGCACGTTGTTCCGCCGACATGCTTCGCCAAGTTCTCGACAACCTCATCGCAAATGCACTTGAGGTCTCGCCCGAAGGTGCAACCCTCACGTTAAGTGCCACAACCGAAGACTCCCGCTCTGGCTCCATCGTCGCGGTCCACGTCGTCGACGAGGGCCCCGGCCTGAGCGACGAACAACGAGAACGGGCGTTTGATCGCTTCTGGCGAGCAACCAACGAACGCGGAGTTCTCGGAGGAACCGGCCTCGGACTTGCCATCGTTCAGAAGTTGGTGGAGTCCGAAGGCGGACGGGCAGAACTTCGGGCTGCTCCCGGAGGCGGCCTCGACGCCGTACTCCTTCTTGGCAACTAATCCTGTCTGAATCGCAGCGATGGCACTTTGGATCCTTCCGCGTGCGAGCATGGAATGAAGGTTTCAACTTCCCCTTGGAGGGATACCCATGATCAACACCATCGTCGTACCTCTTGACGGATCTGATCTTTCCCAAGCAGCGTTGCCAATTGCCAACGAGCTTGCCGCCGCACTTGATTCCACCGTGATGCTTCTTGCATCGGGCTGGGGAAGCACCGTCGAGGAACTGCAGTCATACCTTGACGACCAGGCAACCTCGCTTTCAGTTCCATTCGACACTTCAGTTGTTCCCGACACGTTTCCGGCTACCGCAATCTCCGCTGCCGTGAAGGGAACCGAAGACGCGATCGTCATGGCCACGCACGGTCGCACCGGATTCGGTAAGGCGCTCCTTGGCTCGGTTTCAGAAGACGTCCTCAAGCGCTCCGATCACCCCGTTCTCCTGGTTGGGCCCGGTGCAAAAACTTTCACATCATTCACCAACACAACGATGGTCGTCACCACCGATGGTTCGCCGATCTCTGCGATGATCCTGCCGCGTGCAGCACGATGGGCAAAAGCATTGTCAATGTCGATTGTCGTGCTTTCTGCAACTGCCGCCGGCGGATCACCTCTCGGTGGGGCAGAGTCCGATGCACTCGCAAATGCCGTCGAATCTGCAGTTTCGTTTTTCACTCGCGAAGGAATTGACGCTCGATCCGAATCCGTCGTCGGCGCCGACGCTGCTGACGCCGTGGCCGAATGGGCCAACACCAACAACGTCGCGATGGTGGCAATGGCGACCCACGGTCGAGGCGGCCTCGCCCGCACCGCACTTGGAAGCACCACAATGCGCACCGTGCACAATTGCCATTGCCCTGTACTCGTGCAGAAACCAATCGGCTAAGCCTCAAACTCTTTTCCAAAGGTTCACATTCCGCTCACCGGGTTCACCTCGGGTTTGCTTGTCTCCCCACAACACTTTTCACACCAAATGTGTTGAGGGACTACCGCCCTCGAGGAGCAATCGTGAACCCACCTATTGCACGTAGCCTCACTCTCGTGAACGAAACAGATCTCGCACTCGCGACCATCCACCCAGACCGCCACCTCAGTTTTGAGGGCGCGTTTAATTTTCGTGATCTCGGCGGTTACACAACCGTCGATGGTCGAATGGTGAAATGGCGCAAGCTCTTTCGAGCAGATGCGGTTCATCGTCTCCCCGACGCGGAGTTGGATCAACTTGCCGAGATTGGTCTGCGCACAGTGATCGATTTGCGCACCGGCTCCGAAGTCGAAGAAGGCCACCTTCACGATCCACATCGCGGAATCACCCATGTCCATCTCGATGTGCTCGGACAGGTGTGGAAGCCCCTGGATCTTGATGAGAACGCAGACGCCCGAGTTGTGCTCAGTGAGCTTTATGTGCACATGCTCGATATTGGAGCACCCGCGCTTTCAGAGGCATTCCGAACCCTGGCGAATTCCGACAATCTCCCGGCTGTTTTCCACTGCGCTGCAGGCAAAGACCGCACTGGCGTTCTCGCAGCAATGGTCCTGTCAACGATCGGCGTCGCCGACCACGTCATCGTCGCCGATTACGCGATTTCCGGGACGAACATGAACGAGCTCATCGAACGGCTCAAGCGCGACCGTCCCGAAGCACTCACCGCGATGAATGACCAGCCGTCCGCATATCTCGCCGCACCGCCCGAGGCCATGGCTCGACTGCTTGCACACGTGAACGCTGAATACGGATCAATGACCGGCTACGTCAAGAGCATCGGCATTGACGCCGACGTCATTGACGCGCTCGCGTCAAGCCTTCTCGACTGACGCTGTATTTGCGTTTGTGCTCAGCGGCGCTTGCGGCTGACAACCAGAACCGCAACAAGCGCGGCAACCGCGGCCACGATTGCGATCGCCATTTTGGATCGCCCATTGTCGGCGTGCACGACCGGTGCCTTGTTCCAGTCAGCGGTATCTGAAGGAGCGCGAGGTGCGGTGTCGATAAAGATTTCTTCGCCGGCAGCATCGACAATGACTTCGTCGAGTTCAGAACGCACTTCGACAATCGCATCCCGAGTTGCAACGACGACATCGTCACCGGTCGGGGTGATTGAGATCTCGGCATCGGAAGTGTGGACGATTGTTTCGCCGCCCGAAGTGACCTCGATGTCGATGCCTTCGGGAAGAATTGTTCTCTCAGGCACTGCGTCGAGAAAGGCATCGACTGGCGCTGGCCGGTCAGCGTCGGGAGCCGGGCGGTTGCGAGTCTTCTGCGGGTCATACGCCATTGGTGCCTCCGGCGGTTTCGATAGGTGAAGATTCCGCAGGAGCGGAAACGGGCACACCAGACCGTGCCATCTCGGGGACCACCGCATCAAGCAGCGTGTCGAATTCCTGCGCGGCATCGCTTGCACCCTGACGGTTACCGAGTCCGTGGATGGGCAGTGACTGCGCTGAGGCCTCGGCCACAGCAGCGCGCATGTGAACCGGAGCGAAGACCTGATCGCCGTATTGCTCAAGCAACATCGTGTGCCAGTAGTGGGCATCGCGGGTTCGGCCAAGACGGTTGACGGCAATACCCGCAACTTCGGGTCGGCCGCCGCGACGTGCGGCAATACGCGAGATGGTGAGCTGGACGTTGGCAACACCATCTGATGCCCACGCACCCGGTTCGGTAACGATGAGCGCTCGGTCTGCAGCGAAAAGTCCGTTGATCGTAAGAAGCCCAAGCGAAGGCGGGCAGTCGATCACGACGAGGTCGTAGTCGTTGCCTTCGAGCGCAAGTTGCAAACGATCTTGCGCGCCAACCGGGTCGTTCGCGAGTTGCGGCTCACGCGAGGAGAGCACTGGCGTGCTGGCAAGCACATCGGGGGCGCGACCGCCTTCGATGACCCATGCGGTGGGCACCGATAGCGAACCGGCAGAACCCGGTCGATCGGCTTCAAGAGCGCTGTCGACAGTGGTGGCGGCATCCCAGATTCCGAGGCCGGCGGTGGCATTGGCCTGCGGGTCGAGGTCGACCACAAGCACTTTTTTGCCCCGGTTGGCAGCAGCAGAAGCAAGGCCCAAGGTGACCGTGGTCTTCCCCACTCCACCCTTTTGGTTCACGACGGCGACGATCGGCATGACCCAACGCTACGCGGCACTGATCCCGTTTCGGGCGATACCGGCGGCAAAAAGGCTGGTTGCGACGGAATAACAACGGACGAATCGGTGCTGAGAGGGTGCATGACCATCACCGAAGGCCAAACCGTCCCCGAGTTTTCGCTCCCCGACCAGGACGGCTCCACCGTCACCTCGGCACAACTGCGTGGAAGTTGGGCAGTCGTCTACTTCTACCCAAAGGACGACACGCCTGGGTGCACGGCCGAGTCCTGTTCGTTTCGCGACAACTTCGAAGCCTTCACCGATGCCGGCGCAAAAGTGATCGGCATTAGTTCGGATTCGGTGGACTCTCACAAAGCGTTCGCGCAGAAACACAACTTGCCGTTCACGCTGCTCGCCGATAGTGACGGCGCGGTGCGCAAGCAGTTTGGCGTGAGCAAGACACTCGGCTTGTTGCCAGGACGCGTCACCTACGTGATCGATCCCGATGGCATCGTGCGCAAAGTGTTTTCATCGCAATTCAAGCCGAAGAAGCACATTGACGAAGCGCTCGCGGTCATCGGGAACTCGTAAGGCACGACGGTCCCGAGAGCAAGCGACTACGACGTCGAATATCGCGTCGGATCAGCGACACCGGCATCGGCGAAGCCCCTGGCCCGAAGTAGGCACGCGTCGCAATGACCACAGGCCCCTCCGTCGGAACCGGGGTCATAACACGACATCGTGGCGCCATAGTCGACACCCAAATCGATACCTCGTTGAATGATCTGCGCTTTCGTGAGGTCAATGAGCGGCGTACGGATGCGTAAGCGCCCGCCCTCGACCCCTGCTCGAGTTGCGAGGTTGGCCATCTCTTCGAAGGCAGCAATGAACTCCGGTCGGCAATCGGGATACCCCGAGTAGTCCACCGCGTTTACCCCGATGAAGACGTCGTTCGCTCCGCGGGTTTCAGCAACCGCAGTTGCGAAACTGAGAAAGATCGTGTTGCGGGCAGGCACGTAGGTGACAGGAACCGAATCGGCCGTTAGTTCCTCGACTGATCCATGCTTCGGCACTTCGATCGATGCATCGACAAGTGCCGAACCACCGAACGCCGCAAGGTCGATGTCGGCGATGAGATGTTCGACGCCTGCAGCACTCGCAGCGGCCGCTGCGCACTCGAGTTCATTGGTATGTCGTTGTCCATATCGAAAGCTCAATGCGATCGGGGTGAACCCCTCGTCTTTTGCAATCGCCAAACACGTCGTGGAATCCAGGCCGCCTGAAAGCAACACAATGGCAAGCGGCTGACTCACAGAACCCCGTCCCACACCAAACGTTCCGCGGACATCGGGTCAGACAGCAATTCTCGTTGGACGTCGAAACGCTGTGTTGACCGTGTCTGCGCATTCCACGCTGGCCAACCGGGATCACCATCGCGAACAAAGGACAGCCACGCGTCCTGCATTGCGATCGAGAGCTCTCGGAGATCGTCACCAACCGGACCCCCAAGAAAAAGTTCTGCTCCTTGATTGCCAAGCACGCCGAAGACAAACGGGATCTCCAGCGCGTGACAGGACTTCACTACTCCGCCAAAGGCGGGAGTGGCCCACGTGAAGAGGTACTGCCAAGTCGGCGTCGATGCATTTGCTCGCGCTTCGACAAGGCGAATCGCAGGAATGCGGAACGTCGCATCGGTAAGAACTGCGTTCCAGAGATCATCGGGCGATGCATCGGGCCGATCTGCCGCATACGCGTCTCGCACCGGATGTCCCGAACCGAAAATGCGTTCCAACCGTCCAAGCAATTTGGGGTCATCAAGGCCGCCAGGACTCATGAGCGCAAAGAGATTCCACTCATCAAGATTCGTTCCAGTCATAAACGGAACATCCGCGGCATCGCCATTGGCAACAGCCACAAGCGGATTCGTTGGCAGAAACTCGCCGTCAACGACGGGTTGAAAGGCCATTGCTAATGCGATGCCCGTCGGACCGCCAAGACCCGAGGGATCGTCGTACAACTTTGCTTCAACCTTCGTCGCCGCAATCGCGATGTCGTCGGCCGACGCACGCAACAATCCATCGAGATCAGAAACGCCGAGTTTTTCCATGAACTGTTCGGTCATGGCTGCACCCATCGCCGGGGTGAACGTGTTATGGGCGGCACCGCTTTGGGCGATGGCTTTGTGGAACAACCCACGCGCTGCAGGAACGGCAAGAAGCGTCGAGATGCTCATCGCACCGGCGGACTCTCCGAAAATCGTCACATTGTTGGGATCGCCACCAAACGTTGCGATGTTGTCACGCACCCACGCAAGTGCCGCGGCCTGATCAAGCAAGCCGTTGACACCACTTGAGCGATAGCGATCATCAAGGTCGCCGAGCCAAAGGAACCCAAGCGCACCGAGTCGATAGTTCAACGTCACAACAACAACGTCGCCACGTGTCGCCAACGATGTTCCGTCATACCAAGGTGTGGACGAGGAACCGTTGATGTAACCGCCGCCGTGAATCCACACCATCACCGGTCGTGCCGCGTCGTCACAGGAAGGCGTGTAGACGTTGAGGAACAAGCAGTCTTCGCTCGAAGAGTCAACGGCGTCGCCAAGAAACGCAGTGATCCCCCCTGATTCCTGGACCGACATCGCGCCGAACTTCGTCGCATCTCGCACGCCGTCCCACGACTCAGGTGGGGCCGGAGCAAGAAAGCGGCGCTCACCTACCGGCGGAGCAGCGTAAGGAATCCCCCGGAACTGGACGATGCCGTCCTGTTCAAGACCCTGAAGGGCACCTTGGGCGATCGTGACTGTCGTGGAACTCATGGGTACTCCCCCGGCCGAGCGAACGGCGCAACGCTACCGGCAGCACCAGTTCCGCGGTCCTCCCCCGGTGGGGGAAACCCGGAGACCGACCCCTAACGTTGATCCTCGTGACGCCGCTACGCCGAGCCCTTCGATTTGTCCTCCCCCTGAGCCTTCTCGCCGCTTTTGTTGTGGTCCTGAGAAGCGGACGGAATTCAAACGATTCCAGTGGGCCGGTGCGTAACGGACGGCGAAGCGATCGAAATCTCCGCCTTGCCCTTCTCGGTGCAAAGACCGGTGGGGCCTATGCGCGACATCGTGCCCGTCGGGTTTTTGCCGACGCCGGTAAGCGCCGTGAACTCGACGTTGCGTTTGAGATGCAAACCACACAGCAAGTCACCGAGGCACTTGGTCAAATGAAGGGTGCCCTCATGAAGGTTGGTCAGATGGCCAGCTACATCGACCAAGGCCTTCCCGAACATGTTCGCGGCGCGCTTGCCGACCTCCAACAGAACGCACCTCCCATGAGTGCGGAACTCGCGGCAGAAGTGATCCGTGAAGAATTCGGCAAACATCCGAACGATCTTTTCGAAACCTGGGATCCAACGCCGATTGCTTCGGCATCAATCGGCCAAGTGCATCGCGCTCTTACCCGAGATGGCAAAGCGGTCGCCGTGAAGGTGCAGTATCCCGGCGTCGCCGAAGCAGTTGCGTCGGATCTCAACAATGCTGGATTCATCTTCGCTGGCCTCGGCGTCCTGTTCCCCGGACTTGATCACAAAGCGCTCGTAGCGGAACTGCGCGAGCGGGTTGTTGAGGAACTTGATTACGAAATTGAAGCGGCGAATCAGCGCGCGTTTGCCACGTATTACGAGGACCATCCGACGATCCATATTCCTCATGTCGTCGATGAGTACTCGAGTCGCCGAGTCCTCACGACCGAACTCTCTGACGGAGTCCGGTGGGATGAACTGCTGACGTGGAGCCAAGAAGAGAAGGACCTCGCAGCGGAAACGCTCTATCGCTTCGCCTTCGGCGGCCTGTATCGACTGGCAGCGTTCAACGGCGACCCCCATCCGGGCAACTACCTCTTTCACCCCGGCGGGCGAGTCACCTTCCTCGACTTCGGACTCGTGAAATACTTCACTGCCGCCGAGCTCGATGAATTCGGCGAAATGATCCACCACATGGTGATCGACCATGACGCTGCAGCGTTTCGCGCGACCGTGGAACGTCTCGGCCTTCTTCCCGCAGGCCTTGAGGTCACCGACGCCGATGTCATCGACTACCTCGGACACTTCTACGAATTCGTTGCCGTCGAAGGCGACTTCACCATCACTCCCGAGTACGCGTCCGAAACCGTGCGTCGATTCTTCGACACCAGCGGCCCCTACGCCGTCATGCAGAAGGCTGCCAACCTTCCAGGAAGTTTCGTCATCATCCAGCGCATCAGCCTGGGGCTCTACGCAATCCTCGGAGAACTTCACGCCACGGGCGATTGGCGGAAGATCGCAGAGGAGCTCTGGCCCTTTGTAGACGGGCCTCCGTCAACCCCCATGGCCCACAGGATCGAAGAATGGCGACGCCTTCGCCACCCCGATGCCAAGGGTGAGATGCTGTCTCGGTGACAACTGCCGACCAAGGGCCCCTCACCAGCGCGCACGACCGCTGGGTCGACCGAGACGCTGCCGTCGTATGGCACGGCTTCACCCAAATGTCGACCTACGCGCAGAATCGGCCGATCATCGTCGACTACGCAGACGGGCGCGAGCTCATCGATGTCGACGGCACTCGCTATCTCGATGCGATCTCTTCTTTATGGGTGACGACGCTCGGTCATCGAGTTCCCGAGCTCGATGCTGCAGCACGCGAACAACTCGATCGGGTCGCTCACACGACCATGCTCGGCAACGGAAACCGCATCACGATTGAACTTGCTGAAGCGCTTGCGCCACGGGTGCCCGTAAGCGAACCCCACTTCCTTTTTGCCTCTGATGGTGCGGCGGCAGTTGAACAGGCAATCAAGATCGCTTTTCAGTTCTGGACCAATCAAGGAATCAACGACCGCACTCGCTACCTCACACTCGGTGGCGCGTATCACGGCGACACCATCGGAGCGATCTCTATCGGTGCGGGCGGATTCGGCACCGACGTCTTCAACCCACTCCGCTTCGACGTTCTACGAGCTCCTGGCTATGACGATCCAGGTTGGGCCGACACTGCAGTAGCAATGATCAGCGCCCACGCTCACGAACTTGCTGCAGTCGTGATCGAACCACTCGTGCAGGGTGCGGTTGGAATGTGGGTGACCGATCCCGAGTCGGTCGAACGAGTGGCCGATGCCTGCCGAGAGCACGATGTGCTGCTCATCGCCGACGAAGTTGCGACCGGGTTCGGACGCACCGGGACGCTGTTCGCGACTGAACAATGTCGAGTTCGTCCCGACATCATGTGCATCGGTAAAGGCTTGACCGGCGGTTATTTGGCCATGGCCGCAACCGTTGCGTCTCGACGCGTGTACGAAGCGTTCCTTGGGCCCGACCTCAGCGAGATGACCCTCTATCACGGCCACTCATTCTCTGGAAACGCACTCGCGGCCGCAGTCGCACTTCGTCACCTTCAATTATTCGAAGAACTCGATGTACTCGCCAACGTTCGGGAACGATCTGCCCAACTTCGTGATCGGCTTGAAGTGCTCGCGAATGGAAATCCCGCCATCAAAGAAATTCGCCAGCGCGGACTCATGGTCGGTGTAGAACTCGAGCCGCCTGAAGAGAATCTTCGTTGGGGCCGCCGAGTTTGCGCTGCATCGGTAAATCGCGGGGTGCTGTTACGACCTCTTGGCGACGTCGTCGTCCTCATGCCGATCCTCACAACCACCGCCGATGAAATCGATCGCATCGTCGATGTGCTGGATACTTCAATCAACGAGGTTTGTACTCAGTGAGCGAGAGCCATTCCGCCAAGTGGTCAGAGTGGTTCGGTTCACAGGCGACCGAAATTCGAAACAGCGGTCGCTGGCGCGCACCGAGGTCATTCGACGCTCACGGAGCCGTCGGCGAACTTGCGGGACGCACAGTCGTCTCGTTTGCTTCAAACGATTACCTCGGACTCACGGCACATCCAGCCGTAAAGGCAGCAGCAATCGAGGCAACGCAACGTTGGGGCGCGGGATCAGGCGCATCGAGACTTGTTGTCGGATCACGACCGATCCACCATGACCTTGAGGATGCAATTGCCGAGTGGCGCGGAACCGATGCCGCCGTCCTTTTCCCTACTGGATTCGCCGCCAACCTTGGCCTGCTCGCGACACTTGGCGCTCCAGGAGTCATGATTCATTCCGATGAACTCAACCATGCGTCGATCATCGATGGTTGTCGAATGGCTCGCGCCAACGGCGCGGCAGTGCACCGCTACCGCCATCTTGATCTCGATCACCTTGCGTCGAACCTTGAAGAGCACGCCGGTGCCCGTCAGGTCGTCGTCACCGACACTGTGTTTTCCATGGATGGCGACGTCGCCCCCATCGACGCTCTTGGGTCACTTTGTGCGCGCTACGGAGCAATCCTTGTTGTCGATGAGGCCCATGCAGTTCTTGAACCATCGCCCGCACCGATCGTAAATGGAGCGGCTGTCATTCAGGTCGGAACGCTGTCGAAAACGCTCGGAGCCCTCGGCGGATTCGTCGCTGGCCCACGCGCGCTCATCGACCTCCTTGTCAATCGAGCCCGCACCTACATCTTCACCACCGCTCCCAGCCCCGCCGACTCCGCCGCAGCACTGACTGCAATCGGAATCTTGCAGACATCAGAAGGTGAAGTTCTGCGTACCCGTTTGCGTCAGCACATCGATCGAGTCGCTCCCGACCACCCGTCGGCGATCATTCCGGTGGTTCTTGGCGACGAAAGAGCAGCACTTGCCGCCTCACAGCAACTTCTTCAACGTGGCTTGCTGGTTCCCGCCATTCGGCCACCAACCGTTGCCGTCGGATCAAGCCGCCTCCGCATTGCCCTTTCCGCGGCCCATACTGATGAACAGATCAGTGATCTGCTTGCTGCCCTACATGCGCTCGGATTGGACGGTGGACAATGACGTTTGACGGATTGCGACCACAACGACTCGTCGTCGTCGTTGGTACCGGCACCGAGGTCGGAAAGACCTACGTCACGGCGCGGCTTTTGCGAGACCTCCGTGCACATGGCATTGATGTCGCGGCACGCAAACCAGCTCAGTCCTTTGATGCCGACGACGCTCTCACCGACGCACACCTCTTGGCCGACGCTTCAGGTGAATCCCCAAACGATGTGTGCCCTCGTCACCGCTGGTATCCCATCCCAATGGCGCCTCCGATGGCCGCCGATGCGCTCGCTCGTCCGAAGTTCTCGGTTGAAGACCTTGCCTCAGAAATTCAGTGGCCACTCCCCGCCCCTAGCGTCGCCTTCGTTGAATCTGCCGGCGGAGTTCGTTCACCACTCGCAGCAAATGGCGATTCGATCAGCCTCATCGAGATACTCCAACCAGACATCGTCTTGCTTGTCGCCGACGCTGGACTCGGAACAATTAATCAAATCGTCCTCAGCTTGGATGCCATCAATAGCGGCGCGCACGTTGGAACGCCCATTGTCGTTCTCAACCGTTTTGATCCTGCTGACGATCTCCACAAGCGCAATCGCGATTGGCTCACCCAACACCTTGAGGTTGACGTTCTCTCAAGCGTTCCGACGGTTCTGGCAAAAATTTCGCCCCGCTAGCGCATTATTCCTTTCATTCACAACAGATTCCTCTCCCGATCAGGCACAGTCAGTCGGTCGCCGGTACGGTCGTTCCGAACACATGGGGATCAGTTCAAGCGAGGAGGCGGGGCGATGATCAAAGCAACAGAACGACCAGCGTCTGCGCCGACAGATTTCACGCTTGCTGAAGTAGCCGAGACCCTCGGTGTTCATTACATGACCGCGTACAAGTACGTTCGCACCGGTCGACTCGCCGCCACAAAAGTTGGAGGAGGGTGGCGTATCTCAAATGATGCGCTTGACGAGTTCCGTTCCGCCCCGGCAGCGCGTGCACCAGGCGAGCGCGTCGATTGGTCTGCTCGGCTTGGCGACCGATTAATTGCTGGTGACGAAGCAGGCGCATGGAATGTGGTCGAAGCCTCAATGGCATCTGGTCTCACCCCAAGCTCGGTCTACCTCGACGTCCTCGCTCCCGCGCTTGCCGCTATCGGAGCAGGCTGGGCCATCGGCGAGGTTTCAATCGCCGAGGAACATCGTGCAACCGCGGTAACAAATCGCCTCATCGGACGCTTAGGACCTCACTTCAATCGGAAAGGCCAGACACGCGGCACCGTCGTGATTGGTGCAGTAGCCGGCGACCACCACGCCGTGCCGATCGCAATGGCCGCCGATCTCCTTCGCGGACGTGGATTCACAGTGATGGATCTCGGCGCTGATGCTCCTGTCGAAACGTTTGTCGACGCGGCCAACACTGCCGATCGACTGCTGGCGGTTGGAATCAGCTCAAGCACCGCCGGAGTTGATGACAATGTGATCGCAACTGCCGACGCTCTTCGCGATCAACTCGGCTGCCGCGTCGTCATCGGTGGAAACGGTATTGGCGACGATGCGCGTCACGCCCATGTCGATGCGATCACGTCCTCGGCGAATGACATGCTTGACACCTTCGAGCGCATCGCACTCGAAGCGACGAAGAACTAGCAGTCGATTACCCCGGCGCCGGAGTCACTGCAGGGCGACCGGCGAGAACTTCAGCGATGTTCTCGCAACACAATCGAACCATGTCTCCTCGAGCCAACGTTGACGCCGAGCCAAGGTGTGGAGCAAGAACAACGTTGTCGAGGCTCAGCAATCCCTCAGTGATCTTCGGTTCGAATTCGTAGACGTCGAGACCAGCGGCGGCGATACGTCGTTCACGAAGAACGTTCACTAATTCTGCCTCATCGATCAATGCACCGCGGCCAGTGTTGACGAGCACCGAAGTTGGCTTCATGAGACTGAATGCGAGGGAATCAACCATGTGTCGACTTTGCTCGTTGAGCGGTGCATGCAACGAAATGAAGTCTGACCGAGTCAGCAGATCATCAAGCGCAACAAATTCGGCGCCGAGGGAAGATTCGATTTCCGGAGCAACCCGATTCCGGTTGAAGTACACAATCCGCATCCCGAATCCCTGCGCCCGCCGTGCAACTGCTTGACCGATCGCACCCATACCCACGATGCCAAGCGTTTGATTGCGTATCGGTTCACCGAGCAACTGAGTCGGCGCCCAACCAGTCCACTCCCCTGCTCGAACCATCCGCTCGCCGGCCCCGAGGTTTCTTGCCGCTGAAAGCAGGAGCGCCCAGGCGAGATCGGCGGTGGCGTCCGTGAGTACACCCGGTGTCGTCGTAACTTCGATTCCTCGTTGACGAGCAGAAGCAACATCAATGTTGTCGAAGCCGACGGCGTAGTTCGAAATGACTCGCAGCGAGGGAGCCGCATCAAGAACTTCGACGTCGATTCGATCGCTCAACATGCACAAAAGCGCGTCGGCCCCATTAAGGCCGACCATCAGTTCTTCTCGCGTCAGCGGGCGATCTTCCTCGTTCGCTCGGACCTCAAAACCCAAATCAACGAGCAGGTTGCTACCGGGATCGGGTAACGGGCGGGTGACAAAGACAACAGGAGCCATGCCCAACCGTGGCACAACGAGGTCAGCCAAGAGTGCCATTCACGGGCGCATCGACAAATGTCACCGGGGCCTCGAACGCTGCGCGTCGAGCAACCCTGCGGAGGGCTCCAAGAACGGGCCGGCCGGCGATCACGAGAAACAGGGCAGTGAAGATCGCACGAGGCACATCGAATCCGAATGAGGTCGTGATGTGGAAGCCCCAAAATCGGCGCAGATTTTCGAGAAGCGAATCCCCAGCAATGTACGAAACGGTGGTCTCCCCGCCGCTCACGAAGGGCCAGAACCAAAGGTTCATGACAAGCCCATAGGCCAACGCAGAAAGTGCTCCATAGGTGGCGATCAGTGCGATTTCAATTCTTCCGCGTGCAGGCGGAAGACATCCGGCAAAAAATCCGATCCACGCGGCACCGAACATTTGGAACGGGAGCCAAGGACCGACGCCACCAGTGATCAACGCGCTCACAAATAAGGTCAACGCTCCAAGGACAAACCCAAAACCTCGGCCGAAGACTCGACCTGCTGGCACCAGCAAGAAGAAGACAGGTTCGAATCCGGCGACACCCCCGCTTGGTAAGCGGAGAACCGCTCCGCTCGCAGCGAGGACTCCCAACAGAGCGACCGATTTTGCATCGAGTGAGCCGTCTGCCAATTCCGCGAGGATCACCCCGATCAGGAGCGGAATGAGGATGACAAAGATCCAGGGCGCATCGCTGCTGTGGGACGAATCAAGCGAAGAACTTGCTGAAGCAAAGAGCGGCCATGCAAACGCAACAATCCCGAGCGCAAATGCTGCGACCAACAACACCCAAGACGTGAGACCAAGGCGAACCGCGTCGACTCGGCGCGGTGCCGCGATTGTCATGAGTACGAACTGTCGCTTGCCGCAGCGAGCGCTAACTCGACTTCATGAACGGTCAGAAGCGCCAATGGAGCGAGAACTTTCGCTACCTGCGGAGCAAACACTGGCGAATGCACAACGACATCGCGAGCTGGTCCATCGGCAACGACTTCACCCTCAGCAAGCACGATGCATCTATCGGCAACCGCAGCAACAACCTCAACATCGTGCGTCGCAATAACGACTGCGTGGCCGTCTGCTGCAAGCTGCGCCAGAACCTCGACTAAACGTTGCTTTGCTCCGTAATCAAGACCACGAGTGGGTTCGTCGAGAAGAAGCAGCGGGGGTTCGGAGGCCAACACGATCGAAAGGGCGAGACCCAGTCGTTGACCTTCGGACAAATCGCGAGGATGAGTCAAAGGATCAATATCAGGCACGATTCGATCGAGCACTTTTCGAGTCGCTCCATGAGCGAGTCCCGCATCGCGATCAGAGGCGCTGCATTCGGCCAAAACGGTGTCGTGATAGAGCAGAACACCGCTGTCTTGTGGAACCAATCCGGCAACACGGACAACATCTCGCGCTGAAAGTCGGTGAGGCTGCGACCCCAACACCTGCACGGCTCCCGAGGCAGGTTCGCGCAATCCCACGAGGTGAGTGAGCAGCGTCGACTTGCCAGCGCCGTTTCGGCCCATGAGCGCCACAACCTCGCCGGCACGGAACTCAAGGTCGACACCACGAAGTGCAGTAACTGGTCCGTACGAAGCCTGCAACGAATCTGTGATCGCAACGACCTCGCCGAGCGAGTTAGGCGAACGACTGAACACCGCCGTATCGATTGCGGCAAGTTGGTCGCGCAGCGGACCAGCGACACGTCGCGCATCTCGGACCGAAAGAGGAAGCGGCGACCATCCCGCCAGTCGGCCGAGTTCGACCACTGGTGGAGCAACGACTGATTCACCAAAGACTTCCGCCGGCGTTCCCACGACAACCGGTCGACCATCGCCAGGCACCATGACGATTCGGTCGGCGTACTGAACGACTCGTTCGAGTCGGTGCTCAGCGATCAACACGGTGATTCCGAGGTCGTGCACTAAACGGGTAAGCGCAGCAATGACTTCTTCGGCCGCTGCCGGGTCGAGCGCTGAGGTCGGTTCATCGAGAACAAGAACTCGCGGCCCAGCGGTAAGCACCGAACCAATCGCGACTCGTTGTTGTTGGCCGCCAGAAAGCGAAGCAAGAGGGCGGTGTCGGAGTTCGTGTAATCCGAGGAGATCAAGAATGTCTTCGACGCGGCGACGCATGACGTCAGGAGCAACGCCGAGATTTTCCATCGCGTAAGCCAGCTCATCTTCGACGTAGTCGGTGACGAATCCAGCTGCAGGGTCTTGACCAACGACTCCAACCACATCGGCAAGATCGCGTGGAGCAACTTCCGAAGTTGTTCGACCATCAATGACGACAGATCCCGCGAGAACCCCGCCGGAGAAGCGCGGAACTAAACCATTGACCGCTCGAAGAAGTGTCGACTTCCCCGAACCAGTCACGCCGACGACAAGACAGAGTTCACCTTCGGGAACTTCAAACGAAACATCAATCAATGTCGGCGCAGTTGCTTCGGGATAGGTGATGGTGACGTGCTCGAACCTAATCATGCTGCGACCACCAAGGGAGCGGACGTCGAGGCAAGTGTGGGTGGATGTGGAGCGAACCACGCCGGAAGCGTTCCAACCAGCAGACCAACCACGGCAATCAACGGAACGGCAGGAACCTCAAGCGGATTCGTCGAGGGACTGAGTGCGCTTCCCATGCGTCCGACAATCACGAACGACCCAAACGCAACGAGACCAGCCATCGAAACGATCCACTCGGGTGCCGCCCACGGATCTGGTCGGTAGCGAGTTCTCGTAGTCGATTTGCCGCCGGCAATGAGCGCACCCAAAAGCGCGGCAGCGCCCAACGCAAGCGCGGGGATACGAAAGAGAGCCGGGGCACCCGGATCGAGAAGCCCATAGGAACCGACAGCAATTGCAACGAGACCCAGCAGCACGAGTCCGATTGAACGACGTCGGACAGCAGGCGAACCTGAGCCACGCCGACCGTACCCACGACTGTCCATCGATGCAGCGAGGGCAACTGCTCGGTCAAGCGCACCTTCAAGAACCGGGAGTGCAGAAGCCGTCCAGGCTCGGACGCCGCGGTCAGATCGGCCGCGCAGTCGGCGCGCTTCGCGAACTTGTCGAGACGAAACAATCGCTTGAGGTGCGAACGTGAACGCGATCGTGACGGCAACGCCTGCTTCGTACAGCACTGTCGGAAGAGCCCGAAGCATGCGATAGGGGCTACACAACGATGTTGCCGCACCAAAGCATGCCAACACTGCAGCGAGTCGAAGCCCCTGATACACAGCAGCCATCAATGACTCGATTGTGACGGGTCCACCAAGACTCACTCCGGCAGCCCATCCGGGAAGCGTTACTTCTGGGATTGTGAACATCGTGGTTCCCGGGACGCGCACGCCAAAGAGAATCTGAAAGGCGACGCGCATCACGATCACAATCGTTCCGAGGCGCAAGAAACTGGCGAAGGAACGCGACCACGGAACGTCCGCACGACGGGAAACGACAACCCAACCAGCGACCGAAATGATGAGGCAGAGAAGAACGGGGTTCGTTGTACGCAAGGCACACGCGGCTAACGCCACTGCCCACAGCCACCACGCGCCCGGATGAAGCAATCGAGGCGCCGTCATCGCGACCTTCGCGTCTGGACCCACGCGCCACCCGCCATCACCGCGATCAGACCAAACACTGCAGCAATGCCAATCCAGCGACCGGTCGACGAATGCGATGAGGTCGATGACGCGAGAGCGACATCCCCAACGACAACTGGATCAACCGCAGATGTCGTAGACACTGAGCCACCCGACGTTGCGCCCAGGATTGGATCGATCGCTACGTCGGCACCAGCAGGAGCCGTCGAAGCAGTTATTCCTGCAGCACTTGCGCCCGAGGGCGCTGCGGTGACCGAACTCGATGCAGACACTGGGGGAAGTTCAGGAAGGACGGGTGCTAGCGCAGGAAACAACGATCGTGACGGGCCGATTCGCGGTGGCGGGTCTTGGCCGTTTCCTGCACCCTGCACATATCGCCAACCTTCGATGTCTCCATCGGAAAGTCGACGAGTAAACGGATTGATGTTGCCGTACACCCAACTTCCTGAGGATCCGTTGAAGTACGCCCAATACTCAAAGCCACCAGAACTGCGATCGCCGCAGCCCGTTGCCGGCAGTCCATCAATCGCGCATAACAAACCACTTGATCCGTAGCGGGGAGAACCGGTTCCGAGTTCACTCCCCCGACGGGCCAACAGTTGAGAACCCGTCGTCCCTGCCGGCACGACCAAACAGGTTGCGGATGCGCCACCACCGAGATCCGAAGAATCAACGACAAGAACGACGCGAATCTCACCGTCGGCCAATGAGCCCGAACACGACGACGCGCTTGCAGTGGCGGCAGAACCCACAAGCAGGCTCACCAGAGCGACGACACCAACAAGTAGCGCCGCCATCGCCCGAAGCGCGCGCATCTGTTGCAAGCGCTCAGTGGCAATCGATGGAGGCTGATGAGTCACGGTGCGGGGCCACTCGGGGTGTGTTGGTACCGGAAGAGGGTGCGAGACCCGACCGGACCACGGACCAAGGCCGCCGACCGAACCGAGCCCCACCTCCCGTAATCCGACGACGGTCTTGTGATGGAGCATTTCCCCCCGAGCAGGCAGTCCGGCTCGTGGCCGCCCGAAGAATCTCTCCGGAGGCCACCTACGGTTGCGGGTCAGCGCCGGAATCGGACCGGCTTCCCCTACTGCGGTGGGTCAAGTTGTGCCCCCACCCCACCACACAGGTGGCCCCCCGTCAATCACCCTGCAGACCACTCCCCCAACCGGCGGTTTCGCGGCGTGCCCCCGTATCCTCACGCCATGACTTCTGAGCCGACTCTGCCCCCCGGACTGACTGCCGTCGCCGAAGCACTCGGTTCCGCATTGGGCGACTTCCGCGTTCGAGTCGGCCGAGAACTCCGCACGTTGATCGCTGGCGATAACCCTCCGGTCCGCGATCTCACGAAGCCCATCGAGGGCGATCTGGGCCTGTTCGGTCCCGACAGCGTCACCTGGCGAGTCCATTCCGATGGGTCAATGCTCATCGCTGGCGTTCGCGCGATTCTCGTGCAGACGATGCACCCACTCGCGATGGCAGGCGTCGCCGACCATTCTGATTACCGTCGCCACCCACTCGACCGACTCGCAAATACCAGCCAGTTTGTTGCCGCCACCACATTCGGCACGACCGAACAGGCAGATGCCGCATTCGCTTTGGTGAGGCGCGTTCACGAGCGTGTAGTCGGCACGGCCCCTGACGGCCGCGAGTACTCCGCAAACGATCCTCATCTTCTTTCGTGGGTCCACCATGCCGAAGTCGATTCCTTCCTTCGCACCTATCAGCGATATGGCGCAAAGAAGTTGAGTTCGTTTGAAGCCGACCGCTATGTCCACGAAATGGCTGTCATCAACGACCGCCTCGGCGGCGAGTACGCGGCCCGCTCGGTTGCCGAGCTCGACGAATGGATGGCAGCAATTCGTCCGGAGCTCGAAGCCGGTCAACAAGCGCGTGATGCAGCCCGCTGGCTGATGCTTGCTCCGCTTCCGCTTTCCGCTCGCCCGGCATATGGCGTCATTGCACCCGCCGCGGTCGGTTTGCTTCCGACCTGGATGCGAGAAGAACTCAAGCTGCCGCTCGTTCCAGCGCTTGACCCTCTTGTGGTTCAACCTGCGGCTCGTGCACTTATTCGCACCCTGACGTGGGCTATCGAAGGTTCATTCGAGGCTGACGCCGCGTAACGACGAAAAGCACCGAATCGACACCCGATTCAGACGCCGTATCCGCCGTCGATATCGAGCATCTGACCTGTAATGAAGTCAGCTCGATCCGAGGCGAGGAAACACACTGCTTCGGCAATGTCGACCGCATCGCCAAACTTTCGAAGCGGAATATTGCGCATGGTGACTTCGAGCGCCGCGTCATCAAGATCACCAGAGGCCATGAGTCGCGCCGCCATTCCATCGGTGAGCATTCCTGGGCCCACGCAATTTGCGCGAACTCCGAAACGACCTTCTTCTGCAGCAAGAGCGCGCACGACAGCTTCAACCGCGCCCTTCGTTCCTGAGGAAAGCCCGTCGCGAACTGGATAACGCCGCGTTGCCGCTGTTGTGACGGCAACGATGCTGCCGCCAACCTTGCGAAGTTCTTCGAGTGCTGGCTGCACGATATTGAAGAACGCAACTGCTTCGCCCTCAATCTGTGCTCGATACGCCGAAGGTTCGACTCGGCTCAGATGCATTTGCGTAACGTGCGGCCCGGCAGCGTGGACGAGTGTGTGAACTCCACCGAAGTCCGCAACTGCCGCGGCAACAACAGACGCGGCAATGGACTCGTCGACGAGATCGGCCGGCATCGCCATGACGCGAACGTCGAGCGAGGCGAGGTCAGCGATGATCGCATCGGCGGCGTCGCGGTTTGACCGATAGGTGAAGAGGACATCGCTGCCACGCTCGGCCAACATCCGCACGATCGCTGCACCAATACCACCACTTCCACCTGTCACTACCGCCGCGCCAGTGCGGCCTGCGAAATCGTTCACGAGTGCTCCCCAATTGAGACGTGCGAGAACACCGTACTTGTCGACGAAGCTCACTCAACGCGTCACCCTTCCGATTGCGACAAACTCACGCCATGAACCAACTCGAGAACGAGCCTCTGCGACTTTGTTTTGTCTGCCTCGGAAACATCTGCCGTTCTCCTACCGCTGAAGGCATCATGCGTGCTCTTGTCGACGATGCGGGGCTCTCAGGTTTCATCGAAGTTCACAGCGCTGGCACCGCCGGATGGCATCGCGGCGAACTCCCCGATGTGCGAGCTCGTACTGAAGCTCAACGACGCGGAATCGAACTCACCTCTAGAGCAAGCGCATTTATGCCTGGCGATACGTCGTTCTATGACCTTGTTCTGGCGATGGATCGCACGAATGAACGCGATCTACGCGATCGAACTGAACCATCACTTCATGATCGGATCATTCGTCTGCGCAGCTTTGATCCCGCTCTCACATCTACAGATCCTTGGGATGGAGACGTTCCCGATCCATGGGCGGGCGGAGATGACGGCTTCATCGAGGTCTACGACCTCATCGACGCAGCCTGTCGTGGACTACTGATTCACGTACAAAAGAATCAACTCATCTGACGCCTCGCACTCCGTTGCGAGAACCTCGGCCGTAGTATCGGACGCGTGACGGCTTCAGCCACAGAGAACGCCAGTACCTCGCCGGCAGAGGATCCCGAGGCAGATCCGCAGCCGCCGGTTGATCGCCGTCTGGTCGCCGTCGTTGTTGCACTTCTCGTCATCATTCTTGGCTGGCTGCTGTACCGGCTCTTGACATCCGACTGGTTGCCCATCGGCGATTATCGAACGCTCCAACTTCGAGTGGCCGACGTGGGCGGTCCCGAGACACCAATCGTTGGCGTCTACTCGCGGTACCAGTGGAATCACCCCGGACCAATGCTGTTCTACGCGCTCGCGCTCCCGTACCGATTGAGCGGGTCCTCGCCAATCGGATTGCTCATCGGCGCGCTGTTCATCAATCTTGGAGTCATTGCTTCAACGCTTTGGATAGCGGCGCGCGCGGGCAGACGAACTTTCGTGTTGGTGGGTTTCTTCATTGCTTTGCTTTGCATGGGAATGAATCCCGCCGGCCTTGCCGATCCCTGGAATCCAGAATTCGTCATCCTTGCGGTTTTTGCAACAGCAATCGCAAGTTGGAGAACCGTGTTCGGCGATCGGGTCGCAGCTGTCGCGCTCGTTTTGTTCGGATCGTTCGCTATTCAATGCCATATCGGTAGTGCGCTGCCCGTCACGATCCTCGTGGGGATTGGCGCAGTTGCACTTCTCGCACGGTCAGTCCGGGCAACCAACCGCTCTCATGATCGCCGCACTTCACTCATCGCCCTCGCTGTCGCCGTCGTTTGCTGGATCCCACCGATCATTGAGCAACTCACACACTCCCCCGGGAATCTCCGACTCATTTATGGCTTCCTACGCAACCCGCCCCTGGCAACAACAGGGTTTGCGACGGGTATCCGAATCATGTTTCGTTTCCTTTCCATCCCTGGCAACTGGGTTCGAGGAACCGAACCCACGCTTATCAATTCGGCAATCAACACGTCGGGCTGGGCAATTCCGTGGGCGCTTCTCGCACTGTGCGTTTCCGCGTGGTGGGCATGGCGAAAGAACTGGCGCAATGAACTTTCACTTTGCGGCATTGCTGCGGCGCTCATTGTCGTCGGAGCAGTCGCAGCGTCTCGAATCGTTGGTGCACCTTCGCCGTATTTACTCCGATGGATGTGGGCGATCGCCGCGTTCACATGGCTCGCAGTTGCCGCTGTCGCCTTGCGACAACTTGCACTCACAAAATTCGGACGCCGGCATGCGAGCAACCTCGTTGTGGCCGCGACGATTTTCGTACTGATTCTCACCCTTGTTCGTGGCGTCAACCTCACACCCCTTCGACTTTCGAACAGCTGGACCCGCGCGATCGCCGCATTAACCCCACCTGCACTTGCTGCGATCAAAGAACTCCCTGGTCCGATCTATTTGGGCGACGGCTACGGCCTTGACGGATCTGCAGGCCTCGACCTCCTCGCTCGCGCTGAAGAGGCTGGTCTTGACGTTCGCCGCAGCCCGAGTTGGGCCTACATCTACGGCAACAAGCGAACAATCGAACGTTCGCAAGCGGCTTCCGAAGTGTTGTTCCTCACCGAATCAGCACGCCTTGAAACCGAAGCTGATCCTTACTACCGAGAGGTCTTCACCTACGACCCACTCTCGCCTGATCAGCGCGCTGAGTTCGATGCACTCGTTGCAAAGCACGCAAGCTTCGATCACCCCGAGGGGATGTCACCAGCAGCTATCGCCCGCGCTCAAGAACAACTCCTTGAACAATGGGTACAAACTGAACTCGCAGCGAAATCTCCGAGCGCAGATTTCACGAGGTACATGAAACTCCTGCTTGACGGCCCAATCGTTTCCGTCTTTGTCTCAAACGGTCCACCTCGCTGACTCAGCGTCCCGTCCGACGCCAAGGCCCCGATCCCATGCGGAACTAGCATCACATCGTCGTGACCGCCGCTTCCGCCCCCATTCCTGCTTCAGGCCGAGCCACGAGGCTCCGACCCCGAGCACGCCTCGCGGTGGCCGCCGGACGGATCGTCGCTTGGGCCTCACGAGTAGTGCATTTCGGAACCGGCTCAGTCATTGGTGGTCGTGTCTCACTCCTCTTTGACCGGAATCTGCTAGCGGAACTCACCGCATCACGCGAGGTCGCCATCGTGAGTGCAACGAATGGCAAAACGACGACGACAAAACTTCTGTCGACTGCCCTCGGTTCCCATCAACCCATCGTTTCGAATTGGCTCGGCGCCAATATGACCCCTGGAATCGTTGCGGCCCTTGCGGCGTCGAATGCGACAGACACCGCAGTTCTCGAAGTCGATGAACGTTGGGTCGATTCCGTACTGCGGGCCACAAATGCCAACACCGTCCTTCTCTTAAATTTGAGCCGCGACCAACTTGACCGAACCCAGGAAGTGCGCAAACTCGCCGAACAGTGGCGAGATGCGCTTCGTGCCACGCCACCACGAACGGTCATCGCGAACGCCGACGATCCCCTTGTGACCTGGGCGGCGCTTGCAGCGCCAAGCATCGTCTGGATTGCGACTGGTCAGGAATGGACGGCAGATGCCTCCGGCTGTCCTGCGTGTTCAGGTCGGATCGAGTTTTCGGATGGCAAGTGGTCGTGCACCTCGTGCGATCTCAAACGTCCGTCCATCGACGTCACTGTGGACGACGACGCGATCTCCATCGCCGACCAACGCTTTCGTTCACCGTTAGCGCTTCCCGGCCGCGTTAACCGCGTGAACGCGGCATTTGCTCTCGCAGCGTCCTCGGCCATGGGCACCGACCTCGAAGCGGCGTTCGATGCGCTCGACGATGTCACCGAAGTCGCTGGCCGCTACCGGGTTGCTGATTTCAATGGAACAACGATTCGCCTGCTACTGGCCAAAAATCCGGCGGGATGGCACGAAGCACTCGAACTTCTCGAGGGTCCATCCACTCCTCTCATCGTTGCGATCAACGCCCGCATCGCCGACGGTCATGATCCGTCGTGGCTTTGGGACGTTGCCTACGAACGCGTCGGTGATCGGTTTGTGATCGCAATCGGAGAACGACGACACGACCTCGCTGTTCGTTTGCGGTACGGAAACATCACTCACGTTGTCGCCGACAACCTTGAAGACGCGATGAATCTCGTGCGTCAATCACCGAACTTCGATCCAAAGGTTCCGGTCGACGTCGCGTCCAATTACACGGCGTTTCAAGATCACCTTGAAAAAGTGGGTGGCGTACTGTGACCACCTCTGCTCGCGTCAGCCCCGCTGATTCCGCAGTTCGAGTCGTTTCGCTCTATCCCGACCTTCTGGGCACGTACGGCGATGGTGGAAACGCACTCGTACTTTCACGCCGTCTCGAATGGCGGGGCATTGCCGTCGAACACACAACCGTCGAGGCCGGAGCGCCGGTTCCCGATTCTGCTGATCTCTACCTCGTCGGCGGCGGAGAAGACGGACCTCAGGTCCAGGCGACCCGTGAACTTGAACGCAGTCAGGGGCTCCATCGCGCGGTCGACAAGGGTGCAGTTGTCCTTGCGATTTGTGCAGGCATGCAGATTCTCGGGCATCGGTTTCCCGACGCCACAGGAACGAGCCGCGAGGGTCTTGGCCTACTCGATTGCGAAACCGTGCGCGTTGATCGCCCGCGAGCCGTCGGTGAACTGCTCACCACGAAGGCCAACCTCGCCACACCCCACGGCCCAATCGATCTTGGGCTCCTTACCGGCTTCGAGAACCATGCGGGCCGCACGATTCCCGGACCCAACGCCACAACGCTTGCATCAGTGGAAGTTGGAGAGGGCAATGGGGATGGTTCAGAAGGTGTGGTGACTGGCACCATCGTTGGCACCTATCTCCACGGACCAGCACTCGCTCGAAACCCGCGTCTCGCCGATGCACTCCTTGAATGGATCGTAGGCCCAAGCGCGATGTCACCACTCGATGACTCTGACGTCGATGAACTTCGAACAGAACGCTTTCATGCAGCTCGCGACCACGAACTGGCTCCGCGGCGTTCGTGGCGCGACGTTCTGAGGCGATCATGACGACCGAACTCGAAGCGACGAAGCGTTCCTTACATTCGATCCTCGAGACAGCATTGGCGACGTGTTCGCTTTTTCTCTTGGTCCTCGGAGACGTTCTTGCGTTGAATCAGATCGCGACCCAGTCAGCCACCGACGCGATTCTCCAAATCGTCGTCTTTGCAATCGGCGGAGCGGGACTCGTCGAATTTCTGCGCCGCGCACTTTGTTTTCGCACCGCAGGCGCCCGTTGGACTGCGATCATTCCCGGAACATTGAGCCTCGCTGCATTCGGCGCATGGCGCGCACAGGTCCCCGTTGGCTGGTTCGTCATCATCACTCTCGCCGCCACTGCCTTCCTCGCTGTTCTCACCATTCGTTCCCTATGGGGTTCCGAGAATGACGAAGGCTCAGAGGCAATCCAACTCATTGGGCTCGTGTGCCTTGCTCAGACAATCGTCTTTGTCTACGTCGCTGCGCTCGCAGCGATCGACGCCGGGTCAACCCTTTTTGGCTGAGCCACACGCCGATCTGAATTTCCGTCTGGTCGGGCGCGAACGCCAGAGAACGCCCTATCGTGTCGCCATGACACTCAACGTTGGAGACACCATCCCTTCCGTCGATCTCTTCGTCATGGGCGCAGCCGGACCTGAAAAGGTCAACACCGCCGATGTCCTCGGATCAGGAAAAGTTGTTCTATTCGCCGT
>CALBSE010000017.1 GCA_937927725.1 uncultured Actinomycetes bacterium
TCATCGCCATGACAACGAGCATCGAAGAGGCCCGCCAGAAGTACGCCGAAGAGCGCGAGAAGCGACTCCGGTCCGATGGCACTGCTCAGTACTCAGCGCTTGCTGGCATGTACGAAGAATTCGATCGTGATCCTTACGTTGAGCCTGGCTTCACTCGCGATCCAGAGATCGCTGATGTTGATGTCGTGATCGTCGGTGGTGGATTCGGCGGCATGCTTGAAGCTGCGAATCTTCGTAAGCTCGGTGTCGACAACTTCCGCATCATCGAAAAGGGTGGCGACTTCGGCGGTACCTGGTACTGGAATCGTTATCCCGGCGCCATGTGCGACGTTGAGTCCTACGTCTACTTGCCGATGCTCGAAGACACCGGCTTCATGCCAACAAATCGCTACGCGCTTGCGCCTGAAATTTTCGCCTACTGCCAGCAACTCGGTCGTCGATTCGACATGTACGAGAATGCGCTTTTCCAAACCGAAATCAAAGACATGGTTTGGAACGAAAAGACCGAGCGTTGGACAGTCACGACAACGCGTGACGATGTGCTTTCAACAAAGTTCATCGTTGTTGCCGGTGGCGTTTTGCATAAAGCAAAGCTTCCTGGAATTCCCGGTATTGAAACCTTTAAGGGCAAGGCGTTTCACACGAGCCGCTGGGATTACGAGTACACCGGCGGTGCCCCCGGTGAACTCATGGACAAGTTGAAGGGAAAGCGCGTTGGCATCATCGGCACCGGCGCAACCGCTGTACAGGTTGTTCCGCGTCTTGCCGAGGCCGCCGATGAACTTTTCGTCTTCCAGCGCACGCCAGCATTCGTTGGTTACCGAGGCCAAGCTCCGACTGACGAAGCATGGTTCAAGAGTTTGAAGCCAGGTTGGCAGGACGAACGCATCAAGAACTTCACTCGCGCAGTCTGTGGCCAGCAGCCGGAGGAAAACATGGTTGCTGATGAGTGGACCAACGTCATGTGGACCGACACCACCAAGTACACCGAAGATCCTGAAGAAGCGGCGGAGCTTGAGCGCATTGACTTCGAGATCATGGAAGGTGTGCGTAAGCGCATCGCCGACATTGTCGAAGATCCCGAGACAGCGGCGAAGCTGCAGCCTTGGTATGGCGTTCGTTGCAAGCGTCCGTGTTTCCACGACGAGTACCTGCCTGCCTTTAATCGCCCGAATGTCCACTTGATCGACACCAATGGTCAGGGTGTTGAGCGCATCACCGAAAACGGCCCCGTGGTTGACGGCGTCGAATACCCGGTTGATCTTCTGATCTATGCCTCAGGTTTCGATGTTGCTGCAACCTACGACCGACTCGGATTCGTTCCCAAGGGTCGCAACGGTGTTCCGATGACCGAGTCATGGGGCGAAGGCCCGCACAGCCTCCATGGTGTGATGACTCGCGATTTCCCGAACCTTCTAATGATCAGCACGGTGCAAGGTGGTTTCGGAACCAACTTTGTTCACTACCTCACTGAAACCTCGAAGCATTGCGCCGCCATTGTCCGCATGTGTCTCGACGAAGGCATTTCGCAGATCGAACCGTCGGCTGAAGCGGAAGAAGATTGGTTCAACGTTCTCATGAGCAAGGTCATGGGTGTCGGTGTCTACAACGCTTCATGCACACCGGGTTATCTGAATCGTGAACAGCAAGCAGGCGACATGAAGGCCGCTCGAGCAGCATCGTTCATGGGCAGCGTTGAGGAATATGCCGATCACCTGATTGCTTGGCGTGAAGCTGGCGATCTTGCGGGTGTCGAAATCACCAAAGCGAAGTAGCGCTCCGATTCAAAGGTCCTTCAGTTGGACCTTTGAATCGATTGCTGCAGATCGATAAATGCCGCGTGCCATGTACGACGCTTCGGCCTTCCGTCGGGCGTCGTACACCGCGGCGCGCACCTGATGGCAACGGGCAGACTCGGGTTCGGCCATGACTGCCATTTCGGCGAAGTGTGATGCAAGACGCAGATCGCCTTCGGCTGCGAGTACTTCGGCGCGTGCGGCAAGAACATCAGCACCTCCGGCGAGAGCGGCTGTTTCGCGCGCCAGTGCAACATCAGCAGCGGGTTTGAGATTCGCTGGGTTGCCGTCGTACCAACCGCCGTAGAGACGCCAGATGTTGCGCACAACAAACTCGGGCTCGTCATACGACGGACGCAAGTAGGGAAGGTCTGCGAGTTCTTGCGGAAGTTTCACGGTGTGAATGACGTCGTTAAGGCGAGCGCCAGAGTTCATGAGTGCAAGTGTTTGCTCGTGCAGTGATTCGAGTGCTGCAGCAGTGTTGATGAGCACCTCTGTAACCATTGCTTCCCCACCGACGGCAGGACCATGGGCGGGGAGGAGAAGGTCAGGTTCCATCGCTGCCATTTCGCGCAATGACACTGCCCAATCCCACGCAAAACGTTGCACTTTCTGCGGATTGCCAGCATTGGGGAACTGCCAAATGAATAAGTCGCCGACACAGATGGCGCGCTTGTCGGGAACCCACGCCCACGTGTGATCGTCGGTTTCACCACGGGCGTGGCGCAGATCGAACTCTGTTCCACCGACGGTGAGGTTTGTCGAGGTCCGGTAGGTGAGTTCGGGATAAATGAACTCGCTTGGCCACGCTGGTTCGGGCAGCCGGAACTGCCGCATGTTGATCCAGCCGTTGTACCCGTTGGTCAATTGGTAGCGATCGAATCGTTCGGGGATTGCTTCGTGACCGACATAGCGAATCGGTTGATCGCCGCGTGACGCAGCATCGGCATCGAATGCTTGAGCGCCGGTGACATGGTCAACATGGCCGTGCGTGTATACCGCAGTGTGCACTGGAGCGTCTGACCAGGTTCGAAGTTCGGTGATCGCTTTGGGTGCTGACATGTGATGCGACACATCGAAAAGAACAATGCCTTCGTCGGTGTCGAACGCGACGACGTTGCTGAACGCTTCGATCAGGACGACGTCGTCAGCTACAACCGCAGCGCCGCCGGCGTCTTCGCTGAACAGCCCATTCATCGCTAATGGTTCTTCGCCGGTGATCCACCGAGCAGAACGTTCGAGCATTTCCTGACCGTCCATACGACCTCCCCGTAGGCGACGATCCTCGCATAGGAGGCTCAGGCGTTGTCGTGACTCCGGTGCTCACTGATCCACTCAGTGAGATCAGATTGAGACATGACGCCGCTCGCAACTCCAATAATCATCGAAACGGCGGTTGCGGTGCTGACGGCGAGGTCGACATTGTTGAGACGGAGAAACATCACCGTCGCCATCCAAGCCAGTCGTTTGTTCCCATCGGGAAGCGGATGATTTCGAGCGAGGTGGAGACAAAGAACAGCAGCTTTTTCATCAAGAGTTGGATAGAAATCCTCGTCTCCGAATCCGGCCTGAGGCGCATGGAGTGCGGAATCAAGAAGTTCGACACGCGAAACATGCTGAATCGTCTGAACTTCAATGCCAGTAACGGCGGATGCAATAAGAAGTCCCTCGGCGAGGGTGAGGTACCTCATTGGGCGAGGCGGTCGAGGATCTCCTTGTCTCGAGCAACGAGGCGTTCAAGGGTCGCCATGAACTCTTTGTCGGCTTTGACTCGCTCAATCTCGAGGAGGAGGCCATCGATGAGGACCTGGTTCACACTTGTGCCTTGAGCTCGAGCAATGACCTCGGCTTGGTCGGCAAGATCCTCGGGGAGTCGGACCGTCGTCTGCTTGTTCATGACATCATGATAGCGCGATATCATGAACGAGAGTCAATTTCTTGGCCTACGCCGGCGGCTTGAGGGGGGTGCCGGCCAAGGCGGCCACGATCTGGGTTCCGGGAAGGCCGAGATCGTCCATTTGGGCAGCGGAACGACGGCCAGTGAGGGCGCGAACGACGTCAAGGTCTGAGCAGCCTGCGGACTCGATCCCGGCGATGGCTGAAGGTCCTCGCCGTTCAATCATGTCGATCAACCATGCTTTGGCCACTAAGAGAGCGAGGGATGACTCGTCGCACTCCAAGCCAAGCGCTTCACGTAGATCGAGCTCGTGCGCCAGGGCGTCCATCACGAGCTGCGAGTTTGAGGGACGGGGGATGCCCGGCAAGATCGCATCGAAGGTCGCAATCGTTGCCTCAAGAGCCGACCGCAACTCAGCGAGTGATTCGCTGGCATGGCGTTGCACCTGTGCATTTGTCCACGCGTCTGACGTGATGCCATCTCTGCGACCGGCGAGCAGATCTTCGGGAACGCCAACGAGGTGCGAGAAGGTTTGCTGCACGGTCCAATTTGGGCACGCCGGAACTACGAGATCCGCCGACGACTCGGGAGTTTCAGAAAGAAGATTCAAGACCGAGAGGCGAGTCTGTTGATAGGCCTCGCACACTTGGTCATCGGGAAGAAGTTGAGTCACGGCAAAAGTCTTGCAGACAGTTCACCTCATTGTTGCTTGCGTGTTGTCAGGAACAACTAAGTTCTGCGCTCCGTCTGTAAAGCCAACATTCAAGCGAGGTGCCTGAAATGACCAACCCAACTCTGCCCCACGGCGGCGCACAACTGGGGGCCATTGACGGCCCACTCGTGATGATTGGAATGGGATCAATCGGCCGGGCAACACTTCCGTTGCTTGATCGCCACATCGCGTTCGACAAGTCGCGCGCGATTGCGCTTGATCCCCTGGCCGAGCGCAAGCAGTACGCCGATGAATACGGCATTGCGTTTCAACAGGTCGAACTCACGCCCGAGAATTACGTCGAGATCCTCACGCCGCTTCTCACCAACGGAGACGGACAGGGATTCTGCGTCAACCTTTCGGTTGATACTGGTTCGGTCGACATCATGCGACTGTGTCGCGAACTCAACGTGCTCTACATCGACACGGTTGTCGAACCGTGGCCGGGTCTCTATTACAACCAGTCAATCGACAACGCCGATCGCACGAATCAGTTTTTGCGCAGCCAGGCCGTAGCCGAACGACGTCGTTCACCGGGTGGAACAACTGCGGTGTCGTGCTGCGGCGCAAACCCCGGCATGGTGTCGTGGTTTGTGAAAGATGCGCTCGTTCGTCTGAACGATGAAATGGGCCTTGGGCTTGAAACCCCGGCACCAGCCGATCGTGATGGCTGGTCGCGCTACATGCAATCGGTTGGCGTGAAGGGTATTCACATCGCCGAACGCGACACACAGCGTGTTACCAACCCGAAGCCTGTCGACACGTTCTGGAACACGTGGTCGGTAGACGGATTCATTTCCGAAGGACTCCAGCCAGCAGAACTTGGATGGGGAACGCACGAAAAGTGGATGCCGGAGAACGCTCGTCGATTCGCTGATCCTGAAGCGCCAGCGATTTACCTCGAATCGCCGGGTGCTGAGACTCGTGTACGCACGTGGTGTCCCACGCTTGGTGAGCAGTACGGATTCCTCGTCACACATAACGAGTCGTTGTCGATTTCTGATTTCTACTCAGTGCGTGACGAGAACGGCGAACTCGTCTTCCGTCCCACCTGTCATTACGCCTACCACCCGTGCAATGACGCAGTGCTTTCGTTCCATGAACTATTCGGCAACGGCGGACGCAATCAGTCGACGAAGCACGTTCTTGATGAAGACGAACTTGTCGACGGCATCGATGAACTCGGTGTGCTGCTCTACGGCCATGATCGCAATGCGTTCTGGTTCGGTTCACGTCTTTCCATCGAAGAAGCTCGTGCACTTGCGCCGTACAACACAGCAACGGGATTGCAGATCTCCTCTGCAGTACTCGCTGGTGTCGTGTGGGCACTTGAAAACCCCAACGAGGGCATTGTCGAAACCGACGAGATGGACCACGTTCGTTGTCTCGAAGTGCAGGTTCCTTACCTCGGCCCGGTGGAAGGTCACTACACCGACTGGACGCCACTCACTCGTCGGCTCGGACTGTTCGTCGACGACATTGACGAGTCCGATCCGTGGCAGTTCCGCAACATCCTCGTGCGCTGATCGGTACCCTTCCGTCATGGAACTTTCAGGGGAAACAGGAACCTTCACCATCAGCCGGACGGTTTCGGCGCCGGTTGAGCGCGTCTGGGAGGCCTATATGACTCCTGAACAGTTCGTGCAGTTCTGGGCACCGGCAATGGTCGAGATTCCGCTCGATTCCGTTGTGATCGAGCCACGCGTCGGTGGCCGCTTTGAATGCACGATGATCGTTGATGGCGTTGCGAATCACAACGTCGGAACGTTCGTTGAGTTTGTCGAGAACAGCCACTTCCGATTCGGCGAGCCCGCGTTCTCGGAAGGCTTCTCCTTAATCATGTCGTTCACATCAGTCGATGGCGGCACAAAAATCGATGTTGAACAGTCGGGCATTCCGGTTGAATTTCTTGGTGGTGCAACCGAGGGATTCACCAGCGTGTTCGATCAACTAGAAGCACTGCTCGCCAACGGCTGATTAGCCGATCGTTCCGCCTTCGATCTTGGCGATCTCGGAACGATCAACTGTTCCGGGTTGGCCAAGTTCCATTCCTGGGGGAAGTTCGACATGCAGGTCGTGACAAGGATCGACAGAGATCTCGCCGCGTTCAAGCGCGATCGAAATGACGTGTCCGCCAAGTTTGCGGTCGTCAGACAAAAAGTGCAGATGATGGCCGGGTACTTCAACGCCTGCGGTTGCATCGGGGAAACGGAAACCGACAACGGTGCCGCTTGCTCGTTCAATTCGCCACTCTGATTGGTGGGCCACGACTTCGCGCAGAGGCTTATACGGCTTGGTCTGACGTTCGACGCTGCGAAGCACGAGGTCAGTGAAGGCACCGTCGACGCGTACAGCGATCACAGGTGCGTCGGCTGGCGCCAGGTCGTCAAGTGCATCGTGGAGGGCATCGAAATTGAGCGGCGCATCGGTCGTCAAAGTTGCCGTAGGAGCAAACGGCACGACGACGGCGAATGGTGTCATCACGGTGGGTGCGAGTGCATGCACGGTTCCGTCGGCGTGGGCCGACCAGGCATGACCGTCAACGACGATGAGTTCGCCATTGAGTGCTTGCACGGTTCCGATGCCGAGCGTGCCCAGTCGAAGAATTTCAGCGAGTGAGGTATCGCCGTCGTAACCGCCGGCCATGAGTGCTTCGAGCGTTCCGGCCTGCACGACCGTGTGTTCTTCAGCCGCATCATGATCAAGACCGGCGCGGGTGAGCGCCTGAACATGAAGGGCCCCGATCAGCCGGTCGTCGATGATGTCGCTGGTCATGGCCGAGAGGGTAGGGCCGAGTCGGTGACGGCAAGGACGGAGGGCGAGCACGAAGAGATCCTCACAACTATTGTCACTCTCTTCGACAAGAGTTTGTGGAGGCTCGCTATGGATATCACGCTTCTCGGCACCGGAAGTCCCATCCCCGATCCCAATCGGGCCGGGCCTTCAACCTTGGTTCGTGCTGGCGAGCAGGTGATCTTGTGCGACGCCGGTCGTGGTGTGGTGATGCGTCTGGCCGGTGCATTCGCTGGCCCGGCAGTCCTTTCCGCAATTCTCGTGACGCACCTTCATAGCGATCACCTCATTGACCTCAACGACGTGATCACCACACGTTGGATCATGTCGACCGAATCGGCACCGATCACGATCTACGGCCCAGTGGGACTCGACTTCGTCGTCACGAAGATGATGGAAATGCTGTCACTGGACGTTGGCTATCGCATGGACCACCACGACGATCTGAACGAACCGCCCGTCGTGAACGTGGTGGAAGTCGCGCCAGGCGACACCTTCACAATTGGCGATGTCGCGGTTCGTGTCGGCGCAACAAATCACCAGCCAGTGGAACCCACGGTCGCATTCCGGCTCGAACACGACGGGTCTTCGGTTGTGCTTGGCGGGGACGGCATTCCGTGTGCGGCCCTCGACGAGCTTTGCGCTGGCGCAACGGCGTATGTGCAGACCGTCTTGCGTGATGACATCGTGAAGTTGTTCCCGCTCCCGAGATTCCAAGACATTCTCGATTATCACTCCACGGTCGAACAGGCAGCTCAGACCGCGACCAAAGCGGGCGTGAAGACGCTGATCCTGACTCATTACGTGCCCGGTATTGGCCCAGGCCAAGAAGACGAATGGCGAGCTATCGCTGCTGCGCACTTTTCCGGCGACATCGTTCTCGGCGACGATCTAACGTCCGTGACCATCTGACCGACGCTGTGTGGCGTCGTTGCGGAGGGGGAACAGATGAGCGGTCATAACACCGAGAAGAAGCAACTCAACACGGCCGATGGACCAATGGATGCCTTTGTAACCACGCCCGTTGGTGATGTTCGTGGTGGCGTCGTCGTTGTTCAGGAAGCGTTCGGTCTGACAGGCCATATTCAACGCGTCTGTGAGTCGCTGGCCGAAGCGGGATATATCGCTGTTGCGCCCGCGCTCTTTCATCGCAGCGATGACCAAGTATTCGGCTACACCGATTACGACAAGCTCGGCCCGGTCATCATGACGATGACGCGCGAAAGCATTGAGATGGACGTCGACGCTGCATTCGCTGAACTCAATCGACTGAGTATCCCGGCGAACAGAACAGCGATCATGGGCTTTTGTTTCGGCGGAACGGTCACACTCGAAACCGCAGCGCGCTGCGAACTCGCAGCGGCGGTGACGTTCTACGGCGGCGGCTTGGGCGAGGGTCGATTTGGACTTGCTCCTGGTATCGAAAGCGCAGCGCGTCTGCGCACTCCGTGGCTCGGCCTGTACGGGGATCTCGACGAACACATTCCGATCGAAGAGGTCGAGCAAGCGCGTGTTGCTGCAGCTTCCTCTCCGGTCGATACCGAAGTCATTCGTTTCGCCGATGCCGACCATGGTTTTCATTGCGATGAGCGCCCGTCGTTTCATGCGGAAACTTCCTCGGTGGCATGGGCGCGCACTCTTGAGTTCCTTGACGAACACATGAGCTGAGCGCATTCATTTCGACCACGCAGCAAAACGCAAACACCCCCAGCCGGGGGGATGGCGGGGGTGTCGCAAGGCCGTCAGGAGGGGGGATCCTGATTCGGCCAGACGGCTCAATGGGAGGGGGGATTCCCAGAGCCGATAGATGAAACGTTACGGGACAAAAAACATTCCCAACCCGTGATCGTGACGGTCAGCAGTCACAATGACCCTTGTCACAGAAGGGATCGGGGGCTACCAGCCTTGGTGGAGCGGGCGTCCTTCGGCGAAGCCAGATGCGGTTTGGATACCGACAACGGCGCGCTCATGGAACTCTTCGATCGTGCGAGCACCGGCGTAGGTGCAGGAACTGCGCACGCCAGCGACGATTGTGTCGATGAGGTCTTCGACGCCGGGACGATCGGCTTCGAGGTAGAGGCGACCAGAACTGATCCCCTCTTCGAAGAGTGCTCGGCGAGCGGCTTCGATCGGAGCTTCGTCGTGGGCGGTGCGGTTCACAACCGCACGGGCTGATGCCATACCGAAGTTCTCTTTGTAGAGACGTCCGTCAGCATCTTGGCGAAGATCGCCCGGTGATTCGTGCGTTCCGGCGAACCACGAACCGATCATGACGTTGCTTGCGCCAGCGGCGAGAGAAAGCGCGACGTCGCGTGGGTGGCGGATGCCGCCATCGGCCCAGACGTGACGACCAAGTGAACGAGCTTCGGTTGCACATTCAAGAACAGCAGAGAACTGAGGGCGGCCCATGCCAGTCATCATGCGCGTGGTGCACATGGCGCCTGGTCCGACGCCAACCTTGACGATGTCGGCGCCGGCGTTTACGAGATCGCGAACACCACCAGCGGAAACGATGTTTCCGGCACAAAGCGGAACACCAAGGTCAAGGGACTGGATCGTGCGGATTGCATCGATCATTTTTTCTTGATGGCCATGCGCGGTGTCGAGAACGAGAACGTCGACACCTGCTTCAACAAGCAAGCGGGCTTTGGTCGCAACGTCTCCGTTGACGCCAACGGCAGCAGCGATACGCATCTTGTTGTTGGCGTCGACGGCGGGTTTGTACAGCGTTGAACGAAGCGCACCGGTTCGAGTGAGAATGCCGACAAGCGCGCCGGATGCGTCGACCACCGGCGCGGAACGTCGGCGGCTTTCGTGCAGAAGGTCGAAGGCCTTCTCTGCATCGATCGAATCGGGGAGAGTGAGGAGATCGGTCGACATGACGCGATCGACGCCGGTGAAACGATCGACATCAACAAAATCGACATCGGTAACGACGCCGATCGGTCGATCGCCATCGACCACGATGACGGCGTTATGTGCGCGCTTGGCAATGAGGTTCATTGCTTCGCCAACGGTTCCGGCCGGCGAAAGCGTGATTGGTGTATCGAACACAAGGTGACGACGCTTCACCCATGACACAACGTCGCTCACGATCTCGAGCGGAATGTCCTGCGGGATGACTGCGATACCGCCGCGACGGGCAACGGTCTCGGCCATACGGCGACCAGCAACAGCGGTCATGTTGGCGACCACGACGGGAATCGTGGTGCCGGTTCCGTCGCTCGTCGTCAGATCGACATCGAGTCGAGAGGAAACATCGGAACGAGCCGGGACCATGAAAACGTCATCAAACGTGAGGTCGGCCTCTGGGGTTCTGTCGTGAAGGAAGCGCACGTAGGCAGAGGGTAGGCGACGTCAGTAGGGATCGCCCAGCGGATCGTCGTCGAGTCCGGCAGCAGTGGCCGCGAGCATCGCCAGTTGGGCTGCTCGGTGGTACACGAGGACGAAGGTTTGCTGGGCAGTGGGCTCGATTGTGCGCAGTGGAGGGTCACCTAACGACATGACCATGGCCGAGGGATCGGTGGACATGCGGACCAGGGAGGGGTCATCGGGAAACGCCTCGCCCCAGAACTTCTTGGCAGCGGCGCGATCGGCGTTCTGCTTCTTATTGTTGCCTGCGGGGCGGCGGCGCGTGCGGCTCATACGAGGCTCCCTTCGAGTTCATCGTCAGAATCGGTAAGGAGCTCATCGGTGCGCAGACCCAACGCGGTTTGCAGCTGCGTGGAATCGAGATCGCCGAGGGAGCTGGACTTGGGAAGCACGAGATCGGCGATATGGCGTTTACCGGCAACGACTTCTTCGACGCGTTCGTCGACGGTGCCAGGGCACACGAGTCGATGGGCGATCACAGTTTTGTCCTGACCAATACGCCAGGCGCGATCGCGAGCTTGATCTTCCACCGCAGGGTTCCACCAACGGTCATAAAGAATGACGTGGTTGGCATTGGTGAGGTTGAGGCCTGTACCACCCGCCTTGAGTGACAGTACGAGAGTGCCCGGGCCTTCGAGGGCTTGAAAGTCGGCAACGAGTTGATCGCGAGCGCCGCGTGATTGACCGCCGTGATAGCAGCCAAC
>CALBSE010000018.1 GCA_937927725.1 uncultured Actinomycetes bacterium
CCTGGCATCGAGGTCATGAACTACACGCGTGCGCAGCTCGACGTCATCCTCGATCAATACGCGCCCCAGGGTTGGCAGATGGCCTTTCACGTAAATGGCGATGCTGCACTTGACGTTGTGCTCGACGCATACGAAGCCGCGCTCACCAAGTTCAAACTTCTTGGTACCGATCATCGCTGGCGAATCGAGCATCTCGGTGCTGCTCGTACTGATCAGTTCGTACGTGCCGCAAAGCTCGGCGTGTATGCGTCCATGGGTCCGTTCCAGTTCCAGTACTGGGGCGATCTGCTTGACGGTCAGGTATTCGATCACGAGCACGGTGCTCCGTGGTGTCGTGTGAAAGATGCAACTGATGCAGGCCTTCGTCCCTCGTATCACAACGACGGTTCGGTCACGCCTCCCTCGCCGCTCAACAACATCAAGACCTGCGTGACTCGTACGACAAACTCAGGTGTTGAGCGCGGTCCCGAGCAAAAGGTGACGCTCGATCAGGCGCTTCGTGCAGAAACGATCGATGCTGCATTTATTCTTGGACGCGAGAACGAAATCGGTTCGATCGAAGTTGGAAAGTTTGCCGACTTCGTGCAGTTGTCCGTCGACCCATATACCGTCGACCCAATGCATCTCAGCGACGGTATTTCGGTTCTCGGCACCTGGTTGTCAGGTGACAAGCTCGACCTTGTGGCGTTTGAAAAGGCTGCTGGCGTGATTGACCCGACGCCGCATATGCACCTTGCGACGATTCCGCATAAGTGCTGTTGAGAACGCCTCGAATCGTTAGTGAAGTGCGAAGGCGAGTATCGCGGCGCACACAATTCCATATGCTCCGATAACGCCACGTAGCACTGATGGTTTGAGGCCTCGCGCAACGCGCGCGCCGATCCATCCGCCGATGAGCGAAAGCGGAGCCATCAACAAAACGATCCACCACTGCACGGGGCCCCACAACGCAAAGATCACAACGGCGACAATGTTGATCGAGAACTGCAGCACGCTCTTGAGAGCGTTGAGTTTCTGCAGGTGTTCACTCATGGTGATGCCGAGGACGGCGAGCAGAATCACGCCGAGGACGCCGCCGAAATAGCCGCCGTAAATCGCGGCAAGGAAAATGCCGATCATTGTTGAGAAGTGGAGACCTTCGGTTGTTTCGACAGCTGTATCGGTTACATGTGAATGAAGCCGGCGCTGGATGAAGGGCTGAAAGACGAGCAGGAGGGCAGCGACAAGCACGAGGAGCGGAACGAGGAATTTGAAGATGCGTTCCGAGGTCGTCAGCAGAATCACTGCGCCCACGACTGATCCGGCAAAGGCGACTGGCAGCAATCGTCGGATGCGGTCCTGCTGGCCCTCAAGTTCCCTCCGATAGCCAGCGATGCCCCCTAGATAGCCGGGCACAAGGGCGACCGTGTTGGTCACGTTGGCAGCGACGGGATGTAAACCGGCAGCGATGAGAGCGGGAAAGGTGAGAAGCGTGCCGCCGCCCGCGACGGCATTGATGCCCCCGGCGAGAAGAGCGGAGACGGCGAGGAGAACGACGCCGCCGGCGCTCAGATGATCCATGGGCGTTGATCGTACGGGGCGCGCTGCGGCTGGTGGTGTGGTGGACTTGGTTTTTCTGAGTCTGTGGGGGAGTCGCATGGCAATCGTCGAAACATCGGTGGTGGGCGAAGGCATCGCTCGCGTGACCCTCAACGATCCCGATCGATACAACGCCCTCACCCCTGCATTGATTGATGGTCTTGCGGAAGCTTTCGCCTTGATTCGACGTAATCGCGACGTGAGGGTTGTGATTCTCGATGGAAATGGGCGTGGCTTCTGCGCTGGCGCCGATATGAGCGGAACCGGCGGTGTCCCCGACCGTTCACGCGGACGCGGTCCGGTCGGGTTTGTCCATGAGATGCAAGAACATCTGATGGAGGTGGTTCTCGCGATTCACGAGACTCCCCAGCCCGTGGTGGCTGCGCTCCATGGGGCAGTTGTGGGCGGCGGTTTGGCGCTGGCGCTTACGTGCGATCTGCGCATCGCGTCGGCCGACGCATTCTTCGCTTCCCATTTCATTCGCGTGGGCTTGTCATCTTGCGATCTCGGCACGAGTTATTGGTTGCCGCGCATCTGTGGTCCGACGATCGCGGCAGAGCTCATGCTTACTGGGCGCCGATTCAGCGCTGACGAAGCGCGCGAGTACGGCGTGCTGAACCGGGTGACAACCGCAGATGATCTTCATGTAACTGCTCTCGAACTTGCCGGAATGATCGCCGAGAACTCTGAGTACGGCGTGCGGATGACGAAAGTCGGTATGTGGGCGAATCTCGACGCATCGAGCCTCCGGGCCGCGATGGAGCTTGAAAACCGCACACAGGTTCTTGGCACCTTTACTGGAAATATGTCCGAAGCAGGCGAAGCGTTTCGCGAAAAGCGCGCACCCGAGTGGAAGCAGATGTGACATGCCGACCGAACGATTGAACGGGATTGATCTTCATTGGGAACAAGCAGGCGATGGTCCTCGACTGCTGATGTTTAACGGTTCGGGTTCGACAATTGAGCGCATGCGTCCGCTCATGAGTGTGCTTGCATCGCAATTCGACGTGGTCTTGCATGATCAACGCGGACTTGGGAAGACCGAGATCCCAGCAGGCCCCTATTCCATGGCCGACTACGCCACCGATGCGATTGCTCTCGTTGATTTTCTTGGCTGGGAAACCTTCAATGTCATTGGAATCAGTTTCGGCGGCATGGTTGCTCAAGAGTTTGCCGTCACCGTTCCCGAACGAGTTGAGCGGCTGGCCTTGCTCTGTACGTCCCCAGGCGGAGAAGGCGGTTCGTCGTATCCGCTTCACAAGATCCGTTCGATGGATGCGTCAGAGCGAGCTGCAATCTCAATGACGATTATGGATACGCGCTTCACCCCCGAGTGGCTTGATGCGCACCCGTCAGATCGGATGTTCGTCGACGGCATCAGTGGCCAGTACGGCGCGAAAGCGGGCTCAGAGGCTGAACGCGGAGAGATCGAACAGTTGAACGCGCGGAGTACTCACGACGTTTGGGATCGCCTCAGCCGGATTACCGCTCCGACATTCATCGGCGCTGGTCGCTACGACGGGATCGCTCCGCTTTCAAATAGCGAAGCGCTGGCTGAGCGCATTCCAAACGCAGAGCTGCACGTTTATGAGGGTGGGCATGGGTTCTTTGCTCAAGACGCCACGGCGTTTCCCGAGATTCTCGGGTTCCTCGCCAGCTGACGAGCGGGGCCTCAGGCCATCTGTGACATGAACTGATTGAGGTCAAAGTATTCGCGCCATTTCGCGATTTTGTCGCCCTCGAATTCAAAGATGCCAAGTACAGGCAACGCGATTTCGCTGCCGTCTTCCTTTTCGAAAATGTCAACGCGCTCGGTGACAACCATTGGGCCGTTCGAAATCATGTTGTCGATACGGAACACCTTGACCTTGAGTCCGGCGGTGAAGCCATCGATCATCATGCGAATTGCTTCGTGGCCCACCATCGGATCGACCGGGATGTTGTGGTACACGCCGTCTTCCGTGAAGAACGCAACGACTTTGTCGTGGTCACCCTCGGCCCAGGCATCGCAAAATTCTTGAACAAGTGCTTCGTACTTCGCTCCGTCGCTCATGACGTTCCTTCGTAATCGTGGGGGCCGGCACTTCGCCTTCCGAGACGGACATCCTGACACTCTGAGAGAGCGGCTGCCGCGCTGATTCGCTACGGTCCTACGTAGGGGGAATTCATGTCTCAGGATCAGGGTGCAGGGGCCGTCATCGATATCGCGTTCAATCCGCTTCCCGGAGTGGAACTTCATGACGTCTTGCGAACGTTGCGATCCGAGAGCGGCGACGTCGCTCCGGTGACGTTCTACGGAATGTCAGCTTTTGTCATCTTGAGCTGGGACGCTTTGCGCGAGTTCTTCGCGGCAAACGAGGAATTCCCGGGCGGCGAGGTCTACAAATATCAGCTCGAAAAGACTGTGGGTCGAACCTTTATTTCGATGGACGGCTCGGATCACGACGTCTACCGGCGTCTTGTTACCCCCGCCTTTCGTTCACGTGCTGCGATTCGATTTGTCGACGAAGAACTCACGCCGCTGGCGCACGAGCTGATCGATGGACTGGTCGCTAATGGTGAAGCCGACCTCGTCTCCGAATTCACGAATCGACTTCCGTTTTGGGCAATCAGCCGCAAGCTCGGTCTGCCGGAAGGATTTGAGGATCGCCAACGCGAGTGGGCGCTCGCGATTCTGTCTGAACCCAGCAACCCCGAAGGTGCTCGTCGGGCCGCCGACGAGCTTTCCGAGGTGATTGCGCCTGTGGTCGCGGCACGACTCGTCAATCCCGGGTCAGACGTGATTTCGCAGCTTGTTACGGGTGACTTCCAAGGAGTCCGACTTACTGATGATGAAGTGCACTCGCATGTTCGTTTGCTCTTCGCCGTCGGTGCGACGACGACGTCTGATGCGCTGAGCAACCTTCTCTGGACCTTGCTTCATCGGCCGGAACTTGTCGATCGAATCCGCACCTCACCGGAATTACTTCCCGCCGTGGTTCGGGAACTGCTCCGATGGGAACCACCGGTTCCGCTGTTGCCTCGTATGGCGCTGCGTGAAGGAACGATTCGCGGCGTCAACATTCCTGCAGGTTCGATGATCCTTGCGGGGATTGCATCGGCGAATCGTGATCCCGAACGCTTCGCGCGACCCGACGAGTTCGATATCGATCGCCCCGACGCCGACATTCTCACGTTCGGTTTTGGCGTCAAGTTCTGTCCGGGAACGCATATGGCGAAACAACAACTTCTCGCTGCTCTCGAGGTGCTGCTTGATCGACTTCCCGGATTGCGATTGGCCGATGACGACTCAGGCGCAGTTCCGTCGGGTTGCAATCTGCGGTCGGTTACCTCGCTCCGGTGCAAGTGGGATACCTAGCGAGCATTTCGCTGCGTCTGCTTTTCGGGCGTACCGTGTGAACTGATTTCACCGAGGGGGAACTCGTCATGGCCGATTTCAGCATCGATCCCGCATTCCAAGAACAACTCGATTGGATTCGCGATTTTGTGAAGGCGGAAGTCGAGCCTCTTGATCTCGCGTTTGCCGGCGAAGACATGGTCTACAACAAGGCCAGCGCGTTCTACGAAGAGGCCATTCGTCCGCTGCAACAGGTCGTGAAGGACCGTGGCTTGTGGTCGTGTCATCTGACTCCGGAATATGGCGGCCAAGGGTATGGCCAGGTGCAGCTGGCGTACATGAACGAGATCCTCGGTCGTTCACAGTTCGGACCCACGGTGTTTGGCAATCAGGCTCCCGACTCGGGCAATGCCGAGATAATCGCTCATTACGGAACCGAGGAGCAGAAGGCGAAGTACCTCGAACCGCTACTCGATGGCCGCATTTCTTCGTGCTATTCGATGACCGAACCGCAGGGCGGCGCTGATCCCGGCGTGTTCAGGTGCAGTGCCGTTCGCGACGGCGATGAATGGGTGATCGATGGCGAGAAATGGTTTTCATCCTCACTTCGTTACGCGTCGTTCTTGATCGTCATGGTCATTACCGACCCTGATGTTGCCGTGCATAAGGGCGCATCAATGTTTCTCGTGCCTGCCGACTCACCCGGAATCGAAGTTGTTCGCAATGTTGGTGTTGGCCAGGAGCACGAAGGACATGGAGGTCATGCATACGTTCGCTACAACAGCGTGCGCGTTCCCGCAGACCATCTTCTCGGTGGTGAGGGTCAAGCCTTCGCAATCGCGCAGACACGACTTGGCGGCGGACGTTTGCACCACGCAATGAGAACCGTCGGCGCGGTGTCGCGTTGTCTCGACATGTTGTGCGAACGGGCTCTAAGCCGCACAACGCAGGGTGAACTTCTGGCCCGCAAGCAGGCGACGCAGGAAAAGATTGCCGATTCCTTCATCGAACTGTTGCAATTCAAACTGCAGGTACTTCATGCAGCTTGGGTAGTTGATCAGAAGGGCGGCCATGGTGCGCGCAAGGAAATTGCTGCAGTGAAGGTCGCAACGCCCAAGGTTTACCGAGAGGCGGTGCTCCGTACGATGCAATTGCACGGAGCACTTGGCGTTTCGAACGAAATGCCGCTGGCAAACATGCTGATGGCGTCAGTGACGATGGGAATCGCCGATGGTCCGACTGAGGTGCACAAGTTCACCGTGGCTCGTGAGGTCTTGAAGGGCTATTCGCCGGCCGAAGGCGATTGGCCGAGCGAGCACCTTCCCGAACGCCGTGCAGCCGCGCGCGCTGACTACGCCGAACTGCTTGAACGCTCGGTTGCCGATCTCTGATCGAAGGGTTAGTAACCGCCGCCGAGTTTGCGGTGATCCCAAGAAATTGTGCGTTCAACGTTGAGCTTCACGACGACGCGCTTGTGGAGCATCATTTCAACCGCACCCTTCATCTCTTCGGTGTACGGCGCCATGTAGCGGTCGAACACGCTGATCCCGAGTTCAAACATGCGGTCGGGGTCATCGATGATCTCGGCTTTGCCAATGAGCGTTACGCCGCGAAGGGTTTCGTAGGTTTCGCCGTCTTCGACAAGCATGGTGAGGTTGGGGTTGCGGCGAAGGTTCATGACCTTCTGAGCCTTGGCCTTGGACTCGATGCCAACGCAGCCCCCGAGGAATCCGTACCACATCGCAATTGAGTGGATGCTGCCGTCGGGGTTGATGGTCGACATCGTCATCGAGCGACGGCCCCGAAGGAATTCGTCGATTTCTTCCTGGCTCATCACGATCTTGTTGCGCTGCTTTACGCCTCGCTGCGGCTGTTCGTCGGCCATGGTTCCCCCTCGTAGTGCGGACCGGAGAACGGTAACACCGAGCCAGATGGGGATGACCATTTGCCGCCGAGCGCGTAGGGTTCGCAGGTCCGCCGGGCATCGAGGCCGGCGGCATTGATCTCAGGGGATGAACAGATGACGCAGGCCGAAACTGCCAAAGCCATTGCCAAGCCGATCGGGGAATTGGGCGGCGCATTCATGCTCGATGGCGCCACCTATGCACGAGGCGCAGACCTTGGCTTTTCAGGCATCGACTTCTATGTGCTCGGCCGAGGCGGCGTGCTTGGCGACACGATTCCCGACGTCGTTTCGTCCGCGTTCTTCTTTTGGAATCCTGAACAGGTCCGCACACAGTGGGAACTCGCTCGGAAAGTGATGGATCCGGCCAAGGCCGCGCTCGAATGGGCCGACTTGTGTCACGCCTATGGCGACGCGCATCTTCCCGACCTTGGTCCGCTCGACCGATTCTCAGAACTCGCTGCGAAAATCTGCGACGCCGCATCGCCCGCTGGTGTCGCGCTGTTCGCTGGTTGGCGCGCACTCCCGGTGCCGGGTGTAGACCGCCCCAAAGCCCGTGCGCAGCATTACCTCAACTCGTTGCGCGAACTTCGCGGCGGCCTTCATGGTGGAGCGGTTCTCGCTATGGGGCTTTCACCAGCCGAAGCAGTTGCGGTGCACTCGCCAGGAATGGCTCCGGTGTTCGGCTGGGATGTCTCCACGATTCCAGTGGACGACTCTTCAAAAGGTGAATGGAAAATCGCCGAAGCCGGAACTGATCTCGCTATGGCCCGTGTACTGCATGCGCTGACCACGGATGAATGCGCAGAATTCGAAGCACTTGTTCTCGCACTGCACAAGGCCGTTCAGGCCGCCAAGGAAGGTTGATCATTATGGACATTCGTGAAGCGCTCTACACAACTCGTGCCATGCGTCGGGTCAAGCCCGATCCCATCCCGATGGATGTGCAGGCTCGCATTATGGACGCTGCTGTTCGTGCGCCGAGTGGCGGCAATACGCAGAACTGGCGATTCCTCCTCGTTGACGATCCCGATGTGAAGGCGAAACTCGGACCGATCTATCGCCAAGCAATGTCCGTGTTGTGGGGTTCGTATTACAAGGACCGCCTCGATGCTGCACACGCGGCGCCGGAACTCGAAGAATCGAAGTCAATGCTGCGCGTTCAAAAGTCAGCGCAGTGGTTGGCCGACAATTTCGAAATGGTGCCGCTGTTTCTGTTCGGTTTCTCCCAGCACGATCCGAGTGGTTCCTCGGTGTACCCCGCGCTTTGGAACGCGCAGCTTGCTGCTCGCGCCGAAGGCGTTGGTACCTCGCTTACTCAGGTTCTTGTCTTCCATAACGACGAGGTGTTCGACATCCTCGGAATTCCCAAGGACGAGGGCTGGAACATGCTCGGCTGCGTTTCGCTCGGTTATCCCACCGGTAAGTGGGGAGTCGCCACGCGTCAGCCCGCGCACGAAGTTTCATTCCGCAATCAGTGGGGCGACGACGTCGGTTTCCGCGACGACGAACCGCTCTGGCCGTAATCGCAAAAGCGACAGTGGGCCTCAGTCACTTTCGGCGGCTGGTGCCCAGTGCGTGCGCAGATCGGCCAACCAATCGGGAAAGTCGACAGGTGGATCAGGCAACTGCGTGACGCCATGTTCAGCGAGCGCGGCTTCGAACACCTCGGGCTGATCGCCCCAGGAACGCGGGTCGCCCATCATGACCTCGTACAACTTCGCGCCATCGTCGCCAGCGCGAATGGGGCCGAACGCAGCGCCAAACGGCAGTTCCACATGTGTGCCTGCCGGGCACCAGCGATCGCCAAACCACAAGCCACCATCGATAACAAAAACAATGTGTGGCGAGTAGTGCCCGTGACGGCGCACCATCATGCCGGGGTCGTATTCGGCATACAGCGAGAGGTATTGCGGATCGGGACTGAATGCGAACCACTTTTCGCGCACGTACGACGTTGAACCGTCGGCATTTTGCTGCGCGCGACACAACTGCCACGGGACATCGGGGTCGTCCATATGGCGAAAGATGACCTCTTTGCCCGGGATGGGCAGAGGGACTTCTGAGGGGTCGATGCTCATGCGATGAAGTCGAAGTCGACGTGCGCTGATTCGATGCCGCGCACGAACGCGTTCGCCATCTCGACTGGCGCAGTTCCGGGCGTCAGCTTCCAACCGGAAGTGCGGCGAAGGAGTTCTTCAAAGAACACACGGATCTCGAGGCGAGCAAGAGATGCACCCAAGCAGAAGTGCGTACCGAAGCCGAATGCGATGTGGTTGTTCGGGGTGCGGTCGACGAGGAATTCCTCGGGTCGATCGAAATACTTCTCGTCACGATTGGCCGAGGAGTACATGAGGACAACTTGGTTGCCCTTCGGAATGGTGACGCCATTGACCTCGGCGTCGACCTTGGCCACGCGACACATGTTGTGAATCGGGGTGACGTAGCGGATCATCTCTTCAACCGCGACAGCCATGTCCGCGCCGTTGCGGAGCTTCGCTTCTTCGGCAGGATTGGTGATGAGGTTGAGGATCGTCCAGGCAATGACGGTTCGGGTGGTTTCCGCGCCACCATCAAGAAGAAGCAAGGCGTCGGCAATTGCATCGTTCGGATCGAATGGGCAACCGTCGACCTCAGCTGTTGTGTAGAGCGAGAAAATGTCGTCGGCAGGACAGGTCTTTTTGGACTCGAAGAGTTCGGCTGCGGCACCAGCAAATTCAATTGCTGAGACCATGCCAACCTCGTTGAAGTAACGAGGTCCACCGCCTAGAGCGATGGTTGTCTCGGACCAATGCTTCAACTTCGGCCAGTCGGCTTCGTCGAAACCAAGGAGTTTGCCGATCATCATTGCCGGAAGAGGAGCCGCGACGTCGTTAATGAGTTCTGCGGCACCGCCATTGTCTCGAACCGCATCAAGGATCTTGTTGACCTTGCCGCGGATGTCGTCTTCCCATGCGTTTGCCGCACGCGGTGTGAATCGACGTGACACCAAGTTCCGACGCTGGTGATGCAACGGATCGTCGAGGCCGATGATGGCGTTGTCGGCGGGAAGGTTCGGTCGGTAGCCGCCCTTCTCTTGGTCGGAGTTAATGAAGACGTCTTTGCGCTTTTCGATTTCGACGATGTCGTCGTAGCGCGAGATACCCCAAAGTTCGTTCGCTGCGTCCCAGTAGATGGGCTCGTTGGCGCGCATCCACGCGTAGGTCGGATACGGATCGCCGCCGTACAGCTCAGGGGCGAGAAGATCTATTGCGAGCCGTTCCATGGTCCCTCCAAGGCAATGAACTCAACCGATTGGTTGTGCTGCCCGGATGGTATCGCTGTCAATCGTTCGCGTTTCTCGTGGGGTCACGATTCGGTACAGCGTCATTGCGGCAACTGCGACGGTGAATCCGGCGACGGTCCAAAGCAGGATGGGTGAGTGACGGTCGGTGCCAGCGGTAAGGAGGTGCACGGTGCCAGCGATGAAGACCGCGTAACTGCTCATATGCACGGCCTTCCACCATCTTTTCGGAATCCGCTTACGTAACAGCGAGGTGATCTCGACGGCGAGCAGCACATAGAACGCCACGACTCCCCATGCGACTGCGAGGGGTTTCCAGCTGGAGGCAAACGGAATCAGCAATTGCGCTGCTCCGAAATTGATGAACGGATCAAGAAAAAGGCCGGCGAGATGAATGGCGATGAAGACCACGGTGAGCCCGCCCAAAAAGCGATGGAGGTCGAGCAGCCAGTTGGGGCGGGCGCTCTTGCCCATGACTTTGGTAGAAAGGAAAAGGCCCCACAGCACAGCTAGGGCCGCGAGCCCCCATGCGACGAGCCCCGAGGACCGGGCGACATACCACCAGACCGAACCCATAACTAGCTCGCCTTCGATCGGGCTTTAGGCGTCGGGGCAGCCGTCTTGGGGACTGTCGTGGAAGGCGTGGCCGCTTTCGGGGCGCTGGTTGAGGGGGAGGCACTCTTGGCGCTGGGGCTGCTGGTCGACGGGGTCGTTACGGTCGGCGCGGGTGAGACCGATGCTCCGGCAGAGGCCGGAGCGAGGGCGGCACCAATGGCCATACCCGTGCCGAGTGTGGTGGCAACACCGACGCTGGCCCAGCCGACAAAGCGGCGGCTTCGGGATGCGGGATGGGGTCGTTTGCGGCGGGTCATGGGTGGCAACTTACGGATGGGAGGTGAAACTGGTGTGAAGACAACGTGAGGGTCAGGTAAGAGCGAGCCTCTGGCGGTGGTCGTCGGTCACAATTACGAAACAGAACTATTCCGAAACACCATCGTTTCGTTAAGGTGCTCGGCATGGACGAACAGCAACTTCAGAAGCGCCGGTGGTGGGCCCTCGCAGTGCTCTCCGGCAGTCTTCTGGTGATCTCGCTCGACAACACGATTCTCAATGTGGCGATTCCGTCGCTTGTCCGTGACCTCAATGCGACGACGAGCCAACTTCAGTGGATCATCGACGGCTACACGCTTGTCTTCGCCGGGTTGCTGCTCACTGCCGGTGCACTTGGTGATCGCTTTGGTCGAAAAGGCGCACTCCAACTCGGACTTCTGATTTTTGGGCTTGCGTCGATGGCGTCGGCGATGGCGCAAAGCGCGAATCAACTCATCGTGACGCGTTCGTTGATGGGAATTGGCGGCGCGCTCATCATGCCGTCGACGCTGTCGTTGCTCACCAACATTTTCCATAACCCTCGGGAACGTGCGAAAGCGATCGGAGTATGGGCTGCAGTTGCCGGTGCCAGTGGCGCGCTTGGCCCCGTCATCGGTGGAGCATTGCTCAAGTGGTTTTCGTGGCACTCAGTGTTCTTTGTCAACGTTCCGTTGATCGTCGCTCTGTTGTTCGCTGGCAAATATTTGTTGCCCAAATCGAAAGCAGAACTCGCCGAACGACTTGATCCTGTTGGGGCGGTCCTTTCGATGATTGGTCTTGTTCTGGTTCTTTGGGCGGTGATCGAATCGCCGACATCGGGACTCACCGATCCAAAGGTTGTGATGGCGTTCTCCATCGGCGCCCTTGTTGTCGCTGCGTTCATCGTTTGGGAACTTCGAATTGATCACCCAATGTTGGACATGCGGTTTTTCAAGAACCCTCGATTTACTGCAGCAAACATGGCAGTGACACTTGTGTACTTCGCAATGTTTGGTCAGATGTTCGTAATGAATCAGTACACCCAAGTTGTGTTGGGCTACTCACCGCTTGAGGCGGGATTGCGAATGATGCCGATGTCGATCGTCATGATCTGTGTTGCGCCAATGGCCCCACGACTCGTCTATCGAATCGGCACCAAGATCGTCGTGGGAGGTGGTTTGATCGTTGCCTCTATTGGCGTGCTGATCGTGTCGATGGTTCCTACATCAAACGGATATCCGGTTTTGCTTTTCGGAATCATCGTGTTGGCATTCGGCATGGGATGCGTCATGGCGCCGGCGACCGAATCGATCATGGGATCGTTGCCGCGCGAAAAAGCTGGCGTTGGTTCAGCAATGAACGACACGACCCGCCAAATGGGTGGCGCACTCGGAGTCGCGGTGATTGGTTCACTCCTTGCGGCGATCTATCGACCGGGAGTGCAATCAACGATGAGCGCAGCAGGCATTCCGCAATCGCTGATTGATACAGCGAAGGAGTCCGTTGGAGGGGCTGTCTTCAACGCTGCAAACACTCCAGGGATTTCTTCGCAAACCGCAGCGCAGATCCATCAGATTGCGGTGCAGCAGTATGTCGATGGCATTCATATTGCGATGAAAATCGGCGCTGCGATTGTCCTTCTCGCCGCATTCGTTGCCTTTAAGTGGTTGCCCGCTCGAGCCGAAGATGCTCGTAGTGACGTGAGTGGTCCGCTCGACGGTCTCGCATCGCTCACCTATGCCGAGGCTGAGGGTGCGCTTGAAGACGATCAGGTTGAACTCGACGCGGCAATCGCTGCGGACACTGGAGGCGTGAAGTCATGACGCTGCCAACGGTGGAACGCGCTCGGCCAGGCCGACAACGCAGCGAAGCTGCAGATCACGCGATTCTCGATGCCACGCTCGAACTCCTGAGCGAACACGGCTACGCATCGCTCACCATGGCTGCAGTGATTACGAAGTCGGGAGTCTCATCGGCCACGTTGTATCGACGCTGGCCCACGAAACAAGACCTCGTCACTGCTGCACTTGCCACGCTTCACGCGGAAATCGTTGACATTGACACCGGGTCGCTGCATGACGACATCGCTGCAATGGTGAATGCTTCTGCTCAAGCGATGATGGTTCGTCGTGAGGATCTCGCTGATGATCTCGCGATTGAACTTCGTCGCAACCCGGAGTTCCGTGCGGCGGTCAACGAGAAGTTCATTCTGCCTCGTCGCCGTGTGATGGCTGCGATCGTTGAACGAGCTCAAGCTCGCGGTGAACTAGGCAAAGACATCGACGCAGAAACGGTCTATTCCTTCATCGCGGGCCCGCTACATAATCGGATGTACGTCCAAGGCCAAACACTGACGGCAGCATTTCAGCGCACGGTTGCAGCGGGTGCATTCGCTGCGATCGTTGCTGTTGCCTCGCTCTGACGTAGGCGTTAGCCCGCAGTTACGCCGCGATCACTCGAGAGGACTGAACCGTGGATATTGGTTGAACCAGGGGCAGCGACGAGTGCGACGAGTTCTGCGATGTCATCAGGTTCTCCCTGTCCGCGGAATCCCATGTACGGGGCCATGAGTTCGAAATCAACGTCGGCGGGGATCTGAAAAGTATGGGTGAGGTTCGTCTCGATTGCTCCTGGAGCAATGGCGTTGACGCGAATTTTTGTCTTTGCATATTCCATGGCTAGTGAACGTGTGAGTTGAACGACGGCGCCCTTGGTCATGGAATAGGCCGTTGTGTAGGCCTGCCCCATGAGGCCTGCGTTCGACGCGATGTTCACGATGTTGCCCTCGGATGCAAGTAAGTGCGGGACCGCGGCCTGACAAAAGAAGAACGGCGCGTCCATGTTCACTGCAGCCATACGTCGGTACTGCGCCTCGGTCATGTCGGTGAAATGAAAGGCTCCGGCGATTCCCGCCACGTTCACGAGGACATCAAGCCGACCAAAGGCCTCGACAGCTTCGGCAATGGCGTCGAAGCATTCCGAGCGTTCACAAACGTCACCAACCCGCGAAACGGCGGTGCCGCCAGCGGCAGTGATCATCGAGACCGTTTCGGCGAGTGATTCGGGGTTTACGTCGTGAACAAAGACCTCGGCACCTTCGGCAGCCAGTCGGACGGCCGTCGCCCGGCCGATTCCAGATCCCGCTCCGGTAATGAAGGCGACCTTGTCGGTGAATCGGCCTGGAATGACGTACGGCATGTCGGACTCCTCGTCGTTGGACAGGCGCAGATCGTCGCACATCGGCGAACTTGGGGCGGGTGAAGTGGCGAGGTATCGCGGGGTGGTTCAGTCGCGATACGTTGCCAAGGCGCTGCGTTGCCAAGGGGGCACTGCAGAGGAGGAGCTTGAGATGGACATCAAGGCCGGTAGCCGACTCGCTTGCCCGGAGTGCAGCGTCGAACTCGTCGTTGTCCGTCCCCCGAGCTCTGCGGTTGTCCTCACCTGCGGAGGCGTGGAAGTGGTTGACGCTGCTGCCGATCGTCCGGGTGGCGGCCATGCCGATGCGAGCGGCGATGGCACTCTCGTTGGCAAGCGTTATGCCGATGAAGACTCAGGAATTGAAGTGTTGTGCGCCAAGCCGGGTCCGGGCACATTGGCTGCCGATGGCCGCGAGGTTCCCATCAAGGGCGCCAAGCCGCTTCCGTCCTCTGACTGATCTGAAGGTCATCGCGTGAATCTTTCGCTCTTGCTCGAGATGTCGGCATCGACTCTCGAGGACCGTCCTGCTGTCACCTCTGGATCGCGGACACTCAGTTACGCCCAACTTGATGCAGCTGCTCGTCGATGCGCAGCGAAGTTTTTGTCGATGGGCGCAACTGGCGTTGTGTACTGCGGTACGAACGACGCGAGCTTTCCCGTCGCTGTTTTTGGTGCGGCGTACGCGGGCCTGCCCTTCATTCCGCTGAACTACCGATTGGGTGAAGAGCAGCTTCAGCCACTCGTCGAGGCAAATCGCGGAGCAGTGATCATTGCGGAAACTGCGAAGGTTCCTGGTGCCGATCCAGAAATGGTCGTTCTTCGTTCCACGCTGCTCGATGCTTCCTTTGCCAGTGGCGCCGATGTTGAACTTCCGCCATTTGTCGATCCTGAAGACGTTGCGATCGTGCTGTATACGTCGGGCACGTCAGGCACGCCAAAGGCCGCACTCCTTCGCCATCGCCATCTGACTGCGTATGTCATTGGCACCGTTGAGTTCGCAGGCGCCGAACCAGAGCAAGCAGCGCTGGTGACGGTTCCGCCGTATCACATTGCTGGTCTCGCAAATCTGTTGTCGAACATGTACTCGGGTCGCCGAATTGTGTATCTCGAGTCTTTCGATGCTCAGGTGTGGCTCGACACGCTTCGCAACGAACGCATCACGCAGGCCATGGTTGTTCCGACGATGCTTGCGCGCGTTGTGCAACATCTCGATGGTTCACCGGCCGACGCGCCGAACTTGGCAACGCTTTCGTATGGCGGCGCACGCATGCCGCTTCCCGTTCTGGAACAAGCACTCGAACTGTTTGTTGGAACTGGTTTCGTCAATGCCTACGGTCTCACCGAAACCTCATCGACTATTGCCTTGCTTGGTCCTGAGGATCACGACGCCGCATTCGCTGGTGACCCAGTTGCCAAGGTTCGCCTTGGATCAGTGGGCAAGGTTCTTCCCGGTATCGAGGTTGAAGTTCGTGACGAAGACGGCAACGTTCTTGCCGTCGGCGAACCGGGCCTGGTGTTCCTTCGCGGTGAACAGGTTTCGGGTGAGTACGACGGCGGCAGTGTCATCGATGCCGAGGGTTGGTTCCCGACCAAAGATCGTGGCTGGATCGACGAGGACGATTACCTCTTCATCGAAGGCCGTGCCGACGACACCATCATTCGTGGCGGCGAGAACATCGCACCTGCCGAGATCGAGGACGTTCTCCGTCGGCATGACGCGATCGTCGATGCTGCGGTTGTCGGCATCCCCGACGACGAATGGGGCCAGCAAATCGCTGCGGTCGTTGTGATTGCCCCGGGTAAGTCCGTCGGTGTCGACGAGCTTTATGACTTTTGTCAGCAGCACCTTCGCAGCTCGAAGACGCCCTATCGCATCGAGTTCCGCGACGAGCTTCCGCATACCCCCACAGGAAAACTTCTTCGCAGAGAGGTCCTTGCCGACCTCCTGGGGTGAGCAATCCGAGATCTTTCTCGTAGATTGAGCGTCGTGGATTTCACTCTCGACGCCGAACAACTTGCGCTGAAAGCAGAGGCCGAGAAATTCGCGGTTGAAGCGGTAGCCAAATATGGCCGCTTCAATGATTCGTGGCTCTGTTCTTTCTCTCGCGAGTGTTCACAAGAACTTGCTGCGCGCGGTTGGATCGGAATGACTTGGCCGAAAGAGTTTGGTGGCGGAGGACGTTCTCCTGTCGACCGATTGATTGTGAGCGAAGCCCTCATCACCGCTGGTGTTCCCATCGGTGCGACGTGGTTTGCTGATCGCCAGATGGGCCCGGGTTTGTTCACGTTCGGAACACCAGAACAATGCGAGCGGTACTTGCCCGAGATTTTGGCTGGCGATGTCACGTGGTGCATCGGAATGTCCGAACCCAACAGTGGTTCTGACCTTGCGTCGCTCAGCACCTCCGCAGTGCGCGATGGCGACGAATGGGTGATCAATGGCCAGAAGATCTGGACGTCATTCGCTCATGAATCGGACTACTGCTACCTGATCTGTCGAACCGAGTCGATTCCCGGAAAGCCGCATCTAGGAATTAGCGAAATCATTGTGCCGATGGATACGCCCGGTATCGAGGTGCGGCCGATCCGCGACATGGTTGATGCCCGCCATTTCAATGAAGTTTGGTTCGACGATGTTCGCGTTCCGGTCGGCAATTTGGTAGGTGTCGAAGGCAAAGCCTTTTCGCAAACCATGAAGCAACTTGAACACGAGCGCGGCGGCATCGATCGTTTGGTGTCGAACCGAGCGCTCTATCTTCATGTCCTCGAACTTGCCGATACAACAGACCCGATTGTTCGCCAGGAAATTGCTGAGCTTGAAATCGGTTTCATGGTGGGTCGACTCTTGGTCTACCGAAGTGTGCTGGGGCAGACCCCAGCGGGATTCGCGGCTGGCACCAAATGTGTGTGTACCGAATACGAACAGCGCGTGGCTGACTTCGCCGCTCGGATCATGGGCCCCGAAGCAATGATGCACTCCGATTGGTCGACGGAAATCGCTTATGCGCCGGCCTACACAATCATGGGTGGCACGTCAGATGTCATGCGCAACATTCTGGGTGACCGGGTACTCGGCCTGCCGCGGTGACACGGTCGGCATCTGTGTCTGAGACCGGCAACAATGACGGCATGATCACGCTGGATGTCGTCGACCGAGTTGCCACCATCACGCTGAATGACCCGGGGCGTCGGAACATCGTTTCGGCAGCGCTCAATGCCGCGGTTGTTGAGGGGATGAACGAACTCGAATCTCGAGATGATGTCGGTGCGATTGTTGTGACCGGAGCAGATCCCGCCTTCTGTGCTGGTGCCGACCTTGATGACCTCGCCGCATGCGATACCGAAGACAAGCTGCGCACTATTTATTCGGGATTCCTGCGGCTTGCCGATTCGCCGCTGCCGACAATTGCTGCGGTGAACGGTGCTGCGGTTGGAGCAGGTCTCAACCTCGCGCTGGCCTGCGATGTGATCCTTGCTGGCGAGTCCGCAAAGTTCGACACGCGATTTCTGCAGATTGGACTTCATCCGGGTGGTGGAAATACCTGGCGGCTTCGTCGAATCACCGATCTGCAAACGACGATGGCGCTTGTGTTGTTCGGCGAGGTCGTTGATGGCGCTCGCGCTGCGGAGATCGGGTTGGCTTGGAAATGTGTTCCCGATACTGAGCTTCTCGCTGTCGCTCAAGCCATGGCCGCAAAGGCTGCTGCCGGACCGACCGAAGTTGTTCGCTCGATGAAAGCAACAATTTTGGCGAATGATGCAATTACAAATTCCGACGATGCCGTTTCGGCAGAGTTGGGACCACAGCTTGCATCGTTGAGCGGCGATGCATTCGTCGAGCTTCTGGCAAAGCTCCGTGCGCAAATCGCTTCAAAGTCCTGAACGGTGAGTTCGGCATCGTCGGGTTGGGATCGCGCCGTCGGCTTTGCTGATCAAGCGATCGCGCGTCAGGTTGCGCTCGGTCTTCCCTCAATCGGCACCGGTAGCGAACTCCTTTCACAACGATCACTGTTCACCGATTCGTTGCCCCGGCAGCAGGAGTCGATGGGCGGCCACTGTCGGTTGCTGCGCACCGTCGATCGTTGGTGTGCAGTGCACCTTCCACGGATCGATGACCTCGAACTCCTGCCTGCGTGGTTGGGAATTGAGGCGCATGCCGACGAAGTTCCGTGGGCGGAGCTGGCTGGGAGTGTTGCGACGAGGTCGAGCCGCGAGGTTGTGCAATCCGGGCAGGAACTTGGTCTTGCGATTTCCGCAGCTCCCGATGGCGAAGATGAGCAGTTGCGCGATCGAGGTACCACGAATCCCGCACGCCCATGGATTCAGCGACAAGTGGGAACGCGTCGTGGCTATCCCTCGCTCGAAGATCTACTCGTTGTTGATCTTTCGTCGTTATGGGCCGGTCCTTTGTGCTCGCGGATTTTGACGGAAGCCGGCGCGAGAGTTGTGAAGGTGGAATCCGAAACCCGTCCAGATGCGTCGCGGGATGGCGACCACGAGTTTTTCGACTGGCTCCACGCGGGCCAGGAACTTCTGTCGGTCCCGTTCGAAAAGCCGTCAGGGGTTGCAGAACTCATTGCGCTGCTCGAACGGGCGGATGTTGTTATTGAAGGTTCACGCCCACGAGCACTCGATCGTCTTGGAATTGTTCCTGCCGAGTTCGTCGCGAAGCGGTCAGGCTCAGTGTGGTTGTCGATTACGGCCTATGGCCGGTGCGGGCCGTGGCGCGATTGGGTGGGGTTCGGCGACGATGCAGCAGTTGCGGGTGGATTGGTCGACTACGACGCGTCAGGTGTCCCGAGTTTTGTCGGCGATGCGGTCGCTGATCCCTTGACCGGGCTTGTCGGGGCCGCACTCGTTGCCGATGCTGTCGGTCGTGGTGGAGGCGTCACTATCGATGTGGCGTTGCGTGAAGTTGCACGAAGCGCCGCATCTGGAGCCCGAGTGGTGTGGTGATCATGCGAGTGGTGATTACCAATGCTGAAGTTGACGGACGTTTGGTGTCGGTGGTGATCGAAGACGGGTTCATTGTTGCTGTTGGCGAGGATTCGTCGGCAGAAGACGCAAGCGTCATTGATGCACGTGGTGGAGCGCTTCTTCCGGGCCTCCACGATCATCACGTGCATCTCTTGGCGATGGCTGCGCGACGCGACGGAGTCGACCTCGATGTTCTCCACGATGCAGCGAGCTTCGATCGCGCATTGACGTCGGCGGCATCGTCGACGCCCGATGGTTGGATACGCGCGTCGGGCTACGACGAACACCGCCATGGGTCACTTGATCGCCATCGTATCGACGCGTTGGTTGGGCCGACGAAAGTTCGTGTTCAGCACCGCACGGGTTTGGCGTGGGTGTTATCCACTGCAGGTCTTGATGCCGTCCTCACGAATGACATCCCGTCGGGCGTCGAGCGTGATTTCGAGGGCCGGCCGACTGGTCGCCTTCTGCGTCTTGATTCGTGGTTGGCCGAACGCGTCGGCGTGAGTGCGCCGTCAATGAAAGAACTTGGTGCCGAACTGGCAGCGTTTGGAATTACCGGTGTTACCGATGCGACACCGAATCTCGGTGCTGGCCGTATCGAACTGCTTCAACAAGCGGCTGGGGATGGTTCCCTACCGCAGAGACTGACGTTGCTTGGCGTGCACGAAGAGGAGCGATCAGTCGTTGAAGGTTGGGCGACAGTGGGCCCAGCAAAGATTTTGGTCGACGAAGTCGTGGGTCTTGATCCTGAGGCGCTTGCCAAAGTCATTGAGAAACACCATGCAGTTGGTCGTGCAGTCGCAATTCATGCGGTATCACGAGCCGAGACGGTGACAGCCGCAACAGCACTTGCGCTTGCGGGAATACAACAAGGCGATCGGATCGAACACGGCTCGGTTCTGCCGGCAGATCTTGACGCGTTGCTCGCCGACGGGGGAGTCACCGTGATCGTGCAGCCCGGCCTCGTGTTCGAGCGGGGCGATCACTACCTCAATGTTGTCGATGGTGATGATCTCGCATTCCTGCATCGGGCGGGGTCGCTGCTCAATGCCGGTGTTCGCGTGGCTGCGGGTAGCGATGCGCCCGTTACCTCAATCGATCCGTGGATGGCCGTTGCTGCTGCGTCGAATCGGTTCACTCGAACGGGCCGGGTGCTCGGTGCGAACGAACGCGTCGAAGCCGCGACCGCGCTCGGTTGGTATCTCACCGATCCTCTCGATCCGGGCGGGCCAGTTCGTCGAGTACAAGTTGGAGCGCAGGCCGATCTGTGTCTGCTCGATGCGCCGTTCGCCGACGTGCTTGCCAGTCCAAGCGCATCGCATGTGCGCAGCACTTGGGTTGAGGGCAGGCTGGTGTACTCATGACCACTGCTCGTACGCCTTCCGCACTCCTTGAGCTCATTGCTGACGGTCTTGATGACACGGCGTTGGACACGGTTTCGACGTGGCCGGCTTTTGTTGTCGATCTCACAACGCCGTTCGACGGAGCGGACCTCTTGCGCCTCACCCAACTTCTTGAAACCGCTCCTGTCGTACTGCTTGGCGTCTCGGAAGATGATGTTGTTGAAGATCCATCAGTTCTAAATCTCGATGTTCTGCTGTGCGCGACTGATTCGGCTCCTTCGCCGTGGGTTGCCTGCGGTGCAGCGTTGCACGACACGGTTGCATCGCTACTCAATTCGATCGCGGCGTCGCCTGACGCCTCAATCGCATTCACGCAGTTGCTCCGAGTCGGCGAGAACTCTTCTCCGGCCGAAGCGGTTGTCGCCGAATCTTGGGTGTACAGCCTGTTGCAGGGTGGTACGCGGTATTCGACCTGGCTTGCTGGTCGTTCAGAGCGAACTCCGAAACCGCGGCCCGATCATTCGGTTGTTCGTGTGAAACGTTCCAACGGTGAATTGCGCATCACGCTCGATCGTCCTGAAGTCCACAATGCTTACGGCGCACGTATGCGCGACGAATTGGTAGAGGCATTCCGATTAGTCGACGTTGATCGCACAATTGATCGCGTCGTACTCAGCGGTGAAGGTCCCTCGTTCTGCAGTGGCGGTGATCTCGACGAATTCGGTACCGCGCCAGCGCCAGTCGAAGCTCACCGCATCAGAACTCGCCGCAACGCGGGAATTGCACTTTCGGCGATTGCTGAACGCGTCCACGTTCGTGTCCACGGAACCTGCGTTGGCGCAGGTGTTGAATTGCCGGCGTTTGCATCAAACGTCGTCGCTCACCCGGAGACGACCTTTTTGTTGCCTGAACTCTCAATGGGTCTTGTGCCGGGTGCGGGGGGCACGTCGAGTATTCCTCGTCGGATCGGCCGGCATCGAGCCGCGTATTTCGGATTGTCGGGCCGACCAATCGATGCCGCTACTGCGCTGGCATGGGGCTTAATTGACGACGTCGACGACGACGTTCTCGAACAACCGAAGGTCACCAATGGCTGACGATCCGACAGTTGGTTCAACGCAATGGGCGCAATGGCGCGAAGCGGTCGATCTTGACGACTACGAATCCCGCTGGGATCGCATGGCCGAACAAGGCGAGAACCCACATGGCGAAGTCGATTTCGTTATGCAGTTCGAGCCGAAGACGGCACTTGACGCTGGTTGCGGATTCGGACGTGTAGGCATCGAACTCAACGCACGCGGTGTCGAGATTATTGGCGTCGATCTCGATGCTGATCTTCTAGTACGAGCGAAACGCCGAGCTCCGGAATTGGATTGGCGACTTGACGACCTCGCAACAGTCGACATCGGTCGTCAGTTTGACCTCGTCGTCGTTGCGGGAAATGTGATCGGTTTCGTCAACGCGCCAGACCGCTCACGTGCAGTGCAGAACTGTGCGCGGCACGTGGCTCCCGGTGGGCGGCTCATCATGGGGAATCAGATCAAAGCAACCTGGCCGACGATTACAGAGTTCGATGAATGGTGCGCGCGTGAAGGCCTTGAGCCGGCTGGCCATAGGGCTGGCTGGGACGGCGCTCCACTCGGCGAGACGCCTGACTATGTCGTAACCGTGCATCGGCGTCCTTCTGCGTGACATTGGTTCTGCAGTTGCCCTGACCTCTCTGTGGCAGGATCGTTACGCACGCCATTTGGGGGGCCGACACGATGACTGATCTCACAGAACCGACGGAAGTTCCCGTCAAAGACATCGGAACGCTGCGTAGCCGAGCCGCAGATTCGGGACCAACGACGCGTCGACCGATCACTGTGCCAGCCGAGCGGTACTACTCACCTGACTTCGCCGCGCTCGAAGAAGAGCGGATGTGGCCGCGTGTTTGGCAAATGGCGACAACGATCGATGCCGTGAGTGATCCGGGCGACTGGGTCGAGTTCTCCGTCGGGAAGTTGTCGGCGATCATTCTTCGCGACGAGGAAGGAACACTTCGCGCTTTTCAAAACGTGTGCATGCATCGCGGCATTGAACTCTGCACAGGCTCGGGTACTGGTCGAACAGAACTTCGGTGCGGCTTCCATCGTTGGTGCTGGAACCTCGACGGTTCCCTGAGCGAGATCCCGAGTCGTCGGGATTTTGGAGTCATCGACAACGATGCGTACGGACTTCGCCCTGTGCTCGTCGACACATGGGGGCCACTCGTGTTCGTCAACTTCGATACCGATGCGATGAGTCTCGCAACGTATTTGGGTGGCGCTCCCGCCGATGCGGCCTATCTCAAAGTGGAAGATTTCCATTGTCGATTTGAGATCAGTGTGAAGGTTCCGTCGAACTGGAAAACCGCGGCCGACGGATTCAGTGAGACCTATCACGTGCAGGGTTTACATCCTGAGTTGCTCAAAGTATTTGCCGATCTCGATAACCATCAGGTGTTCTGGGATCACGTCGGGCGCAGTCGTCAGCTTTATGGCGTCCCGTCGCCGCGCATTCGGCCGACTCCGACAGACCAAGAAATTTGGGAAGCATTCGCTGCGGTCTACTCGGCACGAGCTGGTCTTGATGCTGCGGCTCCTGGCCCCGCCCCGGCGATTCCGGAAGGTTCGAACCTTTTCGAAGTCATGGCGCACTGTGTGCGCGAGGCACAGGCGACGAAGGGCGTCGATCTCTCTGACTACACCGATGAGCAGATCATGATGATGGATCAGCACAACGTGTTTCCCAACATCACGGTGTTGCTTCACCCCGACCTTCTGTCGATTCTGCGCACTCGTCCCGGCGACACGCCCGATGAATGTTGGCTCGACATTTTCAATTTCGATCGCGCCGGAGCGAATGCACCGCGAACCAAGCCAATGAAGCTTGAAGTACCGCTCGATTCAATGGCCTTTGGCACCGTGTTCAATCAAGACTTCGACATGTTGCGCACGGCCCAGCGCGGGTTGCACCAACCGGGATTTACGCGAATCACGCTGTCCCAGGAAGAAAGTCGCATCCTTAACAATCAACTCGCGCTAGAGCGCTACATCGGAATTTCTCCGAGCGAAATTGAGGGCGATCTTCCGTAATGGTCGTTGCTACTGCTACTCGTCGACGGGCTGATGGTGGGCCGAGCGCGCGATCACTCCTCATCAGCGTGTTGGGCCAATGGGTCGGCCCCAACGACACACCGGTGTGGACGGCGACGTTGGTTGGCGCGCTCGAAGCACTCGGTATCGAATCTCGAGCAGCCCGTCAGGCCGTGAATCGCACTGCATCCGATGGGTGGCTTGAAGGCGAGTCGGTCGGGCGGTACACCCGTTGGCGGCTCACGAACTCTGGTCGCCGCATGATCGGTTCGGCGGTCCCTCGTGTGCAGCGTTCGATCGTCGCCGATGAAAAGTGGGACGGAACGTTCTTGCTGCTGACGCTCACGGGTACCGCGCTCGACCGTGAGTCGCGTGAACGCCTGGCGGTCGGACTCGATTTCGAAGGATTCGGAACCCTCGGCACCGGAACGTGGGTCGCTGTCGGCGAGGGATCTCGAGAAGGCGCCGATGTTGTTCTCGCCGCGTGCGGCCTTCAGGACGAAGCACTGCTCTTCCACGCCACCACCGTCGATGGGGCCGAAACCCCGGCCGAGGTCGTCGCTATGGCCTGGGATCTTGAAACTGCAGCCGCAGCCCACGAGGCCTTCGTTGCCGAATTCGAAGACGCCGCCCCTGCAGACGATGCCGAAGCTTTTGCGCTTCGCACCCGGATGGCCCATGAGTGGCGCCACCTCCTCAGCGTCGACCCCTCGCTGCCCCCGGAACTGCTTCCGGAGGACTGGATCGGGACGCGGGCCCGGCAGGTGTTCCAGCGGCAGTTCAGTCAATGGGCCCAAGCAGCGACGTCGTACTACATAAGGTTGTCAGAAGAGCCCGTTGTGTCGTAGATTGGTCCCATGACCGATATCGACTTCCCCGTCTTCGATTGCGACAACCACTACTACGAGGCCGTCGATGCCTTTACCCGGCATCTCGATCCTCGTACTGCAGCACGCACCATCGAATGGTGCACGATCAACGGCCGGCAGTACCACGTCATCGGCGGCAAGGTCAGCCATGCCGTGGTCAACCCGACCTTCGATCCGGTTGCGCTTCCTGGTGTGCTCAAGGATTACTTCCGCGGCAACCCGAACAACGAAAACCCGATCGAACTTCTCAAGCAGCGCGAGCCAATCCGTCCCGCATACCGCGACAAGGACGCACGTATCGCGACACTCGACGAGCATGGGCTTGAGAAGTGCTGGTTGTTCCCAACGCTCGGCATGATCTACGAAGAACCGCTTCATAAAGATCCATGGGCAGTCATGCAGGTGTTCACAGCGTTCAACCGTTGGATGCTTGAAGACTGGGCGTTCAACTACAAGGACCGAATCTTCACCGCGCCGTACATCACGCTTGTCGATGTCGACTGGGCCGTGAACGAACTCAAGTTCGCGCTCGACAACGGCGCAACCTCCGTTGTGATGCGCCCGGCTGCACCAACCACGGTCGACGGTCAGCGTTCACCGGCCGATCCCATGTTCGATCCGTTCTGGGGTCTTGTGAACGAATCAGGAATCACCGTTGTGGCTCACGCTGGCGACTCTGGTTACAACTCGCACGGCTACGGCGAAGACAACGGATTCTCGGCAGGCTTCGGTCAGCAGTCACGACCGCAGCCACTGCGCATGGCCACGATGTTCGATCGTCCCATCGAAGACTTCCTCGGTTCGCTCGTTTGCGACAAGATGCTTGATCGTTTCCCGAACGTCCGTGTTGCATCAGTGGAAAATGGTTCAGGATTCCTTCGAGGCCTGCTCAAGAAGCTCGACAACACTGCAAAGAAGATGCCGGGCTGGTTCAGCGAGCAGCCTTCGGAAACCTTCCGTCGCAACATCTGGATCAACCCCTTCTGGGAAGACGATGTTCATGAGGTTGTCGAACTTATGGGTTCCGACCGCGTGATCTTTGGTTCCGATTGGCCGCACATCGAAGGCATGCCGGAACCGCTTGACTACGTCGACGAACTCAAGGAGTTCTCACCTGCCGTGCAAAAGATGATCATGCACGACAACGTCACCGAGTTGAACACTCGTCGACCAGCCTGATCGGTGGGCCGTTACGGCCCGTCGCTGTTCCGGGGGGAACGTGCAAAGGCCTCCACATTGTGGAGGCCTTTGTCGCGTCTGGAGCTACCAACGAACGGAAGCGAACCTTTGAGGTGGCTCAGAAGTTTCCGTCGAGGATTCGATCGCGGATCTCTCGCTTGAGGATCTTTCCGGTGGCTCCTCGTGGCAGTGGTTCGTTGCGAACGAACCACTGTGAAGGAATCTTGAACGGCGCAATACGTTCAGCAAGGAACGCGGCCAGTTCATCGAGATCAAGCGTGGTTCCAGGTGCGGGCTGCACGGCAGCCACAACTTCTTCGCCGAGTCGTTCGTGGGGAAGACCGAATACCGCAACCTCGTGGATGTCGGGATGCTCGAAGATCGCTGCTTCAACCTCGGAGCAGTACACGTTTTCGCCACCGCGCAGCACCATGTCTTTGATGCGGTCGACGACGTACACGAATCCCTCGTCATCGACGTAGCCAAGGTCGCCGGTGTGGAGCCATCCGTTTCGAATCGTTTCGGCGGTTGCCTCGGGACGGTTCCAGTACCCACGAATGAGCATCGGCCCAGCAAGACAAACCTCGCCAACTTCACCATTGGGCTGTTCGGAATCGTTGGGATCGACAATTTTGACCTGCATGATCGGAACAACGCGGCCGGTACTGGAGGGCTTTGCGATGTAATCCGGTCCGGTGTTGCCTGGTCCGTAACCATTGGTTTCGGTGAGGCCGTAGCCAAGTTGCGGGCTGGCCTTGCCGGCGAACGATCCTTCGATCTTGCGAACAAGCTCGGGTGCCATGGGCGCACCGCCGCCGCCGACGTTCTTCAAACTCGATGTGTCGTACTTGTCGAAATCGGGATGGCTGATGAGATCTTGCGACATCGTCGGAACGCCAACGAAGTTCGTGACTTTTTCTCGGTCGATGAGTTGCAGTGCTCGCAACGCATCCCACTTGCGCATCATGACGAGCTTCGCTCCCGTCGCAATGGCGCCAAGCATCACGGGAACGCAGCCTGTCACATGGAACAGCGGCACTGTCAGAATGAAACACGGCGGGACCGCGGCGGGAGCGGTTGCGGGGTCGGGCGGTGAATCGGGAGCCCACCGCAATGCTTCAACTGTTGTGCGGCAGGCAAACGCAAACAATCCAGACAACACGGCACGGTTCGTTGAAACCGCACCCTTTGGAACACCAGTCGTCCCGGAAGTGAAAAGAATGGTTGCATCGTCATCGGGCGCAACATCTGAGGCAGGCATCGATGCGCCGGGTGTAATGACATCGGCAAGGTGGTCGCAGCCCGCAGGAAGTTCTCCTTCGGCGCGAACAACGACACAACGGATTTTCAGCGCGGCGAGTCGATCGCCAATGCGGTCAACTCGTTCGCGATCGGTGATGAAAACTTTTGCGCCTGCGTCGATGAGTCCAAATTCAATTTCCGGACCCGTCCACCATGCGTTCACTGAAACAGCAATTGCGCCAATCGATGTTGCTGCGCCGAATGAGGTAATCCATTCGGGAAAGTTGCGCATGTCGATCGCGACGCGGTCTCCCTTTTGAACGCCATAGCGCTCGACGAGCAGGTGAGCGATTTCGTCCATACTGGCGAGGACATCGGCGTTGGTCCAGCGTTCATCCTCGTACACGATCGACACGGCGTCGGCTGGACGCTCACGGATCATGTCGAACAGGTCTCGAAGCGTCGGGGGGAGCTTGGTGAAGATGCGAGTGGGACGACCGAGAACCTCGGCCTCGGCGATCTCAAATGGCATGTCGGGACCTGTGAGCACAGCGACTGCTTCTTCGAATGTCATACCCACGGTGATTCCCTCCCGACGACTGTCCGGGGAGACGCTACGGGACAGATGACCCGCTTTGCTACCGATTGGTAACGACGATCAATCGAGTCGGCGAACGGTGGTCATTGCCAAGGCCATGAGGCGGTCATCGGCGCCCCGGTCTCGGACCTCGACCCGCACCAAGTGGTCGGGCCCCCGCCGGCCGGTCGAGGTGGCCGTGGCGACGATCGGGCCAACTCGACCTGGACTCAAATAGTGAACGGCAAGATCGGTGACGATGGCCTCGGGCGTGGGCTCAACGGTGGATCGGCCAAGCACGAGGCTTCGAGCAGCGGCGTCGAGCACGACGGCACTGGATCCGCCGTGGAGGATTCCCCAAGGGTTCCGAAGTCGTTGCTCTATCGACAGGTGTGCCTCGCCGGGAGTTTCGCCGGCAGACAGATTGAAGAACTCGTGGGTGGGCGCTGCGAAGATCGGATCGTTGGGGACCTCGCGCTCAAACGGCTTCACGGGGCGAGTGAACGGAGGAGGACCATTTGCGGGCGTGAGGATCGCACACGACATCCACGACGTTGCGACGCTCACTCCACGTGAGTCAGCAACGTTCACTCGCGTAACGACGGATGAACGACCCCGGCGAAGCACGTGTGTATCGAGGATGAGTTCGCCGGTGCCACGATCGCCTACCAGCGCGTCAGGTGCTCGCCGGATCATGAGGTTGGTCGTAACGATCCAGTCCGGAAGGCTGGCAAGGCCAGAGGTCATTCCGCCGATGGAATCGATGATGCATGTGAGCAAGTCAGTACCGAGGCGTCCGTCGGCATCAAGTGTGTTCACGGTTCCCGGAAAGTGTCCGACGGTATGGGGCAGTGCTGCTGTTCCGTCGCCAACCTCTTCAATCATCATGAGGAGATATTGCGCGACACCGATTTCTGCCGGACTGCCGAATCCGCTCATAACGCAACAACTTCGGTTGTGGCGGTGGAAACAAGTGCACCGTTGCCGTCGTGAACATCAACTGATGCGGTGAGTCGTCCATTCGACGGGCCACCAATCGCCGTTGCCGTTGCCGTGAGCGGCCCCACGCGACCGAGATCGAGATACGCCAAGTGGAGACCAGTCGTGATGGCCTCGGTGTTGAAGAGCGAACGCGCAAGCGATGCAGATGCTTCGTCAATGAGAGACGCGTGAATTGCGCCGTGAAGCGCACCGACGGTGTTGCACACGACAGGTCGGAGTTCGATCAATACAGTTCCTGGTTCGCGTACCTGAAGTTCGAGCTCATCGAGATAGTTCGTCTCAAGTTTTTCGTGGGTCGAATTCGCATTCATCATTCGCCGCCCGGGCGTCATATTGATCGTGATGTTCACGAGATGTTCGGGGCGGGGAACAACGGCAAACGTCAGGAGAGCGGAACCGGCAGGTCGTTCGTAGTCGGCGAGCAACTCAGCCTCGATCACGAGTGTGCGCCGGCCACGGCGGCGAACATGTAGATCGGCTTGGAGAACTTCGGTGGGTCCCGCTGGAAGGAGATGGATCGACATGTCGGCGGTGAAGGCCCAGTCGGGGTCGGACGCAGTGATCGAACGCATTCCGCCGAGGGCGTCAACGAGCATGGCAACGGTGGCGAGTCGGGGCATTCCGCCAGGCGACGACGTATATGGAGTGACGGGCATCCAGCCCCGGACATCGCCGGCAAGGTCTTGTTCAGACTCAAGGGCCAGCAGGCTCATCGCATGGCGAGGAGGCGGATAGGCCGGACGAGAGTCGGCGGGAACTTCGTCGGCGGGCACAAGGAGCGAGTCTATGGCTCCCGCGCTGTTCTCTTTTCGGTGGTCACCGGTAGGGTCAGATCTCGTGCGCCAACGATCGATGTTCCGTTTTGTTGTTGTGGTGGCCATCGGGTTTGTGACGCTGGTTTCGGCATCGAACCTTTCCCAAGCGCAAACGGCGACAACGGGTCGAGTGGTGCCTGCTTCGCTTCGGATTCGTGCGTTCGGCGATGCCGTCACCGCTGGGTTTGGATTCGACGCATCAGGTTCGACCGTTCCTATTGGGAAGGCAATCGATTGCCGACCGAATTGGATTGGCGACGGGTCGGCAACGACTGCGGGAACGCGATGTTCCTCGAACGGATCGAATGGTCCGGGCTCTCCGGCAGACGAGGTCTCCTTTAGCGCCGACTTTGGTTTGGCAAACAACGCGTCGTGGGCTGCACAAGTTGCGAGTCAACTAAACGCTATTGATTTCGCGAACTACGCAGTTGCAGGTTCGTCGTTGGTTAGTTGGATGAATCTTCCGCATGATGACAAGGCGCCCGCTGAGGGAGCGCAGCACGATCTCCTCGAGCGCATTGAGCGTGATGATCCCGACATTGTGTTGGCAACACTCGGTGGCGATCTCTTGCTGCAGCAACCGGCGAGTGCAGTTCGAACCTGTGCAACGTTGAGCGACCTCGCCACGCAAGCGACGCAGTTCACTTCCTGCGTGAATTCGCTTCTCGATGGTCAGATGACGAAACAACGTCTTATGGCAATTTCGTTTGATGTACTCGCTCACACGCAAAACGCGAAGTTGCTGTTTGCCACGTACCTCCCGGCGGAACCTCAGTTTTCGGTGCTCCTTCCTTGGCAACAGTCGGCTCTCGCCGAGGCGATTAGCGCGCAGATCAGCGCAGCGGTTCAAGGCGTCGCAGAGTCGGGGGCGGCGTGGGCACAGCGCATTGACGTTGTGCAGGCTCAGAGTCAGGCCGATCGATGCCCACTGGTGGCTATTGCTGGTCCTTCGCTTCTCGGCCGCACATGGTTCACGCCCCGTGGGCGCACCTGTGCGGCATCTGGTTTTCCCTACGTCACTTCAGAGGGTCTCTTCACTCCGATCAGCTTTGGAACCGTTCCTGGTCTCGGAATGCTGACCACAATTTCTGGGTCGGCGACAAATCTCATCCGTGCCCATGCGTGGGCCTAGCCACATCAACGCATCAGCGAGTTGGATCTCGTCATTGCGTTTCCTCTGACAGTTGGGGGGTGGCAGGATGGGAATCGTTCGTTGGCCTCGCTGGCCATCTCGGGGAGGACTCACATGCTCGATCTTCTGATTAAGGGCGGATCTGTCGTTGACGGAACAGGGCGGGAACGTTTCCGCGCCGATGTTGGCGTGCGCGACGGACGCATCGTTGCCATCGGCGACATCACCGAACAGGCGGCAAAGACGATCGACGCCGAAGGGCGCGTCGTAACCCCGGGCTTTGTTGATCTTCACACTCATTACGACCCGCAGGTGATGTGGGACCCTGCCGCAACGCCATCTTCATTGCACGGCGTCACCTCGGTGTTCGGTGGCAACTGTGGTTTCTCGATTGCACCGGTAACTCCAGAAGCTGCGGAGTACCTCATCCCCATGCTCGCCCGCGTCGAAGGCATGCCAGTCGAATCGCTTGAAGCGGGACTCGATCTCATGTGGGACGGTTTCGGCTCGTGGCTGAATCGTCTCGAAGGAAACCTTGCCGTCAACGCCGGCTTCATGGTGGGTCACAGCGCACTCCGACGAGTGGTGATGGGCGAAGACGCTGTCGGTCACGAAGCAACCCCCGATCAAATCGCTGCCATGGTCGCGCTGCTTCATCGCAGTATCGAAGAAGGCGGAATGGGTTTCTCCAGTACTGCGTCGAATAGCCATAGCGACCACCAGGGCAATCCGGTGCCATCACGTTGGGCAACGCGCGACGAGTTCATTGCGCTTTCAAACGCCGCTGGTCAACATGCAGGAACCTCCCTTGAATTCATCGCATCGGCAGGCGCGTTCTTCAATGATGACGAAATGAATCTCATGGCGGACATGAGTGTTGCTGCACAGCGTTCGCTCAACTGGAACGTGATGGTTGTTTCTTCCGATCCAGCGGCCTCGGAAGGTCGGGCAAACAAACTGTCGGCATCAGATGTGGCGGCAGCAAAGGGCGGCCACGTTGTCGGCTTGTGCCTTCCTGAACCAATGCGTATGCGTCTTTGCTTCGCATCCGGGTTTGTTCTCGACATCCTTCCTGGTGTGAAGGACGTCATTCATTTGCCGCTGCCAGAACGTAAAGCGGCACTTGCTGATCCAGCAGTGCGCGCGACGATTGCTGCTGCTCTTTCACAGATGCCGCCGCAGCACACGCTTGCGGCGATTGCCGACTATCGCATCATTGATGTTTCGAAATCCGAACTGCAGCAGTACCTAGGTCGACTCGTTGCCGATATTGCAAACGAAAAGGGCGTCGCACCGATCGATGCACTTCTCGACATCGTCGTTGCCGACGATCTCCAAACGGGTCTCGAGCCCCGTTTCATCGGGACCGACGACGAGTCCTGGGCCGAGCGTGTGCGTCTTCTTGAGAATGACCCTCGAGTCATCGCCGGTGGTTCCGATGCGGGCGCTCATCTCGACATGATGAAGACCTTCGCGTGCCACACCGGTTTCTTGGCAGAAGCAGTGCGTAATCGTCAGCTGATTTCGCTTGAACGCGCCGTGCAGTTGTTCACCGACGCACCAGCACGCTTTTATGGCGTTCGTGATCGCGGCCGTGTTGCCGAGGGTTGGTTCGCCGATCTCGTCATTCTCGATCCGGACAAGGTTGGTCCCGGCGAGGTTGTGCCTCGTCAAGATCTTCCGGCCAACGGTTGGCGCCTCTATTCAGAAGCGACCGGCATCGACGCCACCATCGTCAATGGTGTCGAAATCGTGCGCGACGGCAAGGTCACGGGCGATACGCCCGGAACCACGCTGCGTTCTGGTCGCGACACCGAAACTGTCGCGATCTAATTCCCGACTCTCGAATCAGAAATCGGGAATTGGCATTTCGAGGGTGCTTGACTCGGTGCCACCATCGATTTCGATGATCTTGCCGGTCACGTAGCGCGCTGCGGGCGACGACAGGTAGAGAACTCCGAGCGCAATGTCCTCTGGTTCGCCGATAAAGCGAAGCGGAGTATTTGCGATCATGGCGTCGCGAATCTCGGGCATCACAAGAACTGTTTCAAGCGCGGAAGTTGCTGTAGAGCCAACAGCGATGCCGTTCACGCGCACCTTCGGGTTGAGGTCGGTGGCGAGATAGCGAGTGAGGTGCGTGAGTGCAGCCTTGGCGACACCGTATTGCGTGAGGCCACGAGCAGCGGTGCGGCCAGCCATCGAGGAGATGTTCACCACGCAACCATGGTTCTCGACGAGTTGGGGGATGCATGCCTGTGTGAGCGCAAGTGCAGTCGTCACGTTGAAGTGGAACGCGTCTTCGAATGACTTGGCCGTGACGTCAGTAATCGCAGCGGGGGGTGAACCGCCGGCGTTGTTCACCACGATGTCGATCTTGCCGAGTTCCTCGGTTGCGGCATTGGCAAATTCGCTGAGGAAGTCGAGCTTGTTCACATCGCCGGGAAGAACGAAGGCACGGCGACCGAAAGCGCGAATTGCGGTAGCGATCTCTTCGAGTTGGTCGGCGCTGCGAGCGGTGATGGCGACGTCGGCGCCAGCCTCGGCAAGAGCAAGGGCGGATGCAGCGCCAATGCCACGACCGGCACCAGTGACGATTGCAACTTTGTTATCTACGCGGAAACGATCAAGAAGGCTCATGGGCGACGACTTTAGAGCCCCGGCCGGTTCAACGTCGGATGATGACGGAACGCAAGGTCAGTTTCGAGAGCGCAGTTGCATCGATCGAAATGCCTAGGCCGGGTCCGTTCGGAACAGAGATGGTTCCGCTGCCAGGTGGTCCCGAAACGGTGAACGGTGCACATATGTCCTCGGTGAAGAAGCGTGAAGTCGCTGCGATATCGCCAGTAAGCGTTGCGCCCGGATGAGCAGCGAGCGCAATGTTGGCCGCTCTTCCGATCCCGCAATCGAGCATTCCGCCGACCCACGCGTCGATACCGAGACCAGCGCAATGGTCGAGAACGGAAGCCGCTTCGAGCCAACTACCGAACCGCGGTGCTTTCACGCACACAACCGAACAAGCGCCCATATCGAGCGCTTCTCGAGTCACGGTTGCTGATGTGAGCGATTCGTCAAGACACACCCGCGTGGCAAGACGACGTGCGAGTTCGGCGTGATTCAGCAGATCGTCTGTGGCAAGTGGCTGTTCGATATAGGAGAGTCCGAATGCATCGAGTTCGGAAAGAGTCGTTGCATCGTCAAGGTCGTACGCGCCATTGGCGTCTGCACTGAGCTCGATCGACGACCCTGCGGCTTCTCGTGCGGCGTGAATGAAATCGATGTCACGTCCAGGGGCGATCTTGATCTTGATACGCCCATACCCCTCGGCCACTCTCGTCGAAACTTCAGTAGCGAGTGCATCGGGTGTTTCCAGTAGTCCGATCGCGACGCCGGCAGGAACAGTTGCTGATGGTCCCGGGGGAGAAGGGGTGAAGCGCTGCGACAGAGAGGTCGACCTCTGATGACCGTGTGCGTCGAGGAGTGCGAGTTCTAGTGACGCTTTCGCCATCGGATGACCGATGACGTCTGCGAAAAGCGAGGCAAGGTCAGTCGCAGCAACAGGACCTTCGGCGGCAAGGAGGCGGGGGACAAGAAGTTCTCGAAGAGCGAGGTACGCGCCATCGACGTATTCCTCGGTGTAGGTCGGTTCGGGAAGTGCAGCGCATTCTCCCCAGCCTTCTTCCTCGTCGCCGAGCACGCGAACGATCACTGCAGTGCGAGTGCTCACTGTTCCGTGCGACGCCACAAACGGCGAGACCATCGGAAGCGCGATCACACGCAACTCAATGGCCTCGATGCGCTGAATGACTGTCACGGAGAGAGCCTATGGCCGCTGGATAGAATCGGGGTTCTTGATTGGCTTGTGCCGGCAGCGATGGCGCGAGTTGCTTCCAGCGGCAGCGTCCGCAACACATCGCCCGGAGGGCAGCCAATGTCATCGCTTCTTTCGACCAAAAACAGTGCGTTCCGTCGGGCGAGCCACATTGGAGCTGGAGCGCTTTTGGTGGGTGCGCCAGCGGTACTCGTTCTTTCCGTAGAGAGTCCTGCAAGCGCGTCAACGATCTCCGTGACGTCAAATGCAGACACAGGGGCGGGTTCCCTTCGAGCTGCGTTAGCGGCGGCATCTGATGGTGACACCATTGATTTGTCGCCGATTGCCGGTCAAACGATTGTGCTGCAATCACAAATCGCCTGGGATTCTGCTTCCACCATCACCGGAGCGAGTCCCGTGACTATCGATGGCACCAACGCGACGCACATTTTCTCCATCACCGGCGCCGGCACACACTTGCTCTCAGGAATGACGCTCGTGAACGCATCGGATGGAGCAATCAATTGCAATTCCGCAACGACGAGCGCTCTTACAGTCTCCGACGCTGTGTTTACTGGAAATCATTCGATTGCCACGGCGGGAGCAGCGATCGGGTTCTCATCGTGCGGAGAATTGATCATTTCCTCTACTGAGATCTCGGGCAGCGTCGGGTCATCAGCGGTCTCCGACAATCTCAGTGGACCGGTCTCGATTCTTTCGTCGAGTATCACGGGATCGACCGGAGCAAATTATGGCGGCGGGCTAATGCTCAACTACGTCTCGGGAAACGTCATCGTTTCTGATTCCACTATTTCCAACAATGCGAGTACCGGACGAGGTGGTGGGGTTTCGCTCTACAGAGCGAGTGGCTCGGTCACGATTTCGAACTCAGTATTCGATGGAAACACGGCAGGAGGACACGGCGGTGGGGTCTGGCTCTATCTCATTGGAGCTACTGGTACGACAATCACGGATTCAGAGTTCACCAACAACATCTCGACATCAGGCGGCGGCCTCTACCTCTGTGCCAACGAAGCCGACATTGTTCTTTCCGGAATTTCTGCAGTGGGAAACACCGCCGGAGGTTCTGGCTCGGGTGCAGGCGGAGGCGTCACGCTTGGTTTCCCGTCTGTGGTCGGCCCCTCGACAAAAATTTACAACTCAACGATCGCGAGCAACAGCGCCGGTGCGTGGGGTGGTGGCATCAACATGTATCAGTCTGTTTCCGTTTACAACTCGACGATTGCGGGGAACTCCGCGACCTACGCCTCGGGAATCCATTCAAATAATGCGTCCTACAACGTTGATCTCACGTTTGTAACGGTTTCCGACAACACCGCTGGTCATCCTGGAGCTGGCCTCAGTGCCAACGGGCCGGTGACCCTCACCGCTTCAGTGATCTCGGGTAACCACCTCACCGCAGGTTCTGCTGCCGTCGATCTGAGCGGTAGCGCGAGCGTGTCTGGCTCGTTTAACGCGATCGGTCTTTACGCCGTGAACTCATTCTCTGTCACCGACAGCACTTCGGGTACTACCGATCCTGGTCTCTACGCGCTTGCCAACAACGGTGGTGCAACAAAGACCATGGCCGTGAAACCGACCTCTCCGCTCCTTGATGCTGGCCCGTCGGTCGTCCCGACCTTCATCGGGAGCGATGCTGATCAGCGCGGTGGTTCCTATGTTCGTTCGTATGGTGCGAAGTCAGACATCGGCGCATTCGAAGTGCAACCGCCTCCGATCCCTCCGACATCTTCAACGTCTTCAACGTCTTCAACGTCTTCAACGTCTTCAACGTCTTCAACGTCTTCAACG
>CALBSE010000019.1 GCA_937927725.1 uncultured Actinomycetes bacterium
AAATTGCCATTGTTCGCGAACAGGAAATCGCGCAAACGCGTGATCTTCGAACCCGAAGCGAAAACGATTCGATCGATGTTGTAACCACCCTGCCAAATGTCATTGAACGCGGTCACGCTGTTCGGAATCGTCAACTGCGGGATGTGAACACTGCTGAAGCCGCCCGACGTCACCGACGTGACCGGCAGACCCTCGATGGTCGAGGGAATCGTGAGTGCAGCATCAGGACAACTCGGCGTGCAACCAGACACCGTGACCGCGCCATTACTAATCGTGTAACTCCAAGTAACCGTGACCCAATAGGCACTCAACGTCACCGGGCTTCCACCCATCGGATACGACGAACCATCGGCGTATGCAGCCGAACCATCACTCCAACCACCAAAGAGATAGCCGGACTTCACCGGCTCGGTGCCGTTGCCAACAGTGAACGTCGTGTTCTGCGTTGTGTCGGCCTGCGTGGGAAGCGACGCGCCGCCCGGCATCGAACCACCATTGAGGCTGTAGGTCACCGACGAAACCGCCGGCGGAGCAAACGTCTTCGTGACATTTCCGTCGAACGCGCTGGATGAAAGTGAGGTGACGCTCGCAGGAATCGTCACCGACGTGAACCGATTCGCGTTGAACGACTGGGCCTCGATCGAGGTGACAGTGCCGGGAATCGTGACCGAATCAAGACCAGCGTTATAGAACGTGTATTGGCCAATTTCCTTGAGATGATCCGGCATCACGATCGACCGCAAATTGCCATTGTTCGCGAACAGGAAATCGCGCAAACGCGTGATCTTCGAACCCGGAGCGAAAACGATTCGATCGATGTTGTAACCACCCTGCCAAATGTCGTTGAACGCGGTCACGCTGTTCGGAATCGTCAACTGAACAATGTGCTTGCCACTGAAACCGCCCGATGTCACCGATGTGACTGGGAGTCCCTCGAGCTCGGCAGGGATCGAGACGGACGCATCGACACACAACTCCGTACAACCAGTGACGGTGATGCTCGTTCCGTTACTGGTGTAGGTGAAGTAGCCCGAGGGGTCGGTCGAGTCGGCACCAGCGGTGCTGGCCGTCAGAACTGGAGACGCGAACGCGACCACCAACAGGACAACGAGCGCGGTCAGAACTTTTCGGAGGCGAGTGGCCAACATCTGGAGATTCCTCTAACTCTTGAATTCACCGGGCAGACTGGTTTGAACAATTGACACCAATGGTGACTATCGCGCCTTGACTTCGCTGGTGTCAAGGCATATGTCCACCTCGCCCTGTGACTTGGGCCACCTAGAATCAGTTTTCCTATGGGCCCTGCACCAAGAAAACGAGCACCACGTGTCTCGGCTGAGCAGGTCTCCGACCTTCTGATCGAGGCCGTCATCGACCTGGTTCTGACCACGCCAATCGAGGACATCACGACCCGCTCCATCGGCGAAAAGATCTCGATGGACCCTCAGGTCATCTTCCGAAATTTCGGTTCGCTCAACAACCTGTTCGTCGCCGTTTCGAAAGAGATGGGCGCTCGATTCTCCCCCGCAGTGACTGCGGACAACTTCATCGAACATCTGCCTGTACTGATCCCGCGGTTCAAGCTCCTCACCTATCTCCTGGGCAACGGTGTGCCCGGAGAGCAGCTGATGTTCGATGACGACGCGACCTTGAACGCCATCCGGTCGCAGACGGAAAGAAATGGCGTACCCACCCGCGTCGCCAACGCCATGGCCATTCTCAATATTTACGTACTTGAAGGTTTTCTGGCCTTCAACAGCATTCATCGATTCACGATGGAAGAAACTGTCGATGCTGCCCAGCTCTTGAGCGTGCTCACCGCGAATTTAGGAACCGTCGCAACGAACCTCGACTGGACCGACAACGACGACTAACTCGAAACGGCGAACCGCCCCAACATGTTCGTCACAGACCGCGATTGGTTTCCGCAAGACCCAGTTTCACCTGTGCGGAATCGATATAGGTCTTCTCGCTGATGAACGCGTGTTGGGTGCCGGTGTAGATGTCGCGGAATGCTCGTTCGAGACGGCTTCCTTCGCGAATCGCGGTTGTGCCCGCAGCAAGATGGGCCCACTGCGCGACCTCACGGCTTGCTTCCGTGGCATACGTCGCCGCAATGCGCATGTCGGCGCGCATGTCGACAGTGAGTTCGCCGCCATCGGCCACGACCTGTTCGGCTGCAGTGTAGGTGTCGACAACGAGCTGGCGTGCTGCACGCCACATGCCGAGGTGATGCGCGTAACCGCGCTGGAACGTCGTCTTGTGAACGAGTGTTTCCATATCGCCCATGCGGGCTTTCACCTTGGCGAGTTCAGCAACGTCGTCGATCATGCTCTTGGCAACACCGAGCGCCCACGCTGCGTGACCAGCAGCAGTTATTGCCATGAGACCCATCTTGAAAGTGGGTGAACTTCCACGATTCGGCGTGCGCTCAAAAAGTTCGAACACGCGATGCTCAGGAACAAACAGGTCGGCAACGTTGTAATCAAACGAACCGGTTCCCTTCAGACCTTGCACATGCCAACCATCAGTGAAGTTGATGTCGTCACGATGAATGACCGCCGCCATCAACATGATTTCGCCGTTGGCATCAAACATGAAGTTGCCATCGTCAATGGGAAGGAATCCCGCACAAACAAACTCGGAATGTCCGGTTCCGGACCCGAAGTTCCAGGCGCCGCTGATCTTGTAGCCACGTTCGACTTTTTGACCTTGACCGTTTGGCGCGAATTGACCACCCATCGTGACGCGCTCGGCGCTACCGAACGTTTCGGCAAAACCTGAATCGGGAAGATACGCCGCAACCGCTGCAGCCGAGGGAAGATTCGCAATGCCGATCCAACCGAACGAACCATCGAGTTCGGCCATTGCTTGCCAGGTGTCGATCATGTCGGCGAACGAAGGTTCCGAACCGCCAGCCTCGGCCGGGTTCAGATAGGACATGAGCCCGCACTCCCACATCGCGTCGACGATGGCCGGGGTCATAGTGCGATTTGCCTCACAGGCTGGGGCCTCGGCGAGTACGAGCTCGGCCATGGCGTCGACGAGGGAAGTGCCTGAATCAATCAAAGTCATGGCCGCAATGTAGGCCGTCACCCATTCCGATCAAGCACCGAGAGACTCTGGACCGTCGGGGTGCCGAAGATTCGCCCCCGGATTGCCTTTGGCGTCGCTGGCCTCTCATCCGAAACGGCCCTCAGTTTCGGAGAACATCTGTGACCATCACCGAAACTGCCCAACGTTCCCGCACGGTGAACCTCCAGCGGGTTCGCGCCCCGATGCCTCACCACCCAGGATCTGTGCCACCGTTTGCTTCAGGATCCATGGACATTTCTTCCGAACCTCCCACCTCAGCGCCAAGCGGGACTTTGCCCGACGACGCCTCCGATATCGACGGCGTAATTCGGCGAGATCAGTCAGCGCTTGCGCGGATTTATGGCCGGCTCGGTGGGGTCGTCTATGGCATGTGCCGGCAAGTGCTGCACGACGATGGTCTCGCCCAGGATGTCGCTCAAGAGATCTTTTTACGTTTGTGGAACGAACCCAAACGATTCGACGCACAACGAGGATCGTTACGGTCCTTTCTTCTTCGCGAAGCCCGCAGCCGCTCCATCGAGAAAGTCCGATCGGAAGAAGCTCGCACCCAACGGGAAACGCGCTCTGAGTTACGCGAACGGCCCATTGCGCCGAACGCAGAACGAGACGCTCTTCAGTCTTTGACTTCGAATGCCGTCCGCACCGCCCTTCTTCAGCTCCCTCAAGATGAACGATCGGCCATTGTGTTGGCGTATTACGGCGGCCATTCGTATCGTGACGTTGCTAGTGCCCTCGCAACACCCGAGGGAACGGTCAAGAGCCGAATTCGTTCGGGCCTCTCGAAACTTTCCTCACTACTAACTACCGACGGATTGGAGGTCGAGCTATGACACCTGAAGATCAAAAGCAACCAGAAGATGCGGCGCGTGAACTGCTCGGCGCCTATGCACTTGATGCGGTCGATGACGTCGAGCGCCGTCGGGTCGACCGACTCCTTGCGAACGATGCTTCTGCTCAAACCGAACTCGAAAAGTTTGAAGGTGTCGTTGATGCACTTGGCGACGCCGTAGAGGTCGATCCTCCTGCGAGTCTTTGGGCGTCAATCCAAGACGCCATCGACGTGGAAGGCGCTGGCAATAAGGCATCGCAATCACTCCCGCCAAAAACAACTTCTTCCTCGAGAAAGCACTTGACCTTCCGCACACCCGTTCTCGCTGCGGCCGCGGTGCTTGCAGTATTCGTGATCGGTAGCGCAATTTTCGTGAGTGTTCGGAAGGAAAAGAACGTTCCTGACAGCATCGCCGCGATGACAACGATGGCGAACGATGCCGCATCTAAACCTGGTTCGCGGACGGGCGTTCTTTCGGATCCTCGGCAGACAATGAATGTGAAGGTCGTCGTCGACGCACAAGGACATGGCTTCTTGATGACCGACCAGCTTCCGGCACTCCCTCAGGACGAGACCTACCAACTGTGGGCTGCCAACAACGGAACCATGATTTCACTTGGAATGTTGGGATCAGATCCCCAGATGTCGTTGGTCTCAATTGATGCGTCAGTCACTGAACTTGCCCTCACTCGTGAACCCATGAGCGGGAGTGTCTCCCCGACGCATAACCCAATGGCCACGGGTTCTCTCGCGTAATTAAAAAATTCTTTCCGATTGGTCATCCGGTTTTCGTGACAGCTTCGGAGTAAGGGAGACGTACCTCATGTGCGAACTGCACACCCCTTACTTAGGAGTTCACATGCCATCACGATCCATCAAAATCATCGGAAGTTTGATTGTTGCCGCATCACTCACACTCGGCGCCGTTGCTTGCAGCAGCGATTCAAAGTCGAGTTCCTCGAGCACTACCGCAAAAGCGAATACGTCAACCACGATGCCGGCGAATGCGCAGACCATCGTTGACATCGCCGCAGGAAACGCTGACTTCTCAACCCTCGTCGGAGCGGTCAAGAGCGCCGGTCTTGTTGAGACGCTGTCAGGCAAAGGCCCGTTTACGGTGTTCGCACCTACCAATGAAGCATTCGCCAAACTTCCTCCCGGAACACTTGCTTCGCTTACGCCCGAGCAGCTCAAGTCCATCCTCACCTACCACGTTGTCGCAGGTGACCTTCTCGCCAAGGACGTGAAGCCAGGCAAGGTCAAGACCGTGAATGGCGAAGAACTCACGATCAACGTGCAGGACGGCAAGGTCACGATCACTGACGCAAAGGGCAACACCGTCAACATCGTGAAGACCGACATCGTCGGAAGCAACGGTGTCATTCATGTCATCGATGGCGTCTTGATGCCCTAACGCTTGGCTCGCATGACGAAAGGAGGGTCCGGAGAATCCGGACCCTCCTTTCGTTTTTGCGGAATGCAGCCTGCCCATGACGCAACTTCAACAAACTTCGTAGGTTTCGCAGAATTTCCGGCCCGTTGCAATGGCACACTGCAACGATGATCGATCCCGCAATCAAACGCTCTCTCGGACAGATGATCAAAGGCGTACAAGTCGTGGCCGCAACACACGGCGGAGTCACTCGGGCGTACACCTCACATTGGGTCACTCAGGTTTCCTTCGAAGAACCGGTAGTCATGGCATCGCTCTCGAAGAAACATGACACCTGGCCGATTCTCGAAGAAAGCGGAGCATTTACCGTTTCGATTCTTGCCGCAGACCAAATCGCTGAGGGCCAGTACTTCAGTTATCCCGGACACAAGTTCCGATACTCCGCACCTGAGTACCTCGAAGCCATTGACGGCCAGCCCGTCGTTCCCAACTGCATCGCTTGGTTCACGTGCGAGGTCTTCGACCACATCACTTTGATTGATCACGAGCTTGTGTTCGGTCGGATTACTGCATCCGGCGAAGGTCGCCTCAAAGCTCCGCCGCTCCTTTACTCCAGCCGTCACGGTTGGCGAATCACGGGCGAGAAGGCGCGTGAGCCCGGCGTTTCGATACGAGATCAACTTCTTGCACGAATTGTTGATGACACAACGACGGAATCATCGAAATGACTATGCCCGCAGAAGATCGACCGCTCATCGATCACATGGTGCACACCCATCAACTCCCGCCGCTCCCGCAACGGGAATCGCGAATCATTGCGTCACAGTGGATTGAAGCGCCGAACGAGATCAGGACGCTGGGCGATGATCTCCAGGCCGACCCTGGATACCTCCGAGGAATCGGTCGGTACTTGCTCTGGCGTGCAGGTCCAGCGGTGCGCGCGCGTGCCCGCTACGGAGCCGTCGACAGCGCTGACCTCAAACGCATATGGACATTTGACTTAGATGCCGAGGGAAACGGTGAAGGTCTCGGACCTGACGGAATCATCCACAATCGATTCCGTACGTGGAAGGAATCGCTGCGTGACGACACGGCATCGAATCCGAATCCGATGAACTGAACGAGCCCTTTGCGACCAACGCAGAGCGCATCGCAGTCCATGTAGTTCTTGATGCAACACCTGAGTTCATTGTCGACTGCTAAAAATAGGGCATGACCTCATTACACGGAACCCGCCGTTCAGGGCTGCTCGCAACTGCCGTCCTTGCAATCGTGCTCGCCACCGTTTCCCTCGCTGCTTGCGGTGGGAAGAGTGGCTCATCGAGCCCAACAACCACTGCGAACCCCACTGCTGGAGCACCCGCTCCCACGAACCCGATCGCAGCGCGAAAGCCAATTAATCCCAATAACGCTCCCGTTGTCGGGCAGCTCTATCCAGCAGCGTCAGCATTCCAAACGGGCATCCCTGTGATGGACGGAAACTTTGCTGATCCGTTCGTTCTCATTGACGGAACTACCGCGTACGCCTATGCCACGAACATCAGCAACGCCAACATTCCCGTTGCTGAACTCAACACCACGACGCAAATGGGTCAGTTCCTCGGTGATGCGCTTCCGACTCTGCCATCGTGGTCAAAGCCCGGTTATGTCTGGGCGCCTTCGGTGTACGACCGCGGTGACGGCACGTACGTCATGTTCTACGACACCATCTATGGCTATCCCGGTCATCAGTGCATCAGCGCAGCAACTTCGACAAACCCCGCTGGACCATTCGTCGACAACTCGAGTGCTCCGCTTGCCTGTCCTCTTGAACTTGGTGGCGCGATCGATGCGTCCATGATCAAGGTCAACGGTTCGCCGTATTTGATCTACAAGTCTGACGGCAACTGCTGCAGTCTTCCCACCACGATCTGGTCCCAGCCGCTTAGTTCAGACCTTCTCAGCGTGACCGGCACTCCGACTGCACTCATCACGAACGATCAAGGGTGGGAAGCAGACGTCGTCGAAGGTCCAGAGATGATTCAGGTCGGCTCGCAACTTTGGTTGTTCTATTCCGGAAACGATTGGAACACCGCCAACTATGGAGTCGGCTACGCCAAGTGCGCGTCAGTAACGGGTCCGTGCACAAAGCCGTCATCATCAGCGCTGTTCACGAGCACGCCTGATGCTGTTGGTACCGGCGGCCAAACATTCGTCATCCAGGGCACCAGAGCGGGCATGGCGTACCACGGCTGGATGCCGGGTCAGGTCAACACGCCGACTGGTGAACGTCGCCTCTACGCCGGAACTCTCGACTTCTCGAGCGGCACACCCGTTCTCGTCTCCTACAAGTAAGGACACAACGAGAGCGAAGAGTGTTGGTGTGCTTGACCAGCGAACCTGCTGGTCAAGCACACCGTACGTACTTAACCCTTCGTCACCAACGCGCCGGGGAAGTCGCCAGCAGCGCGGAACTCATCGAGATGAGCGTGGTAGTCGAGAAGACTGCCGGCGTAGACAAGACCCTTCGCAGCCTTTTCATCGGGCACCGACATTTCATTGTTGTAATAACCAGGCGTGCACGTGGCGACGTATTCGGCACCATTACCGATGACGCTGTACAGCACCATGAGCCAACCCTCTTCCGCTTCAGGAGTGGCTTCAATCGTGGCAATGCCTTGGTCGTTACATGCCTTGATGAGTTCGGCAACGTGACGAGCTGAACGACCAAGGAAGTGCACGAAGTTGGTGCCGAAACCAGCCTGCACGAGGCTGATCACCATCATGTTCGGGAAACCCCCCGACAACACGCCGTGAAGCGTGTGCGCACCGGTTGACCACGACTCGTTCAGGGACACGCCGCCACGACCAACTGGGTCGAAGCCAACGCGTGCGTCGAGATCGGTGTTGACCTCAAAGCCTGAAGCAAAGACAAGACAATCGACGGGGTATTCGACGCCACCGACAACCACTCCGGTTTCGGTTACGCGTTCGATGCCTTTGCCGTCAGTGTCGACAAGATGCACGTTGGGCTTGTTAAACGACGGCAGGTAATCGTCGTGGAAGCACACGCGCTTGCAGTTCTTGCCGTAGTAGGCCTTGAGCTTGGCGGCGGTTTCGGGATCTTCAACGATCGTGTCGACGCGACGACGAAGCTTTTCCATTGTCTTGAAATCGCTCAGTTCCATCTCGGCGAGATGTTCTGGTGATTCCACCGTGGCCTGCGTGTTGCGCCACATGACGTCGGTCCAGCCGTCGTTTACCAGATCGACCTCGGGCATTTCGCCCGTAACTGCTTTGGTGAAGTTGACGATGCGTTCTTTCTGCCAACCCGGCTGCAGGCTCTTGAACCACGCTTCGTCAGTCTTGCCGTTGTTACGAACGCCGACAGCGCTCGGCGTGCGCTGAAACACGAACAACTCTCCGGCGGCTTCGGCCAACTTGGGAACGGCCTGAATTGCCGTTGCGCCAGTTCCGATAATGCCAACGCGCTTGTCGCCGAGCTTGTCCATAAATTCGCGCGGGCCACCGCCGGTGTAGTCGTAGTCCCAGCGACTCGTGTGGAACATGCGTCCCTTGAAGTTCTCGATGCCGGGGATCCCGGGAACCTTTGGCTTATGAAGAATGCCGCCGGCGATGACGATGTACTTCGACG
>CALBSE010000020.1 GCA_937927725.1 uncultured Actinomycetes bacterium
TTGCGGAAGCGTCGTTGGACATGGAGAAACTCATGGCCACGGTTTCGGAACACGCGCACTATCACATGCATTCAATCGCCAATGGAGCCGGTGATCTTCTCGGAAAATCTGCGGTACAGAAGTTCTACGAAGATTTCGCTGCATCAGGTGCACAGAGACTTCAGCTCGATACTGAATGGCTCGTCGTTGATCGACATTGCATCGTGACGGAAGGGACAATGCGTATGGCCTATCCCGGTTCGACGCTTGCTGCGCGAGGCGTACCCGTCGACGACGTCGAGGCGAGTTATCTCTACGAAGCTCGGATGTGTGTGTTGTGGCCTATTGGCGAAGACGGGCTTTTTACCGGCGAAGACACGTATACGTCGGCTGATGGCTTCATTGGAATCGAACACCGCAAACTCTCGCCATCCGATATCGCGACGATTTGAGTTCAGTGGCGTCCCGACCCCGATTCATCGAAGGACGTCGTCCAACAAAGGGCGAGATTCTGACCTTCCACGGTCTCACTGTCGATGATCTTTTACCGAAGAAGATCAATCTTTTGTTTGTGGGGATCAATCCGGGGCTCTGGACAGCTGCAGTGAACGCTCACTTTGCGCGTCCCGGGAATCGATTTTGGCCAGCGATCTATCGGGCAGGCATCACGAGCACGGAAGTCGATGCGTCGCGTGGATTGCCTGCCGATGCGCGCGCTGAACTCGAGAAAAAGGGCATCGGCATTTCAAATATCTGTCCCATTGCAACTGCCCGAGCCGATGAACTGTCGAAGCAGCAATTGCTTGACGGCGGGGAAGTACTTCGAGAAATCGTTCGCCGCAAGAAACCGAAAGTCGTCGCAGTATTGGGAGTGACGGCATACCGACAAGCGTTCGGCAATGCGAAGGTTTCTATTGGTCCGTCTGACGACTCATTCGAAGGTGCTGAACTCTGGATCCTTCCGAATCCAAGCGGTTTGAACGCGCATGAAACGGTCGACACACTCGCCGATTGGTATGGGAAAGCGGCGAAGGCTGCCGGTGTCGCCCTCGATCGGAACGACTAGTCCATTCCTGGAAGGCGGCCGCCTGCAGCAATCCACTCGCCGAAAATTCGTTCTCCTTCGGATGGGTTGTACACGTCCTCTTGGTAGCAGAACTGACCGTCTCCCGCGTACTCGAGAATCGTTATGCAGCTAAATCGGAATGGTTCGCCGCCAGTGGGATGGGGAAGAACCTGCCAGGGGTAGTACACGACGCGATTGCCATCGATTACGACCCATTCGATGGGGAATTCCATCGTCGAGGGTGCCTGCGCCATGACGTCAACGATTGCTTTGCGGATTTCCTCACGTCCACGAAACGTGCCGAGGTGGTGCTCAACCCAGAGGCCATCGACGGTGTGGAGATCCGCCCACGCGTTCCAGTCGCCACTATCGCCAACGGCCACGAAGTTGTCGTACGCGGCTCGGACTTCATCGGGATGAAAGTTCATTGTTTCCTCGCTCAGTTGGAAGGCGTGAATCGGACGGGCATTGCTTCCGGGCCGCTGATGAAATTGGAGGCCCGGAACTCGAGCGGTTCGGAGGATGCCAATTGGATGTCGGGCAGGCGGCGCAGGAGTTCCTCAAACATGATTTTGAGCTCAAGCCGAGCCAACGAAGCGCCGAGGCAGAAATGGGGACCGAATCCGAATGCAAGGTGAGGATTGGGGGATCGCCGCACGTCAAGCTGATCGGGATTCTCAAAGATCCGGGCGTCTCGGTTCGCTGATGGGTAGAACAGCATCACCTGATCGCCTTCTCGCAGTTGTTCCCCATGAAGTTCGATGGGCTTGGTCACTGTGCGGGCCATGTTCTTGATCGGTGACACCCAACGCAACAGCTCCTCGACGCCGTTTTCAATGAGTTCGGCTTGGCGGGCGAGAACATCGCGCTGGTCGGGAAACTCGAGCAACGCGAGCATTCCGCACGTGATGACGTGTCGGCTGGTTTCATCACCGCCGATCAGGATCAGCAACGTTTCGCTTACGATCGATTCGTCGTCGAGTTTGTGCCCATCGATTTCGGCATTGACCAGTGTGCTGATGAGGTCATCTTGAGGTGGTCGTGATCGGCGATCAGCGATTACGCGCAGCTGGTAGTCGCGGAATTGAATACCTGCATTCATTGCCGCGAGCTGCACGTCGGGTGTCGGCGTGCCGGTGGTTCCTCTGATCATGTCGTCTGACCAGCGCAGGAGATCTTCGTACGCATCCGGCTCGAAGCCGAGCATGTCGGCAATAAGCAGTAGCGGCAGGGGAGCGGCGATGTCCCAGACGAAATCGCATTCGCCCTTGGCAGCAACGTCGTCGATCAGTTTCGAACAAATCGTTCGGATGGTTTCGTCATGCGCCTGAACTTTTTTCGGCGTGAAGCCTCGGTTGACGAGCGATCGTCGACGCTGATGCTCAGGATTATCCATCGAGATCATCATCGGAAGCGGTTCGCCGTGGGGACGAGGAGCTCTCATCGACGAGAATGTTTTCGCGTCTTTCTCGATGGCAAGCACGTCTTCGTAGCGCGTGATGCCCCAGACCTGATTGGGTTCGTCCCAGTAGACCGGCGCGTGGTCGCGCATCCATGACCACTGCTCGTATGGCTGCTTCGCGTACCACTCGCCATCAAGCAGGTCGATGTCACTGCGTGTCTCGTGTGCCATTGGTCCCCCCGGAACAACTGCGATGAATTCAGCGGTGACGCTACTGCCTCCTGCAGGAGGGGCTCCGAATTAGTGAGGTTCTTCGATTCGTCCGTCGGGGTGAACTGCGAATCGACCGCGATCTGCGCCATGAACGGGACCATCGACAGTCCACGGCCAGCCACCGAAGCCGGTTCGTTGGTAGTCGATGAAGGTTTGCCGCAACCCGGCCTCGTCATTCATGACGAACGGTCCCTGCTGCGCAACTGGTTCGCCGATTGGGCGACCCTGGAGCACGAGGCAATCCGCGCCGCGTGTGGAATGGAGTGTTGTGGCGTCGGTCGACCGGAGGACTGATCCGGTCTCGCAACTTAAGTGGGTCCCGCCGATCTGCACGCCGTCGCCATCGAAGACGTAGAGGGTCCGGACGGTGTCATCGGATTGAGCGGAAGGGAGCTGAATCGAAGTTCCAGCATCGAGATGGAGGTGCCAAACGGCAACATCAGCGGACTGTTTTGAGGCCCAAGAATTCGGAGGTGGTGCGAGAGGTGCGGTCGTTCCAAACGCGCCAGCGATGACGACGACTTCCGTCGAGCGACCATTGGCATCGGTGCAACGCACCTTAGGAATTTGGTCAGACCAAAGCATCGTGAAATACGGGTCGGACATCTTGTCCGCAGCGGGAAGGTTCAACCAGATTTGAAAGAGTTCGAGCGGGTTGGGCGCCGATTGGTTTCGCAGCGGCATCATCTCGGAGTGCACGATGCCTGCGCCGGCGGTCAGCCACTGAACATCTCCCTCTCCAAATCGCGCCGTCGCTCCGAGTGAGTCAGAGTGATCGCACGTGCCTTCGCGTACATACGTAATGGTTTCGAAGCCGCGATGAGGATGCTGCGGAAATCCGGGTACAACCGAGCCGTGGTACATGCGCCAGCCGTCGATACCCTCGAAATCCATGCCGATAGTGCGGCCTTCAAGCGATGCGTTGGGCCCCAATTGATCATTTCCGGACGGGTACTGATCGTCGTGGTGCGCGCAGAAAAGGAAGGGATCAATCGTTGGCCAATGCAAGCCAAGTGGAACTGTTTGAAGAACGACGTCGTCAGACATGCTTCAAGAGTACGGCGTTGCCGGAGAAGTTGGTCAGCGCTCGAATCGCTGGAAACGCTCGCGACGTGGGACAACTTTGCGTCCCTTGATCGTTGTCTTCTTCATCGCCCGAATGATGTCGTCTGCGGACTTCTCGGGCACTTCGACGAGCGAGAACTTGTCGGCGATTTCGATCGAACCGATCTGCTTTCCAGCGAGGCCAGCCTCGCCGGTGATCGCACCTACGAGATCGCCAGGTCGGACCTGCGCTGAGCGTCCGATGGGGAAGTACAAGCGGGTGGAATCCACGCCGATCGAGCGGTCCTTGCCCTTCTTGCCCTTCTTGTCTCGGTCGCCGCGATCTCCTCGATCTCCACGATCTCCGCGGTCACCGCGGTCACCGCGGTCGTTTTTGCGCTCGCTCTTTCGTCGAACTTCGACCTCAGGGATTTCGACGTCGTCCTCGGCACCGGTTGTCGCCTCATGAGTGAGCTTGACCGCCGCGAGGGCTACGTCGAAGAGGTCGAACTCGTCGGTCAGCGATTCAACAATGGTCCGGTATCGATCGAGATCGTCGTCAAGGAGCGTCTCTCGAAGTGTTCCCAATGTGAGTTCCATGCGTCGATTGCGAAGATCGGAAATGGTCGGAACTTTTTCGATAGCGATCTTGTCGCCGGTCACCCGCTGGATATTTTCGAGCAAGCGATGTTCGCGCGGCTCGGCAAGCGTGATCGCGACGCCTTCGCGCCCTGCGCGGCCAACGCGACCGATTCGGTGCACATAGGACTCTGGAGCTGAGGGAACGTCGTAGTTGACGACGTGCGTGAGCAAATCAATGTCGAGACCACGAGCGGCAACATCGGTAGCGATGAGGAGGTCCGCGTTACCGCTGCGGACGCGAGCCATTACACGATCACGCCCTTCTTGATTCATGCCACCGTGCAGCGCTTCGGCACGGTAACCGCGACCATTCAACGTTTCGGTGAGTTGGTCAACCTCGACACGGGTGCGACAGAAGACGATGGCCGCAGCCGGCGCTTCGACGTCAAGGATGCGTCCGAGTGCGGCAGGCTTATGTGAGCGCGGCACCATAAACGCGAGTTGACGAACCTTTGGCGCATCGCCCTTTGCAACGACGGGTGCTTCAATCCGAATTGTTGTGGGGTTCGAGAGATGGCGTCGCGCCAGCGATTCAATGCGCTTGGGCATGGTTGCCGAGAAGAGCACGGTCTGACGTTCGGTAGGGAGTGCGCCAAGGATGGCGTCGAGATCCTCGGCGAATCCCATGTCGAGCATTTCGTCGGCTTCGTCGAGCACGACCATTGCGATGTTCTTCAGTGGGATCGTTCCGCGCTTGATGTGGTCGACGGCGCGACCTGGAGTGGCAACGACAACGTCGACGCCGCGGCTCAATGCTTGAAGCTGTCGTCCGATTGGTTGTCCGCCATAGATAGGGAGAACTCGAGCGCCAAGTGCACGTCCGTATTTGTGGACGGCCTCTGAAACCTGCATCGCGAGTTCACGGGTGGGTACGAGAATCAGTCCGGTGGGGTTCTTCGAGCGGTTGTCGGCCTCAAGGTGCTCCAGCATCGGCAGGGCAAAGGCTGCGGTCTTGCCAGTTCCGGTCGCGGCCTGACCCAAAAGATCTTGGCCGGCGATCAGCGGCGGAATGGACTCGCGCTGGATCGGAGTCGGTTCCTCGTAGCCAAGGCTGGATAATGCTTCGACCAGTTCGGGTCGAAGCGCCAGGTCGGCGAAGGTCGTGGTGTCGGTCGATTGGTCCATCAGTAGCTCTCCTCGACCGTTCCGGTCGGCCTCCACGCTCCCACGTGAACGGCGGGAGAACGAATCGGCCCTACGAATCGGCCTATGGCGGTCGAAACCGCGTCAAGAGGCCGTCGCATGGAATGATCGCGAGATGGAACTGCGCCCCTTTGCCACATTGACCCTTGCTGTCGCTTCCGATGGCCTCTACATGCTCGGAGCCACCCCTGCGGGCACCCGGATCGTCCAAGAGATCAACGAGGCCCGTATTGAGGGTCCAAGGCTCTCAGCCAGTCTCGTGGGTCATGCTGCCGCCGATTGGTTGGCAATCGATGCCCAGGGGGTTGGCACCTTTGATATCCGCATGACGCTCATGACCGATGACGGCGTGCCCGTCTACCTCGCCTACAAGGGAAGGGCCGATTGGTCGGCAGGAATGGGCAAGACTCCGGTCTACGTCGGCATGGAGTTCGAAGCCGGCGATGAGCGTTATCGATGGCTCAATGCGCTGCACTTGTTCGGCCGTGGCCAAGTTGGTGAAGGCGGCAAACTCGTTTACGAGATTTACGAACCCGTCTGATGCCTTTCAGCGGCCCCAGCTCATGCTGTGGCGTGGAGACGAGCAAATCGGTCGCTTTCGTTGCCTGAGGAACTCATTTCGGATGGAAGATGAGCCATGTTCGACAATCGCATAACTCGGATGCTTGGCATCGAGATTCCGATCGTGCAGGCGCCTATGGGCTACATCGCGCGTGCGCAGTTGGCGTCAGCGGTGTCCAACGCAGGAGCGATGGGAATCATTGAAACGTCTTCCGGGGACCTTGCTGCGATTCGCGGGGAAATCGCCAAGATGGCAGACCTCACCGATCGGCCGTTCGGCGTCAACATTGCGCAGGCCTTCGTTCGTGACCCTTCGATCGTCGACTTCGTTGTCGAACAAGGCGTCCGCTTTGTCATTACCTCGGCCGGGGATCCGCGCACGTATACGTCGGAGTTGAAAGCTGCGGGACTCACGGTGTTCCACGTCGTCCCAACGCTGCGAGCGGCACTCAAGGCTGTCGATGCTGGAGTCGACGGTCTCGTCGTTGAAGGATCGGAAGGCGGGGGATTCAAAAATCCGAGCGATGTTTCAACGATGGTGCTGTTGCCTCTCGTTGCTTCGAAGGTTCCTGTTCCGGTTATCGCTGCCGGAGGATTTGTCGATGGCCGGACGATGGCGGCTGCATTCGCCCTGGGCGCCGAAGCCATTCAGATGGGCACGCGAATGGTGGCCACGGTCGAATCGCCAATTCACGAGAATTGGAAGCAAGCAATCGTCGCTGCTTCGGAAACGGACACGGTGCTCCTGAACCGTCATGCAGCGCCATCGCTACGAGTACTGCGGACAGAGCGCAGCAATGCCCTTGAATTTGACACATCAAGCAACGCGATGGAGCACATGGCCCGACATCAAGAGTTGTATTTCGGCGGAGACATGGATGCGGCGCTTGCCCTTGGTGGCGCTGTCGCGGGTCGCATCGAAGCGATTGAGCCGGTTGCCGACGTGATCAGAAACTGCGCAAACGAGTGCCTAGAAACAGTGCAAAGTCTCGCTTCGAGCTACGTCAAGTGAGTTAGTCGATGGGCAGGCGTGCCATGAGGTCGGACTTTCGCTCTTCGAACTCGTCGAAGTCGATGACCTTGTCCTCAAGCTGTTTGTGGATCAACTCGATCTGAGCCAAAAGTTCCGCAGCGGAAAGTTCGCCCTCGGAAGAGAGTTCAACGAGTTCTTCCTCGCCATCGGCTCCAACTCGTGTCTCGCCGCTTTGACGTCGATCTCGTTTGAGCGCCTGCTTCGCCTTCTTATTTCGATCTCGTTGTAATTTTTCGAAACTTGTTCTCTGGGCTCCCATCGGGGGCCTCCTTCGTCGGCGTAATGACGCCGATCTGGTGATGTCGATCTGATCTCTCGCGCCATGAGTGTGAAGTCGGCGGCGAGACGTTGCGGCCTTGGGGCTGACCCGAGGACGTGGTTGACGCTACCGGTTGGCGGGAGCGGTGCTGTGCACCCCCAGCCGGTTATGAGCCACATCACGCTGATTTGAGCGAAAAGTGGTGGCTAAGGTGCCCGAATCCGCAGTGTTCCAAGGGGGAGCCATGTCATTTGTTGTCGTTGAGAAGCCGATTCCGTCGATCACTGTCATCACCTTGAATCGACCAGAGCGGATGAATGCCATGGCGTTCGACGTGATGTTGCCGCTGCGTGAGCAGCTTGAGGCGGTAGCTCACGACAACGACACTCGGGCAGTCATCATCACCGGTGCCGGTGAAGGCTTCTGTTCCGGTGCTGATCAAAAGGTGTCTGGCACCATCCCGCATATCGACGGACTTACTCCAACGGTTATCGCTCAACGTGCTGGCAAATTGCTCGACGACATCATCCTGGGGATTCAGGACATGCCACAGCCGGTGATAGCTGCGATTAATGGTGCAGCGATCGGGGGTGGTCTGTGTCTTGCGGCGGCTTGCGATATCCGTGTTGCCTCTCCCGAGGCGTATTTCCGTGCCGCAGGAATTAACAACGGTCTCACAGCCACGGAATTGGGTTTGAGTTTCATCCTCCCTCGAATCATCGGGGCCGGTCGTTCGAGCGAGTTGATGCTCACCGGACGCGACATGGGGGTGGAGGAGGCAGAGCGTGCAGGTCTTGTCTCGAGAGTCGTCCCTCGCACGGAACTGCTGAACACGGCTCTCGAGATTGGCGAGCAAATTGCTGGTCTGAGTCGAGTTGGAATTGAGCTCACGAAGAAAATAATTCTGGGCGGTCTCGAAGCCACCAGTTTCCGTTCGCATATGCGCAACGAAATGACCGCTCAGCTATACGTTCGGCTTACGACAAAGAATTGGGACGAAGCAGTGGCAGCTCGTGCCGAAGGTCGAAAGCCCATCTTCCGCGACTGAGTTCAGGCCTCAGCAAGTAATTCGCGCATCCACGACGGAGCGCGGGTTGCGCGGCCGGATGGGTCCACAACTCCGTGAACCGTTGCAGCCAGCGCACAAATATCGTCGCCGACGGTCAAGAGATAGTCCATCTGAAACGTCGCGGCTTTGAACGAGGAAACTCGAGTGTTCACGGTGACAAGTTCGTCGAATCGTGCCGAACGCCGGTAGTTGGTGAACAGTTCAAGGACAGCGAAATCGAAGCCTTGAGCCCGAATATCGGGGTAGGGCGTGCCAAGTTCGCGGAGGAGCTCAACCCGAGACGCTTCGAGCCAGGCGACGTACGACGAATGATGAGCCACGCCCATCGCGTCGGTCTCTGCAAATCGAACGCGCACGTCGAAAGAGAAGGCGTAGTCGGTGGGTTCTGTTGAGATGTCGAGGGAGATTCGCATGGTTGGTGACTAGCTGCGTGGAACGTCGATCCAGGGGAGTTCTTTGTCGACCCGCGGCTCGCCCGGAAGTCCGAGCACGCGTTCGCCGAGAATGTTCCGCTGGATCTCAGAGGTTCCGCCCTCGATCGAATTCGCTCGAGATCGGAGAAACATCTTGCGGCCGGATCCTGGGGGGCCAATAAGTCCAATGTGGTCGGAACGCTTCATTGTGTAGTCGTATTCAATGAGTGCCTTCGCCCCGAGAAGCTCAACACAAAACTCGTAAATGTCCTTGTTGACTTCGGCGAATTGAAGTTTGGCGATGGATCCTTCGGGCCCAGGATTGCCGATTCGTCGATTCTGCGAAGCGCGAATATTTGTGAGTCGAAGAACTTCAGCGTTGATCCAAAGTTGCATCAGTCGGTCACGCGTCACCGCGTTGTGCGTCGAATCGTCTTCGGCCCAGAGGCGTAGCGCTTCTGCAATTGCTCCTGAACCTTGCTGAGGCGCGCCGCCGCCTCCACCGCCAATGGTGGTTCGTTCATTGGCGAGAGTTGTCATCGAAACGCGCCAGCCCTCGCCGACTTCTCCGATGCGATCAGAATCAGGCACTCGGACTTCGGTGAGATAGACCTCGTTGAACTCGGCTTCTCCGGTCATCTGTCGAAGTGGTCGAACTTCGACGCCAGGCGCATGCATGTCGAGAGCGAAGTAGGTGAGACCCTTATGTTTCGGCGCAGTGGGATCGGTACGGGCGACGAGCATTCCGCGGTTCGCGATATGGGCAAGGGTGTTCCAGACCTTTTGACCGGTGATCACCCATTCGTCCCCGTCGCGTACGGCTCGGCAACCGAGGCCAGCAAGATCGGAACCGGCACCGGGCTCCGAGAACAGCTGACACCACGCGTCTTCGCCCGTGAAAATTCGGCGGAGCAACGTGTCACATTGTTCGTCGGTGCCGTGGGTAGCGATCGTCGGACCAGCCATGGTGATGCCGAAGAAGAAGCGAGTCTCAATGGCCTTCGCCCCAGCCTCACGAAGGCGGCGGTCGATGTCCTTTTGAAAGGTGGGAGAGAGTCCGAGGCCACCGCGTCCGACCGGAAAATGCACCCAGCCCAGTCCGAGGTCGTACTGGCGTCCTCGGAACGTGACCTCGTCGGTCGTGGTTGGTTCGAGTTCCGCAAGGAGTGCGGAAACTCGTTCGTCGACAAGGTTGGAAGCATCGTTGGCGCTCATCGGCGACAGGTTACCCATCGGTAATTGGTGGCGACGTTGTTCTTGGCCCAATCGGCGGGAGTGACAGGAAGTGAGAGATCTGCCGGTACTATCGCCCACCGCAGGCCGGGAGCCCCCGGCATGAAGTGAACGAGAGGGTGGTCCATGGCCGAGGTCCGGTTCGACGACATCGATGCGATCAATGCGCTTGCCAGCGAAGAGTTTGGTGAGTGGGGAGAATCGATCGAGGTATCGCAGCAGATGATCAACGATTTCGCTGAGCTCACTGGCGACCGTCAGTGGATTCATATCGACGTTGAACGATCCCTGAAGGAAAGTCCCTTTGGTGGACCCGTAGCTCACGGTTTCTTGACCCTCAGCCTCATGCCGAAGCTTGCAACCTTTCCTGTCAAGGTCACGGGTAACGGCAGCGCAGTGAATTACGGGGCGGAAGGCCTTCGCTTTCTTTCGCCAGTTCCGGCGGGTGCCAAGGTGCACGCTCGTTCACGTGTTGTGAAGGCAGAAGCGAAGCCCAAGGGAACGTTGATCACCACCGAAGCGGAAATCGCTGCGGAAGGTTCTGATCGTCCGGCGTTGCTCTACAAGATGCAGGTGTTGTACACGCCGCCTCGTTGAAGCTCAGTCTGCGTTCGCGGAACGCACTCGCAAATTTGTAAATGAGCCCTGTCGCGCGAAGCGGCGGGGCTCATTTGGTTGTGGTGCTCTTCGCATCGATGAGTTGTGGCGCCAACCAGTTGGCGACAGTTTGCAGTTGGTCCTGTCTGATGTGAACGCCATCGGCGCGAGTGGCTTTGTCCTTCGTTCCACCCACTGGTCCGAGGTAGCCCTGGTAGTCGATGACGACCGATCTCGGAAGACCCTTGACCATCGGCAGCACTATCTCGTTGACGCGATCAATGCGGTCGGGACTGTTGAATGAACTCGTGCGATCAAGATGTGGTGAAACGAGCCAGACGACGGTTGAGTCGTGAGCCGAGAGAATGTTGAGTGCCTCGCTGTATTCCGATTTCAAAAATGCGTCGTAAGACGGGTCACCAGGTCGGAGCCATTGGTCGCCCAATTGGGGAACTTTGCGATCAATGGAATCCCAAGGACTTGCGTAGCCGAGAACAACATCGGGTCGATAGAGGTCAATTGCCGAAACCCACGAAACAACGTTGGCATCGGGGACGAGGCGTGGATCAACGGGGTCGGCCCATGTTGCACAGACGTCTCCCATGGGGCCGGGGCCTTCTTCGTAGAGCTTTTCTCCGCCTCGTGTCGTTCCGCATCCGAGGTGTGCTTCATTGAACACCATGATTTGACCAGGGTGATCAGCGCACCAATCGGAAAGAGCGAGTCCGAGTTGGTACATCACGGAGTCGCCGACAACGAGTATCCGAGTTGGATTACTCCCGACCGGCGCAACACATTGCTTACCTTCACCAAGAGCAACTGGAGTTGCGCCTTGTTCTTGCAGCGCGAGTGGGTTGCTCGCAGCTGTGGCCTTCGGCGTCCGAACGGCGTTGGCGTAAAGCAACAGGCCGAGGGCAATGATGATTCCTCCCGCCATTCCAGCAATGAACTTCCAGCCCGACCAGCGACCCTTCAGGAACGGCTTTTCGATGTACTTGTAACTCAGCCAGGCCAAAAGGAACGTGAGGCCAAATCCAAGCGCAAGATCTCTGAAGGAGTTCAGTCCTGGTTTGTCAGGTGACTTGTCGCTGTCAACAACGATAAAGACGAGCCAGTGGTAGAGGTATAAGCCGAAGCCAAGTCGACCGGCCCACATAAGAAAACGGTTTTGGTAGAACCAGTGCAACCATCCGGTTTTCGCCGAAACGGCTCGCGTCATGAAAATAGACATGATCGCAACGAGGAAGAACCCGCCGTATTCGAACATCCAGGCTGTTTTCTCACTGATCGTGAACATCAGGATCACGAATCCGATGGTCGAAATCAGCCCAACAAATTGTGTGAGCCAGTGTCCCCATTTGGTTTTCGGTTGGCCCCACCAACTGCAAATGACGGCCATTGCGATTCCGAGCAACAACGCGAATGCTCGAGTGTCAGTTCCGTAATAGGCGCGCGAGATGGTTGCCGGATTATTCGGATCGAACACGATGGACATCCAAATGGCGGAAGCGATTGCACCGCCGATTGACAGAATGGCCAACCACTGACGGCCCAACCATCGCATGCACAAGATCAGGAAAAATGGGGCGAAGAGATAAAACTGCTCTTCGATAGCAAACGACCACACATGCCGGAACGGTTGGGGGTTTGAGTACTGGCCCGCGTCGAAGTAATTGCTGTGAGAAAAGATCTCTTTCCAGTTCGCCATCCAGCTCATCGCGGCAGTTGTGCCCGCGGTCCATTTCGGAATTTGGCTTGTGTCGATAAGAAAAGCTGTTGCAAAAGCGACGCCAATAAAGCAAACAACGAGAGCGGGCATGAGGCGCCGAGCGCGTCGCGATGCATAACCCTTGACGTCGAAACCGCCAGTGCGATCCCATTCGTTCAATGCCAGCGAGACGATAAGGAAACTGGACAGAACGAAGAAGAGGTCGATGCCAATGATTCCGCCGGGAATCAGATACGGCGCGAAGTGGTACATCATCGGGCCAGCGATCACGTAGAAGCCGCGCATGCCATCGAGGGCGGGCATATGGTCGAGCTTCTTGACGGTATTGACGGCTGAACCATCGGCCGGAGCATCGTCGACAACGGCGACAGCAATTGCTGCCGCGAGCGGGTCAGTTCCGGCGTCGTCGGCCTGATTTCCCTTATCGCTCGTTGTGACTGACATTCCTAAGAAACCCCTCCAACTCGCTCAACGCGAGCCCTTTCGAAAGTCTGACACAGGGGCCGGAGCAGTCCTTATCGCCCAGTGGTCAATCAGGCGGATTCTTATGACAACCCGAGGCGTGACGTTGCCGAGGCGGGGAGTTCCGACAGTAGCCATCGTGCGGCGATTTGAGCGCCGTCAATGGAGAAGTGGACGCCATCGGGACGCCAGTTGATTCCGTCCCGAGTCTGAGTGAATCCGTTGTCACAGGTGATGGACTGAAGATCGACGATTGAGGCAGGTGCAGACGGTTGTGATTGATTGAAGGCGTCAACCGAATCGCGTTGCATTTGTGCGAGTCGTTCGGCTCGTTGGATCTCGTGTTGAGGGCCAGCTCGTTCACCCGGGCCAGGAGCAAAACAAGGTGTCGTGAGGACGATGACTTCGGCGCCGTTTGCCGACAAAACTTTGAGCGTGGCGTCCATTGCATTGCGGTAGTTGTCATCGAACTCCCGATCACCTGGCGCAACGGCTCCGTGGCCCCAATCGCGAGCGTAGAGATCCCAAGCGCCGAGCAGCATGATGACGACATCAGGGTGTTGGGCTTCCACGAGCTTCGACCAGTACTGATCGTGGTCCGGACATTGCGAGCCGTCTTTTGCCCACGAACCGTCGAAGGTCATCGCTTTCGGCGAAAGCAGCAATGCACATCCGAGTTCGGCGCCGCCGACGATCGAAACTTTGGGGTCGATCACATGGCGCACTCCGTTGTCGAGCGTGAGTGCAACGGAATCTCCGACGATGAGTAATGAGGGGCGCGTTGGGTCATGCGGCGTCGCAAGCGAGAGCTCACGACTAGCGGCTTGATCGGCGCCGATGTTGGTTGCCACTGTGGAGCCGGCGGAGGGAGCGGCGAGGAGCGCGAAAGCAACGAGAAGAGCGCCGATTCCAAGCCATCCGATACCGAAGCGGGCAACTCCGAGTTGGGATCGGCGAAACCATCGTTCGACGAGCTCCATCGAAAGCCAGGCCATGCCAAAGGTGAGCGCCAGTCGAATGGCCACTCCGGCGATGTGTCCGATCGTTGAGTCAGGAAGGTGCAGTCGAACGTCGGTGATGAAGACGCGAATCGGCCAGTGCCACAGATAGAGCGCGTACGACAGGAATCCGATCCTGCGAAGGATTGGATGCGACATTGCTCGCGAAACGATTGTGTCGCCCGAAGCCAAAATGATGACTCCGAGCGCGACCAAAGCAAAGACAACAAAGCCGCCGCGATACATCCATCGATCGCTGTCGTGAATGAAAAGAAACGAGCCGGCGAGAGCGAGCAATCCGATGATTCCCGCACGAAGGGTTTTTCTGCCGGACGGCCGAAGGTGCCACGCAAAAAGCGCTCCGAGTGCACCGATGAGAAGCGAGAAGGCCCGAGTATCAGTTCCGTAGTAGCTGCGTGAAGGATCACCGCTTCCGAGGAGAAACGCCATGAGGCCAATGCTGGTGAGTGCGGCTATGGCGGTGACGGCGATGAGGAGTTTTCGATTTCGGGTCAGGCAGGCAATGACCACGAGCGGCCAGATCAAATAGAACTGCTCTTCGATCGCAAGACTCCATAAATGCCTGAGTGGTGAAAGCGAAGAAAATTGGTCGAAGTAACTCTGATGGTGGGCGATCAGGTTCCAGTTCGAAACGTAAAACACCGCTGAGAGAAGACCGCCAGGAAGATCGTGTCGTTGCGCAACGTCTCCGATGAGGGTCGTGACGAGGAGGACGATAAGGAGCAGCACCGCCAAAGCGGGCAAAAGGCGCCGCCCGCGCCGATTCCAAAAGGATCGGAGAGAGACCGTTCCAGAACGACGATGTTCGTCAAGAAGGAGACCGGTGATCAGGAAGCCCGAGAGAACAAAGAACAGGTCGACGCCCAGAAAACCTCCGGCCAGTGCCAGATCGGGCTCGTGGTAGGCCATGACGCCAAGAACGGCGAGCGCACGCAGGCCGTCGAGGCCGGGTCGCCAGCTTGGGGACGAAGAACCAGCGGGAGCGTCGGGCGCGATTTTGGTCTCCTGCGGCGCCATCGATCTCCCGTCGGGTCTAACTACTGATCTATCTTGGCATGAGTCCTCGAGGGAACTCCGGCGGGCTCATAGGCACAGAGTCCGGTGCCTACACTTGAGCGCTATGGATCGGCCGGTGAGTTTCACCCTCGATTTCGAGGATCTTCGAACCGATCCGACCACTCAAGAAGAGCGGGTCGGAGTCGTCACCGACCGGATTCTTGATCGACTTCGTGCCCTCGGCATTCGGGGAACGTTCTTTTGTGTTGGAGAACTCGCGTCTCGGCACCCTGACCTGATTCGCCGGATCGTTGCCGACGGTCACGAACTCGGCGTTCATGGTCTTCATCACATTCCCAATGACCTTCTTGGCCCTGAACGGTTTCGATCTGATAACCGTGAGGCAAAGGCGATTCTTTCGGAGCTTGCTGGCACAGATGTGACGCTCTACCGGGCTCCGCAGTACTCACTCATTCCAAGCACGCCGTGGGTTCCGGAAATCCTTTCCGAGCTCGGTTTCCTAGCGTCGTCGAGCCTGCTTCCCGCTCGAAGCCCGCTCTACGGATGGCCCGGTGCGCCTACGACGCCATTTCGGTGGCCATCGGGGCTCATCGAGTTGCCAAGTCCGGTGATGAAACTCGGACCGTTGGTTGTTCCGTTCTTGGGTGGCACCTACCTCCGACTTCTTCCGGCGGCGCTCCGAAGGAGGGGAGTTCGCCAGGCTGACCCAGAAATCGTGCTGTGGACCTATTGCCATCCGTGGGAGTTCGACCCAGACGAGGAGTTCTACGTCTACGAACATGGCGGCTGGCTCGTCAGCCGAAGTGGTTGGTTGAATCGGAAGGGAATGTTGAAACGCGTCGAGGCAACGCTGAGGCCAGTGGCTGGTCCGCCACTTGGCGAGATCGTGGCCACGTTTGGCGACCTTCCAACCTTTGATCCTGCTGGTTCCGGTTCTTCGTCGCCGTCGGAACATTCATGACCCGTCGACTTTCGCGATTTTGGGTCTGCCTCGTCGTCATTGTGATTGCGGGATTTGGACTTCGCGTCGCATCGATGGCGTTATGGGCGCCGACCAAAGTGCCTGATGCTGCGCTCCTTGATTGCCCTCACTACAAGATCTACTTATGCGGCGATGCCGTTTACTACCACGATGCTGCGAATCTTCTTGCCGACGGTAAGGGATTCGTTGATCCGTACCGGTATCTGTACGGAGCAAAGGAACAAGTTCCGCTTGCAAATGGAACCACGGTCGAGGTCGTAACACCGATCGGACACCTTGAACCGACTGCTGGTCATCCTCCTGTGTACGTGATGTATCTCGGCGTGTTCTCGGCATTGGGGCTTCGATCGGTCCAAGCCCATCAGGTGGCCTCCATTCTTCTCGGGTCGGCATCCATCGTTTTGGCGGGTTTGTTGGGCCGATCTTGGAGGGATGAACGAACCGGTCTGATTGCTGCGTTCCTCACTGCGGTCTACGCCAATATTTGGATCAATGACACAGCGGTGATGTCCGAGACTGCAGCAATATTCTTCACGTTTGTCGCAACAATTTTTGGCCTTCGTTTTGTTCGAAACCCAAGTAGAAAAAACGCAGCGATCTTTGCTGCCGCTGGTGCGTTCGCCGCACTTTCTCGAGCCGAGTTAGTGCTCTTTGTTCCAATCCTTGCTGCAGTGGTGTTGTGGCGAGCACCGCTTCGATGGCGGGAACGGTTCCTGCGTTACGCAATTGCCGGAGTCGTTTGTTGTGCGGTATTGGCGCCGTGGGTGATCCGAAACAACATCGTGATGCACGAGCGTGTGACGTTGTCTGACGGAAGCGGAACGGTCATGGTCCAGGCCAACTGCGATGAGACCTATTACGGCGCTCATCTTGGGTACTGGAGTCTTCCCTGTGGTTACCCTCAACCGTTTGGACCCAATGGCGAACTACTCGATGAATCTCAACGCGACGTTGTAGTGAGGGAGCGAGCCACGAGTTACATATCGAGCCACAAAGCCCGACTTGTCACTGTTGTTATTCCTGCTCGCATTGGTCGATTGTGGGGACTGTACGAACCGCTCGAGCAAATTCGTCTCGATATCGGCGAAGGTCGACCATCGATTCCGGCGAAGCTCGGATTTCTTCAGTACGTCATTCTTGCCCCGGCTGCTCTTGCTGGTGCCGTGATTCAGTGGCGTCGCCGCGAGCCCGTTCTGGTTGTCGGCCTTTGGGCCGTCTTAGCAACGGTCACGGCGGCAACAGCATTCGGAACGACGAGATATCGAACCGCTGCGGAAGTATCGATCGTGATGTTTGCCGCGATCACGATCGAGGCGCTCTGGCTAGTCGTGCAACGGAGGCGGAACTCCTCGGTGTCGCCGAATGCAGGCGTCGATGAATTCGTGGCGACGTCATGACCGAAGAAGCGGAACTTCAACGAACTGCAACCTTGCTGAATCACGTCTTTGAACATGCAGACCCGTTGACCGTGTCGTCGTTACGTTGGTACTACGACGAGAACCCTGCCGGTGCTGCCGCCGTCGGACGAGTCGAAGAAGACGGAAAGCGCTTGGGCAACTATGCCCTCATTCCCAATCGGTTCCGCTCCATTGGCGGCGAGGAGCGAATTCTTGGGGTTGGCGTCGATCTTGCCGTTGATCCCGATGCTCGGGGTTCGGGGGCGTTTCGCCGCACAGTGGAAGATTCGTACGCTCGCGGTGTGGCTCAAGGCTTCGACGGAATCCTCGGAGTCGCCAATGCCAACTCGGCGCCGCGAATGGTTGCCACATTGGGCTGGCGTTCGCTGGCTTCGCTGCCGGTCACTCTGATTCCTGCGGTGGGCCGATCGCGAGGGTTTCACTCCACATCAATCACTACCGCGACACTCAAAACTGTCGACGACCTGGTTGATGGTGAGTTCCTTCGATCATCAAGTTCGGGGTTTGCGCCGGTATGGACGCCGGAATTACTCCGATGGCGTCTGCGTCGACCGGGACACGACTACAGCGTCCATATCTCCGACGACCTTGTGGTGGTAGCAACTCGTACTTATGTTTCGAAGATTCCGTTTGGAGTCATTCTCGGAGTGCTTCAGCGCAGACCGAGCGAGCCGATAGCGGTGGGGCGTGTTGCAGCCGTTGTTGGCCGGCACCATAAGGCCCCATTTGTCATTCACTGGGGCAGGTCACCGGCATTGCGAATGCGCGGGATTCCGCTTCCACAGAAGATGATGCCGTCGCCACTTTCACTGGTGTTGCATCCGTTTGTGCCGGACTTCGATCGAGAATCATTTGAACTCGGTGAGTTTGGATTTCTGGATTTCGACGCGTACTAATCAGATGTGTCGTTGATCCCGGCAAGTTTGCGGGCATAGGCGATAACGCGAGTTGGATCGTAGGAACGCGAGATCATCAACTTCTCGGCCTCGAGAGAACCTTCGGCGTGGATGGCAAGAACCGCGTGGTAGCCGCCAAATTCGCGTGTTGTGAGATCGCTCACCATGTTCATCGCCCGGATTCGTTGCTCGCCATCGATTCCGTCCCGACCACCGAGTAGTGCCTGAAGCATCGGCCCGATTTCTGGGTTCGTAAAGTCGGCGCCGCCAGGAGCGGTGACGAGTAGGCCGCCAGCGAGATCCTGCACCTGTTGTAATGCATGGTGGTAGCCATGAGCGAAATGCGATTTCGCAATGTTCACGATGAGTGGGTCGGGAACAAAGACTCCTGCATCGTCGGGTGTGCCTCGCTGGGCACTGGATTCGACAAGGGCTCGAAGGGTCTCGGCGTAGGAAATGAGCGCGGTCAACTTGTCGCGAACATGGGCTGCTCGGCTGATGCCGTTCATATCGGCCATGAGAGCGGCGCTACCTACAAGCGCATCGACCAAAGGAAGTTTGTACGAGATTGCGGTAAAGCGGTGGTAATCGACGAAAGCCAACGCAAGAGGACCAGCGAATTCATGTTGACCATCGAGAAAGACGCGTTCATTCGGGACAAACACGTCGTCGAAAAGCGTGGTGGTTTCCATCATGAGTCGTTGTGAACTGATGGGGGAGTCGAACTCGTCACCAGCATGTGAGCCATAGGGACTCGCAACGAGTCGTAGTCCGGGGGTGTTAACGGGAATAGCGAAACTCACCGCCCACTCCGAATCGGCCGGACCCATTGCTCTGGTTGGAAGCACGATGAGTTCGTTTGTGTTTGGTGTGCAACTCGTATGGACCTTGGCGCCTCGAACCACGATGCCATCGGCTCGGCGTTCCACGATTCGGAGGTAGGAATCGGGATTGGGCTGGGCGGAAGGTCCGAGACTGCGATCGCCTTTTACGTCAGTCTGAGCGACAGACATTGCGAGATCGTTGTTGCGGCAGTGATCAAAGAATTCTGCGATCCGGGTCGATCGCTCGTTGTCACCGCGGGACTCGTCAAGTGCGCGTCCAATACGGCCTAACGCGAAGAGTGCATCGGTCCCGATTTCTTTGATGAGCGGAACCAGTGTGTGGCACCGCGACGTTGCGGTTTCGATGAGTCGGGCTCGATCGGCGAGATCATCTACTGAGCGAGGTTCGAGGAAATAGCGGCTGAACGGGTCGGATCCCTCGACAACGGCCAGCGGACGCACCGAAGGATCTTCGGCGAGCTCGAAGTCAACCGAAGCATGACGAATGGCGCGAGCGATAACCGGATGCTCCGTGACATCGGGGACGAGCTGGCCACCGAAATAGACCGTCCGGTCGTCACGAAGGGACTGCACATATTGCTCGGGGCTACGAAGAGCCAAGGGTCCTCCTCGAACCATCCCGCCGTTCACGACGACGCAGCCTCGACGGTACCAGCCTCACCTTTGCGCCTGAAGTACCCGATGTCCTGCGAATGCAGTGCCGAGGTCCTAAGTTGTGCGATCGTGACCACCGAGCGCCGCAATCGACCGGCAGCGTCGATGTCGACGAAAGCATTTGTGGTGGCGCTTGCAATTGCCGGCGTGCTTGGATTCGCTGTTCGATTCGGAGCGTTCATGTGGGAGGGTCGAACTGCGCCCCTCTCCGGCGATGCGGTTTTCTATCACGAGACTGCGAATCTGCTTGCCGACGGCAAGGGGTACATCAATCCCGTTTTCTTTCATGCTGGCTATTGCTTCGACGCTGGTCCTGCGACTGGCCAGGTGTATTCCTTTCTCGCCGGTGCAGAAAATTGTCCGAAGGTTGATGTCGTCCAGCCCGATGGTTCTGTCCGAACAGTCGCCGTGAGCCTTCCGCCAGGCACAGAATCACCCACCGCAGCACATCCGCCGCTTTGGTCGTTCATTCTGTCGATTTCATCAAGGTTGGGTTTCGATTCGGTCAATCAACACCGAATGGTCGGGCTTCTGTTCGGCACACTCGGCGTCATCCTTCTAGGGCTGGCAGGACGTGAGCTCTTCGGCGAGAGAGTAGGAGTAGTAGCGGCGTTTATTGCCGCCGTTTACGGATTCCTCTGGTTGAACGATTGGTCGCTCATGAGCGAATCGCTGGTGACGGCATTCGTCCCGGTCGTGACGATCGTTGCCGTGCGATGGTGGCGGAAACCGAGTTGGCGTTTGGCGTTCTTGCTCGGTCTCCTTTCGGGTATCGGCGGTCTTCTCCGAACCGAGCTCCTTGCCTACGGACCTCTGCTCGCTCTGGTGGCTATCGTCGTATTTCGATCTCGTTGGAAACCAATGTTGCGGGACTTCGGCATCGTCAGCGTTGTCTGTCTCGCAGTGCTGGCGCCATGGTTGATTCGGAACATGACGACATTTGAAAAGCCGATCTACCTGTCGCCCACAGGAACACTTCAAGCTCAGACCAACTGTGACGCTGCGTATTACGGGGAGAAGACCGGCTACTGGGAGCGTTTCTGTGCGGAGCCAGAACCGGTGAGTACCGACGGTTCCATGCTCGACGAATCAGAGCGTGATGCCATCAAGCGTGGATGGGCGAACGACTACATCTCGACCCATAAAGCACGGCTTCTCATCGTCGCACCGATTCGTTCACTTCGGATGTTCAATCTGTACGACCCAATCGGAACCGCCCGTTTCGATATGGCGGTCGAAAATCGTGAATTCCGGCAATCAATTTTTTCCTTGATTGAGTACTACGCCGTTGGGTTGCTCGCGCTCTTGGGGATCGTAATCGCGTGGAAGCGTCGACTTACGGTCTTTCCAGTTGTGTTGTGGCCTGCGTTAGTAGCGGTCGTCGCTGCAGCAAGCTTTGGGAATAATCGTTATCGAGTGAGCGCCGAACCGTCGTTGATCTGGTTGGCGTCACTCTCGCTTTGTGTTGTCGCTGATCGGGTTCGGAACAGCCACCGAGTGACGGTCTCGGAAACAACAGCGAGCACGGCTATCAGCCCCAACTGATGGGCGAACATGAAGCTTGACGGCCAAACGGCTGTTGACCGGTACTCGTGTCCAAACTGAAGACCGGTATAGAGCAACACGATTCCGCCGATTGACCCAACGACGACGAGGGCACTGATTGCTGTCCGGCGGCGCGTCCAAAGCAAAAGGGCGGTGATGATCGCCATCGTGATCGCAACACCGAGACCGCCGACAAATGCAGAGAGCGCTGTCATTCCAAGGAGCACTGCAATTCGAAGGGCGGTGCTGGTCGCATTCGTGAGTTCAGAGGTCACCAAGAGGGGGTCGATCGCCGAGGGGAGCGCCCGCACGAGTTTGCGGCGACGCCATGCGACAACCAGCGCAGCGACGCAGAGTCCGATGAACCAGAAGAACGAAATCGCGAGACCGCCCCAAACGGTCTTCTGTGGTGTCCAACTGATGTCAACGGTGAACGAAGTACCCGTCACTGCGGGATCGATCTGCCATCCGTTCGCGAATCCGTCAATCAGTGTTGGGTCGCCCAGTGATCCGCCGCCGCGAACAGTTGCCTTCCAACCGTTGGAAAGCGATTGCCCGAGAACAAGCCAGAACGGATCAGAGGCATTGGCAATATCGACTCGATAAGAATTCCTTCCCGTTGACGTCACCGTTGTTGAAGGCGGGTTCACTGCGGTTGTGTACTGACCTTGGGGGACAGTTCGGAGTTCCATGGCGTCGATATCGATTGCACTATCGAGGCCCTTGGCGGTGACGAATTGGTGGTCTCCAGGTGCCAGCGACTGTGGGCTCCCGGTAGTACCGCATGGAACGAGATCAAGAGCCTCACGGGAAATGGCGTCGGCGACAGTTCCGGAAAGGACGAACGACTGATCCACTCCATCGATGGTGGCCAACCCTGAGCGACACGTGGTCGGAAGTGACGATGGAAGTGGTGCGACGGTCGTGGGCAGGCCCAATTCGGCGATTGCGATCGGAAGGATTCGCGGACCGCCACTAAAGAACTCTTTGGTCGTCATTGGGCGCTCGGCGCCAATGGTGACCCCAATGGTCTTCGACGAAAGTGCGCCGGTGGGCACGTCGACTGTCGCAACGTTCCCCTGCTCGCTCACTGATTCAATCGCAGGCACGTCGACGGGATGAATGCTGCCGTCGTCAAGAGTCAGGTTGAGAACGGTGGGAACCGAATGCTCTTGATCATTGATGACGGAGAGGTGGAGGTGGTCGAATGTCGTCGTAGTCGGATTCGTGACCGTGATTGTTGCGCCCACTTGATTGTCGAATTTGGACGTCCAAGCGGTTGAAAGATCGCCATCAAGGGCGGAAGAAGGCCGAGATGCAAGGTCGCCTTCGAGATAGTCGGTGCCGCTGACAATCGGATAGCCATCGGAAAGGCCTGGGCGCCCAATGGTGTTGTCAATGACTGCACCATTCATGCCGGCGCTGAGTCGTGCCCGCCCCCGCGGCATGAACTGGCTGGTTGCGCCGACCCGGAAAATACGGCGCATCTGGAGTTCGGTGTCTTGACGGAATCCCTCGACCGGATTCGAACGAATGCGGGAGAACAGGTACGAAACATTTGATGACGATGGCGCGAGTTCGTCGACGCCTGCGCTCGGTGTGACGATCCACTCCTGGGCGGAAACGCCAGGGACGGTGACTTCCTTGAAACCAACATTCGAGAAGCCAATCCACGAGGCGAGGTTCTTGACGTTTGCGTCGTCGATCCGAATCGTGAGCGAAGAGAACGTGTGATCACCACCGAGGTCAACTCGTTGACCCGCTCCGAGGAACGAATCGTCCGTCATGTCCACGGTCTTCACTGGCACGCCGTCGAGTAGCACAGTTGCCTTCGTGATCCAACGGTTGCCCTGAGTTTGAAGTAGGTCAATGTGGTCAGCGGTGATCGGATGGTTGTAATCAATGACGAGTCGATTTCCGACAACATCGCTGAAACCACCCGTCGTCCATGCCGTGCGTGGATCGCCGTCGATGGCGTTGAACGGACGAACCTCCGATGAATAGGCGACGATATTTCCGTAGCTCGTTGCTCTGACGTTTGCGACATCGTCGCCGTACCAAGCAGTCGATTGATCGGCCGCAGTTTCATCGGGGAACATGGCGAGGCGAGCGTCTTTAGGGTCATCGGCAAGGGGGGTGAAGACAGCTGTTTCTGTCGCACCGTTGTTTTCTCGAAGCGTGCCCCAACGTTGTGCCCGTTTGCGGTTGGTATCGGTGATGACCAGATTTGGCTTTGAGGCGCGAATTCCTCGCAGCAGAGCAGATGACGTGTTCGCAGTTGCGGCGTAGAAAAGTGCACGTTCGGCGGGAAGCTGATCCCAAGTCGCGGCTTCAACGACGCCATCACCGTCGCCGAAAAGAACAGTTGGTTGACTGGTGACTTCCGAGCGGACTACCGGCCGGACGTTATCGACTGGGTAGGCAACGAGCGGAGGTGTTGGTGTCTGCGAGTTTGGGTTCGCGATGTACTGCTCATCGACCATTGGTTGTCGGGGGTCAGGCGTGTTGACCGTTGGCGTTCCAAAGGTGGTTGGTGCTCCGAGACCATTGGTCGGCGAAGTCCCGCCGAATTGCGCCCAAAGGTCAGCTGGTCGGGGACCGCGGTATCGCTCAAACTGACTGTCAAGACGTAACAACACATCCGAAGCGGAGAGCAATCGTGCAACTCCTGAAACTGCGGTGGTTTCGCTGGTGCCTTCTTGTAACGTCCGATCCAGTGCTCGAACGAGGTCAACACTCGCCGGTGTTCCATAGGCGGTGATCTCTCGTCCGATCCAAGGACGATCGATGAGGCCCGGTGTCAGTGGGTCTTGTGTGTCGCCCCATCGGTACGCGCCAAAGTCCGCGCCGGGAAGTTCAAGAACTCGAAGGTCCTGGCTTTGCTCATCAAGCCATGCCGCAGCATCTGTCCAATAGGACGGGAGCGTCTGCGGGAACTTGAGGTCGGACTGCACAAACTTTCCGGTCCACATCGGCGGAAGGTTCAGGATCGCAATACAGATCAATCCGAGAGGCAGAGCAAGAGCGAGCCGGCGGTTGAGCGGGGCGCTGAATCGGCGAATGATTGTTGGGATCAGCGCGTCGACGAAGGCGGCGATAAGCGCAGCGAGACCAAGTGCAACAAGGGGAACGATGCGTGGGGAACTGCGAAGGGCAAAACCGATTTCGAGTGATGTCGTGTACTTGATGATTGACCCAACCGGCGAAGGGTCGTTGTAGGGGTAGGTGCCGATCGCAAAGACGAGTCCAACAAGAATCAGAATCACGAAGTAGGCGCGATATTTCCAACGAGTAAGGACAGCCCCGAGCAAGCCAAGCAACGGAAGGATGAACGACAGGGGAAGCATGACGAGTGTCGTCGTATAGATCGGTGCTGACTCGATCCAACCGGTGAGTCCGTCTCTGCCATAAAAGCACCAGTAGCCAAGCCCGCGCAGCGCCTCGGGAGCGGTTGATGTTTCGGCGACGGTTTGGACGGTCTCGGTGAGTTGGAGGATCGGGAGTCCGAATTTCCCCTGGATGTAGAGACCCGAAAGCCACCAAAGCTGGGCTGGTCCGGTAGTAACAGCGATGCGCAGAAGCGACTTGATTGCGTTCCGGAGAGTGGTCTCATGTGTCGACCAGATCGCGAACGGCACCAGAACGATTGGTCCAATAAGAACAAAGATGACGGAACTTGCGTTCGTTCCTGCCATCGCAGTCACAGCAATCGCGAAGAGGACGGGCGCACGCCAGGTTCGCTCGCGTAGTGCGCAGATCATGAGGCCGATCAGCCATGGCAGCGCACACCACGGCGTGAGAATGATTGACATCCGCCCCATGTACGAAAGGACGTACGGACTGAGCATGTAGGCAAATGCCGCGACGGCTGCGCCAGGACCGCGCTGGCCGAGTTTGCGCAGCATCCAGAGCGCTCCGGCTCCCGCAAGAAAAAAGAGCGTTCCGAACCACAAGCGTTCGGCGATCCACGTCGGGACACCGAGCGTGCGGAAGATCCAGTACCAAGGACCGAGCGGGAAGAGATAGCCGATGTTTTGATGAGTGACGGTGCCCGCATTGATATGCGAGTCCCACATGAATGGTGCTCTGGCCAGCAGTTTGCTGGGGTCGAGGAGAAGGTACGCCTTGGTGTCGGCGGAGACCTCACCGGGAGCAGTCAGGAGGATGGGGATGTACGCGAGAACGGCCAGGACTGCGTAGGTCCAGCGGTCGATTCGTCGTGTTGCAAAAGTTTCCGCGGTGCCGCTCGTGGAAGCGCTGGCTGCGTCTGTGGACGACTCGGTCGTGCTCATTCGATGCCGTCACAGACTGCAGGCGGATCGTCGTATTGCCACGCTTGGCGCCACGGCCCATTTTTCCATTCGGTCTGCACCAATGGCGACCACCCGAGTTGGTTGGCCGTTTCAAGGATGACATCCGCAAGGTTCGATGCGCCCTCCTGACAGAGGTGCCAGTTGTCTTTCTTGCGGAGCAGGTGCACGGTTCCGTCGCTCTCGACCCAAAAGCGGGGAGTGGTCCCATCCGGTGCTGCGAATGCGGAGGTAATCGATGGATTCGTGGTCATCTCAGGGTGGAGGGCAGCGACGTTGGCAAAGGCACGGTCGACCGCGCTGACATCGAGCTTTCCTCCGGGCATCACAGGGAGAAGCATCACACGGATTCCGTTGTTGGTGAGCAAAGTGACCGCTTCATCGACGACCTTCTCGTAGGCGGCTTCGCCGTTCGCTCGGATGAAAGGGAGATCCCAACTGCCAAACATGAAGACTGCGAGATCGGGGTGGAATTCGGAAATCGCGTTTGACCATTCGGGGCGCCAGTCGAAACCGTTTGTCAGGCCGAATCCAGGTCCTGCGCCGAAGACGAACGATGTCGCGCCGGTCGCCTCCGCGGCGGCGGCGAGGGCTGGCGATGCGTCCATTGCTCCCGAATCACCAATGATCCAGATAGTCGGGGGTGGCGTTGCGAATGGCGAATCGGTGTGTTGCGGATGCAACTTCTCTTGGTGGTTGCCGACCTGGTCAACCTTCATGTTGGCGTAGGGAACAGAACTTGTGGGGGTGTGCAGCGTTACGGCGAAGGCACACAGAACAACACCAAAAATGCCGGCGAGAGCGGCGGTGCCGGCGGTTTTGGTCGTCGAGAAGAGGGTGCGGCGTCGAACCGGCATTTCAAGAAAGAAATACGAAAGAAGCGCAACAGCGATCGTGACTGCGATTCGAAGCCCAAAGAGTGGAGCGAGTGACAGGCCTGTTCGATCCTGTGAAAGGAAGAGAAAGACTGGCCAGTGATAGAGGTAAAGCCCGTACGAAAGCAGACCCGCCCATCGCATTACCGAAGTGGCGAAGAGCCGTGAAAAGAGTCCGGCTCGAGTTCCGACGTAAATGATGAGTGTTGAGATGGCGGCATAGAGAGGAAGGCCGCCCTTTGCTAAACCGGGCGATGCCTCTCCGATTGTGAACCATGCGATGATCACAGCGACGACAGCGGCGATTCCCAAGGAATCAAAGAGAAATTCATTCGGTGTTCGAGTTTCGGTGTTGCGTTTCCGTCCCGACCACCAAAGTGCGAGGAGTACGCCAAACAACAACTCGGAGACGCGTGTGTCGGTTCCGTAATAGATGCGGTCGAAGTCTGATCGCTGCAACCACATGAGCGTGATTGAAACGACGGCGACAGCACCACAGGCCGTGGCGAGGAGGCGTCGGCCCCCAATTCGCATGAGTACGAGTGCGACGATCGGGAAGACCAAATAGAACTGCTCTTCGATCGCGAGTGACCAAAAGTGCTGAAAAGGCGTTGGTTGGGAGAAGAGCGAGCCGTAGCTGACGCCCGATGTCCATAATCGCCAGTTGGCGACATACCCAACTGACGAAAGCATGTCGCCACGTAACGACGAGAGTTGCTCGGGCGAACCGATTCGCCACCACACGAGTCCGATGACGGCGATTGCCGCAAGAGCAGCAGGCATCAGTCGTCGAAGACGTCTTCCCCAGAAACGCAGCAGATCGATAGCTCGCGAACCTTCGAACTCCCGCACGATGATGTTTGTGATCAAAAATCCCGACAGCGTGAAAAACGTTGAAACGCCGAGAAAGCCACCCTTCGCCCAGGTGAATCCACCGTGGAAAAGGAGCACGCCGATGACGGCGAAGCCGCGGACGCCATCGAGGGCGGGGAGATGGGGGAGCGGAGCAGCGCGATCTGCGGCGAGCGACTCGTTGGATGGGCTGGTTGCCACGGCGTCGGTCATCGCAACGCCCTGTCGTCCCTGAAGGCGTGAGGGGTTGGTTCCGTTCTCACTCCGGGCAACGTAGCAGGGGGTTCAGAGCAACTATCGGCGGATCGGGGCTCCAGAAGGTCTTACGAGCGCTCGCTAAGGACCATTTTGAGACAGTCCGTTGCAGGGTTGTCTCGCCAGACCATGCTGTCGGCCGGTAGGAGACCACGCTGGTCGAGTCGGTTCATCACTCTGACGACGATCACGCAATAGCGGGCTGCGGCAAAGAGTTCGTGCGCAGAGGTATCGACGACGTCCCTGCCTGCATGAGCGAAGTACATCGAACGCTGTTCGTCTCGAGTTGGGTCGCCCGGAAGCCGGTCGATACCCGCCAACTCGTGCATGGTGCGGTCGAACATCAGCCACCATCCGAGATCGAATTCCGGTGGACCCATGCACGCAGCCTCGAAGTCGGTGAGGCATGCCGGCTGAGAGCCGTTCCAAATGATGTTGCCCGGTCGGGGGTCGCCCCAGCACAGGCCTAGAGAGGAGTCGGTCGGTAGTTCGTCCTCGATGATCGTCCACGCTGATTCCAAGAGAGGATGCGATCGACCTCGCAATTCTTCATCGCCAAAAGTTCTCCAGAGATCAAGGAGGTGACGAGACCCTGGGGTCACGCCATCGGGCGTGAGCCAATTCAGATCGAGCGTTGATGGGTCGACGTGGTGAAGGCGCGACATCTGCTCAAGTCCATTGCGAATGAGTGAGGTCCGTTCGCTAGCGGAGAGTTCCGTAAAGAACCCCTCAATGCTGTAGGGCGGACTTTCGATTGGGACGACACCATCAACATGGTGCATCACAAAAAATGGTGTCCCGAGTACCGACGGATCCGGCTCGTAACCCACGAGTCCGGCAACGGGTAGTGAAGAATTCCGACCGAGGCTGTCCATGATCCGATACTGGATTTCGATTTCGGGCATCGAGAAATTCGACTGCGGCGGGTAGACGGCGGGCTCGGGAGTTTCGAGTCGCACCACAAACCGTTGCTCTCCCAGATTTGGCGAATTTGCCGTGAGCAGGATCGTTTCGGCCGAGAATCCACCTGAGGGTCGCCCGACCACATCGACAACGAGTCCCGATGCTCCGGTTCTCGCTGCGATCCAGTCGCCAAGCGCTTCTGTATTCAACGTGGCTTCAGTCATTTCTCCCCCCAAACGTCGAACGTAGCAGCGGCACCGTTCTGACGGAGTCGTCCACCTACACTCTGAAGCGTTCAAACTTTGGGGGACTCATGACTGATCTCGTCGACAATCCGATGCTGCTTCCTGACCCGGATCCCGCAGAGGTTCGGTACACCATCATTTCTGTCGACGATCATCTCGTTGAACCGCCCGGAATGTTCGAGGGTCGGTTGTCGTCGAAGTTTCAGAGCCGAGCACCAAAGGTCGTGACCAACGAGATCGGTCACGAGGTTTGGGAGTTTGAGGGTCAGCGATTCACGCAGGTTGGTATGAACGCTGTGGCCGGTCGGCAGAAGAGTATGAAGAATCTTGAGCCCACCAAGTTCTCGGATATGCGGAAAGGCTGCTGGGATATCAGCGAACGAGTTCGAGACATGGATATCAATGGCGTCTGGGCATCAATGAACTTTCCTTCGATGATCACGGGTTTCTGTGGCCGAGTGTTTGCCCAAATCGATGACCTTGATCTTGGTTACGCAACAACGCAGGCCTGGAACGATTGGTTGTACGAAGAGTGGTGGCAGCCCGCGACTGACCGCATCATTCCGCTCGGCCTTACGTTTCTCGCCGATCCAGAAAAGGGTGCTGCTGAGATTCGGCGCAACGCCGCTCGCGGATTTGTTGCCGTCACTCTTCCTGAGCGCCCTCAGAACATTGGCTTTCCATCCCTGTTCTCCGGTTACTGGGATCCCATTGTTCAAGCGTGCGCAGAAACTGACACGGTGATTGCACTTCATGTCGGATCCTCTGGTGGTTACCCGTCGCCCGTCGACGCCCCAGCGCTGCAGCTAGGCGCAACGATGTTCGGCCAGTTGTCACTAGCGGCATGTGCCGAATGGTTGTGGTCGGGATATCCGTTGAAGTATCCAAACCTCAAGATCACAATGTCTGAGGGTGGTATCGGCTGGGTCGCAATGCTGCTTGATCGACTCGACAACATCATTGATCGAAGCGGTTACGGCCTTGGATGGGAAACACGTCCTGCCGATGTGCTGCTGCGCAATTTTTGGTTCTGCACAATTGATGACCCGTCGACGATCGTGACGCGCCATCGCATTGGCGTTGAAAACATCATGTTCGAGACTGACTATCCGCATGGCGACGGCACATGGCCGGATACCCAGCGGGTAGTCACCGAAACCTACGGCGATCTGCCCTCCAACGAATTGCGGGCAATTCTCTGCGAGAACGCCGCTCGAGTTTTCCGCCATCCGCTGCCGTCCGAGGTTCTTCCCCGCTAGGCAAGCGAAGCGTGTGTCCGGATCGTGGAACCGGATTACTCGGTTCTGGATTGGGCGATCAGCGAGTGGCGTAGAGATCCGCGACGAGGTCGGCAGCGTCATCGATGGAACCGAACTGGGTTTCCAGCACCCAGGCACGTTTCAGAAATAGGTGGGCATCTACCTCCCAGGTGAAGCCCATGCCTCCGTGCACCTGAACGCACGTCTTCGCGTTTTCCGTCGCTGCTCGCGCTGAAGTGAGGCGGGCGCCTGCGACGGCGCGGTCGATTGAGCCAACCTCTGGCTCATCGATCGTGACACCTGCGGCCCACACTGAAGATCTGGCCATTTCGGTGCGAATCCACGAATCGGCGAGAAGGTGTTTGAGTCCTTGGAAGGACCCGATTGGGCGACCGAATTGTTCCCGTTCTTTGGCGTACGCAACGGCAAGGGCCGTGCTTCCCGCGGAGTTTCCGGAAAGCTGCGCAGAGGCCAAAAGCGATCCGCGTTGGCGCCAATGACGAGCGAGTTCGGCATCGCCGACACGGTCGGTTTTCGGGAGTTCCTCGATGATCGTGATCGGGGTCGTGGGATCGGTGGGATGACCAATGTCTGTTCCGGAAACGTCAGTGGAACGAGCGACTCCGACGCCATGATCGTCGACGACCAACACCACATCGGATCCTCGGAAGTTTTCAACGACGATGGGTCCATGGTCGCCAACGTTGATAAGACACGGAATAACGGTCCCTTCGATGACGCCATCGATGACACCGGCAGCGAGGGTGGCGGCGACAAGGGGACCGGGAACCAGGGATGCTCCAAGCGCTTCGTGAACGAGGACAGCATCTATGAAATTGAGCCCGACGCCACCTTGTTCTTCGGGAACGGCGATTCCGAACGTGCCAAGGGCTGCGAGTTCCTTCCAACGCAATTTGTCGAACCCGCTTGGCGCTCCGAACGACCGAACGGTTTCGATCGCGAAACGATCGGCGGCGAAAGCCGTAATCATTTCGACAAGTGCGGCCTGGTCGTCTGTTGGCTGAAGATCCATGGTCAGCGCTCCCGGGGAAGACCGAGCACGCGCTCGGCGATGATGTTCTGCTGAATTTGGGTGGTTCCGCCGCCCAATGAGATCGCGAAAGCATGCAACTTGCTGTGCACGAGTTCGCCGGTGGGTTCTCCGTCGAGATTGTCCATTGAGAGCGATGCACGATCGAGAACTCGAAGTGCAAGGTCACCGAGACGATGTTGCGTTGTTGCAAACGCAACTTTGAACCCAGAACCTGAACCCATCACCATCCCGCCGCGAGCGCCCTGCGACACATTTCGTTTTGTGAATGCCCACAGTGCATCGAGGTCGGCGCCGATGATGCCCACCTCGCGACGGATGCTGTCGTCATCCCACAGGGATTTGCCATTTCGGCTGGTTGTCTTCGAGCGCTGGATGAGCTCTTGAAAGACATTTGTGGTGTCGAGCAGTTCGCCAACGAAACCAGTGCCTCGTTCAAAACTCAGGGTGACGTTCGCGACGCGCCACCCGTCATTTTCGACGCCAACGAGGTTTGCAGCAGGAACGCGGACCTCGTCGAGGAACAATTCGGCAAACTCGGTGGAACCGTGAACGGTGACGAGAGGTCTTACGTCAATCCCGGGGAGGTCCATCGGCATGATGAGCCAACTGATTCCTTTGTGCTTGGGCTCATCCGGGTCTGTGCGAACGAGCATTTCGCAGTAGTCAGCTGCCATCGCATGCGATGTCCAAATCTTTTGGCCGCTAACGACGTAATCATCGCCATCACGGAAGGCTCGTGTGCGCAGCGATGCAAGATCGCTACCCGAACCCGGTTCGGAGAAGCCCTGACACCAAACGTGTTCACCGGTGAGAATTCCGCGAAGGTGATGCGACTTCTGTGCATCGGTGCCTTCGGCGATGATCGTGGGACCAGCGTGCATTTGTCCGACAAAGCCGACGCCAACATCGGGCGCCTTCGCGCCAGCCGATTCCTCGAGGAAGATCAAGTGTTCAGTCGGGGTTGCTCCGCGTCCGCCGTGCTCGGCGGGCCAGTTGATGCCGGCATAACCAGCGTCGAAAAGCATTCGCTGCCATTGGGCGTCATAAGCGCGTCGACCCGGCCAATCGTCTGGTGAAGGGGGAGTTGGCAGTGACGCAACGGCGCCGCCTAGCCACTCTCGAACCTCCGATCGGAAAATGGCATCGCTTTCGGAATCACGTAGATGCATCAAGAGCCTCGCTGCGCGTGTTGTTGGAAAGATGAGATCACCGTGGCTCGTTCCACTCGACATTGCGATCAGAGCGCTCGGGTTGGCGGCCGATCTTGAGAGGTCCGAGCGGGGCGTCACACATGAGGAAACGGGAATAGTCGTCGGCGGCCCAGAGGACGTCGCGCCAGGCGGCAAGACGGGGGTCAGTGTCGCGTGCCGTTTCTACTTCGGACCATTGCTGCCACTCAGGAATGGCCCAAATGACGATGCATTCGTCATCGCGTCGCATGGAGGTCTTCATGGCGCCAACAAGTTGCCACCCGAACGGCTGATGAGCGTCGATTGCGATGTCTCGAACCTTTGACAGGAACGAGTCCGCTTGACCTGGTCCGACGCGGATCGTGTCGTGGGCATAGGCCACACCGGACACACCATCGGCGCAAAGTTCTTCGATGGTGCGAGTCCAAGGCGCGGGAATGAGGACTCGGTCGTAGCCCCCAGATCGAAAGTTCGCCGCCTCGTTCCACCACACCTCAAGCTTGGGGTCTTGCAACGAGGGTCGGCTGAGTTCATGTCCGAGAGCAACTGCTAAACCGTCGAGACCGTCTTCCTCCCACATATTGACGACCCGCGGCCAGTGGTCCGTTGTGCCGACCACGCCCCAAACGCCGAAACACAGTTGGCCTCGATCCTCTCGAGCCATCGGGCACCAGTTGGCGGTCATGTGGTGCATGTAGTTGGCACGGTTTGGGCCAATGATGTCGATGAATTCGTGCGTGTAGACCTTGGTATTCACAATTCCCTCGTAGGTGACGCCAACGATTCCTTCGGTAGAATCAGCGTAGTTCGACGGATTTTGAGCGATGCTCTCTAATCACCGAAAGAATTGAACGGTACAGATGACATCGTGGAATTTTGCTGATGTGTGGGAGGCGATTGCTGAGGTGCAGCCGGACGCCCCAGCGCTCATCAGGGGATCGTCGACCCGTTCATGGTCCGAGTTCGATCAGCGTGCTTCTGCGCTCGCAGCGAAGCTCGTAGAAGCTGGTCTCACTCATCAATCACGGGTTGCGCAGTACCTCATGAACTCAATGGAGTATGTCGAGTCGCTGTTCGCCACGTTCAAAGCAGCAATGGTTCCGGTGAACACGAACTACCGGTACGTGGCAGATGAGCTTGCCTATCTGTGGCTCGACGCTGGAGTCGAAGCCGTGATCTTCCACGGTTCATTTACTGAGGCTGCCTCTCAGGTCCGATCGCGAGTTCCCGACGTGAGGTTGTGGCTCTGGGTCGATGACGGAGTAGGCGAGTGCCCCGATTGGGCCGAGCCATTCGAGGCGGCCGCGACGTCAGGTCGCTCATTGCCAGACGGGGGCGCAGAGCGCTCCGGTGACGATCTCTTTCTGCTCTATACGGGTGGCACAACCGGCCAACCCAAGGGTGTGATGTGGCGCCAAGATGACTTGTTCTGTGTTTTGAATCGGAGCGCCACCATTAGATACCCCGAGGATGGGTCGATTGATGTTGTGCAAGCGCTAATGGATACTGCTGGAGACGAACGAGCTCGCGTCATTCCAGCTGCGCCATTGATGCACGGAACGGCAGCGTTCTCCGCCTTTGCCATTTTGGATTCGGGTGGTGCGGTTGTGCTTTGCGAACACACGAAGTTTGATCCAAAAGAACTTCTCGACACGATTGAGGCTCATCGCGTCACCGATCTCTCAATCGTGGGCGACGCATTTGCGAAGCCTTTGCTTGATTCGCTCAACGCGAATCCGAATCGCTGGGATATCTCCTCGCTCAAGGTGATGCTCTCCTCGGGTGTGATGTGGTCTGCTCCCGTGAAAGACGGTCTGATCGGCCACGCTCCAAGTCTTCTGTGCGTGGACACACTCGGGTCTTCAGAAGCGGTTGGGCTCGCCCGTTCAATCTCTTCGTCTCGTGGCACCGCAAAGACGGCGGGCTTCAAGCTCGGACCCGATGCGCAAGTGATCCGCGATGACGGGACTTCGGTAACCCCCGGCTCGGGTGAAATTGGGCTCGTTGCCATCGCAGGTCGCGCGCCTATCGGGTATTTCAACGACCCTGAAAAGTCAGCCAGGACGTTTCGGGAAATCGGTGGGCGCCGGTGGACGACTCCTGGCGATTTCGCAACGGTCAACGAAGACGGGACCGTCACCCTTCTCGGTCGCGGTTCAGGATGCATCAATACCGGCGGAGAAAAGGTCTTTCCGGAAGAAGTGGAAGAGATCATCAAACTCCACGCACTGGTTCGCGACGCTGTCGTCATGGGTGCTCCCCATGAGCGGTTCGGACAGCAGGTCATTGGCTTCGTCGAGGTAAATCCGGGGGCAGAGATCGATATCGAAGATCTCAAGACCTCCCTGCAAGATCGGCTTGCTGGCTACAAAGTTCCTCGTCATCTCGTGGTCGTCGAGTCAATTGGTCGAGCGGCGAACGGCAAAGTCGATCAAGCTCGCTGGAAATCCGAGGCAGAACGAATCGGAAGTGCATCGGCCTGAGGTCGTCTGTGAGACTGCTGCGGTGAGCGAGACAACCACAGCGTCGATACCGCCAGATGTCGAAAGTGCCGATCCTTCAGAGTCTGAGCCGGATAATCCGCGTCTTAATCGTTGGATTAACAAAACGACGCTCCCACTTGACCTGATCGCGCTTTGTACGATCTGGCTCACTGTCGTTCCTTTGGGCACGATTCATCGAGTCGCAAGTCGTCCGCTCTTTTGGTACATCGGCCGCATCGTTATCTCCGTTATTTATGGAATCGATATGGCAGTTCGCACGTATCTGTCTCGAAGGAGACTGCGCTACTTCACTCACCATCCGGTTGGTGTGCTGGCAGTGATCCTGCCGGTCATCAGATTGGTCTTCAGCTTGCGATTACTGAAGGCGATGTTCAAAAAGGGAAACACCCTCCATTTTCTTTTCGTGTCAGTCGTGTTGTTGCTCAATTTGATGATCATTGTTTGGGGCTTTGAGCGTTCCGCCCCCGATGCCAACATCACAACGATCGGCATCGCAGTTTGGTGGGGCTGCGTCACTGTCTTCACCGTCGGTTACGGCGATTACTACCCGATCACGACCGCCGGTCGAGTCGCAGCTGTCGGCATCATGGTGCTTGGTCTCACAACGGCAGCAGTCATTACTGCGCAGATCGCGTCGAGTTTTATGGACCAAGCACAAAGTAGAAGGAATTCGGCTTCAGGCCCTGAGGACGATTCAAACGAAGGCCGTTTGCGCCGCATTGAAGAAATGCTGAAACAGCATTTTGAACCAACTGAGACGTCGTCCGATCAGACGTAGTCGCGGTGTCGCAGCCAGTTGATTGAGAGCCATCCCCAGATCGGTGGCAGATAGGCAGTGAACATTCGGGCCGTGAACGTTGCCGCGATCGCCTGCTGGTCGGGTATGCCCGCAGCAGTGAATCCCCCGATGAGGCCAGCTTCGATGACGCCGATACCGCCGGGCACGGGCGCAATCCCACCGAGAATCGAAGCAAGCGTGTTGATGATGATGAGTTGCATCAGCCCCAGCGATTCGCCGTAGGTATGCAGAGCGGCCCAGAGCACAAGCGCATAGAAGATCTGAGAGAGGGCATTTCCCGCAAGCATCTGAAGCCCTTTTCGAGGGTTCTTCATGACGGCTGCAAGATTCTCCCGTGCGGCCCGAATTTGGGGGATGAGGAACTTCGAAATTCGGTGGCGCAGCCCGGGGATCGTGAAGACGATTGCAACGATGACTGCCAGAACGATTGCAGCAAGAAGGATCTTTCCGGAGAGTCCGCTCACTCCGCCAGATCCGCCCTTGCTGAGAGAAAACGCTCCGGCGCCAAAGATGAGGGCGACGAGGAGGAAGACGACCTCAGTGAAACCAGAGGCAACGGAATTGAGAAGGCTCGAGGTAACAGCAACTGCGGACTTGAGGCCTTGCTTCTGGAAGAAACGAACCTGGAGCGCGAACGTAGTGACACCGCCACCGGCAAGTCCCGTGAATTTCGTGCCGATTTCGAGCATGACAACTGGTCGCAGCGGCAATGGCTTACTGACGGAACCGAGAAGTGAAATGGCCAGACCGCCGATTGGGACCCAGGCCAATAAGAAGACAATAGGTATCCAAATCCAATGAGCGTCTTTGAACATCGTGGCCCACTCGACGTGAGCGAACTGCCCGATAAGTAGATACATGCCGAGGATCGTGAACGCGGCAATCAGGATGGACGAAGGAGCAACGCGGCGAAGCTCCTCTAACTTCGGCGCTTCGACACCCGTCGACGTGCTGACCTCGTCGCGAAGTCGTGCACATAACTTCTTGAGTCCATCCGCCGACCGGCGATTTACTCGCGGAAGAGCCGTGGTCTGCAAGTACGGCAGTAGTGCCGACAGTCCGTCTTTGCCGAGAGACGTCTGAGCTGTAGCGATTGCTCGTTCGTCTCCCACTTTGTCGGCGAGAGTTGCGAGGAGCGCAACGCGATCAGCGAAAAAGGCATCGCCATCAGGAGTGGTGTTGGCCGTTGCGAGATCGCCGAACGCGGCACCGGCTTCGGTGAGAAGAAACGTTTGCGACCAAATGCCTCCGTGGGTAATGCCCGCGTCGTGGAGTTTGTTGAGCTCGGTCCACGTATCAATAAGGAAGTTGTCGGTGATCTCGTCGATCGAAAGCCGATCGAGAGTGGTGCCTTTCGCAGTGTCGAGCACCAACGTTGCATCGCCGCGCGAGCCAATTGTTGCTGCGGTTACGACACTGGGTACTCGGACCCCGGCTCGTTGTGCGAGAAGAAGAGCGAACGCTCGATGTTCGATTTGCTGTTGTCGGCTGAAACTCAGAACCGGACCCGAGTCCTTGTACCAAAGAAAGCGTCCGATCTTTGTGAGTAATTGAGCATCGGTCGCGTCACGTCCGATGACAACGATCCGTAATCGCGTGCCATCTGCTTGCGTACCGCTGTAGGCCTTCTCACCCCATGTCTGCACGGAACTCACGGTGATGTCTTGCGCTTCAATGCCGATCGAGGCGAGATCAGCCGAAACCTCGCTCGGATCAGGGGCACCGTCTGGGGAACCAAGAGCGAGGTGAATGGCGGCGGCAAAAGCCCAACCGAGTGCGATGGCACCAAAAATCCCGGCCGGATAACCAGCGGTGCGGGCAACTGCGCTCACCGCGACTATCGCCAACAGCGTCGACATGAGTCGGCGCGATGGCCGAGTCAGTTCAGGACCAGCGACGAAGAAAACCGCAGCGAGCACCGTGAGGCGGACAGGTGGGTACTGCGGATAGTGAGTGAGATTTTTGGCCGCGGCATCGACGACAGATGGGGCGTTGATGAGGTGTTGGAGTCCAAGGACGATGACCGTGCCAGCACAAAGCGCGATCGTGATTCCCGCAATGAAACGGAGTCGACGTGAGGAGAGCGCGATCACGTACACGACAATGATGGCAACGACGATGCCGCCACCGTTGGCGATGCTGGCGACCTTTAGAAGCGGATCCGGAAGCGACTCGACCGCCGAATGGATCGAACGCTCGAAATGCGAATACGAAAGCGCGCCGACCGTTCCGAGCCCAAACAGAATGAGTCCGGCGATAATCCGAAGAATGTCACTTGCTCGACGGTGAAGTCCGTGATCGGGAACGACGCCGAAAAGCGTCACCCAACCCGCTCGAGTTGGGAGATGATGAGACCGTTGACGGGCAGGCATTGTCTAGGACATCGTCGCTTCTGCGAAAGCCCGCATCTCGCGTTCAACATCCGGGCCGGCGGGCGTGTACAGAATCTCGGTAACACCGACCGAAGATGCGTGCGTGACTTTTGCCTTTACCGCTGCTTTGTCGCCTGTCCAGCCCACGCCCGCCAAAATTGCTTCGTCAGCAAGATCAAGCACAACTTGATCACGGCCGAAGACTTCAGTGACGTGGCCTTCGTGGACGGTGAGGTGACGTTCACCTTCTGGTCGCGCCGCTTCGACATCGGCGAGCCATTCAGCGCCGCCGGGCATTGCCGTTAAGAACTCTGGCGCCGCTTCCCAACAACCGTGATAGCCGACCACGTACCAAGGGCCGATAGCTGCTCTGGCACGCGGCGAGGCAGCAGATTCGCCGTCATCAAGAACAGAACCAGAAACCATGAGGACCTGGTGGCCCCACGGGCCTTCGACAGGTGCCACGCCGATGAGCCCAGCGCAGGTGCCGTCAGCGATCATTTCGGCGGTGATGTCGAGACCCTTCGGCCCCATTGCCGACACCAAGAGCGGAACATTGATCGGTCGTTCGGCGGTGAGGGATGGACGGTGAATCATTTGTACGCGTTCACCTTCAACCTCGGCGACTCCTCCGGCGAGGAGCGTGTGAAGAGTTTCGATGTAGGAGCGTGTGGTCTTCCACGAAAGCGCTTTCTTGCCGAGCACCATTCGAGCAGTGAATCCGGTACCGAAACCCACCATGAGCCGACCGGGTGCCATGCGTTCGATTGTGGCGATAGCCGACGCGGTCGTCATGACGTGACGAAGATTCGGAACAAGAACTGCCGTGCCAACGTCGAGATTGTCCGTGGCGTTGAGGATGTTCGCGATGTTGATCCAGATGTCTTCGTAAAGCGCTGCTGAGTCGTACAGCCATGCACGACGGAATCCGAGTTTCTCTGCGAGTTGGGCGTGTCGAACAGCGTCGGGTCCGGGGGTGATTCCGATCGAGATTTCCATGGGCGCCATACTCCCACGTCACCGACGAGCCGGGGGAGGTGTTTCGCTGTGGATCGGTAGATGCGATGATCTAGAGAAATTTACGAGGGGGAATCATGGCGTCGAAACGGAGTGCAGGGGAGCAGGCCGCCGATGAATGGGCGGTACGGAACGTCATCGTTCGGTTGGCGCAGTATGCCGACGGGCTTGGTTCTTGTGAGCAATATGCCGATCTCTTCACAGACGACGCTGATTGGTTGATGCCCAACGCTCCGCGCCACGGGCGAGCCGACATTCTGGAAGGCAGTCTGGCGCGGCGTGCTGAAGGCATGGTCGGGCCGGGTAGTAACTCTCGCCACGTCGTGGCATCGACCGCAGTTGAGTTCAGCAGCGACGACGAAGCTGTTGCTGATTCCTATTGGGTCTATTACGTGGAGACCAATGTTGCTCCACGAGTAACCCTTGTAGGCCACTACCACGACACTCTCAAGCGCACCACAGACGGCTGGAAGATGGCACGTCGCGTGATCAACTTCGGCTGAGTCTGGTGGCGATGGGATCCACTGACGATCCCGACCGGTAGCCTCTCCACCCGTGATGATCCAATGACTGCAGCGATCGAGGCCGAGGGCCTCACAAAAACCTTCGGTGGCGATGTACGAGCCTTAAATGG
>CALBSE010000021.1 GCA_937927725.1 uncultured Actinomycetes bacterium
TGTGGTGGAAGTACGTCTTGGTCATTGGAATGGCTGTCGCCTTCGCCGGCGCGCTGGTCATCCCGAGCTTCCGCGACTACTTCGCGCTTCCTCTTCCCGATGCGCGCGACATAGCGAGCGCGATCGGCATCGGCGTCATTGCCTCGGCAATTATCGAGGTCGGATGGCGAGTGACCGACTGGTCACTCCCACAAGTGCGTTCCGCCGCTTGATTGAGCGTGCAGAGCCAAGAAGGTTCCTGCCTAAACGAGGGGCTCGGACTCGAGGCGACTTACCGACCGGTGTGACCGAATCCGCCAGCGCCGCGTTCTGATTCACCGAGATGATCAAAATCGTCGACGGGCACGAGCACAACGTGTTCGACGCGCTGCACAACAAGTTGCGCAATCCGCTCACCGCGTTTGACCTCAAAGGGTTCAACGGGGTCGGTGTTGATCAGCAGCACCTTGAGTTCGCCTCGGTAGCCACTGTCAATAAGTCCGGGCGTATTGAGACAGGTCACGCCGTGCTTCAGCGCTAAGCCACTCCGGGGCTGCACGAACCCGGCATGCCCTTCGGGGATGGCAACTGCAAGGCCTGTTGGCACCAACGCTCGACCCCCAGCGGGGAGAAGAACGACGGTTTCACGTGCAAGAAGGTCGAGCCCAGCGTCGCCAACTCGGGCGTAGGCCGGCAATGCAAGATCGGGGTCAAGACGCATCACGGGAACTTCAAGCACCGGACGATCGTAGGACGGTGCGTAGGATCCGGTCATGCTCGCTTGGATCGATCTCGAAATGACCGGCCTCGACACCGCCAAGAACGTGATCGTCGAGATCGCCACCCTTCTCACCGACGACAACCTCGAAATCATCGCCGAGGGGCCCGACCTGGTCGTCTACCAGCCGCCTGAAGCGCTGGCGTTTATGGACGAAGTCGTTGTCAACATGCACACCCGCAGCGGGCTCCTTCCCGAGATCCAGGCCTCAACTATCAGCCTTCAAGAGGCCAACGACGCCACGATGACCTTCCTCCGAGAGCACATCGCCGAGCCCCGAACCGTCCCCCTGTGTGGCAACTCCATCGGCACCGATCGCCGCTTCCTAGCGACCTACATGCCCGAGATCGAAAACTTTCTTCACTACCGCTCCGTGGATGTCTCGACCCTGAAAGAGCTCATCAAGCGGTGGAACCCCGCCATCCTCAAGGGAGCGCCTCGTAAAGCCGAGGGGCATCGTGCCCTCGACGACATCCGAGAGAGCGTTTTCGAACTCCGCTACTACCGAGACACCTTCTGCCTACTCGAGGGGGCCGACGCCGCGCCCGAACCCAGCGCCTGAGTTTCCCGCCGTCCTTGGGCGGTAGTGTCGAATCGTCATGGGGGACGCACACGATCACAACGGGCACGGACACGGCGCTGAGGCGCCTCGCGTGCCGCGGCAAGAACAAGAAGACGCGTCGACCGAGATCACCGAGGTTGCTCGCGGCGTCCTTCGCCTTCAGCTTCCAACCGACTTCACCGGCCTCGGCCATGTCAACACCTACGCCATCGAAGACTCTCGAGGATTCACCCTCGTCGATCCTGGCCTGCCCAGCGATGAATCTTGGGCTGCACTCCAAGATCGCATGCGCGACGCGAATATTCCGTTAGCGCGAGTGCACACTGTCTTCATCACCCATTCGCATCCGGATCATTTCGGTGGCGCTCATCGACTCGTCGAAGCCAGCCACTCCGATGTGCTGACATCAACGATGTTTCGCAAGTGGACCGATCTCCTCGACCTCGATGACACTCCACTCGAGCCGCTTGATCCCGCCGACGCAGCCGAAGCCGGAACCATCCTCGACGCAATCGGCAACACCGACGAAGCCGAGATGGAAGAAGCATTCCCAGGGTTCAAGGCGTTTCGCAATCGCATTCGCGCTGCCATTGCCGATGGCCGAATCGAAGAAGTCTCGTGGATGAGAGCTCCGCGCCCGACAATCGTTGTTGATGATTCCCAACGGGTTCGTATGGGCGATCGCGACTGGATTGCCGTGTTTACGCCGGGTCACACCCACGACCATCTGTGCATGTGGAATCCCGAGGATGGCGTGTTGCTTTCGGGCGATCACGTTCTGCCGACGATCACTCCGCATATCGCGGGGTTCATGGGTGGCGATCCACTGTCGAATTACTTACAGAACCTCGACAAGGTTGCTGGCCTCGAAGGCATCACCACCGTGTTACCGGCCCATGGCCATCCATTCGGAGATCTTCCAGGTCGTTGCGAAGCCATCAAGGACCACCACGCGACGCGGCTGCAACTGCTGGTCGATGCTGCCCCTGAAGCAGGTTGGGCACCCGTCACCAAGTGGTCCGAATACTTGTTCTCACCTCGAAGTCGCGGGCCAATGGCCGATAGCGAAACCTACGCCCACCTCGAAAACCTTCGCCTTGCCGGCAAGGCCGAACGTCGTGCTGCCGAAGAAGGTTTCGACTACCGCGTCGAGTACTGACATTTATGGCAGCAACTATTTCGGCCAAACAACTTCTGCGCACTCGTTCAGTCTCGCCGTTCTTACTTGCATCGGTGGCGTCGACCATCGCCGCAATGATCCAAATCACTGCGCTCGGCAAACAGCTGTACGACATGACCGGGCGAGATCTTGATCTTGGTCTTCTCGGTCTTGCCGAATTTGCGCCCGCGTTCTTGCTGATGACGGTTACGGGATCGTTCGCCGACCGTTACGACCGTCGCCACATCGCTTCTATCGGTCTGATGGTCGAAGTCATCACCACCGGCATGCTTGCGTGGTACGTCGCAACAAAGCCCACAGCGACGCTGCCGATTTTCCTCATCGTGATCGCATTTGGTGTTGGTCGAGCGTTCGTAAGCCCCGCCACACGCTCCATGCCCGCCGACATTGCTCCCGATGGCGGCCTTCCTCGGCTCATCGCCTTCCACGTGGCCTGCTGGCAGGCGAGTGCGATTATCGGACCGGTCCTCGCAGGCTTTCTCTTTGTTGTCTCGCCCTCGTGGCCGTTCATCGCCTGCATGATCCTCACCGCAGCTGGTGCCGTTCTCATTCAGTTCGCTCGACCCCGTCCCGATCGAATTGCTCCAGGAAACTCGCTCGCCGGCGAACAAGACGCATCGGTCATCGAACTCGGCGATGAAATGCGCCCTGCTGAGATGCTTGATGTGCTTGGCGAACGGAACGCCGACGACATCGCTCACGAATCTCTCGCACCGACAACATCTTCGGATGTCGACACAAAGAAGAAGCGCACGTTCCATGAAGCGTTTGAAGGATTCCGGGTTATCCGACGCAATCCTGCGCTACTCGGTGCGATTTCTCTCGATCTCTTTGCCGTGTTGTTCGGTGGCGCAGTTGCGCTGCTACCAGCTATCGCCGAGACCCGTTTGCATGTGAACGCGGTCGGCCTTGGTTGGCTCCGCGCTGCCGGTGGAATTGGCGCTGCAGTAGTAACGATCCTTTTGAGCATCAAACCCATTCAACGTCGCACCGGTCCGGTCATGTTTATTGCCGTTGGTTTCTTTGGGTTGTTCACAATCACTTTGGGAATGACACACAGTTTCGCGATTGCATTCCTCAGCGTGATGTTGTTAAGCGCGGCGGATTCAGTAAGCGTGTTCATCCGAAGCACGCTTGTTCCTCTCGTGACTCCCTCGTCGGCGCGCGGTCGTGTCATGGCCGTCGAAGGCGTCTTCATTGGCGCGTCGAACGAACTGGGCGCCTTCGAGTCAGGAGTCGCCGGCCAGTTGCTCGGCACTGGTCGCGCCGTTGTCCTCGGCGGTGTCGCCACGATCGGTGTTGTGATCGGTTGGATCGTGTTGTTCCCAGTGTTGTGGCGTTACGACCGATTCCCCGATCATCCGCCGGACTGAACATGGCAACAACGGTCAGATCACTGAGGTCAGATCACTGACCACACACCGCGCGCACCGTTGCCTTCAACTTTTCCTTCATCAGCGAGCTTGCGCAGATGAGAATGCACCGAACGCTTGGCCATCGGGATGAGGATCGGATCGAGTGGCACGTAGGCCGCTTCGACGAGTTGTGAAATACGTGCGCTTCCCATTTCGAGCAACAACCCGTGGAGTTGTGCTTCACGTTCAAGCCGATGCGACGTGTACCAGTCGATGACCGCGTTCGGGTCGGTGATGATGTGGCCATGAGCCGGAGCGATGGATGTCGGCCTGAGAGCCCTCACCTTTGCGAGTGACTCGAGGTAGGCCCCCATGTTGCCATCGGGCGGTGTAATCACAACGGTAGAACCCTGCATGATGTGGTCACCCGAGAACAACGTGCGCTCGTCTTCGAGGAAGAAGCAAAGGTGGTTACCTGCGTGACCGGGTGTGTGCACTGCAGTGATCGTGAACTCATCAGCGATGAGTTGATCACCATCACGCAAGCGACGATCAGTTCGAAGGCCACCCCGATTGCTCCAGGCCATCACTTCGGCCCCGGTTTCGGCTTTCAACGCAGGAACACCGGGCGAATGATCGGGATGCGTATGCGTGCACATGATCCAGCGGATATGACCCTTCGCCGCTTTCAGGATCGCTTTGGTGTGAGCGGCATCTTCAGGGCCTGGGTCAATCACGAGAACCTCGTCGTTTCCCACGAGATACGTGTTTGTTCCGAAGCCGGTCATGTGGCTGGGATTCGCCGCAGTAATTCGACGCACGAGCGGCGAAACAGTTTGCGGCTTGTCGTGCACCAACGGAGGTTTGGTGGTGAACGTTGCGCTTGCGTCAGTCACGAACAGGACCGATTTCGATCGGTGCTGTGGCGGTTTGCTTTGACGGTGTGACGTCACCAACCCATTCGACGTTGATGGCGCGACGTCGGCCGGTCATACCGGCGAATGAAGCGATTCGCGTCCAGCGGCGCATGAGGCGTCGGCCAACTGGTCGGCGAACTGGCCCAATCAGCAACAGCAATCCAATTGTTTCGGAAATGAATCCAGGAACGATGCAGAGAAAGCCCGCGATTGTGAGCATTGCACCATCGAGCATTTCGCCACCCGGTACCTCGCCGCGATTGACCGCCAGACGCGTACGTCGCATTACGCCGAGACCTTCACGCTTCACCAACCACACTCCGACGGCGCTCATTGCAATGAGGGCGGCAATCGTCGGGAGGATGCCGATCCAGTCTGCGACCGCGATTACGACACCCAACTCGATGAGCGGGAACACAACGAACACGCAAAAGAGAAACAGGAACACGTCGAAAGCGTACCGGCGAGGACCATTCACTCGCCGTCGCGACAATCGTCACGAAATCACATCACCGCAAAAATGCCCCAGCGCCGGGCCGGACGAACCGGACCCGACGCTGGGTCTGCAGCGATCATTGGTCCCCCCGAACCAACGTCGCAGGCCTTCAGACCGCGTGCTGCGTAAGCAGGGCCTTTCGTTCAAGTTCGTTGAGTCCACCCCAGATGCCGTGCGGCTCACGGATCGACAGGGCGTACTCAAGACAATCGGTGCGCACCGAACACTCGATGCAGATCTCTTTGGCACGGTTCTCGCGCTGAAGCTTGTCTTCCTTGCGCTCGAACTGTGAGGGCGGAAAGAAGACCACGGCCTGTGGTCCACGGCATTCCGCCTTCATCTGCCAATCGTCTTCAATTCGCTGAACACTCATTGCAGTACTGCCTCCCTACTCCGGATGGCGAACGTACAACGGCGCCCGCGCCCATTGCAAGAAAAAATGCGACGAATGTCACATCAGCGTGAATGGGAGGAAAACGGGGTCAGTCGGGGTCCTGAACCGTGCCTGACTCGGCACTGGTGTCTTCAGAAGATCCCTTGTCTCCCTTGGCATCGGAGCGGGGGGAACGGTCCCGGTAATCCTTGGCCGCTCCCACTTCGGGCTCAACCTCGAGAACGAGACCATCGATGCTCACAACCCGCACTCGGTCGAGTTCTTCGATCGGGGTGGAGCGATTGGTCGAGGCCCGCCAGAGGGCCTCACGGATCTGGACAACGCCGTCGGGGTTGATTCCCGTGACGGCTCGGCCCATTTCCCCGATCATCCACTCGCGTCCGATGGTTGGGGTGGAAAAACGGGTTCGGACCATCGATGGCATACCGGCAAGGAAGGTCAGCGCGATGCCCAAGACCGCAACGAGCAACGTGATCCACGACAACGACATGCCGTCGTACACGGTGAACGAAAACACGACGAACAACACGATGCCGATACCGGTCCACACCCGAGGTACGCCGGTTTGCACATCAACGGAAAAGGCAAACATCGAAATCGCGAGCAACACAAACGCCCACCAATGAGTCGGCAAGACCCACATTCCATAACCGGAAAGAATGAATGCGCCCGCGCCGACAACACCAGCGACACCAACACCGGCGGTGAAGAGTTCGAAGATGATGAGCGCAAGACCAACAGTGATGAGCAAGTACGCAACTGCCGGACTGGCAACTGTGTGCATGAGATTTGAAACAAGTGAGAGTTGACCGAAGCGCACCTGCGTGAGCGGTTCACGTCGAGTTTCGCCGTTGTCAGCAGTGACTTCACGAGTCGCAACACCGGGCAAATTCACGAGGAAATCGCCGATTGTTGGAGCCGCAACAGTGGTAACGCCAAGGTCGGCGGCTTCCTGGGCACTCACGGTCTTGTCTGCGATTTGTGACAAACGCTTTGTATCAAGACCATCGATCACTGGTTGCCCGGCATTGCCAAGACGCGAGCCGGGAGCCATACCAACCTGATCCGCAGCACCAACGAGTTGCGCCGACAGACCAGTGAGATGCGAACCCGAAGGACCGACCCAAACATCAATCGGAACTGGCGACGCAAGCATCGCGTTCAACAACGCGGCAAAAACTGAATCCTCGACAACAACACCGTTTGAATCGGCCTGAAGGATGAGAGCGACGGCGCCTTCGTTGATTGCGTCGTTAATCGAGGATCGGATGAAATCGACCATGACCGGATCAAGAAGACCGCTCACCTTGACAACGGCAACGAAACCGTCCGGGCCGCCTTCGTTGATGACCGTCGTCGTGGTTTCGGCCGAAACTGGGCTCGTCATTGCGCTCACGGCAAAACCGACGACACCAAGTAGTAGTGCTACGACAGCGGTGATTGCAGCAGCGGTGGGTAGTCTGCGCATGTCGAGCCTCCGAGGGGAAAATGGACCCTGCACGATTTTTCGCAGCATCACGGGTCCTCATCGTGGCCGGGAAGGGAGGCGTGGGCAAAAGCACCATGTCCGCAGCTCTGGCCCGCACCGCCGCTGGGGCCGGATTGTCCACCCTTTTGGTCCGTCTGACCCCTGGTGGCCCTATCAGCCGCCTCTTTGCCACACCTGAGCTCACGGGCCTTGAACAGACCCTCCACGCGGGCGGTGGCCCTTCCGGCGACGCGGATGTCCGAGGCCGTCTGGTGACCCCTGACGAGGCTCTGGCCCAGTATTTGGCCGACCACGGACTGGCTCGCATCACCCGCCGCCTGGTGTCCTCTGGCGCCATTGATGTGGTGACTACGGCCGCCCCCGGCATTCGGGATCTCCTCGTTCTCGGACGGGTCAAGGCCTTCGAGGCGTCGGCCGATGCCGACCTCATCGTCCTCGATGCCCCGGCCGCAGGCCACGCGGTCTCCTTCCTGCAATCACCGACCGGTCTGCGCGGTGCTGTCGGGGCTGGCCCCATCGCGACGCAGGCCGACGAGGTACTCGAGATGCTCGCCGACCCAACGCGGTGCCGAGTCATGCTCGCGACCCTTGCCGAGGAAACACCGGTGAATGAAGTCGTCGAAACTGCGTTTGCACTTGAAGACGAAATCGGCGTCGCCCTCGGACCGGTGATTGTGAACGGACTCGTCGAATTGCCCGAAGGACTCGACGCGGACCTTGATGCTCTCATCGCCGCCTGCTCAACGAAACTCTCTAAGGTCGACATCGCTGAACTTCGCAATGCCGCAGCGTTCAGGTTGAAATGGGCGGCGCGACAGAACGAACAAGTCGAGCGTCTTTCCGAACTGTTACCGCTCGCACAACTTCGAACACCATATGTATTCACGACCGAACCCGGTCCTGCTGAACTCGAAACGTTGTCAAGCGCGCTCACCTTCGGAATCAGAGAACTCACCGAGGATGACGCATGACCTCGCTCTCAACTCTTCTCGAACAACAGTCAGTCATCGTGTGTGTGGGCGCTGGCGGCGTCGGAAAGACGACGACTGCAGCCGCACTCGCACTTGAAGCAGCTCGACTCGGTCGTCGGGTATGTGTCGTCACCATTGATCCCGCTCGCCGACTTTCCGATGCGATGGGTTTCGACCCCGACCGCGCCATCGGCAACACACCACAACAAATTGACGTCGAGGCAACGGGCGAACTGTGGGCGGTGATGCTCGATACGTCGACAACATTCGACGCGCTTATTCGCACCTACGCTCCGAGCGACGACCAGGCGCAACGCATCCTCACTAACGATTTCTATCGAAACATTGCCGATTCGATGTCGGGCGCGCATGAATACATGGCGATGGAAAAGCTGTACGAACTTCACAACGATGAACGATTCGACCTTGTCGTTGTCGACACACCCCCAACAAGTAACGCCATAGATTTTCTTGAAGCCCCCGACCGCATTACAAGCTTTCTTGATCATCGCCTCTACAAAGTGCTCGTTACGCCAAGCGGTGGTCTGGCAAAAGTCGTGAACTTCGCGGCACAAGGTTTCCTGCGCACGGTCGCTCGCATTGTGAGCGCGTCCGTCGTTGACGATGCAATCGAATTCTTTGCGACATTCGACGGAATGGAAGAAGGGTTCCGAGGCCGAGCGGTTGCAGTGCACGATCTGCTCGTTGCTGACGACACGGCATTCGTTCTCGTCACGGTTCCTCGCAATGACACCATCGACGACGCGGCCGCGTTTATCGAAACACTCGCCGAGGCCGACATCGCGGTCGATGCGATCGTGGTCAACCGAGTGCATCCCTCGTTCGGCGCAGACCGTCTCGACGGACTTTCCGACGGACCGCTCGCCCCCTTCATTACCGTTCTCCATGAGTCTCAGGCCGTGGCCGCGGGACAGGACACGGTTCTGGCCTCGCTCACCGAGGAATTGCCTGCCGGCGCCGTGGTGAGGATTCCTTTCCTTGATGCCGATGTCCACGATCTCAATGGCCTCGCGTCCCTCGCCCAGTGGCTCACCCCGAAGGGGACTCCCTGACCTGATGGTTGGGCGAAACCGGTGCCAGCCGGTACTGTCTGCGCCGTGCCCACCATCCTTCTCGCCACCGATGCCGACTGGATCCTCGAAGAGGTCGATGCCGCTCTGGCTGACGCTTCGACCAACGTCTACCGAGTGCGAGCAGGCATTGATGTGCTTCAGGCCATCACCCAGTTGACCCCCGACCTCGTCATCATCGATGAACAGATCGGCAACATGGGTGGCATCGCCACCTGCATGGCCATTCGTAACGCAGAAGGCATGGATGCCATCCCGATCACGGCCGTTCTCGTACTGCTCGACCGAGCCCACGACGTGTTCCAGGTCCAACGCTGCGATGCCGACGGCTACCTCGTGAAGCCGCTTGATTCACTGCGATTGCGCAAGGCCGCCGATGCGTTGTTGGCCGGAGAGGCCTACGCCGACCCGATCAGCCTTGCGTCAGGTGACGCTGCCGATCTGGCCTTCCAGGCCTGAGATCCGGCTTTCGTCGCAACCGAGGTCGTCCGATAGGGTGACCACTCCTTACGGGCTGTAGCGCAGCTTGGTAGCGCGCTTCGTTCGGGACGAAGAGGTCGTGGGTTCGAATCCCGCCAGCCCGACCACAACGAAAAGGGCCCCGACTATTGGTCGGGGCCCTTTCGCAACGCTTCGGCGCTATGACCAGTTACAGCCAAGCGCCCCTCGAGCCGAACGAATATCGCTCGAGCTGCTGAGACACGCGAACGGAAGACAACAGGCTGAAGCTGGACTCAGCCGACGCCGGACGGAACGATCCTGCATCGCCAAGTCCATCAAGAATGCTGCTCGCTCGCATCATTGCGCGCACACCCTCTGGGTCGCTTTGCTTCACAACTGATTTCATTGAGTAGGACATCTGGCTCTCACGGAAGCCGTTAGGGATCGGAATATCGTCGACGATTTGCAGGGAGACGCGGGGTGGAGCTTTTGCCGCCAGCATCTCGTCACGGTTGTAAATCATTTCCATCTTTTGACTGAATCGACTCGTCCAACCCGAGGTGTAACTCGAGCTTCGGTAGGAAGTCGCCGACATCGCATCAGGCTGAGCGGCGGCACCATTGACATTGCCACCAGCTTGATTCTGCGCTCTCGCCCATTTCACTCGGCCGACAATGCCGCCACCAAGTGCGCCGGCAAGGATCGAAATCCCCAATCGAGTGGCCGAGAATGAGGTCTGGCCTGTAACGGCGTATTCGATCGCGTGGGAAAGACCCGCCACCGCAGCGCCAGCGATTGCACCGACTAATACTCCAACGAGTGCTCCACGAGCAGGCGCAACTAACGCACCCACTGCGAATGCAGCCAGGCCAGTAAGCCCGTTAATCAGCCAGTTCTCCGATTCATTACCGCTCGGATCGGAGTTGTTCACCGGGTCCTGGTTGACGTAGTCGTAGCCATTGGCCGAACCGCCAACCTTGGGATCGAGCTGTGCGAATCGTCCCAGCGCAGGGATGTACACACGTGCACCCATGAGTTGGTAGTTCGTCTTCAAAGCCTCAGACTCGTTGCCAGTTACAGCTTCCCATGTGGTGTTGGGAAGACCCGCCAGCGGAGCGTTCGGCACCGTAAGTACCTGACCATAGGGATCAAAAACTTGAGGTGTTCCTTGCAACACACCGGCATCGTTGGTTTCGAAGAACAAATCACCACCGAGTGAGGTGAACTGCAATCGAGCACCTCTCGGCCCGTCGAGCTGCTTCGTGACACCAACACCGCCAGGCAATGAGTACTGCAACGCGTACGGCTTCGAATCCGCGTTGAGCAACACGCCACTTGCTGAGTAGCGAATGGTGCCCGCATCGGAACCACCAGTCGTCGTCTTCGTGATGACCGAACCAGAGAAATCACGTTCGTAGTTGACGGTGATCGTGCCGTCGGTTGCACTCAACACGTTGTTCGCCTTGTCGTAGGTGAACGAATCGAGCCCGACGGTGAGCGCATTGCCCTGCGCGTCGTAGGTGATACCTGCAGAAGCTGCTGGATCGGTCGTTGACGTCAGTTGCGAGGCTTGGTTGTAGGTATAGGTGTAGTCGCCAGTCACCGCACCGTTCGTCGCAACCTTCTGCGTCAAACGATTCGATGCGTCATCGAACGTCCAGTTCCAAGCTTTTGCCGTCGGCACCAAACCAGCCGTCACTGTTGCGGCTGACAAGCGGCCATTACTGTCGTGCGTGAATGCAAACGTTGATGAGCCCGAAGGCGCTACAAACGTTTCGCCGGAAACATTGCCTCCGGCCGAGACCTGTCGAGAGTTCGAAAATGCACCAGACGGGGTTGTCCATGCATTCGACACGAGACGGTTCTGCTCATTAAACGAGTTTGTGACAACGACACCATTGCCGTAGTCGATCGACTTCACCGTTGCGTCCGGGTTGTACGAAAGCGTTGCTTGGGTCTTGCCATCGACATCAGTGGAAACGAGCCAACCGCGCGCGTCGTAGGTATTGGTCGTAACGACTGGGGCAACACCTGGAGCAGTGAGGGTCGTCGACGAGGTGTTCCCCGTGCGCTGGTCATAGGTGTAACGGGTCTCGATGCCATAACGATCGACCGAACGAATGGTTCGACCAGCAAGATCGATTTCCACTCGAGTCGTGGTCGTCGTCGAACCCACAGTCTGAGTTGCTTCCATGATGAGCGGGTTCCCGCCAACCGCAAAGTTGTTCACGGTCTTATAGGTCGAACCCATTCCCACGAGTTCGATCGAAAGCGTCTGACCAGCAGGACCGTAGGTATTGCAGGACAACACTCCACCCGGAAGCTGTGCAGCAACGACATCGCCTGACGCGTCGAGCCACTGTGTGGTGGTCGGGCCATTACCGCCGTCGACACCTGGGGCAATGGTGGACTTTGATCCGCCGCCCTGATTCGCTGACTTCGCACCGGGGCACGAAGACTTCGCTGATTCCTTATCGCCCCAGTAGGTGTACTTGTAGGCCGCGCCGGTTGCACTGGTGACTGCCGTCTGGCGATTCCAGCCACCCTTGCCCGCGCCACCGCCTTCATAGGCGAAGGTCATCTTTGAGCCGGCCTGGTTGACACGAGACGAGACTCGGCCCGTTGCCGGCTCAAGGTACGAAGACTTTGAAATGTTTTCGGAAATCGCATTAACCGCAGATGGGTCTGTGGCCTTCGTCGTTGTCATATAGCCGTAGCCGGGACGAAGAGCATCGACCGGAATCGACTGTGCACTACCGCCGGTATCAGGCCCTGACCATGTCACGTCCATCGACGACGCTGACGTCGAAGACGCAAGATCGATACGAAGCTGATTCGCTCCTGCGGAAAGTGGCAACGCATCACAAGCGCCGTCGACGCAAAGAACATTGTTGACGCGCACCTTTGCGTTGGTGTTCCCCGATGCGATCTTGTACGCACCGGCGGTCTTCACTTCAAGCACACCCGTCATCAAGCCCGACCAGCCGCCGTTGTTACCTGCTGGCGATTTGTCCCAGTTCACGGTGAGCGAAGGTGCCAGCACATCGTTGACGCGAGGTCCGAGTTCTTGGATGCCATTTGCACCGGTATCGGAGGTGCTTGGCCAATAGGTGACATCGAGACCCTTCATGGCGATGCCATCAGGAGACGCATCGAATGCTTGGTCGTACTCTCTCAACGTTGACTGCGAATCGTTGATCCCTCCCTTTGTCGGACCCCACGACTGCACGAGGTTCCCGCCCTCATAACGATTCACCGTGGTGAGACCGGAATAGTCGGTGGCGGAAAGCAACTGACCGCTCGCGAGATCCCAGTTATTCGTCAACGTAAGCCCAGCGGAATTCGTTGCCGAAAGCGTGAAGAACGTGGTCGGGTCGAACAACACCGACATGATTTGGCCGCCGAAACATGAGTCTGACACTGCAGTGGAATTCGAGCTGGAGTAGTCATACGTGCGCGCACAACGCGTTGCCCCCGCCGCCGAAGCCGGCTCGGTCATGGTGGCGACTTTGCCTTCAGGTGTGTAAGTGAGTTCTGTCCAGAACTGTGAATCATCCGCACCAATCAGGTTCGATGCGGCAGCAGACGCGACCAGCGGTGAGCGCGTACGTGCGATGCGTCCAGCGGCGTCGTACGCGATATCGAGAACACTCGCGCCCGCACCCTTCGCTTCAGGGAAATCAACAATGCGGGCGATGGAGGGACTCTGTCCAGGAATATCGACGTAGTAAACAGCGGATGTTGAGCCATCCCAGAACTTCACCTGACACAACATGCCGGCAGGTGCCGCAACAAACCCTGTGATTGGCTTTGGGCAACTGCCGCCGCCGTACACAAACGTGATCTCGCGACCAGAAACGGGGTCGGACACCGACTGGATGCGTCCCCCGGCCCACTTCTGCCCGAGCATCGGATTGTCCTTACCTGTGATGCTTGAGAGGTAGCCAACGCCAGAGTCACCATCAATGGCGAAAACCGCCGTCGAGCTTTTCGTTGTCACCGAATAGGTTCCGTCTGAGTTCCTAATCAGCACCGGTGCGAGTCCGTTGGAGTTCACATCGCTCGTGCCAAGTTGTACGGGGTTGAACGAACCGCCAGCACCTTCGCGATAGTTCGCAACCGAACCGTTGGTGCTGATCAGCCCAACGCTTCCATCGGCCCACTGATTCAAACGTGTGTAGGGGAAACTCGATGCCGCCTGCAGACTCCAGCCGGCCGGAACGCCAACTTCGTCGGGATTCGATGGTTGGAACTGCAAACCGAAGCCAACTGATCCTGGGAGCGCTCCCATCGAATGCGATGACCATGCAAGAGATTCCTCGCCCGACGACAGAGCGATGTTGACACCGCCACCCGAATCGAACTGCTGAACCTCAGACATCTGCAGATCGACCATGAACGAGCCACCAACTGCGTTCTGGCCCGCGCTGGTCGCCTTCCATGTGTACACATTTCCCTGCTGCAAACCGGCGCCGGTTGGCACGCGAGTGCTGTTGCCCGTTTCGGCGTAGGTCTTCGTGCCGAATGCGCTCTTTCCGTCGCTCAAGTCACTCAGCGTGAACGTCCATGCACCAGAGCCACCTGGGACCGACAGCGTTGGCGAAAGCGACGTCGACACCCATGAGTCCGGGGTAAGTACTGCACCGTAGAAGGCGGGCACGCGCTCGCCCGTCGCGTTGGTAGACGGAAGCGCCGCGAGTGTCGTTGGATCGCCAGCACCACCCGAAGCCGAACGTTCTTTCGAAGGCGAAGAGGAACATGCCGAGGCGACAAGGGCTAGCGAAAGTCCTACGGCAATGAGCGAAACAGCAGAACGGCGGCGCATGAAAGTCTCCGAAGTTGAGGGCAATGCAAACTTCAGAGACCATAGCAGTCTTGGGTCAACAGCGTTGACTCAACGCGAGCGGGACCGACTGAACTCGCCCTCGGGGGATCAAGGGAGTGAGGCGCCTGAAGTGGTTTTCGACGCCTCACTCCCTTTCTGAATCTCGTTTCAGTCGAATGCGCTGAAGATGCTGCCAACGTCTCCCGACCCACGCACTGAATTTGCAGCGTTCGACGAACCAACCGTCGACCGACCAACCGCTGCCATTTGGCGCTGAGCACGCGCGGCCGCAATCGCTGCCGCACGCTGTTGCGCCCTTCCAACCGCAGCCATCGCAAATCGATCTGCACGCAACGCCGCCTGAGCAGCCCCTTGCGCAGTATTTATTTGAACGATGCCATACAACAACTGTCCCGTCAGAAGCGGATTCGCCTGCTGATTCTGTTGAGCTAACGACCTTGCGTAGTACTCGTCATATCGAGCCTGGTAGGGGCCAAGATTTGTCCGCGGCAGCGCAGGTGGTTGCGCCGGTGGAACGACGCCGGCGGCAGCGGCGGGTGGCTGACCATTGATATTGCCGGCCGCTCGATTTTGCGCCTTCGACCACTTCACCCGCCCAAAGATGCCTCCGCCATTCACGCCAGCGAGGATTGAGAGACCCAATCTCACCGCCGAGAACTCCGTTTGGCCCGTGACAAAGAATTCAATGACGTGGACGGCGCCTGCAACCGCCGCACCCGCCACCGCACCGACGAGCATCCCCACCAGAGCACCTCGGGCTGGAGCAAGCAGTGCTGCGACACCAAAAGCAGCGACTGCGCTGATGCCACTCCAAAGCCAATTGTCGGATTGATTTCCTGTTGGGTCAATGTTGTTCACCGGGTCTTGGTTCACGTAGTCATACCCATTGGCTGATCCACCAACGATCGGATCGAGTTGCGCAAAGCGACCTAGAGCCGGAATGTACACACGGACGCCCATTCGTTGGTAGGCGGTCTGCAACGACTCAGTTTCGTTTCCAGTGACAGCTTCAAACGTGGTGTTCGGAAGTTTCGGTTGAGCGGAATTCGGCGTCGTGAGTACCTGGCCGTAGGGATCAAACGCCTGCGCTGTACCGACCAAGGTGCCTGTGCTGTCGGTTTCGAAGAAGAGATTTCCGGCGATCGTCGTGTGCTGCCAGTGCGCATTCACAACACCGCCGATTTCCGGCTTCGTCATCGTTACACCGCCGGGCAACGAGATCTGTTGGCTCGTTGGCTTCGCGTCGGCATCAAGCAAAACGCCGCTGGCGGAGTACTGAATCGTCCCTGCATCAGCACCACCCGATGTGGTCTTCGCGATAACACCACCGTCGACGTCAAGCGTGTAGGCCACACTCACCGACCCGTCACTTGCCGAAATCAAGCGGTTCGCGTTGTCGTAGGTAAACGAATCAGGACCGACCTTGATCGCGTTGCCTCGATCGTCGTACTCGAGTCCCGCAGAAGCTGAAGGATCGTTGGTTGCCACCAATTGCGATGCGCTGTTGTATGTGTAGGTGAAGTCCCCCGACAACGTTCCATCGGTCATCACCCTCTGCGTGAGTCGATTCGACGAGTCATCAAAGGTCCAATTCCAGCTCACTGCAGAAGGAACCAAACCAGCAGTTACCGAGGCAGCCGACAAGCGATCATTCGAATCATGGGTGTAACTAAACGACGATGATCCAGATGGAGCCGAGAGCGTTTCCGAGGAAATATTTCCGCCAGATGAAAGAACTCGAGAGTCGATGAATGCACCCGACGGCGAAGACGACTGATAGGCGACCAGTCGGTTCTGCGCGTCGTAGGTCGTTTTGGTTGCAACGCGATTTCCGTACTCGACCGATGAAACCGTTCCGTCTTCGTTGTACGCCAACGTTGCGACAATGGTGCCATCTACGCTGATCGAAGAGAGCCAGCCCTTTGCGTTGTACGTGCTTGCCTGAACCGTTGGGGAAGCCCCAACCGCCGTTGTTGTTTCCGTCGCAATGTTCCCTGTACGAACATCGAATGTGTAGCGGGACTCGATTCCGAAGCGATCGACAACACGGACGACTCGAGCCAAAAGGTCCTTCTCAATTCGAGTTGTCGTGGAAGTCGTGCCAATCGTCTCGGTGCTTTCCGAGATCAGCGGATTCCCACCGACCGCATAGTTCGTCACAACCTTCTGGGTAGTGCCCATACCAATCATCTCCGTCGAGACAACTTGGCCACCAGCACCAAAGGAGACGCAACCAACTACTCCCCCTGGCGCCTCGGTCGCAGTGACACGTCCTGCGTTATCGAACCACTTGGTCGACGTCGGACCGTTACCACCATCAACGCCTGGCGCAATGACCGACTTTGAACCACCACCTTGGCTTGCCGACTTTGCTCCGGGACACTTCGACTGCGCGACTTCCTTGTCACCCCAATAGGTGTACCTGTACGACGCTCCAGTTGGGCTGGTCACCGCCGTCTGACGTTCCCACGCGCCATTTCCGTTCTTACTTCCTTCGTAGGCAAACGTGACCTTCGATCCGGCCTGATTCACCCGCGAAGAAACTCGGCCAGAGGCAGGGGCCTCGTACGAGGACTTCGAAATATTTTCTGACGGGGCATTCACAGCCTGCGGATCATTCACTTTTGTGGTGGTGATGTAGCCGTACTGCGGACGAAGTGCACTCGTCGGAATTGAGACCGAGCCTCCGCCAGTATCGGGACCAGACCATGTGACATCCATTGAAGACTCGGACGTCGATGAACTCAGGTCGACACGAATCGAATTGAGTCCCTTCGACAACGGCAACGCGTCACACGCACCATCGACACATAGGACATTGTTCACTCGAACTCGCGCGTTGGAGTTACCCGAAGCGATTCGGTAGTTACCTTCCGTCTTGACGTCAAGGGCGCCAGTCAAAAGGCCAGACCAACCGCCGTTCTTTCCCGCTGGCGACTTTGGCCAGTTCACCGTCAACGAGGGAGCAATAACACCGTCAACCTGCGGACCGAGTTCCTGCACACCGCCGCTGCCAGTTTTTGATTCACTTGACCAATACGTCGCATCAAGACCGACCATGGCGACGCCATCAGCGCTCTGCGCGAAGGACTGGTCGTACTGGCGCAGGGTTGATTGTGCCTCACTTGTCGAACCCTTCGTGGGTCCCCATGTCTGCACGATGTCGCCGCCTTCATAGCGATTCACCGTCGTAAGACCGGAGTAATCGGTGGACGATAACAATTGACCGCTCGCAAGATCCCAGTTGTTGGTCAACGTGAGACCGGCAGAATTCGTTGCCGAAAGCGTGAAGAATGTCGTCGGGTCAAACAACATCGACATGATCCGACCGCCAAAACAAGAATCAAGAACGTTCGTCGACTGTGGACTTTCGTAGTCGTATGTGCGAGAGCAACGAGTCACTCCAGCAGCAGATGCCGGCTCCGTGATCGTCTGAACCTTGCCTTCAGACGTATAAGTGAGTTGCGTCCAGAATTCTGAATCGTCGGCGCCAATCACTTTGGATGCCGCCGCTGCTGCAACAAGCGGTGAACGAGTGCGGGCGACACGTCCTGAACCGTCATACGCGATATCGAAAACGCTGGCGCCATCACCCTTGGCTTCGGGGTAATCAGTGATTCGACCAATCGATTCACCGACACCAGGGATCGCCACATAGGAAATCTCCGATGTGGAACCGTCCCAGAACTTCACCTGACACAACATGCCCTTCGGAGCACCAACGAATCCTGCAGCAACCTTGGGACAAGCGCCACCGCCATAGACAAACGAGATATCACGGCCAGAGACCGGATCTGAGACTGACTGGATTCGACCTTCGCTCCACTTCTGCCCGAGAACCGGATTGCCTTCGCTTGAAATCGAGGAGAGATACGCAATGTTCGTGTTGCCATCGAGTGCGAACACCGACGTCGAGCTCTTCGTCGTTACCGAAAATGTTCCGTCAGCATTCTTGATCAGGACAGGAGCGAGACCACTTGTGCTGACATCACTCTTTCCGAGCTGCACCGGAGTGAACGAACCGCCCGCGCCTTCCCGGTAATTCGAGACCATGCCGTTCGTGCTGATGAGGCCAACGCTTCCATCTTCAGAAACAACAATCCGCTGATACTCCGAACTCGACGCAGCTTGCAGACTCCATCCCGCGGGCATGCCTGGTTCCGACGGATTCGACGATTGGAACTGGAGACCGAAACCAACCGAGCCAGGAACGGCACCCATCGAGTGTGATGACCATGCGATCGATGCTTCACCCGACGAGAGGCCAACGTTCACGCCGCCAACAGAATCGAGTTGCTGCACACCGGGCATCTGAAGATCGACGTTGAACGAACCGCCGACCGACTGCTGTCCCGGACTTTCCGCTTTCCACGAGTACACGTGTCCCTGCTGCAAACCTGCAGCAAGCGGCACTCGCGCGCTGTTTCCAGTTTCGGCGTACGTCTTCGTCCCGAATGCCGACTTTCCATCGCTCAAATCACTCAGCGTGAATGTCCACGCGCCGTTTCCACCCGGCACGGACAACGTCGGCGAAAGCGAGGTCGACACCCATGAAGACGGCGTGACGACAGCACCGAAATACAAGGGCGTGAGTTCGCCCGAACCCGTTCCTGGAGGAAGCGCGGCAAGTGCGGTTGGATCGCCAGCTTCAGCAGCGGCCGATGAGCGATTCTTCGAATCAGACGAGGAACAGGCTGCAGCGAGAAGGGCAAACGAAAGGCCTACGGCAATGAGTGAAACAGCAGAACGGCCGCGCATGAAAGTCTCCGAAGTTGAGGGCAATGCAAACCTCGGAGAACATAGCAGTCTTGAGTCAACAGTGTTGACTCAAGACTGGGGACAGTCCAAAGGGTTCTCGTTACCACCCGCACCACCGGACATGGTGGGGCCCTCGAAAATCTCGAGGGCCCCACCATCGAGCCGATCCATCATCGACGCTTAGTCGGAAGTCACCGCTCAGGAGCCGGTCATGACTTCCTGGAAATCTCCGTTCCTGAACCAATCGAATTTGCTGAGCACTTTGCGATCACTTGCCTTTGACACCGCCTTCATCGCATATCGATCGGCGAACGCCGCCCGCTCCGAAAGCACCGGAATATTCATATTGATGACGTCCTGCACCTGAGCCTTCTCCCAACCAGCGTTGAACTTCTGGTTGTAGAGGTTCTGATAGTCGCCGAGGTTCTGTCGGGGAAGTTGCGGAGCCTGCACCGGCTGATCCGGAGCCGGTGCCCCCGATGGCGGATTGCCATTCACATTCCCAGCCGCTCGATTCTGGGCCCGTGACCATTTCACTCGACCGGCAATGCCACCCCCAACAGCACCAGCAAGGATCGAAAGCCCCATTCGAGTCACCGAGAACTCGGATTGACCGGTGATGAAATTCGAAGCGAGCTGCACGACTCCAGCAACGGCTGCGCCAGCTACCGCACCCACCAACATGCCAACCAGCGCGCCACGTGCAGGAGCGACGAGCGCTGCGAGACCTGCCGAGGCCAGTGCCGTTAATCCCGTCATAAGCCAGCTATCGGTCTCGTTGCCAGTCGGATCGGTGTTGCTGATCGGATCCTGATTGGCATAGTCGTAACCGTTCGCCGAACCACCAACTTTGGGATCGAGTTGCGCGAAGCGACCCAGCGAAGGGACGTACACACGGGCACCCATCAATTGGTAGGCCGTCTTAAGCGCTTCGGTCTCATTGCCAGTCGCCGCCTCAAAGGTGGTGTTGGGCAATGTTGGTTGTGCAGGATTCGGCGCAGTCAGCACCTGGCCGTACGGATCGAACACCTGCGGCGTTCCCTGAAGCGCACCGCTGTCGTCAGTGACATAGAACAGATCGCCGCCAAGAGTGGTGAACTGCCATTGCGCCCGCGAATCACTCGAGAGCGGGAGGGTCATGGTGACCCCGAGTGGCAGATCGATCTGCTGGTTCATCGGCTTGGCGTTGCCATCGAGCAGCACACCACTCGCCGAATACTGGATCGTGCCGGCTCCCGGACCACCGGTGGTGGTCTTGGCGACTACCGCGCCGTCCACATCACGGTCGTAGGCCACCGTCAACGTTCCATCCGTCGCGGAGATCACTCGATTCGCATTGTCATAGGTGAACGAATCAGGTCCGACTTTCGTCGCGTTGCCGCGATCGTCATAGGTGATGCCTCCTGATGCAGAAGGGTCAGTCGTCGAAACTAATTGTGATGCATTGTTGTAGGCGTAGGTGTAGTCGCCAGTTGCCGCACCATTCGTCGTGACTTTTTCCGTCAGACGATTCGACCCTGCATCGAATGTCCACGCCCACGACTTTGCAGCGGGAACCAACCCAGCCGTCACCGAGGTAGCCGACAAACGGTTGTTGGAATCACGTGTATACGAGAACGTTGACGAACCCGTTGGCGCACTGAGCGTCTCGCTCGAGATGTTGCCACCCGAGGAAACCGCGCGAGTCGAAGAGAACGCCCCTGACGGAGTCGACCATTGCACCGACACCGCTCGATTCTGGTCGTTGTATTCGACGGCACTCTTAACGCCGTTGCCGTATGTCACCGACGCCACCGTTCCATCAGTGTTGTAAGTCTTCGTGACAACGGTCCGACCATTCACTGCCGTTGCAACCAGCCAACCACGCGCGTCATAGGTATTCGACTCGACGACAGGAGCTGCGCCCGGTGCAGTCGTGGTGGTGGTCGCGACGTTGCCGGTGCGCTGGTCGTACACGTAGCGGGTTTCGATATCGAAACGATCCACGACCCTGACGACCCGACCGAGAAGATCCAGCTCGGTGCGGGAGGTCGTGACGAGGTCGCCATCGGTCTCGGTGGCTACGACGATGAGCGGATTGCCACCTACCGCGTTGTCGATGACCGTCTTCTGGGTGGTGCCCATTCCCATCACCTCGGTGGCGGTGATCTGTCCACCCTTTCCGTAGGTGATGCAGGCGAGGGCGCCGCCTGGAACTTGTGTGGCGACAACACGACCTGCTGCATCGAACCATTTCGTGGTGGTCGGTCCGGTGCCACCATCGGCTCCGGGGGCGCTGACGGATTTCGAACCGCCACCTTGATTGGCGGACTTCGCACCCGGACAGGCCGACTTCGCCGATTCCTTGTCACCCCAATAGGTGTAGGAGTACGCCGCACCGGTCGCACTCGTCACTGCCGTCTGACGTTCCCATGCACTTTTGCCACTCTTGTTGCCTTCGTAGGCGAAGGTGACCTTCGAACCGGCTTGGTTCACGCGAGAGGAAATACGACCCGAGGCTGGGGAATCGTAGGAGGAGCGCGAAACGTTTTCGACGATTGCGTTCGTAGCCTGAGGGTCGTTCACTTTCGTGGTGGTGATGTAGCCGTACTGCGGTCGAAGCGCCCTGGTGGGAATCGATTGCGACACGCCGCCGGTATCGGGACCCGACCAAGTGACATCCATCGATGCCTGTGATGTCGACGACAACAGGTCGACTCGAATCGAATTGAGACCCTTTGACAACGGCAACGCATCACACGCACCGTCGACACACAAGACGTTGTTGACTCGCACGCGAGCGTCCATGTTGCCCGATGCGATCTTGTACGTGCCTTCGACCTTTACTTCCAACGCGCCGGTGAGCAGACCCGACCAGCCTGCATTGTTCCCGGCCGGTGAGGTCGGCCAGTTCACCGTCAGCGACGGAACGATAACGCCATCGAGTTGCGGACCGAGTTCCTGCACGCTCTCACCAGACGCATTGCCTTCACTGGCCCAATAGGTTGCGTCAAGACCAACCATGGCAATGCCTTCGGCGCTTTGCGCGAATGACTGGTCGTATTCACGCAACGTTGATTGCGCCTCGGTCGGCGAACCCTTCGTGGGTCCCCATGTCTGCACGATGGCGCCACCCTCGTAACGATTGACCGTGGTAAGTCCCGAGTAGTCCGTCGACGACAGCAACTCACCCGATGCGAAATCCCATTCATTCCTCAACGTCAGACCAGCACCGTTCGTGGCAGAAATCGTGAAAAACGTGGTCGGGTCATAGAGGATGGACATGATCTGCCCGCCGAAACATGAATCGGTGACCGAAGTGGACTGCGCGCTCTCATAGTTGTAGGTACGCGTGCACCGTGACGCACCGGCAGTGGGCGCAGGCTCAGTCATCGACGCGACCTTGCCCTCCGCCGAGTACGCGACCGACGTCCAGTACTGCGAGTCGTCAGCACCGATCACGTTCGACGCCGCTGCCGCGGCAACAAACGGTGACCGGGTCCGGGCAATACGACCGGCTGCGTCGTACGCGATATCAAGGACACTGGCGCCGTCACCCTTTGCCTCGGGGTAATCGGTGATGCGACCGATCGATTCACCGACACCAGGGATCGCCACATACGAAAGTGCCGAAGTTGAACCGTCCCAGAACTTCACCTGACACAACATCCCCTGCGGCGCAGAAACGAACCCCGCAACTGGCTTGGGACAGTCGCCGCCGCCGTAAACGAACGTGACCTCGCGACCCGAGACCGGATCGGACACCGACTGCAGTCGGCCCCCATTCCACTTCTGCCCAAGGACTGGATTGCCCTCACTCGAAATAGAGGACAGATACGCGATGTTGCTCGTGCCATCGACAGTGAACACCGCTGTCGAACTCTTCGTCGTCACCGAAAAGGTTCCATCAGCGTTCTTCATGAGCACCGGCGCGAGTCCATTTGTGCTGACTTCGTTCTTTCCAAGTTGCACAGGCGTATAAGAACCACCAATGCCTTCGCGATAGTTCGAAACCATTCCATTAGTGGCGACAAGCCCAACGCTTCCATCTTCAGCAAGCACGATGCGCTGGTACTCCGAACTCGACGCGGCTTGCATCGTCCAACCCGCAGGAAGGCCGGGCTCAGACTCATTCGAAGCCTGGAACTGCAAACCGAATCCCACCGAACCAGGAACTGCACTCATCGAATGAGATGACCATGCAATTGATGCTTCACCCGAAGACAAGCCGACATTCACTCCACCAACAGAATCAAGTTGCTGAACACCAGGCATCTGCAAATCAACAGTGAATGAACCTCCAACCGGATCCTGCCCTGCGCTCTCGGCCTTCCATGAGTACACATGACCCTGCTGCAAACCGGCACCTGTTGGTACACGAGTGCTGTTGCCGGTTTCCGAATACGTCTTCGTGCCGAACGAACTCTTGCCGTCACTCAAATCGCTGAGAGTGAACGTCCAAGCGCCAGTGCCGCCGGGAACCGACAGCGTTGGCGACAGCGAGGTCGACACCCACGAACTCGGCGTGATGACCGCTCCGAAATACGCGGGCACGCGTTCACCCGAACCAGTGCCGGACGGCAAGGCCGCAAGCACCGTCGGGTCACCCGCTTCACCAACGGCCGCCTCGCGACTCGCATTGGATGAAGAACAGGCCGAGGCAACAAGTGCCAGCGAAAGTCCAACGGCAATCAAAGATACAAATGAACGGCGGCGCATGAAGGTCTCCGAAGTTGGGGGCAATGCAAACTTCGGAGAACTTAGCAGTACCGAGTCAACGACGTTGACTCGGTACTGCTAGTTACACCTCCACACTCACCGCTTGAAACGGGCAGCTAGCCCCATGTTTTCTTTGAACCCTCGAGCCATGACGGACTTCCCTGAAAAGTCATTTTCCAGAATTCGCCTCACCATGGTCCCGTCGTCAATCGAAAGTGATGACTCACGCGACATCGGAATGAAGTTTGAGCCCATGTCGTTTCCTTCCCCGCTACCCCGAAGCATGTGCGCGTACTTCTCTTGCATCTTTCCCTTACGGAACTTGATGGTGATATCTCCCGCATCAACGCTCTTTGGTGCACCGTTCAACGGTTGTTGGGCAACATAGGGATCAGCGACATCAGGAGCAGAACTCGAATTTCGCAAGCTTTGCGGTCGAGACGAGTTCCCCGTCCCTGCGTTTGGCTTCGCCCCGCCAACATTGCCAGCCGCCTGTTTCTGCGCGTTCGACCATTTCACGCGACCGCGGATACCGCCACCGACCGCGCCAGCAAGCACCGACAGACCAAGTCGAGCCACAGAGAACGACGTCTGCCCTGTCGTGGCGAATTCATAGGCATGCGCAACTCCGGTCCAGACCACACCGGCAAGCGCACCGACTGCCATACCAACTAAGGCCCCACGAGCAGGAGCGACCAACGCCGCGGTGACAAGAGAAGCGAGTGCGGCGACACCGTTGATGAGCCAATTTTCATTTTCGAGACCAGAAGGGTCGGTGTTGTTGACCGGATCTTGATTGACATAGTCGTACCCATTCGCCGAGCCACCAACTTTTGGATCGAGCTGTGCGAATCGACCGAGCGCCGGCACATACACACGAGCGCCCATGAGCTGGTAGGTGGTCTTTAAGGATTCCGTTTCGTTGCCGGACGCCGCTTCGAACGTGGTCGAGGGAAGTGTGGGTTGTGCCGAATTCGGAATGGTCAGAACTTGGCCATAGGGGTCGTACACCTGCGGCGCTCCCTGAATCGTGCCTGTTTCGTTCGTGACGAAGAACTGGTCACCATTCAACGCAGTGAATTGCCATTGCTTGTTCACCGAGCCGGCGACAATCGGCATCGTGAACGTGACTCCACCCGCCAAATTGAGTTGCTGCGCATACGGTTTCGATGCACCGTCAAGCAATACACCGGTATCGCTATAACGAATCGTTCCCGCATTCGCTCCACCGGAAGTTGTTTTCGCAACAACATTGCCGGGGAGGTCACGCGTATAGGCAACCGTCACTGCTCCGTCGGTCGACGAGACAACTCGATTCGCATTGTCATAGGTGAACGAGTCGGGGCCAACCTTTGTGGCGTTTCCGCGGTCGTCATAGGTAAGCCCGCCAGAGGCTGCGGGATCGGTTGTGGAAGTGAGCTGCGATGCCCGGTTGTAGACGTAGGTGTAATCACCGGCAACTGCACCGTTTTCCACGACCTTTTGTGTCAAGCGATTCGATGAATCATCGAATGTCCACGACCAGGCCTTGGCCGCAGGCACAAGTCCGGCGGTTACCTCGGCGGCGGAGAGTCGATCATTGGCGTCATGGGTATAGGTAAACGTCGAAGACCCAGACGGTGCGCCCAGCGATGACGCTGAAATGTTGCCACCCGCAGAAATCTGCAACGTATTTGAAAACGCTCCGTTCGGAGTTGCCCAGTTCGTGCCAATCAATCGATTTGCTTCGTTGAACGTATTCGTTGCGGTAACACCATCTCCGTACACAACACTCGACATCAATCCATCGGGAAGGTACGAAATCGAAGCTTCGTTCTTTCCGTTCACCGCGACAGACGAAAGCCAACCCTGAGCGGAGTACGTCATCTGTTGCACAGTCGCTTCAGTACCGGGCGCCGATGTTGTTTCTGTCGCCACGCTCCCCGTTCGTTCGTCATAGGTCGTTGTCGTCACGATTCCGTAGCGATCAACAGCACGAACAACACGGCCAGCAAGATCAACTTCGGCTCGTGTCGTCACGGTTGAATCACCAACCGTTTCGGTCGTTTCATAAATCAATGGATTGCCATCGACCGCGTAATTATTTGTTTGCTTGTAGACCGAACCCATGTTGAGAAGTTCGACCGCCATGATTCGGCCAGCAGCGTTATACGTTGTGCATGACACAACACCGCCAGCCATCTGCGTTGCGACAACGTTGCCCGTTGCGTCGACCCACTGCGTCGTCACCGGACCTGTGCCACCATCGGTTCCGGGGGCAGCAACCGACTTCGAGGCACCCCCTTGATTTGCACTCTTGGCCCCAGGACAGGACGACTTTGCCGATTCCTTATCGCCCCAATAGGCATAGGTATAGGAGTTCCCTGCTTGATCAGTTACCGCGTTCTGTCGAGCCCAGCCGCCCTTACCTGATGTGCCCTGCTCATAGTTCACCGAAGTCTTCGAACCGGTTTGGTTGACGCGTGCGGTCACTCGTCCCGTTTCTGGAGCCTCATACGACGATCGAGAAATATTTTGCGTTGGTGCTCGAGTCGCCGATGAATCGTCGGCTTTCGTCGTCGTGACATAGCCATACTGCGGACTCAACACATCAGTCGGAATTGAGACAGTGGCACCACCTGTATCGGGACCAGCCCACGAAAGATCCATTGATGCTTTCGCTTGCGTAGACGAAACATCAACTCGAATTTGATTGCGGCCGGCAGAAAGTGGAAGCGCACTGCAGGCTGCATCAACACAAAGAACGTTGTTGATTCGCAGTAGCGCAGTGCTATTGCCCGAAGAGAATGAATACGTGCCTGCTGTTTTGATAGTGAGGGCGCCGGTCATGACTGCGGACCATCCGCCGGAGTTCCCCGCAGGGGATGCGTCCCAATTCACCGTGAGGGATGGAACACGCACTCCGCCGAGAATCGGACCGAGCTCCTGCTTCCCACCTTCGCCGGTTCGCGTCGCGCTCGGCCAATAGGTGACATCAAGCCCCTTCATGGCAATCCCTTCGGGGGCGCCATCGAAGCTTTGGTCGTATTCGCGCAGCAGTGACATCGCCTCAGTCGGAGATCCCTTCGTCGGGCCCCACGACTGAACAAGTTCGCCACCCTCGTAGCGATAGACGCTCGTAAGTCCCGAATAGTCCACCGATGACAACAACTGACCTGATGCAAAATCCCACGTATTTCGCATCTGCAATCCGGCTTGATTCGTTGCTGAAATGGTGAAGAACGTCGTCGGATCAAAGATCACCGAAAGAATTGGGCCACCGAAACACGAATCAGACGCTGTCGTTGATTGCGGAGAATCGTAGGAATAGGTGCGAGTGCATCGCTTTGCACCGGCAGAAGAGGCAGGTTGCGTGATCGACGCGACTTTTCCTTCAGTGGTGTAGTCAATGTCTGCCCAGAACTGCTGATCATCGGCTCCCACAACATTCGATGCTGCTGCTGCTGCCACTAATGACGATCGAGTGCGCGCAATGCGTCCAGCACCGTCGTAGGCAAGATCAATAACTTCAGCGCCATCGCCCTTCGCCTCGGGATAGTCAACAATTCTTCCGATTGATGGGTCACCACCGGGCGTGGCCACGTACAAAATTGCCGACGTCGATCCATCCCAGAACTTCACCTGACACAACATGCCTGCGGGAGCTGCGACAAATCCGCCGACGGGTTTCGGACACTCTCCACCGCCATAGACAAAGGTGATCTCTCGACCCGAGACTGGATCGGAGACCGATTGGATTCTTCCGCCTGTCCACTTTTGTCCCAACATCGGGTTTGCAGTTCCCGTCACGCTCAACAGATACGAATTACCTGTCGTGCCATCGGGAGTGAAAATTGACGTTGCATCTTTTGTTGTGACGGAAAAAGTTCCGTCCTCATTTCGAATGAGAACCGGAGCCAAACCGTTTGTGTTGATGTCGCCAGTACCAAGTTGTATCGGCGTAAATGCGCCGCCTACTCCCTCTCGGTAATTCGAGACCGATCCGTTTGTGCCCACGAGTCCGACGCTCCCGTCAGGCCAGGAGACAACTCGGTTGTAGGGAATGCTTGAAGCTGCTTGAAGGCTCCAACCAGACGGAACACCAACTTCGTCTTCATTTGAGGCTTGGAATTGCAGGCCGAAACCAACGGCACCAGGAAGCGAACCCATCGCGTGCGATGACCACGCAAAAGCTGCCTCTCCCGAGGAAAGACCGACGTTGATTCCGCCAGCGGAATCAAACTCTTGGGACTGTCCCATCTGCGTATCGACGGTGAAGGAACCGCCAACGGTTTCTTGGCCCGGACTTGTTGCCTTCCAGGTATAGGCATGTCCCTGCTTCAAACCAACTGCAAGCGGAATGCGCGTTGTGTTTCCTGTTTCGGAATAGGTACGAGTTCCGAACTCGCTCTTTCCATCGCTTAAATCTGTCAACGTGAACGTCCACGCGCCTGCTGCGTTCGGAACGCTCAGCGTTGGCGAAAGCGAGGTGGACACCCACGACGATGGCGTGACAACAGCTCCGAAGTACAGCGGTATGCGCTCACCAGTACCCGTTGCCGCTGGAAGCGCTGGGAGTGTTGTGGGATCGCCAGCTACACCCGAAGCCGCCGAGCGGTTCTTTGAAGCAGATGATGAACACGCCGTGGCGAGCAGGGCCACGGAAAGTCCGATGGCGAGAGTCGAAACGGTCAAACGACGACGCATGAAGGTCTCCAAAGTGGGGAAATGCAAACTTCGGGGACCATAGCAGCCCTGTGTCAACGACGTTGACACAGGAGTGCTATGGAACTCAGTCCATCCAGGATTCGAAGCCTCGGAAAAACTCCGTGTCTCGAGCTCGTTGCTGCGCAATGAGTTCTGCGTCATTCGCCCGCCGCACAAGGTGCGAGGTTCTGCTCAGGAAATCTGGAGCAATCACACCGTCGCGCACGGCATTGATCTGCATCAGATTCTGCGTTCTCGTAATCAATTCGGGTGAGTATTGACCCCATACATGTTTGTATTGGAACGGTCCTACGGTGAGCATTTTATGACCGCCGTCCTCAATTCCATTGGCCACAAACCGAAGTTCTTTCGCATTTGTCTTGACGAAAGAAATCGTCAGCGCCTCTTCCTTGACGCCGAGATATCGGGCCGCTTTGCAACCCTGCGAATAGCGCCAGCGCCCAAACGTTCCACCGGTCAATGCACCGACGCCGGCGGAAATTGCGAACTGCACAAAATCAAACTGCGAACCTGAAGTCGCAGCTTGAGCAATTCCCCACACGGCGGCATACGCCACCGCTCCAACGACGGCACCGATTGCAAAACCAATCCAAAAGCCAGCGGCGGGCGGAATGACCGCAGAGGCAACCGCCCCAAGAACCATCGCAATGCCGCTCACAATCCAATCTCCGTCAGCAGACGCGCCCGACGGGTCACTCAAGTTCACTGGGTTCTGATTGGCGAAGTCATAACCATTCGCCGAACCACCAATTTTCGGATCGAGTTCAACGAATCGACCGAGTGCAGGAACATATGCACGAACTCCCATCATGACAACTGGTAACGAGAGCGGAACCGTCTCATTACCTGTCACTCCCTGAAAGCCCGTCACCGGAACTCCGGGCTGTGACGGATCTGGAGCTGAGAGCGCCTGTCCGAACGGATCAAAAAGCTGCGCAGATCCAACCGGGACGCCAGCATCATCAGTGCGAAAGAAGTTGTTTCCAGTTGTTGACGTAAAGGTCCAAGTCGCCTTCACAGCATCGGCATAAGGATGAACAACGGTCACACCACCAGGCAAGCTGATGCTTTGAACGAGTGCTTTACCGTTTCCGTCGAAGATGACCCCCTCGGCGCCAAACACAAGCGTTCCAGCATCTGCACCCCCGGTAATCGTTCGAGCTCGGATGTTCCCCGTCACTCCGCGCTTATAGGTGACAGAAACTGTTCCATCAGCGATTGACGTCACGTTGTTTGCGGCGTCGTAGGTCAACGTGTCGGAACCTACCTCGAGGGCATTTCCTCGATCGTCATAGCGAATTCCCGCCGATGCGCTCGGGTCAGTCGTCGACACCAACCGATCAGCGCCGTCGTACTCATAGGTGTAGGAGACGTTCGCGCCACCATCGGTGCTTATGTCTTGTGACAAACGATTTGAATTTTTGTCGTAGGTATACGCCCAAGAAAGAGCTTTCGCTGAAAGACCTGCCGTAACCGACGCCGATGTCAAGCGACTGGCCTGGTCGTAGCCATAGGAGAACGACGAAGTTGCCGCTCCTGCTTGATAGTTCTGCGCAATTACCCGGCCGGCAGCGGTAACCGATCGAGAAGAAACGTACGGAATGCCATTTGACGCTGTCGATGCAACCGAAATCAATCGATTTACATCGTCATACGAGTTGAGGCTGGAAACTCCATTGCCATAGTCGATTGACTTTGAGGTTCCGTCTTCGTTGTAGGCGATCGTTGCTAGGACTCGCGCATTCAGTGAGACCTGCGAAAGCCAACCGCGATGGTCATATGCCTGAGAGAGGACTGTTGGAGCTGCCCCAGGAACCGTGGTGGTCACCGTTGCAACTTTTCCAGTTCGCGTGTCATAGGTCGTGAGCGCTGTCACTCCGTTTGGATCGACAGATCGAATCTCACGACCAAGAAGATCTACGTCAACCGTTGACGTAAGCGTCTCGTCACCAATCTCTTCGACAGAGGTGCTTCTCAAAGGATTTCCATCGACCGAATAGGCCATCGTCAATTTCATCGTCTTGCCCATACCCAGGAGTTCGACGGAGACAACGCGGCCGGCCGCATCAAATTTGTTGCAAGAACGACCGCCACCTCCTGACATCTGCGTCGCTTGACTCCGCCCGGCAGCATCAATCCAGTGCGTCACGACTGGGCCGTTTCCGCCGTCAGGCCCCGGAGCGATCGACTCCTTTGGAGAACCAGCTTGATTTACGGACTTCGCTCCAGGACATGGCGGCGTCGAGGACTCCGTATCGCCCCAGTAGGTGTAGCCGTAGCCGTTCCCACCAGGCAGCGTCGAACTGCTTTGTCGGCCCCAACCTCCGTTGCCACCGGCGCCCTGTTCATACACAAGTTTCGACACCGAACCCATTGCGGTTGTGCGCGCCGAAATCTGACCCGTCGCTGGCTTGTCGTAACTCACTTTCGAAACCGCTTCTTGATTCGCAAGAGGAGCAGTCGGATCGAACGAAGTTGTCGTCGTGGTGTACCCGTATTGCGGGGTCAATCGATCGGTGGGTATCGATTGCCAGGAGTTACCCGTATCGGGTCCAGACCATTCGATGTTCATCGAAGCTTCCGAACGAGGCGACGAGACGTCAACTTGAATTGAAGCAGTGCCAGCTTCAAGTCGAAGCGCATCACAGGATCCTGATTCGCAAACAACGCCGTTGACGCGCACACGCGCGAGGTTGTTCGAGGACCGCAAGCCGTAGATTCCCGCGGTCTCGACCCGAAGTCCACCAGTCATCAGCGCGGACCAATCCGCTGAATTGCCGGCCGGTGAGGCCGACCAGTTCACGAGCAATGACGGTAGAAGTGAACCACCTTGTTGCGGACCAAGTTCTTGCACACCCCCTGTTCCGGGTTCCGTTGCCGACGGCCAATACGTCACGTCGAGTCCGTGCATCGGGATTCCATCCGACTGCGAATCGACAACCATGTCGTAGGAAAAACGCGCCGACTGAACATCTGCACCTAGTGACTTCGACGGCCCTCTGGTGGAAAGGATCTTTCCGTCTCGGTACTCCGTCGTCGTGGCGAGGCCGTCAGATTCAACTTTTGAAAGCAATTGACCGTTGCGGTAATCCCACACATACGTGGAAACTTGACCAGCCGAGTTCACCAACTGACGCGTGAGAAATGTGGTTGGATCGAAAAGCACACTCGCGACTTGGCCGCCGAAGCAGGAGTCAGTCACGGTCGACGCTGAGGAACTTTCGTAGGCATACGAGCGAGTGCATCGCTGAGCACCGTTCGACGCCGCATTTTCGGTCAACGAAACAACGCGACCCGATTCGTCGTATGACACCGAGGTCCAGAACTGTGGATCATCTACTCCGATCACATCAGCAGCGGCCGCCGATGCGACGATCGGTAAGCGGACTGTCGCAATTCGGCCAGCTTGGTCGTATCCATAGTCAATGACAGACGCGCCGTTCCCCTTTGCCTCGGGATAGTCAACAATCCTGCCGATTGAAACGCCGCCATCACTCGAGGTGAGCGGCACGTAGAAAACCTCAGATGTCGAACCGTCCCAGAACGATGCTTTACACACCATCCCCTTCGGAGCGTCAACAAATCCCTTTGAAGCCTTCGGACAGCCGCCGCCTCCGTAGGTGAACTCAATGCTCCTGCCAGAGACCGGATCGGTAATTTTCCGAAGTAATCCATCGGTCCATGTTTGGCCCAGTACCGGGGCATCGGCACCGGACACACTCACGAGATTTGCGACACCATCGTTCCCATCGTCAACGAATACAGATGTCGTTTGTTTGGAGGTAACGATCCAAGAGCCGTTCGAATCGTGGAAGAGCACGGGAGCGCTTCCTGTCGTATCGACCGAATCACTTGAGAGTCGAACTGGCGACCAGGTTCCGGCAGGACCTTCGCGGTAATTCGAAACAAGGCCATTCAACGAAATGAGCGCAACCGTTCCATTTCCACGCTGAATGATTTGGCTGAATTCACTCGACGACGCACCTTGAAGTACCCAACCTGCTGGAGCACCAAGACGTTCGGGAGCCGACGCTTGAAAGGTGAGACTGAAACCAACTTTCCCGCCCAGAGAATTCATCGCATGCGACGTCCATACGGTCTTCGCTTCTCCGGAGGAAAGCCCGACCGACATTCCACCGACGGAATCAAACTCTTGGCTTTGCGCCATCTGAACATCGACCATGAACGATCCGCCCACTGGATTTTCACCAGGGCTTTCCGCCGTCCATGTGTAGACCTGACTCTGTTGCAGTCCCGTGCCTAAGGGGATGCGAGTGGAGTTACCCGATTCCCGATACACGAAGGGACCGAATGTGGAACTTCCACTACTGAGATCGCTCAACGTAAATGTCCACGCTCCGCTTGCACCCGGCACGAGCAACGTGGGTGACAGTGAGGACGAGACCCAAGAGTCCGGGGTGATCACCGCACCGAAATACGTAGGAACACGCTCACCGGTTCCCGCAGCGGACGGAAGCGCTGGAAGCGTTGTGGGATCACCAGCTCCACTCGCGGCGGAACGTTGCGTGTTTGTCGATGACGAACACGCCGAAGCGAGAAGAGCAAGGGACAGGCCTACAGCGAGGAAAGGGACGAGAGAACGTAAACGCATTGCGAAATTCTGCCATCAGTCAACATCGTTGACAAATATCGGTCGGCTTATCCGGGCACGCCCCAGTAGGAGTACTCGTTTCGAAGTTGCTTGATGCCCTTCCAACTTCTGACGTAGGTCGATTGCCCGCCAACTTTGTAGGTCGTCTTCTCAAAGAGTTTGTTGACGGCATCAACTCGCGCCTTGGTCACGAAAGTTTTGTCCGCCGCCTTCAACAATGTCGAACCCGCGTCTGCCCCTTCGATTGTTCCGGCCTTCAACAAATCGGCGGCACGGTTGAGGCTCTTTGCATTCTTGGCGATGAAGACCGTTCCCAACTTCGCTGCGTCGTCTCCTGCTCCCAGCGCTTTGGCCGATTTCACGGCCTTCGTCCACTGGGTACGCCCGCCGATACCTCCGAGCACACCGCTCATCAATGCAGAGATACCCATTTGCTTGAGCGAAAACTCGGTTTCTGTCTTTTCGAGTCCGTAGCGTTCCCAAAGATAAATCGCCGCATATGACGCGGCGCCAATCACAGCATTGATGGCTGCAGCCACCATGAAGCCCGCTGCAGGTGTTGCGAAGATCGAAACAACGAGAGAGACGACACCAACAACAATTGTTGGTAGCCAATCAGAGAACGACTCACCAGATGGATCGGAAATGTTGACAGGATCTTGGTTGGCGTAGTCATAGGCGTTCGCACCGCCGCCGACTTTGGGATCGAGCTGAAGAAAGCGACCAAGAGCCGGGACATACACGCGCGCTCCCATCATCACGTAGGTGGTCTTCAGCGCTTGTGTTTCGTTGCCAGTCGAGGCCTGCCACGAAAGATTTGGTGTCGTCGGGTCGCTCGGGCCCGGCGCAGTCAGCAACTGGCCGAATGGGTCATATACCTGAACCGCACCCATCTGCACGCCCGCATCATCGGTTGTGAAGAATCGATCTCCGTCGATGCCAGAGAATTCCCATCGGCTTGTTCCGCCAACCAATGACCGCATGAACATTGCGCCGCCGGGAAGGGAAAGAACTTGCGATTGCGCCTTGCCGTCACCGTTCAGCATCATGCCGTTCAGGCCATACTCAATTGTTCCGGCGTCGGCACCGCCAGTGGTGGTTTTCGACATGATGCTGCCAGTGACACTGCGCTCATAGGCGACTGACACCGCGCCATCAGTCGAGCCAATCAATCGATCTACAGCGTCGTACGTAAACGCGTCAGGGCCGACCTTCGTGGCATTCCCACGTTTGTCGTAGGTGATGCCATCAGAGGCCGACGGATCGGTCGTCGCCGTGAGCTGATCCGCACCGTTATACGTATAGGAGTAATCGCCCGTCACCGCGCCATCGGTACGTACTCGTTGCGAGGTCCGATTCGAATTCGCATCGAAGGTGAAATCCCAGGATTTCGACGCGGGGATCAAACCTGCCGATGCAGTCGCGCTTGAAAGATGGCCAGCATTGTCGTGAACAAAACTCATCGACGTTGTTTTCCCGCCAGCGGTAAACGACGAGCCGGAAACATTGTTTGCCGCAGAGACCTGAAGAGTGGTGGACCACGACTGGCTGTTCGGGCCAGTCCACGACATCGCGTTCAATCTGTTGGCAATGTCGTAGCCGTTCGAAACCAATACTCCGTTGCCATATGCGATTGAATTTGAAGTTCCATCAGGGTTCATGGTGAGTGTCGCGACAACCCGACCATCGACAGAAACTGACTGAAGCCATCCACGAGCGTCGTAGACGTTGCTCAAAACCGTCGGTGCTGCTCCCGGAGCCGTTGTCGTCACTGACGCAACTTCACCCGTTCGTGTGTCGTACGTCGTTAGCGACTGAATCCCGTATCGGTCGGTGCCCAATACGGGACGACCAAGAAGATCAACCTCTGCTTTCGCTGTTGAAACATCGGAGCCAATTGTCGTCGTCGTTTGAGAAAGGAGCGGATTGCCATCAACGGCGTAAATAGTCTCCTCGACCATTTTTTGATCCATACCAACGAGTTCGACCTTGGTTTGTCGACCAGCCTTGTCATAGGTCGTGCAAATCGTTCCACCATCGCTCAGCGCCAATGCAACTGTGCGCCCTGCACCATCAACCCACTGGATACTTGATGGTCCATCACCACCATCACCGGGAGTCGTTGTCTTCTTTGCCGCTCCGCCTTGATTGGCCGACGATGCCCCGGGGCAGGCCGACTTCGCACTTTCCTTATCGCCCCAGTAGGAGAACGTGAACGAGTTTCCGCCGGGCGCCGTCGACGAAATCTGTCGGCCCCACCCACCCTTGCCGTTCTTTCCCGATTCGTAGGCCAACGAGGTCTTGGCGTTGGCCTGCGTCGTGCGCGACGTCACCAAACCCGTTGCGGGGTTTTCGTACGTGGTCTTCGAAACGCTCTCGACGTTTGCGTTTTGCACCGTTGGGTCGATGACCTTCGTGGTCGTCGCATAGCCATACTGAGGGCGAAGACGATCAGTGGGGATCGAACCGCCCGAACCTGCATCGGGGCCACTCCACAGAATGTCCATGGATGCTTGCGACTGCGGACTCGAAACATCAATGCGAATCGACTGGAAACCGGGCTGCAGATCCAGATCGTTGCAACCGCCATTGGTACAAAGAACATTGTTCACGCGCACAGTTGCAAGTGAATTGTTTGAGGTGAAGGAATACTTGCCAGCCGTGTCGATGCGCAGGCCACCTGTCATGACCGCAGCCCATTCGCCGTTGTTTCCCGCAGGCGATGATGGCCAGTTCACGGTGAGCGAAGGAGAAGGTACGCCATCGACCTTTGGCCCCATTTCCTGCACGCCGTCAACACCAAGGTCCGTAGTCGACGGCCAGTAGGTGACGTCAAGACCTTTCATCTCGAGGCCGTCGGACGCGACCTCATAACTCTTGTCGTATTCACGAATTGAGGCTTGTGATTCAGCGATGGAACCCTTCGTGGGACCACGAGTTTCGACGAGTTGGCCGTTTTCGTAACGACGAGTGGTGACGAGGCCGGTGTAATCAACTTCGGTAAGGAGTTGCCCCGAAGGAAAGTCCCATACTCGCCGTGCCTCTTGGCCAGCGGAGTTGGTCAGAATTGTTGGGAAAAATGTGGTTGGGTCGTACACCACTGTTGCCACGGTGCCGCCGAAACATGAATCAGTCGCCGTTGTGTATTGCACAGTTTCGTAGTTGTACGAACGAACACAACGCTTTGCGCCTGCTACAGATGCGCCCTCGGTAAGTGACGCGACTTTTCCGTCAGCGGCGTAGACCGCCGTCGTCCAAAACTGCGAATCTTCTGAGCCGATTACATTCGAAGCGGCAGCGCTTGCAACGAGCGGTGAACGAACCGTTGCGATGTGACCCGCATCGTCATAGGCGAGGTCGGTCACGAGTGCGCCGTTTCCGCCCGCCTCGGGATAGTCCACAAGGCGACCGATACTTGGTTCACCACTCTTCGTTGCGACGTACGAAATTGCCGACGTTGAACCATCCCAGAACTTCACCTGACACAACATGCCCGTTGGCGCAGCAACGAAACCGGCAACGGGCTTGGGGCAATCGCCACCGCCATAAACAAATTCGATCTTGCGACCCGAAACGGGATCGGAAACGGTTTGAATGCGACCGTCAGTTGAAGTTTGACCAAGAACAGGTTTATCGCCTGCATTCACGCTGATGAGATCGGCAAACGTGCCATCGGCATTCGGTCGGAAAACTGAAGTGGTGTCTTTGGTAGTGACGGTGTAGTCACCAGATGCATCGCGCAGAAGAACAGGAGACAAGCCATTGGTGTTCACGGTGCCGCCCGAAAGCTGCACAGGGATGAACGAACCGGCCGCCCCTTCGCGATACGCAGAAACAATTCCGTTGTCGGCAATAAGGCTCACGCTTCTGTCGCCGTTGAACTGAATGCGTTGGAACTGACTCGACGATGCCGCCTGCAGGCGCCAACCAGCAGGAACACCGGGCATCGACCTATTTGATCCCTGGAAGGAAAGTCCGAAGCCAACTTTTCCGGGGATGGCCGCCATCGAATGTGACGACCATCCAAACGAGGATTCGCCCGAAGAGAGACTTACCGAAAGTCCGCCGACCGAATCCGACTCTTGGGCGTCGGTCATCTGCACATCAACTTGGAACGTGCCACCTACGGCTTCTTGGCCCGGACTTTGGGCCGTCCATGTGTACACACGACCTTGCTGCAATCCCGCATCAGTCGGAATGCGCGACGTTGCTCCGGTTTCTTTGTATTCGCGCGGACCAAACCCACTTTGACCATCGCTCAAATCGTCGAGCACGAATGTCCACGCGCCAGATTTTCCCGGAACGACAAGAGTCGGCGAAAGCGACGTCGCAACCCACGTTGATGGAGTGATTTGCGAGCCGTAATACGCCGGAATCAACTGACCCCCGCCACTCGCTGCAGGAAGAGCCGCAAGGGTGGTGGGATCGCCAGCGCTCCCCGACGCACCCCGGGTTGCGGATGGTTTCGACGAGCACGCACTCGCTAGTAGAGCAAGCGTGAGCGCGATGGAAACAACCGCAAGTCCAGAACGACGGAGCATTGGGGTCAACCGCTTCAGATCAGAAGTTCTTGACGTTGACGGTGACGATGCGATCGGTATCGGAATCGTTCATTGTGGGCGTATCACACTTGATCGTGACCGCAGCAGTGCGCGAATTCACGACACACTGCGACTGATTCACCCACTTGTTATCGACATAGGCCAACTTCACCGTGATATCGACCGGAATACACGTTGCCGCGGCTGTCGAACCAGTCGGCTTGTAGTCAACACAGTACGAAGCAGTCCACGACTGCTCTTCATCTGAACTCGTCGATCGATAGCCACCGATAAACGCCTGACCCCCGGTCGAGATCGAGGCAACGTTTGCTTGCGCTACTGGATCAAGAAGGAATCCACGACCAGGTGAGGCCGGCGAACTCGACGACATCGAAGAACCCGAGTTGTTGTTAATAGTGATTCGCATTGGCTTGGTGAAGAACGTGAATCGCGGCCGCTGCTCACTTCCGTCTTTCTGCCATGAGCCTTGATCAATCGTGCAGCCGATAAACGACCCTTGTGCAGAGCAGGCTCCGCCGTTAGTGCCTGAGGAAGGATTTTCAAATGCGGGCTGGGCAGCCGTCTGTTGAAGTGAAAAGGGAGCTGACGAACTAGCCACAAAGAGCCGATTATTCGTTCCTTGCCAAATCTTGTTCGGCATGAACTGCATTGCTGCAAGGCCCGTGAAGGGATTGGGAGTGAGAGAACGCCATCCGTAAGTGTTGCCAAGACCTTCCGTTCGAACGTCACCGTAATAACCGGTTTCGTTCACACAAACGTCGGTCGTGCCACTGCAAAACGCGCGTGTGACGGTAAGCGGCGTTTTCGAATCCAACTTGTTTGGAGCTGAGAACGTCTTGGTCTCGTTCTGCAAAACGAAACACGTGACGATGTTTCGCACGTACTGAAAGCCGGAGTCTCCATCGCTATCTCGAGGCGGCGCGCAAAACTCGTTGAGATCCGCTTCCGTCAGCGTTCCGCTTGAAGCCGCCGACGCGTTCCGATTACCCGGAGACGAACTTGAGCATCCCGACGCCACGAGTGCAAGAGCAAACGCAGTTACCGCAAAGAGAGGAAGGAATCGTTTCTTCATGGGCCGGGACCTTAGCAGAGAGTCCACGACGTTGACATACCGGACGAGATTTCCTCCGCCAGTGCCCAGAAGGTGATTTAGCCGCGGCGGGCCAGCAGTTCTTCTGCGATCTGCACGGCGTTGAGCGCCGCTCCCTTTCGAAGATTGTCGCCCGAAAGGAACAGCGAGAGCCCGTGCTCCACCGTGCGGTCAGTCCGAATGCGACCCACAAAAGTGGGGTCGACGCCGGCGGCCATCAGCGGGGTCGGGATATCCGCCAGTTCGACGCCTGGGGCTTTCACCAAGAGGCGACGAGCATCTTCCGGGGTAATGGCGTTGTTGAACGCGGCCGAGATCGAAAGCGAATGACCAGTGAAGACAGGTACGCGCACACATGTTGCGGTGACCTCAAGTACAGGAAGTTCCAGAATCTTGCGCGATTCGTTACGAAGCTTCTGTTCTTCGTCGGTTTCGCCGCGACCGTCGTCAACCAGTTTTCCGCAGTAAGGAATCACGTTGTAGGCAATTGGCGCAGCGAACTTCTCGGGGATTGGCATTTCGATTGCCGTTCCCGACATCGCGAGCGCAGGAGCACCTTCACCGATCTTGCGAATCTGCTCGTCGAGTTCTGCCGTTCCGGCAAG
>CALBSE010000022.1 GCA_937927725.1 uncultured Actinomycetes bacterium
GCGCCGTGTTACCCGGGCCCTCTACGGGCTCGGCATTCTCGACATCACTGGCGTTGATTGGGTGCGCATCACCCGTCGCGGCATTGCCTTCCGTCCGCTAACCCCGAAACAGGCCGATCAGCTCGCTCGACTTCTTGAGGACATTGAGAACGGCGTCCGAGTTGAGCCTGCGAAACCTGGCCCAGGGCAGTATCCGCTCGACTTCATTCCAGTTCCGAGCCCATCGCCCGTGCCGATTGAGTCCACCTATCACTCAGGGGTGGCCCGATGAGTGAGTGGAAATTCGTCGCCGAGCTTGAAGAGCTCGAATTGGTCTGCAATCTGTTGGCCTATGTCCCACCTATGGAAACACAAGGCGAAGGCGTGTGGGTGCGCTCGGTGAATGGTGGTCGCGTGTGGTCGGTCGCGACTGACATCACGATCTGGGAAGTTCACGGCGACCCTGTTGAGTTCCCGATGGAAACACGTTGTCTTCCGAGTCGTGCAATTTGGGAAGCGCGCATCCTTGCACTTAGTTCGAACAATCACGAGGTCGAGTTCTCGATCCCCGATGATTTGGTATGTCTCGTAACAACCGATATTGGTTCCTCTGTTATCGATCTTCCCCGTGAGACCGAGGTTCCGACTTACCCCATGTATGTCGTTGAGTCAGCATCGGCGACAACAACGATCGGTGCCCTCTTTGATTTGCTGTTTCGAGCACGAATGGTGCCGCTCGGTCCCTCGAACGAGGAGTATCCCGATGCGCAACTCTTCATTGAAAACAACGAGATTTCGATCTTCGTTGATTGGAGTCTCCGTAATGCGTCTCGCAGCACCTATCGCATACCCGCCCAAGTAAGCGGTGAAGCGAATTGCTCTCTCTTGATGGGAGCGATTTATGACGTCATTCGTGAGATGGATCGAGACAAAGAAGTCACACTCCGGATCCCTGCCCGTCCCGACATTCCAGTTCTCATCGAGAGTGGGCTGTTTCGAGCAGCGGTGAAATGCACATCGACCGGTGCGGTGCGACTCCACGACGAATTGCACAAGACGCTTTCGTCGATGAGCGGCTGCCAAGTTCGAGCAATCGATTCGGGGAAGTTCGTAGTGTCGACTCGAGCACGCGAATTCACGGTGGAACTCACGGACCGTCCCGACGAGACAGTTTCGGTGCACTCTGAAGTGTGTCGTGACATGCCGGTGACATTCGAGCTCCTTTCTCAGATCAACGAAACCAACGCTGCACTGGTTGGCTCGCGATTGTGGATGGTTGATGAAGTGGTGTGGGCCGGGCTCGACCTGCCATGCAGCGCGATTGATGAACTCGAGAAGTCGCTGCGGTCGCTTGATCGACAATTGGCTGGGTTTGACGTGTTTCTTAGCGGGTTCGCCGAAGCCAAGTAGTTCTCGTCCAGGAGTCTTTGCCGCTCTGTTTTCTTGGCCTGAGACTTGTGGCAATCTCCTCAGGTACGGCGAGGCGAAAGAGGCGGATATGGGACAGTTGATCCCCGAAGATTTTCCGATGGAAACGTTGAAGAACAACGCCGAACGCGTTGTCGTTGATTCGTTCGTGCGGACGCTTTATAGCGACTGGATGATCATTCCTGACGTTGGGTTCCGCGGCACGACGAAGGATCATCAAACCGACATCATCTTGATTCACCCCAAGATGGGAATCGTCGTCGTCGAGGTGAAAGGCCATCGTCTTTCGATTCGCGATGGTGTTTGGTACGGCCAGGAAGGTTCACCTCTTAATCCGCAGCCCGTCGAACAGGCCAAGGACAATGCCTTCCACCTTCGTAATATCCTTCGCCGGAACATCCCGTCGCTCTCAAATCTTGATGTGGTCTACGGCATCGCGTTTCCGAATACGACTGCGATCTCCGGGGAGATTCCGCAGGATTTGGTCCGCGATCAACTTCTCCTCGCTGAAGCGATGGAAGATGCAGATCAGTACATCGAGAAACTTGTTCATACCCAACGGAGTTGGGGTATCACCTTCACTCCCGATGAAATCAACGCAATCGTGAAACTGCTTTGCCCAGATGCTGACTTCTCTTGGGACCCAGACGCTCGTGTGAAGCACACTCGTGAACAACTCACCGATCTGTGTGATGCGCAGATCAAGTCGCTTACGTCGCTCCTGGGTAATCGCCGCGTGATTGTTCGTGGAGGAGCGGGTACAGGAAAGTCATTCCTCGGCATCAAGTGGGCACAGAGCGCTCGCAATGAGGGCGATCGAGTTCTTCTTACGTGTTACAACGACCCGCTCGCGTCATCGTTGCAGGAGCAGTTTGGAATCGCGCTCGACGAAACAATCAGGATTGATTCCTTTTACAACGTTGCTCTGACTCTCGAGGGAATGCCGGAACTCGAGATCCCATCGTTGAGTGATTCGGAAGCGGCGGTGTGGTGGGACACCATCGCAACCGGACACATCCTTCACAACTGGAGCAAGGTCGGCGAATACTTCGACACGATCATCATTGACGAGGCCCAGGACTTCAGTCCTGCCTGGATTGCCATGCTCGAGACATTGCTCGACCCCGATGGTTCGCGCCGAATGATGTTGCTCGCCGATGAAGGTCAAGGCATTTACGCGCGCGGATTTGTCTTTCCTCAGGCCGACGACGGTTGGGTGCAGGTGGAGTTGGATTCCAACTTCCGTAATGCCCGTCCGATTGCGCAGGTACTGCGGCGTGGCCTGGGTGGCGCTGCGTCACCGCTCTCTTCACCTGAGGGTCTTGGCATTCAGTTCCACCCGGCGACTGATATCGACAACGTGATTGCCGTTGTCGAGGCTGAACTCGAGCGCATTATTGAGGACGAACTTCGCAATCCAGCCCGTATTGGGGTCGTGACCCTCCAAGCAGACGACCGCGATCAACTCCGCACCCGCCTTGAACTTGTCGCTTGGGACGACCGCGGCGATGGTGCCGTTGTCTGCGAGACCTTCCGGCGCGCCAAAGGTCTTGAGTTCGACACCGTGATTTTGGTTGCGCCGAGGGACACAGATGCCGCTGAAGTGACACCCCTATATATAGGTGTCAGTCGAGCGGTCGCTGAACTGATCGTGGTCGGGTCGCCCGCGGTGGCCGAGCGCCTAGGAATCGCCTGATACCCCTTGGGGTTTGAGGGCGACGGGCTCAGTAGAACTCGTCGTCTTCGTCGTCGGAATCAGAGTC
>CALBSE010000023.1 GCA_937927725.1 uncultured Actinomycetes bacterium
AGCACCGAGGTCTTGTCATTGGAGACCGTAAGCAAACGATCGTTCGGGATGACGATGAGGGTGTCGACCTTTTCTTTCAAGGTCTTGATGCCCGTATCGGCTTGTGTCGAACGGCGCTTGCCTTCGAACCCGAACGGGCGAGTCACCACACCAATCGTGAGGGCGCCGAGGCTCTTGGCCACCTGAGCGATAACGGGAGCAGCGCCAGTTCCGGTGCCACCACCCTTGCCTGCAGTGATGAACACCATGTCGGCACCCTTGAGTGCCTCTTCGATTTCGTCGACATGTGCTTCAGCAGCCGCACGTCCGATTTCAGGATCGGAGCCAGCGCCGAGACCCTTGGTGAGGTCGCGACCAATGTCGAGCTTGACGTCGGCATCGCTCATAAGAAGCGCCTGGGCGTCGGTGTTCACGGCAATGAACTCGACCCCCTTGAGTCCAGCGTCGATCATGCGATTGACGGCATTGACGCCACCACCACCGACGCCGACGACCTTGATCACCGCGAGGTAGTTCTGCGGACTGGCGGCCATGGGGAGCTCCTTCGAGAGAAATGCAGGACGGACTTCAGAAAGACGTAGAAGAACTAGAGCGAGGTTACTCGCCCGATAGGGCTATTTCGGGGTTCTCACAACCACAGGGGTTGAGGGATTGACCACATTGATGGTGGCGAGGTCCCGTTGGTCGACCTGACCCATCACAATTCGTAAGGAGTCCACCTTGGCGGGAAGGTCGGTGGGCGGCCCCATAATCACCACACCCTGCGGGATCAGCGCCAGATTGATCGAGCCATCGGGCCCTGTCGCAATCCCTGCGACTCGTACCCTCATGCCCGGCGTCAGTAGCCCGGCCACCTCGAGCGCCCCAGAGACACCGTCCACGACCGTGCCGGGAGCCCCAGCTTCAACCCCGATCAGAACGGTCTCGATGCCATCGCCAGCGATATGGGGACCAATGACCCTGCCGGATTCATCAATCAGCATGGCAACACCATCGGCTGAGGGCGCTATCGCGACCGGCACTCGTTCGGTCACGGTGATGACGACGAGGCCATCCCACTTCCGAACCACCGAAGCAGACTGAACATACGGGAGTTCTCGAATATGAGTTGCCGCCGCTGCAGTGTCGACTTCGAGGAGCGCTTCTCCCGTCCGAATCCCGGACGCGGCAACGACGTCGTCGGCTGTTGTAGCGACCGCACCACGCACATCGATGCGATCGACATCGAGCAAGGGGGTGCGAGTAATGAACCATGCACCGGTAAGCACCGCAGCGATCACTGCAGCCGCCAACCACCAACGACCGCGGCGCCGACGCTTCTCACTTTCCACCGCGTCGCGCCGCGCAGCAATACGCGGATCGATTTCCGCGTCGTCACCCGAACGATTGAGGAGACGACTTGCCATTAGCCGTTATCCTCGACGCGACGAGCACCAGCAGCAGCCGCGATCGCAGGAGCAAAACCGAGAAAGTGTGTTTCCGCATGCAGATCGACCCCTGTGTGCTCAAGGACCTGAGCGCGAACCTCGGTCATAAGCGCTGCGACGTCATTGGCCGAACCACCCTCGTCAACCTGAATGAAGTTCGCATGCTTGGTTGAAACCTCGGCAGAACCAAGTCGCTTGCCTTTTGCGCCAGCTTCGTCGACGAGTCGCCCCGCCGAATCAGGGCGAGGATTCACAAAAACGGAACCTGCGTTGGCTCCACCCGGCTGATTCTCTCGACGCCAGCGAACGATGTCGGAAATCTCCGCCTCGGCCACCGCTCGGTCGCCGACAGAAAGAGCCAATTCCACTTCGGTAACGACCAGCGAACGACCAAGCGTCGAGGAACGGAATCCAAGTTCGAGTTCCGCCGACGACAGAAGTCCACGGTCGCCGGTCGCAAGATCAACAACGCGAATACCGACGAGCGATTCCGCCATATCTGAACCGTGGCCGCCAGCGTTCATACGGACCGCACCGCCGATCGAACCTGGAACGCCGACGGCCCATTCGAAACCGGTGAGCCCGGCAGCCGCGGTTCGTCGTGCAACAACGGGGAGCGGAGCCGCGCCACCAGACCGAACTGTTGTGCCGGCGATCTCGATTGATGCAAGACCATCCCCAAGGGTGATGACGATGCCATCGAAACCCTCATCAGCCACGAGAAGGTTTGAGCCGCGACCGATCACGGCATAGTGCGCGCCAGAGTCTGAAATCAGCTTGCCGAGAACTTCGAGTTCATCTGTCGATTCCGCACGGACTCGGATCGCTGCTCGTCCACCAACCCGATACGTCGTGAGTTCACCAAGAGCAGCGTCGACCACAACACGATCGCCGAACGTAGGAGAGAGCGTGCGCATCACGTCATCGAGATTCATGCTGCTCCCCCATCACCAAGTAACGGAAGGAGTTCATCGGCGAGCGTGGTGATGTCACCTGCGCCAAGGGTGAGGCATAAGTCACCACTTTGGAGTTGCCCCACGAGTGATTCGGCCAACGCGGAACGGTCCTCGACGTAAACGACAGTCTGTTCCGGATGGGCCTTTGTCACTGCATCAACAATGAGCTGTCCAGAGATTCCGGCGCGGGGAGCTTCACCTGCCGCGTAAATACCGGTCAGCACGAGAAGATCGGCGCCGACAAATGCGTCGGCATAATCGCGCCAGAGCGATTCGGTACGGCTGTAGCGATGGGGCTGGAACACCACGACAACTCGGTCCCAGTTGCCGTCAAGACCTGCAGAGATCGCCGCCTGAATTTCCGTGGACAAATGGGCGTAGTCATCGACGAAGACGACGCCTCCCGCCTCCCCCCGTTGTTCGAATCGGCGACGCACCCCACCGAACTTCGAGAGCGCTGACGCGCACGCAGAAAACGAAACACCAATTTCGAGCGCCAACGCAATTACTGCGCACGCGTTCAGGGCGTTATGCGTACCGGGGACTGGAAGATGAATGTTGCCAACCAGTTCACCTCGACACACGACTCCGAAATCGATTCCGCCGCGAGAACCTTTGAGATCGACGATACGAACGGTTGCGTCTTCGGCCTGCCCGTAGGTGACCGCATTGGTTCCGCGCGCGATCGCTGCGGTCTCGGGGTCATCGGCGCACAACACCACCGTTCCGCGCGTTGCCGAAATGAACGTTTCGAATGCGGCGCGCAGATTTTCGAAGGACCCATGATGTTCGAGATGATCCGCTTCGATGTTGGTGACGATCAGTGCCTCGTGATCAATGGCGAATCCTGAGCCGTCACTTTCGTCAGCCTCAAGAACGAACCATTCCCCTTGCGACCACTTCGCGTTGATGCCGAGTTGACTGATTTCGCCACCGATTAGAAACGAAGGATCGAGCCCTGCTTCAACCAGAACGAGGGCGAGCATCGACGAGGTTGTTGTCTTGCCGTGTGTTCCCGTCACAGCAATTGTGCGTCGCTCTGCCGCCATTGCGGGAAGGAGCGCTGTTCGGCGAACAACAGGGATTGAACGGGATCTGGCTGCTCGAACTTCCAGATTGTCGTCGGAGATTGCAGTGGAAACCGCAATGAATTCCGTATCAGCAGAAATGTTGTCCGCCGAATGCCCAACGAACACCGATACCCCTTCGGAGCGAAGACGATCGAGAACGGCCGATTCAATGACGTCACTTCCGGATACCGAATGACCCATACCTACAAGCGCTGAGGCGATCGCCGACATTCCGGGACCGCCGACACCGACGACATGAATCGAACGACGCGTCGAGAGCGACGGAGAGGGATCACTCTCAGTTACGACGGGCATGACGCTCCACAAGTTCAGCGACTGCATCAGCAGCGTCGGGTTGCGCCAGCGTGTGCGCTGCGATGCCCATCCGCTCAAGCTTCGAAGGATCTTCGAGAAGCGGGAGCACTTCGGCGGCGAGGCGGTTCCCATCGAGTTCGGCGTCGGGAATAAGCACTGCAGCTCCGGCACGAACAAGCGCAGCGGCGTTGGCGGTTTGGTGGTCGCGCGGAGCTTGCGGCAACGGGACAAGCACGCCGCCGACACCAACTTCTGCGAGTTCCGCGACGGTCGTCCCACCGGCGCGACCAATAAGGAGATCAGCTGCGGCCAGGACCATGTCCATGCGGTCTTCGTAGCGCACCGCAACGTATTCGACACCGTCGCCCTCGGGAATCCTGTCCTGCACCGATTCCCAGTCTCGAGAGCCGATCACATGACGAATGGAAAGGTCAGTTCGCGTCGACCATTTCGACACTGCAGCGAAAACCGCTTCATTCACTTTTCGAGAACCAAGAGAACCAGTGACCACGGCAATGAACCTGCGATCACCACTCACACCCAAGGCAGCGCGGGCCGCCATACGGTCGCGTTCACGATCGATTGAGAGCACTTCGGCGCGAACCGGATTTCCCGTCACGACGCTGCGGGGTAAATCGGTCTCAACAAACGGCACCGCGCACGCTTTCGCAAATCGACCGGCAAGTCGATTCGCTGCCCCTGCTCGAGCGTTTTGTTCCATCACGACAATCGGTACCCGCCAGATCACTGCCCCGATCGTGCAGGCGATGCTCGCGTAACCACCGAGCACAAGAACGACATTTGGTCGACGCCGACGAACAATGCCAATGCCCTTTGCGACCGCCCGAGCGAGCCCCCATGCGGCGGCGAAGTTCTCGAGAGTTAGGCGACGCTGAATGCCGCGACCAGGAAGGAGCGTCACACCAAATCCTGCCGCCGGCACGAGCGCGCGTTCGAGTCCGCGCTCGCTTCCAACAAAGTGAATCGACGAAGCGTCGTGACCACGATCGACAAGAGCTTGAGCTACGGCGAGGCCAGGGAGTACGTGACCAGCGGTTCCACCACCGGCCACGAGGGCATACGTGGCGGAATCGGCAGTGGGCCGATTCCCCATCAGCGTTCCTGTCGAGCGATGTTCAGGAGGATGCCGGAAGCCGCCATAGTGAAAAGGAGCGACGAACCACCAGCAGAGACAAACGGAAGGGGCACTCCGGTAATCGGCAGCACTCCGACACAGGCACCAATGTTGATAAATGCTTGGATGAGGATCCATGTGGTGATACCGGTAGCGAGCAACATTCCGAAGCGGTCACGAGCATGGAGAGCGGTGCGAACACCGAAGAAGGCGAATCCCAAAAACATTGCGATGACGAGCACTGAACCGATAAGACCGATCTCTTCACCGATGATGGCGTAAATGAAGTCGGTATGAGCTTCAGGAAGGAATCCCCACTTGGCTCGACCCTGTCCAAGCCCGGTGCCAAGAATTCCGCCGTTCGCAAAACCGACCTGGCTCTGAATCGTTTGGAAACCGGTATTCAGCGGGTCGGCCCAAGGATCACTAAAGGCCATAAGGCGACGGAAGCGATAGGGCTCGGCGAATGCGAACACCGTGGCTCCCGCAACCAACAGTCCAGAAAGAATGGCAAGTGGCTTTCCAGGCGCTCCACCAACAAACAACATGACCAACACGATCGTCGCGAGAATGATCGTCGTTCCAAGGTTCGGCTGGAGCATGAGGAGTACCGCGAAGCCACCAAACACCACCGCGATTGGTCGCAGTACTGCTTTCCAATCGCCAATTTGTCCGACGCGGCGAGTGAGGGTGTCAGCTGCGTAAAGAATGACCGCAAGCTTCGCCATCTCCGACGGCTGCATCCGCAATGGGCCCCATCCAAGCCAGCGCGCCGAACCGTTCACCGAAACACCAAGACCCGGAACAAGAACCGCGGTCATGAGCGCTGCAGATCCGAACAGAATCGGCTTCATCCACTTGGACAAGAGTTCATACGAATATCGACTGGCAATAAACAGTGCGCAGCATCCAAGGACAAACCAAATGGCTTGCAAGCGGAATTGATACCACGACGATCCGTACTGATAGAGCGCTGTCACCGAGGATGCCGACAGGATCATCAGCAAACCAAAAAGATTCAGAGCGATGATGATCACCCAGAGAAGCTTGAAATCGGTCGTCCGGGGTTGAGGTTCGCGAGCTGATCGAAGCAATCGGCCGACTGGCGTGCGCGGCTCCGAGATGGTTGCGCTCATGGCGCAACCTCACAGACGAATCCGGGAAGGGCACGCGCTGCAGCCGCGAATTGATCGCCGCGTTCGCCATAGGAACGGAACCAATCAAACGATGCACATCCGGGAGAGAGGAGAACCGCATCTCCGGCCTGAGAGAGTTCCGCTGCAGCAGTTACGGCGTCGGCTATCGATGATTCAACAAGTCGAATCTCGCACTTCCCCGCAAATGCCTTACTCACTTCGGCGGCAGCTTCGCCGATCGCGACGACAGCACGAACCGGAGGAACATAGTGACCAAGAACCTCGAGATCGAGACCTTTGTTTCGGCCGCCTGCGATCAGAACAACTGAATCGAACGCCTTCAACGCAGATTCCACCGCGTGCGGTGTCGTGGCCTTTGAGTCATCGAACCACCGTGCACCCTCGAGTTCACCGATGAGCTGCACCCGGTGACGCAGACCTTGGAAGGAACGAAGTGTGTGGCGAACGCCTTCGAGAGAGGCACCTGCAGCCAACGCCGCGACTGATGCCGCCAAGGCATTCGTGACGTCATGCGGAAAGGACCGTGGAAGCTCGTCGACCGCAACGAGTTGAGTCCCGTCGGGAAGACAGAGCCAACCGTCGATCACCGTGGCATCAGCATCGGTACCAGCACCACCAAAGGTGATCGTCGAAAGTTCGGGGTTGCGATTGGCAAGCACGACGGGGTCCGTTGCCGAAGCGACGGCGACTCCGGTGGCAGCATCGAGGTTCCGCCAAATTGCGGCCTTCGCCGATTCATACGATGCGAGCGACGTGTGCGCATCGAGATGATCGGGCGCGAAATTCAGCCACACCGCCACTGATGGCTGGAACCAACGTGTTGTCGCCAAGCGGAATGATGACGCTTCAACGACAAAAACTTCGATATCGGGATCGGCGAGTGCTTCAACGAGTGGAGTCTCGGTGTTGCCGCAGGCGATAGAGCGCACACCGGAAGCCAGAAGCATCGCGGTAACCATGGTTGTCACCGTGGTTTTCCCATCGGTACCCGTAATGGCAACGATCGGACGCGAATCCCACCGATCGGCAAGATCGAATTCCGATTCAATGGCCACTCCCGCCGCTTCGGCAATGCCAAACACGGCGTGAGATTCGGGAAGTCCGGGGCTGGGAACGACAAGATCGCACCCCGAGACAAGGCGCGTCAGATCCTGCGGCGAAGGCGATTCGACGAGTTCCACTCCCATTGATGCTGCCTCAGCGCGAATCGCGTCGGTGGGATGCTCATCCACCGCCACGACCTCGATACCTCGTGCACGTAGGGCGTTCGCGACTTCTCGACCCGTAATGCCAAATCCGAAAACGAGCGCCGACCGCAGTGGGCCGCGCAGCGGCGCGTCCATCAGTCGATCACTCCCGGCAATCGAACGAAGTCCGCGTAGTAGAGCCCGAGCGAAACTGCAGTGAACAGACCAGCAACGATCCAGAGTCGAATGATGACCGTCGTTTCAGGCCATCCCCCGAGTTCAAAGTGGTGATGGAGCGGCGCCATCCGGAAAATTCGCCGACCAAACGCTCGATAGCTGCCGACCTGAAGCATGACCGACACCGTTTCCATGACAAACAGACCGCCAACGAGCGGAAGGAGCAGGATCGTGTTTGTACTCAACGCCAAAGCGGCGAGTCCCGCCCCAATGGCGAGAGCTCCGGTATCGCCCATGAAGATTCGGGCCGGGGCAGCATTCCACCAAAGGAAACCCGCAACAGCTGCCATCATCGATGCCGAAACCACCGCTGTGTCGAGGAAACTTTCATCGCCATAGATCGAGTTATGGCGGAATCCCCAGAACGCAATCACGGTGTAGGCAGCGAAACCGAAAATTGAGGCACCGGCGGCAAGGCCATCGAGGCCATCAGTGAGGTTCACCGCATTCGTCGTGGCATAGAAGATGACGATCGCGAGCACAACCCAACCGATTCTTCCAATATCGATGCCCGGGAAATCGAATCGAGTAAATGACAACGAGGTTGTGACATTGGTAAATGCCAACATCGAGAGAGCAAACGCACCGGCAACGACAAGGAGGCCGAGTGTCTTTGCCCGCTTCGTCAAGCCCAGGTTCCGTTCGCGAAACACTTTGATTGAGTCGTCAAGAAGCCCAACGAGACCAGCACCGATAATCGCCGCCATACACAGCAATCCGCGCCTAGTAAACACCGCGCCACCGAGGTCGCTCACAAACCAACCAACTGCGGCGGCGGTGACAAACGCAACGCCCCCCATCGTTGGCGTGCCCGCTTTGGTGATGTGACCCTGTGGACCATCTTCACGAATTGGTTGGCCGATGCGTCGATGCTCAAGCCACGAGATCAACAGACGAGTGCCGAAAAGTGAAACAGCGAGAGCTATCGCCGCAGCGATGAGGAGGCGAATCATCGAGTGGCCTCCAAAAGGTTCCATTCCTCACGAGCAATCACCCGATCGTCGAACGGCATCGTTGAGTCCCCGATGATCTGAACGGTTTCGTGGCCTTTGCCGGCGAGAAGGACAATGTCGCCAGATGTGGCGGTTCGAAGAGCTAGAGAAATTGCAGCGCGACGATCGGGTTCAACAACGACTGAACTTGCCCGAGAAGCCGACACCCGCTGCACACCTTCCATAATCGAACCGATGATCTGATCAGTTGATTCAGATCGTGAATTGTCTGCCGTAATAATGACCGAATCCGCATACGAAACTGCGGTTTCGCCCATCATCGAACGCTTTGACTGGTCTCGATCGCCACCACAGCCAAAAACAACGATGACTCGACCATCGACAAGGTCGCTCGCCGCACTGAGAAGTTGCTCAAGACCATCGGGTGTATGGGCATAGTCGACGATGATGGCAAACGGTTGCCCAGCCTCGACTCGCTCGAATCGGCCTTCAACGACAAGTGGAAGCGAAAGCCCTTGGGCGATTGTCGCGTCGTCCACACCTAGTGCACGTGCAACGTGAGCAGCCCCGAGCGCATTGCTCACGTTAAAGAGCCCGCCGAGCGTGAGCGAAACACGACGACCAGCCCACGAAAAGGTTGAGCCGTCGACATCCAACTGAAGCTGCTCGACCTCCTCGAGCGAATATCCGTCAGTCGGAACTGTTGCAACATCTGCCAGCAGCCGTCCATATGGGCTATCGAGATTCACGACTGCCGAGTCACAGCGATCAGACTCGAAAAGTCGCGCCTTTGTTTCGAAGTACTCCTCCATCGAGCCGTGGTAGTCGAGATGATCACGACTCAGGTTTGTGAACATTGCGACGCGGAACTTCATTGCATCGACCCGATGAAGATCGATCGCATGCGAAGAAACTTCCATCGCGACGACATCAACGCCTTCGTCACGCCATTGAGCCAAACGACGTTGAAGATCAGGAGACTCGGGAGTCGTTCGCGCGCCAGACAACGTTCCTAGGACTTCGACCTTGCGCTGAGCAGCGATGAAAATATTTCGGAGCATCCACGTCACCGTGGTCTTGCCATTCGTCCCCGTCACACCGACGACGAAAAGTTCTTCCGCAGGGTTCCCAAAACAGGTTGCCGATGCTGTCGCCATTGCCTCTCGAACATTTGGGACAACCAGCTGCGGCACATCAACATCAACGCGATGGTCAACGATCAACGCGACAGCTCCGGCTTCGACTGCTTCGCCAGCGTGGAAGTGACCGTCGTCATTGGCCCCACGGACGCAGCAAAAGAGGGAACCAGGGCGAACGAGACGAGAATCGAAATTCACATCTGTGATTTCACGATCACCAAATGATGCGGAACCTTCGAGGCCCGACACATCGACGTTTTTTAATTCGGCAACGATCGTCGCCAATCGCACGCGTCACCTCACCGCTGTGGTTTTACGCGCCGAGGTCGTTGTCGTAGTCGGAGCTGGCGGGGCAATCGTGGACGGCACCGAAGAAGCAAGTGCTTCGGGCGAACCAGCAGTCAGCGCGCGAACACGGTCACCATCAGTCACCGTTGCTTGCGACGAGGAACTCGGGAGTCCGAGCACCGCAGAAACAGGCGCACCACCGAGCGCAATGTCCGTCGCTGCGGGTGCGATTCCGAGACGGTTAAGGGCGAAGGAACCGAGCTTCGAGAAGACTGGCGCTGCGGTTGCTCCACCGGTGTAATCGCCACCGGGTTCATCGAGCATGACGTAGACAGAGAGCGCCGGCTGCTGGGCGGGAACAAAACCAACGAATGTCGACTGATAGCGAGTCACGCCCATTTTGTCGGTGTAACCGCCGCCTGGTTGCGGCTTACGAGCTGTGCCGGTCTTGCCGGCCACCGAATAGCCATTGATTGATGCGAGCTGACCAGTGCCTTCGTTCACCACGTTACGCAGCATGACGTTCACTTTGTCGGCGGTGCTCGCGCTCACGGCGCGATGCGACTCACCAGCGGCGGTGGGATGCTCGATGCCCTGTGCATCAATTGTTGCGTCAACCAGCTTCGGTGCGACATAGACACCTTGATTGGCGATTGTGTTGTAGGCGAAGAGCAACTGCATCGGCGTCACCGAAATACCTTGGCCGATCGAAATTGACGGCAATGATGTGCCCGAATATTTCGATGGAGCCAGCACCGAACCAGCTGCTTCATTTGGGAAGTCGAGTGCGGTCTTCACACCGAGCCCAAACGCCTTTTGAGTGGCGTAGAGCGCATCTTTGCCAAGACCTTGGCCGATCTTGATCGCACCAACATTCGACGAATGGGTAAGGATTTGGGTGGTGTCCCACGTAACCGTGCCTCGTCCTTCGGCTTCACCGAATTCCGCGTCGTAGATCTTCAGTGTTGGAGGGAGATTGAATTGCGTACTGGGCGAGATCTGACCAGCTTCGATTGCACCAGCGATTGTCAGTGTCTTCATTACTGAACCCGGCTCATATTGCGTCGTCAGCGCCGAGTTGTTTGAACTCACATGAACAATGCCGGTTTCCGGATCGAGAACCATGTCGGCAACGGCAAGGACCTCGCCCGTGCCGGGCTTGCTCACGATTGCAACACCGTCCTTCGCTCCTGTGGACTTCACCTGTTCACCGAGCAAACGTTCCGCCTCATACTGAATCGACTGGTCAATCGTCAGTTTGAGGTTGTCGCCCTTAATCGCCGGAGTGAGCGAGTGATCACCGACAGCAATCGTGTGACCCTTTGGACTGCGTTCGAGAGAAAGACTTCCGGGAGTACCAGTAAGCGCGGTGCCGTACTGCGACTCCAGCCCTGAGATTCCTGCGTTGTCGACATCGACGTTGCCCAGCAGTGATCGTGCTGAATCGCCGGCTGGTGCATAGCGTTCGCTTTCTTCAAGGAACGCAACACCTGCAAGACCAAGCGCTTCAACTTGATCGGCAACTTCTGCTGAGACATGCCGAGACAAATACGCGAAACGCCCGCTCCCATTCATTTTCGATTCAACAAGCAGCCGATCCATACCAAGAATCGGTGCGAGCGTTGCCGCTTCGGCAGCAGCATCAGTGACGAGTTTCGGGTCCACAAAGATCGAACGTCCGGGACGAGAGATTACGAGTTCTGCGCCATTCCGATCGAGAATCGCTCCGCGATCAGCAGCAAGTACCTGGGTATTTGTTCGCTGCCCAGCGCCGTAGGCCACATAGCGACCTCGACCAAACACTTGAAGGTTGAGGAGTTGCACAAGGACGATGGCAAACAGAACAACAAAGCCCGCAAGGATAAAGAGTGAACGTCGGCGCTGATTGCCGACCGAGGTGCGAACCATGACGGGCTTTGAACCCTTGCCGGAACTCGCTGGATCAAAGACTCCGCGAAGCGAGGAAATGACTGACGCAACAGTCGCAGCGATCACTCTTTGGATTAACTCAGACGCGGAACGACCGCCACCAAGCGACGACTGACGGGGGCTGTAGCTCGGGGCGACGAATGAGCCACGTTCAGTTGCGCGTTGGTGCGACTGAACGTGAGTAATCGGACGAACCTCACGAGGAGCTCTCGGCGCCCGCGGCGCTGTCGTCCCGCGACCCGCAGCATGACGGGCCGGACGCGTCGGCGTCGTCACACGACGGCGACCACGCGGCAAGTAATCAGGCGAGTTCCAAGGAGCACTCTTCGGTGGATGATCAACCGAAGGAGATCCTGGACCCGGAGGCGGATTCATCGCTTCGCCACAGTCGTCGGAGTCGTTGCCTTTGCCACCGTGGACGGAGTTGTCTTCGGAGCCACAGTCGTCGCTGTGGCTTTCGGAACGGTCGTCGGAGTAGGAGCCGGTGGCATTTCGCCGGCACGAGCATCGTCAGTCACATTGGGCTGCAAATACACAGGAGTCGGCGATGGAATCATCCCGAGTTTCGTTGTCGCTGCAGTCGTGATGTTCTGCGGACTTTGTAACTGTGCAAGTTCGACACGGAGCTGCTCAGCAAGACTTTCTGCTGCCGCAATTCGATTGTTCACTCGGTCGATATGTGCCTGTTCCGAAATGATCAAAGTCTGAGCAGCGGCAATTGCGAACAGAAAAACGACGACACCGACAACGCCCGCAATCAGACCGATACGACGACGTTCTGGTGCAGTGCGATCGACGAGTCGAAGTCGCGAGCGGAGGCCCTCACGGGTTGACTCCTGCGGCGCGCGCAGAGCGGCGGAGCGACGACCTTCAGCGGCAACTCTGACGCTGGTCATGAACGTTCCGCGATTCGAAGACGAGCACTTTCTGCACGCGGGTTGCGTTTACGTTCTGATGCGCTCGGCGTCGTTCCACCGCGACGAACAAGCCGAACCATCGACTGAGCGCCACAAACGCAAGGAAGATTGGTCGGGCATGTGCAACCGCCTGATTCGGCCTCACGCATGACCTGCTTAACAATGCGATCTTCGCCCGAGTGATACGACAAAACCACCAAACGGCCCGCAGGACTCAACGAGTCGATTGCCGCTTCAAGCGCAACGGGAAGAACGCCGAGTTCGTTGTTCACTTCAATGCGAATCGCTTGAAACGTGCGCTTGGCCGGATGTCCACCAGTTCGGCGCGCCGGAGCAGGAATTGCATCGCGAGTGATTTCCGCAAGTTGCGTGGTGGTCTCAACGGGGCGGGCCGCGATGATCGCACGGGCAATGCGGGCAGCGAAGCGCTCATCACCAAACTCGCGAAGCACGCGAGCAAGATCTTTCTCGTCGTACTCATTGACGACGGTCATCGCGCTCAACGCACGCGAAGGATCCATTCGCATATCAAGGGGCGCATCGAAGCGGTAGCTGAAGCCTCGCTCAGCTCGGTCGAACTGCGGAGAACTCACACCGAGGTCGAACAGGGCGCCGACAACGGGAAGGTCGGCGAGCTGGGACTCGATGACCGCAGCAATCGAATCGAAACGAGCCTGCACAGTTCGAGCGCGATCGCCGAATGGGGCAAGACGCTCACGAGCGACAGCCAGAGCATCGGGATCCTGGTCGATACCGAGCACCGAAAGTCGCGGATGCGCTTCAAGAAGGGCAGATGCATGGCCGGCACCGCCGAGCGTGGCGTCGATGACCCATCCGGCCGGCACTGACTCGAAGGCCGCCACGATCTCGTCGAGCATCACCGGGCGGTGGTCGAACGATTCGTGGGTTTCGGCCATGACAGATACCTCTCGCTGCTGAGCCAGTCGGCAGAGCCGGTACCGGTCCTCAGCAGTCCCTCGGAACACCGGCGCCCGCCGGGATTTCTCCCCGGTCGGGCTCGATGGGAAGCGGGCGGAGTAGGGGCCTTCCATCGTGTGTTCCGAGAGACTGCTGAAAATCGGGCGACCGGCTCGGTCGCAGGAGTGGTCCTTTCGTTGGTGGGTCAGGGACAAAGGGGACATGACACGGACTAGAGCCCCAAGGACGTAACGGCTTGGGTGAGGCTGTCATCGGCGAGTGAGGCTTGGTCGTTCCAGCGACCGGCGTTCCAGATCTCGATGCGACCGAAGGCGCCGATAACGACTGCCTCTTTGTCGAGCGAGGCGAAGTCACGCAAGCGCTGGGGAATGGTGATGCGACCTTGAGAATCGGGTCGGACTTCGTGGGCATTGGCGGCGAAGGCACGGAGCGATTCCTGGGAGGTGTCACCCGAGCGGACCTTGTCCTGCAGACGGTTCGCCATTTCGCTGAATCCCTCTTCGGTCCAGAGGCCAAGGCAGCGGTCGAGCTGGGAAATAAATCCCTTGTCGACCAACTGGGCGCGGAAGGTCGCGGGAAGGACCACTCGGCCCTTGTCATCGAGCGAATGCTCGAACGTCCCCACGAACATGCCTGCAATCCTCTCCACCGGCTCCCCACGGAGCCCCTACGAGCAGACATATTGCCCCACTTCCCCCCACTTCGCAAGTACATCCCTCCCCTTTCTGCCCGAATGGTCCACATCGGGCTCGATCGGGGCCGTCGGGGGCGCGCAGCAGCCACCGCCCGGTCGGGCTCTTGAGTCGCCAAATGCGGGGTCCAAGCTCGATTCGGCCATCACCCCTGACCCAATCGGGCCAGGGGTGATGCGAAGGGTGGGTTGGCTTCTAGGAGGCGCTTACGGGAGGGCTTCGACCAACGCGTCGCGCAGATCAAAGGCAGAGTCTCCGAGCGTGGCGGGAAAGACACGAACCTCGTCGATCGAACCGCCACTCACCCCGATGCCGGGTGCGAGCAACTCCGCATGACGCCCTGCGTCCCAGCGCAACGGCACGGAACACTGAAAGCGGGCCCCCGCCCGGGTTCGACGCTGAGAAATGCCAACGACCTTTGCGCCGTCAACGGTGACCTCACCGGCAGCAAGTCCGGCGAAACACACAACCGAAGACAATTCGTTCGTGACCATTGCCCCGCGATGTACGACACCTTCGATCCCCACTGAACGCAACGCTTCGACCCACACATCGCCGAGCCATTGCGAAGCGAGACTCACATCGTCATTCCATAACGGATCGGATCGGCCGATCACCACATCGACCCAAAGTTGCGCTCCGGGGTCGAGCAACACCGCCCCTCCCCCGCTCTGACGATTGAAGACATCGACATCGAGTCGCTTCGCTGCCGCAATGTCGACAGTGTCGATTGATTGCGTTGAACCAAGGGCAAGTGCTGATCCACTCACGTCGAGCAATCGAACCGATCGCTGTGCGCCAGCAGGAACGCCGTGACTATGAAAGCCCCGTGCATCTCCCTTTGCCCTCACAACGTCCCAACGAGCCATGCGCGCAGGTTACTGACCAGCGATACGGTCACCGTCATGACTGTTGCTGACAATGGCTACCTCAAAGGAAAAACAATCATCGTGACGGGTGCCGCGAGTGGCTTCGGTCGTCTCGTTACCGCTCTCGCAGCTGCACGAGGCGCAAATGTTCTCGCCACCGATATCGATAGCGACGGTGTCGCAACGCTCGCTCAAGATCTGCGCTCCCAGGGTCTCTCCGTCTATGCGTCCACCACTGATGTCGCCGATGCCGCACAAATGCATGCGATGTCGACAGCTTGTGTCGAACACTTCGGCGCGATCGATGTACTCGTCAACAACGCTGGAACTATGCCCCTTGCGTTCTGGGCCGATCACGCCGCTGCCGCCGATGCTTGGAATCGTTGCATCGACATCAACTTCAAAGGCGTCGTCAACGGCATCGCTGCGGTTCACGACCAAATGATCAAACAAGGTCGTGGGCACGTCGTAAACATTTCATCGATCTACGGAAACACTCCCGTCGCTGGTTCAGCGATTTACACCGCCACGAAAGCCGCTGTGAACGTTCTCTCCGAATCTCTACGAATCGAATCGCAGGGCCGGATCAAGGTCACAACGGTCAAGCCCACGGGCGTCATCGGAACCAACCTCGGCTCCACCATCATCAATGGAGACGCGATGATCGGCATCCTTGGCCAGAACATGGAGTCGTTCCACGAGAACGTCGTGAAGTTCATGACGCCGGGCGAATCCGAAGGTCTCACCGATCCCGAGAGCATTCGCTATTGGGCGATCTCACCCGAAGAGCTTGCAGAGCAAATTCTTTATGTGATTGATCAGCCATGGGGCATCTCAATTAGCGACATCACCGTGCGAGCGTCGGGTGATCAGTACTTGTCCTGAACTTCTCAGGACGTGACTTCGGGCCAGGCCCGACACCAATGCAAATAGGTGAGGAGATCCTCGGGTCGAGGGTCGCCACCTGAACCGCCGTAGGCCGTTACCAATCGAAACTTCATGTACGACGCATCGGGTAACGGCAGGAACGGCGCTCGCCTCCACCATCCGCTCGGAGCGAGACGAAAGAGCTGACGGATTGCAGTGCTCCAAAGCGAAGGGTGACGCAACACAGCGAGCGCTCCGGCGAGCATCCAGCGCGACGAGGGTTGATCGGCCACGAGATGATCCTACTGATCGAGTCCGCTCCAGCCGACCGCTGCTGCACCGATAAGCGGACCGTCAGCACCGAGTCCACCACGACGCAGTTCACAACCCTTCGAGAAATCCAGTTGCGCGCGTAACGCGATCTCGCGGTTTGCGGCAGCGAAGAAGGGATCGCCAAAGCCGAGAGCGACAGAACCGGCAACAACAGCAAGACGAAGATCGAGAAGATTCGCGACGGTTGCCACTGCACGACCGACGAGCCGACCCGTTCGTTCGATCACCTCAGGAGTGGCTTCGGCGGCGGGATGACCGGTGTACGCCGCAATTGCAGTTCCCGATGCTTCGGCTTCGAGACAACCGTATGCACCGCATCCACAGAGACGACCGTTGGGTTCGACGCAGATGTGCCCGACATGCCCGGCGTTGCCGTCGGCACCATCAAGTAACCGACCGTCGAGCACGATGCCGCCACCAACACCAGTGGAAACGACCATGGCCAAATAGTTCGCGACACCCTGCGCCGCACCAAGCCATCCTTCGCCCAACGCCAAAGCTTTGGCATCGTTATCGATAAAAGTCGGAAGTTCCGTTGCTGCGGAGAGTCGTTCATGTAACGGAAACGAACGCCATGCGGGAATGTTCACAGGCGAGACTTCGACGCCTCCACGCGTCATCGGCCCGCCGGTACCGACACCACAAACAACCGGTGACACGGAAGAAGAACTCGTCACATGTGCGATGAGATTGAGGATGACGTTGAACATTTCGCCGCCAGTTCCGCGAGCCGGCGTGGCAGCACGCTCGCGAGCGACAACTCGGCCATAGCGATCAACAATGCCGACGTCGATCTTGGTTCCGCCAATATCGACGGCGAGTGCTGCCGGGACAGACAGAGTCAGTCCTCGTCCTCGCGCTGGAGACGATCCTTCAGACGTGACCGAGTGTTGCCCAGTGCGTCACGGAAGCCCGCAGCCTTCACCGACTGCGTCATCTGCTGCATGCCGACTTTGCCGAGGCGACGTCCGTTGCGTTCGAAGGCAAGCGCGGAGACAAGCATCACGAGGAAGCCGCCGAAGGCGAGAAGGAACGACGTGCCGAGAAGCGCAACCAACAGAACGAGGCCGACGACAAAGCCAAAGGCCGACCACTTCAAGCCTCGAGATGCAGCGGTGTAAACGGTTGTGTCCGCGATGTCTCGAGCCAGACCGGGATCGGTCTGGTAGAGCTGCTGCTCAATCTCGCTGAGGATGCGTTGTTCGTCCTCGGAAAGCGGCACTACACCTGCTCCTTGTGGTCACTTCGGGATGGCAGTCTCCCACGGACGAACCGGTTACACAACGGCACCCCGGTGCAGGCCAGGTGTCACGGGGTTGCCGAGCCGCTCGGCGGATCGGCGTGCTCGGCATCGGGACCCCACTGCTGTGCTCCTCGGCGCTTCAACCGAAGCCCATGAGGACCCGCTGCGACAGCCGGACCAATCGCTTCCTCGCCGAAACGGGCACGGATCTCATCAACCGTGCGATCGGCTTCCTGCCACCCTGGCCCCGAGATTGCTTCATCAAATGTCAGTTGCCGGGAAGAGTCTGAACTCAGCCCGCTCACAGAGAGTCCAAGGAGCCGAACACCCTGCGCGGGATCGACGAGTTCGAGCAGACCACGACCAGCGTCGAGCAACGATCGTGAATCATCTACGGCCACGGCCAATGTCGTCGATCGGGTGATCGTGGTGAAGTCGCCGAAACGAATTTTCAATTGCACGGTTCGCCCGACCAAACCTTGCGCCCGCAATCGAGATGCAACCGAGTCAGCGAACTGCACAAGCTCGCGCTCCAACGTTGAGCGCAAGTGATGATCACGGCTGAACGTTTCCTCGTGCCCGATCGATTTCATCGCTCGATCAGGTTCCACCGATCGATCATCCTGACCGTTCGCCAACGAGTGCAGATGACGACCCTGAGATCGACCGAGGACCGCAACAATGTTTTCTTCCGGAAGGTCAGCCAAATCGGCGATCGTCAGCACGCCGATACGGTGAAGCTTCGACAACGTGGCTGGTCCGACACCCCAAAGTGACTCAACCGGAAGAGGTCGGAGAAACGACAGCGTCTCTTCGGGCTCAACGACGAAAACTCCGCTGCCAAACTGTGGGCCATCCTTGGCAGCTTTTGGTTTTGCCGCTTCGGTCGCGAGTTTCGCGACGAACTTTGTACTTGCCACCCCAACCGAGCACGTGAGCCCCTGCTCATCGAGCACTCGCTTGCGAATTGAGGCAGCAATGGACGGTGCGTCGCCAAGCAGCCGAAGCGCACCACCCACATCGAGGAATGCTTCGTCAAGCGAAAGTGGTTCGACGAGCGGAGTGACATCTCTGAAAATTGCCATGACGTTCGCGCTGACTTCGGAATAGCGGTGGAAGCGGCCTCGCAGAAACACTGCGTGCGGACACAAACGACGCGCTTGGACCGATGACATTGCCGAATGAACACCAAACGCTCGTGCTTCATAGGAAGCAGCGGCAACAACACCACGTTCGCCATCACCACCAACAACGACTGGCTTTCCCCGCAACTCTGGTTGATCAAGCAACTCAACCGACACGAAGAATGCATCCATGTCGACATGCAGGATGCTCGCAACGTCGCGCGGAGCAGTCACACGCGTGTAACCACCAATGAAGATCGTTCTGAGCCTTCGATGTTGTACGCAAACGAACGCTTGTCTTCCCAGCGATGCATCAGCCATTCGAGAATCGGTTCCGCGACCCACGGCGCGCCATCGTTGAGATGCAGCCCGCACTGATCGGGATTGACCCATGCCGCGGTTTCGACAATGCCATCGGGGTCGTCAAACCGAAGTTCGCCTTCCCAGGATTCCGCCAGCCACGCCTCGACACGAAGTGTCCAACCCATATCCGGCGCAGTAGCGGTTATCTCGTACAACTTCCCCGCCCACTTCGTGACAACGAGACCTGTTTCTTCGACAACTTCGCGCCCGATGCCTTCGACCACGGATTCGCCGGGGTCGATCACTCCCCCGGGAGGACTCCAATCGGATGAGCCATCACGACGACGATTACGCACGAGCAAGAGCCCCGACGGGCCCTCGATCACTGCGCCACCGACAAGCCAGTCGCGCATTGCTCAGGAAGCGTCCGGCGCAATCGGGCGACGGAGAATGCGATCGCGAACCGCCCACCACGTCACAAGAAAAAGTGCCTCGACAACAATGCGTGATGACATTTTGGATGTTCCACGTTCACGATCATTGAAGGTGATCGGAACTTCCACGATGCGACCACCGCGACGGGCGATGTTGTAGGCCATCTCGATTTGGAATCCGTAACCATCGGCAGTCACAAGGTCGAGAGGGATACGCGACAACATCGGAGCAGCGAAACAACGGAATCCTGCGGTGGCATCGCGAACCTGAAGCCCAAGAACCAACGCCGCGTAACGATTACCACCGCGAGATAACCACTCTCGAGAACGGGGCCAATCGGGGATGTGCCCGCCGGGGACGTAGCGAGAACCGATCGCAAGATCGGCGCCTGATTCCACCGCGCTCAACAACGACGGAAGCGCAGCAGGATCGTGCTGAAGATCGGAATCCATCTCGATCAGTGCCTCGTAACCATTAGCGAGGCCGTAGGCGAAACCAGCGCGATAGGCCGAACCCAACCCGGCCTTTGCCCCTCGACGAAGAAGATTCACGTGTCCGCCGTTGTCGGCTCCCCAACCCTCGGCAAGGTCTGCGGTCCCGTCGGGGCTGCCATCGTCGACAACAAGAACATCCGCCTGTGGCAGCGCCTGCCGGATGCGCTCAAGAACCTCAAGAATGTTCTCGGCCTCGTTGTAGGTCGGCAGGATGACAAGCGGCTTCACAGATCCAACTGTAGGAGCATCGAGCCCTTCCCCCGTGCGCGGACTGTCCGCCTTGGCCCGTACGATGGCACCAATGTCCTCACTGACCCCCTCTTCGACATCTATGCCCGCTGCAGCGTCTGCACTTCCATCTGTCGGCGCACGTGTGCTGGCATTCGTTGCGATCCTCATCGGCGGTACCGCAGGAGGATTCATCGGCTACGCCTTCGTCGACCTTCAGGTCACGGGCGATTCTTCAATTTGGGCTGGACTCGGTGCGCTCATTGGCGCAGTCGTCGCAGCCCTTGGGACTGCTGTTGTTGTCGTGCTGACTCTTCGAGCCATGGGCGAATGGAACACAATCCGCGCACGCAACGAAGCAGCTGCCGCCGCAAAATCCAACGCAGCCACCCGTAACGTTCCGCGCGTTCGGTAATGAATCACGACACCGCGGCGCTTCTCGAAATCGCAACATCAACTGCAGCCGAAGCTGCAGCGCTCATTGTCGACGGTCTTTCTCGTGCCCGAACGATGGTCGATACCAAGACCACCGGTACCGACATGGTCACCGAAATGGACAAAGCATCCGAGGCGCTCATTCTTGGGCGCCTCGCCGATGCACGTCCGAGTGATGCGGTGCTCGGAGAAGAGGGAACAGATCGACCAGGATCCACCGGCGTTCGGTGGATTGTCGACCCGATCGACGGCACAACCAACTACCTCTACGGTCATGCCGGATTCGCGATCTCTATCGCCGCAGAGATCGACGGCGAAATTGCCGTTGGTGTTGTTCACGATCCTTTGCATGGCGAGGTCTTCACCGCTCTTCGCGGCCAGGGCGCGTTTCGGAATGGCCTCCCGATCCATGCCTCGACGGAAACCGATCTCTCTCATGCGCTCGTGGCGACAGGCTTCTCCTATGAGCCCGATCGCCGTCGTCGCCAAGCCGCGGTTCTCGCCAAGATCATCGGTTCTCTTCGCGACATCCGGCGTATGGGGGCGGCATCGGTTGATCTGTGTTCGGTCGCGTGCGGCCGGGTCGATGCCTATTACGAGCGCGGTTTGCAACCGTGGGACCATGCCGCCGGCGCTCTTATTGCGACCGAAGCCGGCGCACGTGTTGGCAACCTCACCGGCGGAGCCGTTGAGTTCGAATTCTGCCTCGCAGCTCCTCCAGCGCTCTTTGACGAACTGCGAGTGCTCCTCATCGATGCCGACGCCGCCAACGCTTAACAGTCGCTCGCAACGGTCGGTTTGAAGAATCTGACGCAGCGGTCGCTCATCGGTGACAATGGTGACTTATGGGAACCCGCATCCTCACCGTCGAGGACGACGAACGAATCCGCACCGCTGTTCGCCTCGCCCTTGAGGATGAAGGCTGGGACGTCGAAGAAGCCGATACCGGCGAAGAAGCGCTGCAGGCATTTACCCGCCAGCCCAGCGATGTCGTCCTGATCGACATCATGCTTCCCGGCATTGACGGCTTCGATGTGTGCCGCTCGATCCGACGCGTCAGCGATGTCCCGATTGTCATGGTGACTGCTCGCGCCGATACCCACGATGTCGTCGCTGGCCTCGAAGCCGGCGCTGACGATTACCTCACCAAGCCATTCGCCCCGAAAGAACTTTCCGCCCGAATCCGCGCACTTCTTCGCCGAGCCCGAACGATCGACCTAGCTCCAACACACTTGCGATTCGGTGATCTTGAGATCATCCCCGACGAAGGAATCGTTCTTCGCGACAACGAGGAAGTTCATCTCACAAAGACCGAGTTCCGAATGCTTGTTGAACTCGCGTCGGCCCCCGGTCGAGTCTTCTCTCGTGAAGTTCTTCTGGAACGCGTGTGGGGCTACGGGTACTTCGGTGATGGTCGCCTCGTCGACGTCCATGTTCGGCGTTTACGCATGAAGGTCGAAGTCGATCCCGCCAACCCGCGCCACGTCATGACGATTCGCGGCCTCGGCTACAAACTCCAGCAGTGACCAAACCCATCACGACTCGCACCCGGCGACGCCGTCGGGCACGGATCATTGCTCCAGTCCGTCGTCGATTCGGCCTCCGCACGCGACTGACCCTCACGTTTGCGCTCGGTGCTGCAGTGCTGTCGGCAGTCTTGGCGTTCATCACCTTTGGTCTCACACGACAGAACCTGATCGATCAGCGCCAGGACTCCTCGGTCGCACGAGCCTTTGCGAATGCCGACCGACTCTCCGTTGAACTCCCCTACGCCACAACACCAGTCATGGTGACTCGCAATCTGAACAACCTTTCGCACCCCAACGACGCGAATGCGGTTCTCTCGAATGCCGGCCGCTGGTACGCAACCGACACGACAGCGTTTGCCCAACAGTCGATCCCAACATCGCTCGTCGAAATGGTCGCCGGTGGCCAGGCTGCAATGATGCGAACCCCAGTCGACGGATCAACCCAACTCATCGTCGGCGTCCCTGTTCCCGATCTCGAAGCTCAGTATTACGAAAGCGTGCCGCTCGCCGATCTGCAGCACACCCTCGACGGGTTGGCATGGACGCTTCTCATTGCTTCTGCCCTCACGACAGTCGCTGGTGCACTCATTGGATACTGGGCGAGTCGCCGAGTCTTCGCTCCATTGCTTGATGTGGGCACCGCAGCAGGAGCCATCGCAGGTGGCCGTCTCGACACTCGACTTCCCGAAGGCGTCGACGCAGACCTCGACCTGATCTCGAAACCGTTCAACGAGATGGCCCAAGCACTCGAAGATCGCATTGAGCGCGATGCTCGCTTTGCGTCGGAGGTCAGCCACGAGTTGCGATCACCGCTAATGACACTTGCAGCATCCATTGAAGTTCTGGAAAACACACGCGACGACCTCCCCGAACGTGCACGCACTGCGCTCGTATTGCTCTCTGCCGACATCGATCGATTGCAGCAACTCGTCGAAGACCTTCTTGAGATTTCTCGGTTCGATGTCGGCGCCATCACTCTTCACCTCGAAGAAGTCCTCGTGGTCGAACTCGTGTATCAATCGGTGAGTGTGCTTGGTGGCGGAGGCGTTCCCGTGATCCACGACGTCGACACTGATGAATTAATTGTGCGCGTCGACAAACGCCGATTCGGTCGAGTGATCGCCAACCTTCTCGACAACGCTGATCGCTATGCCGGTGGAGCAACGTCAGTCACAGTTGAGCGTGTCGACGACAGGATTCAGATCAGCGTTGAAGACCAAGGCAACGGCGTACCCGAGGATGAGCGAGACATAGTGTTCGATCGATTCTCTCGTGGCAGTGAAGGCGGCAACCGTTCGAACGACACCGGCGTCGGCCTTGGCCTCGCTCTCGTCGATGAACACATCCGCCTCCATGGCGGAAAAGTGTGGGTCGAGGATCGGCGCGACGGCGACCATGGCGCCAGATTCGTCGTGGAACTCCCACTGATTGATCCGCCTGCACAGGATGAACTCGAAGGGGAACTCCTATGAACCTCGCTCAACTTCGCCGCGTCGTCACCGTTCTCGCACTCACCGCAGGTATCGCCGCCGCAATCGCTGCGTGCAGCATCCCCACCGAGGACCAACCTCGGCCCATCAACCGCGAACAGACCACAACAACGGTGGTCGCCACCCCCTGATCGGGAGTGAATCACATGGGCTGTTAGATCGGCAGATCACCAGTTGCTGCGCGGGTACTTCCGTGATCACGCCACGCAGCAATGGTGCGCTGGGCGATACGCATCTGATGGATTTCGTCGGCACCATCGGCGAATCGCGCCCATCGAGCCTGCTGATACATGTGTGCAAGCGGCGTATCGGTTGAATAGCCCAAAGCTCCGTGCACTTGAATCGCACGATCGATGATGCGATTCAACGAGTTCGCGACGAAATGTTTCGCCATCGACACTTCCGCAGTGAAATCCTCGCCACGATCAATCTTGTACGCCGCATGCAACACCATCAGCTTGCACTGGTAGAGCTCCATCGCTGAATCGGCGATGAGCCACTGAATGCCTTGCTTCTCGGCAAGAATCGAACCATGTGAATAGCGATCGAGAGAGCGCTCCACCATCATGTCGAGGGCGACTTCGGCCTGTGCGATCCAACGCATGCAATGGGCAAGACGGGCCGGGCCCAGTCGGTACTGACCCAGTCGATGGCCCTGACCACGGCCGCCAAGCATCGCTGAATCGGAGACGCGAAGATCTTCGATCACTATTTCGGAATGACCCGTAGCGCCGTGCATCGTTTCGATCTGGCGCACCTCGTTCCATCCTTCCGAGGGGATGTCGACAATGAACGCGGTGTTCGCCGCTTGCGGCAAGTCGGGATCGTCTTCCGTGCGCGCAACAAGAATCGCAAAGCTCGCTCGATGGGCGTTTGAGATGAACCATTTATGCCCGTTGATCACCCACTCTTCGCCATCTTGTTCGGCGTGCGTGCGAATGAGCGTCGGATCAGACCCAGCCACCTCGGGCTCGGTCATCGCAAAGCAGGACCACACCCGACCTTCGCATAACGGACGTAGATACTTCTCTTTCTGCTCGTCAGTTCCCCAGTGCAGCAAGGTATGCATGTTGCCTTCGTCTGGCGCCTGACAATTGAGAACCCAAGGGCCAAGACGAGTTCGTGCCGCTTCGGCCTGCACCATCGCAAGTTGCACATGTCCCAAACCCATACCGCCCCACTCGACCGGCATATGTGGAAGCCAGAGTCCGAGTTCTTGTGCTTGACGACGCAACTCAATCAACGCAGCAACGTACGCGCGTCGGTCCGTTTCCGCGACCCCCTCGGCCTCAAGCCGCTTTTCGGTCGGCGCCACTACCTCAGCGATAAACGTCCGGACTTTGCCCCGAATCTCTTCAAGCTCGGGTGACAGACTGAAGTCGATGCTCATATCCGCAGTCTGCCCCGAACTGAGGACCTCATGACTGTTGTGGTGGCGATTGATGCCGGCACGACCGGGGTGCGGGCGATTGCGTTCAACCATCAGGGACTCCCCGTTGGTTCGAGTTACCGGGAATTTACGCAGTACTTTCCGCAACCCGGATGGGTTGAACATGACCCTGACGAGATTTGGGCTGCGGTCCAGCTCGTCCTCGCCGAGTTGAAGACAGCGCTCGACGCCACGAGCGAAACCATTGCCGCCATCGGTATCACTGATCAGCGCGAAACGATCGTCGCCTGGGATCGATCCACAGGGACTCCCCGCCATCAAGCAATCGTGTGGCAGGACCGTCGCACCGCCGACTTTTGCGTGGAGCTCGAGTCAAACGGCGCTCTCGAACTTGTTCGATCGACCTCGGGCCTCGTCCTCGATCCGTACTTCTCCGGTACGAAAGCACACTGGCTCTTCAACGAAGGCGAAATAACACCTGATGCGTCGGTCGCTATCGGGACAATAGATTCATGGCTCATCTGGAAACTGACCGACGGCGCGGTACATGCCACCGATGCCACGAACGCCAGCCGCACGATGTTGTTCGACATCCGAACTGGCGAATGGTCTGCAGAGTTATGCGAAGTACTCGAGGTTCCACGCCATGTACTCCCCGGGGTTGTTCCATCAAGTGGTCGCGTAGGCGTCACTGCATCGTCCTGCGCTCTCGGCGCTGGTATTCCAATCAGCGGAATCGCTGGCGATCAGCAAGCCTCTTTGTTTGGACAGGCGTGTTTCGAACCAGGCATGGCCAAGAACACCTATGGAACCGGCAGCTTCGTGCTCATGAATGTCGGCACAACGTGCCCTGACCCCGTCGACGGGCTACTCACCACCGTCGCTTGGTCGTTACCGACGAAATCGGGTGCTGCACAACTCACCTACGCCTACGAAGGCGCAATCTTCGTCACAGGATCTGGCGTGCAATGGCTGCGCGACGGATTGCACGTCATCGAAAACTCCGATGAGGTCACCGCGCTTGCCGCATCGGTCGACAGTTCCGATGGCGTCGTCGTCGTTCCTGCGTTTGCCGGTCTCGGAAGCCCGTGGTGGGATCCCTACGCACGCGGAACAATTCTTGGAATTACCCGAGGAACAACCGCCGCCCATATTGCGCGAGCAATGCTTGAGTCAATCGCTTTTCAAACTCGCGATGTCGTTGATGCCATGTCGAACGCCGGCGGCCTCGAACTCCAATCATTACGAGCCGACGGCGGAGCAGCGAGCGTTTTCGTTCTGCAACTTCAAGCGGATCAACTTGGAGTACCGGTGCATCGGCCCATCGTGCCCGAGACCACCGCGCTCGGTGCCGCCTACCTCGCTGGCCTGGCCGAAGGAGTCTGGGACTCCCTCGATGACATCACCGCGAATTGGGCCGTCGATATCACTATCGAGCCATCGGCAGATCGCACGCTGGTTGGCCTTGACCATCAGCAATGGTTACGAGGGGTCGAGCGTTCTCGGGGTTGGGCCAAAGAAACACCCGACGTCTAAGAGCGGCTCAGCCCCTCGCTGATGGGTGGTGTTGGCGCGCTGCAACCGTTAACTCTCGAAACCTGGTGTCAACGATCCGAGCCAGAGCGGCCGCTTGCCTCCGTTCGCGAGCCCGGAACGATTCGCCGTTCCGGCCCATCACCAACGCTCGTCCAGCCGCCGGCAATGGGGCCCACACCATGTCGGAGGGTCCGACGTCGCCATCGGAAACACGGGCCGACGACTGGCTCCCTGCCACAAACGCAGCGATCCACGCCGCAGGCGGACCGTCACCAACTTCCGAAACGACGGAGCCATCGGCGAGGTCGAGAACAACCCCCCAATGAGCCCCAACGGTTCGAACGCCGTGGATACACAGTTCGTCGATTGCCGCCGATGGCGTCGGCGCTCCAACCAAAAGAGCTGCCGTCTCGAGTGCATCAACCCGTGGATCATGCAGCGCTTCGACGGCAGGTCGGATGCTCTCGATGTCGACCCCGTCGACCTGATGGATCTCGGCCACCAAGAGTTCGACGAGCGCGCCGTCAGGAAGTTCGACGACGAGCTCATCGATCGCACGTCCGGCCCCACGCTCAAGAATGTCGATACCGGTCACATCGCCACCGACCGCGCCAATTCGACTCGCCAGTGCACCAAGCGCACCCGGACGATCAGGCATCCACACTCGAAGGATGTAGGTCTGAGTCATGCCCGAACCCTAAACATCGAGCATGAACGCCATGTTTCCGAGGCGCGACATCAGCGAGAACTCCGCCGACCGCACTGCAAGAGTGTGAGTACTTACTGACCGTCGAGGCGGGTGAGCGCCCGGCGGAGATTACGCACGGCCTGCTGGGTTCGCTGCTCGTTTTCGATGAGTGCAAATCGAACAAACCCTTCGCCCCCAGGTCCGAAACCGACGCCCGGCGACACCGCAACGTTGGCTTCTTTGACGAGGTACGACGCGAACTCAATCGACTTCATATCGGAGTACTGCTCGGGGATAGGCGCCCACACAAACATCGTGCCCTTCGGAGGTTCGATATCCCAGCCAATGCGCTTGAGTCCGTCACACAAATAGTCGCGACGCGATTGGTAAATCTCGTTGACTTCGATCGGGAAATCGGCGGCCTCGTTGAGCGTGACCGTTGCGGCAATCTGAATGGGCTGGAACGTGCCGTAATCGAGATAGCTCTTGAATTTCGCCAATGCAGCTACAACATCGGCGCGACCGAGCATGAATGCAACGCGCCAACCAGCCATCGAGAACGACTTCGTCATTGAGTAGAGCTCTACGGCAACTTCTTTGGCACCTTCCGCCTGGAGAATTGACGGCGGGCGATAGCCATCGAAACCGATATCGGCGTAGGCATTGTCGTGGACCACAACGACATCGTGCTCACGAGCGAAGTCGACGACCTTTTGCATGAACTCGAGATCGACACAGGTGGTCGTCGGGTTATGCGGGAACGACATGACAATGACGCGCGGCTTGGGCCAGGAGTATTCCCACTGCTCACGCAGATTGTCGAAGAAGTCCTGACCCGTTCCGAGGGGAACCTCGCGAATATCGGCGCCGGCGAACAGCGGACCGAAAATGTGGATCGGATACGAGGGCGACGGCACAAGCGCAGCATCGCCAGGTTGCAACAGTGTCCACATGAGATGCGAGAAGCCCTCTTTGGCACCGATGGTGCTGATGACTTCCGTATCGGGATCGAGCGTGACCCCAAACCGATGCTGGTAGTAGCCGGCGATTGCCTCTCGAAGCTTCGGAATGCCACGGCTTGCCGAGTAACGGTGATTTCGAGAATTGTGCGCCGCCTCGGCCAACTTCTCAACGGCAATATCAGGAGACGGAAGGTCGGGGTTGCCGAAGCCGAGGTCGATGACGTCCTGACCGGCGCGACGTGCCTCGATCTTCAGCGAATCGATAATCGTGAAGACATACGGCGGCAGCGAAGTAATTCGGCGGAACTCCATTTCGGCGAGGTTAGTGGAGCAGCGCGGCGCCAATGGCACCCGCCAAAGGCCCCGATTGGGCCACCTCAATGCGAGTACGACGCCGAGAACGCCCGCCAAGAACCTCCTCAACGAAGAGTTGCCGCGTCCGATTGAGATACAGGTCCGACACCGAAACCAGTCCCCCGCCGATCACAAAGAGTTCGGGATCAAGCACATCGGCCAAGTTCGCCAATCCCCGTGCCAGCCATTCCGCGAAATCCGCCCAGACGGCAAGAGCGTCGTCGTTTCCGGCACGAGCGAGGCCCACGAGATGTTCACCTGTGATCGGTTGTCCGTCGGGAGCACTGACGAGACCCCGTTGCTGCGCCAACCACACCAATCCGGCCCCTGACGCGTATCGCTCCCAACACCCGTGCCGACCGCACACACAAAGCGGTCCCGAAGGATCGACGCACATATGACCGGGTTCACCGGCGAAGCCGTGCGCGCCGCGACGGACGGCACCGCCAATCGCGACTCCCCCACCGATTCCTGTTCCAAGAGTGATGACGACGACGTCATCAACACCACGCGCGGCGCCATAGGACATCTCGGCAATCAGCGCACACGTCGCATCGTTATCAATGCGTACCGACGCTTCGAGCTCGCGCGCAACCAAATCGCGTACAGGGACGTCGATCATGCACTGAAGATTTGGCGCGGCGCGTAAGACATCGCCGTCTTCGACCAACCCAGCGAGACCGATACCGAGCTGGCCTTCGACGCCGCAGCGTCGAGCAAGCTCGATGAGTTCAGCGATAACGCCTTCGGGGTTCAACGGAGTCGGAACGAGATGCTGGACAAGAACCTCGGTCGGACGCAACCGATCCACGGCGACTGCGAGCATCTTCGTGCCGCCAACATCGATTCCAACCAACCGTTCATTCACAGGTGAATGATTAGCCCATCGGAGCAGCGCTGTTGGAGTTCCTCGTTGAAGATGGGCTCAGTAGCGAAGGAGCGCACCAATACGGCCATGTACGTCAAGGTCGGCGTTCGCTTCACACGTGACGACATGAGCCCCTTCAAGGAGTGCGGCGTCAACCGCGTCACTCACCACGTCGTCGACCCGCTCCATCTCCTGACCATCGACTGGACACTTGGGGCCTCTCACCGCAAGAGCTCCACACGCACACGACCAACCCGATTCCTCAAAACCATTGGAGACGAGGAGCGTGGCGACCCGCCGTTCGTTCAACGCTCCGAGTACAGGACCAAGTCCTGCGGTGCCCTTCTTGCCAGTTCCGATCGCATCACGAAGTTTCGTGACGGCCTCTTGTTCACGTTCCATCTCCACGACACGCTCGATTTCAACCGCCGCCTTGGCGATGTCGGTCTCATTTGCACCGACCGCAACATGAATCCGGGGCGCCAGCCGTTCACGAAGATAGGGATGCAACTCATGTTCCACCGCGGCGTAGACCTCGTCAGTGGCTCCGATGCTCAAACGTCCGAAACCACGCTCTTGAAAGAGACGAAACACCGTTTCGGTTGAGTGACGGAAATGTTGATGCGCGAGTTCATCGATGTGGTGTTGCTCACGCTCTCGTGAGCCCCGACTCGCATCATCGCGGCGGTCGTACTCACGCGGAAGAGCTTCGAAAAGTTCTGTCCGCTCGATGACTTCACCGAATTGGAAGATGAACATACGCGCCCGTTGCCGATCGACGAGCAGCACACCAAGTGGCTCTAGGGCATGAACGATCGCCTCGAGCGGCGCAACGACCGGAGAATGATTCACCGAAAGTCGATTCGCAACCGCGACAGGAAGACGAATCACTTTCCAATATTTTTTTTCTGCGCACGAAAACATGGCAAGCCCTCTGACGCCATGGCGATCAAGTTGCTGTGCGACGTAGTCAGACATGAGCGCAAAATCGGCATCAAAGTTTTGGCCAGGATGCGATGCGAGCAACTGCTTCTTCAACGACGCAAGTTCGAGCTGGTAATCCTTTGGCCGAATTTGTCGGCGACCATCAACATCGAGGTAACAACTCACAACGGGTGTGTCGGCGCTCTTAAAACCCGCCAAATCCTTGATCGTTGCCTCAGTGATCACGGTCATGGAGCCTCCTCAGTTGTCGAACTACTTCAACTGAGCGTATGCCTCTGACTCACGCCGCGCTCAGGAACTTTCGTCAGTTTCCTCGGAACCGATCGTCATGTCGTTGACGACATTGGCGGCCACTCGTTGCGCTTGTTGCGCAATGACAGACACCAGTCCGACAACCCGTTCGGTTGCAGAAGGGTCATCAAGTAGTGCTTCAGCGGCGTCGAGAAACGACCGACCCGCTGCGATGAGCTCGCGGGCTGCTGCCCGCATCGCGTCTTCGTCGGGCGCCATCGACCGGAGCGTCAGTCGTCGTCGCTCGGACGAGGCGAACCTTCGACCCGAGCTTTGAGCTCTCCGAGAGCGGTCTTGATGATGCGGCCTTCGGCGCGGCGCTTCACGAAACCCGGAATCGGGTAGACCAAATCGATGGCGAGTTCGTACACAACGTCGGTGGCAGCACCGTCTTCGGCGGCGGTGAGCACATAGGCACCATCGAGTTCACGGGGGAGATCGCCTTCGACAAGTTCCCAGCCCAAACGATTCGGCGCTGCGGCGTAGTCGTAGCGGAGCTGATAGGTGGTGCTACGGCCCATGGCCGCGGCACGGAACTCAACCACAATTGCGCGGCCATCGGCATCAGTCTCGACAACGGTGACCTCTTTGAGATCGCCGGCCCACTCGGGATACGACGTGAAATCGACCAACGTTGCGAAACAACGCTCAACCGATGCTGCAATTCGGATCTGCTCTTTGGCCTGTTCGGACATGTCCGTACCCTACTCCGCCCCTACTCGGCGTTGTCTGCTGGCTTCTTTGGCGCCGACTGTTTGTGGACACGCCGAGCCTCCTCGCGACGACCGGCGCGACTGAGCTCTGGCGTGCGTTGTGGGAACGTGCCGTATGCCGCGACCCATAACCCTGTGAAGCCAAGTGCCCACATCGGCGCGAGTACTCCGAACGCCAGGCCCGTATAGAGGTGGAGCGACGCAACAACAATCGAAACCACCACTTGCACCGCTAGGGAAATCATAAGGATTGCTTGCACGCGTTTCGGCGCAGATCCCGATGCAAAGAAGAGACCGCCAATTCCAATCTCTTCGGTCCGGCTTCGGTCGATGGCCCGAAAAAATGCGAGTCCAAAAACGACCATTCCGACAAAGAACTCAATGAGCGAAACCGCGACATACGCGCCGGTAAGGGCCCCCTGAAAAATCGATGCGACAAGCCCGAGCAGAACGAATACCACCGTACCGACAACAGTTGCTCGGAGGATGCCGGTACCGGCAATCACGGGCGGCGATGCTGGCTTGCTCGGAGCACCATCAAAGTTATTTTCGTCAGTCACGTCAGGACCCGATCCGTTCCAGTTCTTGGTGGAGCAATGTTGCCAGCCGATCGTGCGTGAACTCGGCACTGGATCGATCGCGACCAGCATCACCCAACTTCTGGCGAAGCGCGCCATCGTTGAGAAGTCCGTCGATTGCCTTCACCACAGATGCGACATCTCGGGGCTGTTCGATGACGATGCCGGTTTGGCCATTGGCCACGGCTTCGGCGGAACCGCCACTGCGACCGGCGACAACCGGCACCCCGCAGGCTGCGGCTTCAAGAAACACAATGCCGAAACCTTCTTGTTCGAGTCCGGCCCAACGATTTCGGCACAACATTGCAAAGACGTCGGCAGAACCCAAAAGAGGAACAAGATCCGCGTCATCGACGCGCCCCAGAAATCGGACCGGCGCGCCTCGGTGCTTCGCGCGTCGTTCGAGCCGCGAACGATCGCGACCTGAACCAGCAATTGCAACCTGCAGCGTGGGCCATCGCTTGGCTAACTCACTACTTGCATCAATAAGAACGTCGAAACCCTTACGAGGAACAAGACGGCTCATGCCCAAAATCAGAGGTGCATCGGGATCAAAACCAAGACGATTCCGAACGCCGATACGTTCGAGTTCTCCTACAGGAACGAAACGGTTCGTATCGACCCCAGGCGGGAGGATGATCGTCGGAAGATCGATGCGCGCGCATCGATGAGCTTCCGCCGCCGGATAACCGCCAGCGGCCACGATGACCTCGGAGCCCCGCAGGACACGCCGCAACGCCGACGCCGCGATTGGAAGACGACCCGGAACGGTGACTTCCGCCCCATGCACGACGACGCCATAGGGACGTTCCAGCCAGGGTCCGAGTATTCCAAGCGGCACGGCCGGATCGAGCAGAACAAGATCGACGTCGAGCTCGGCCGCGAGGCGATCGATGCGTCGGGCTAGTGCTCGCGTCGGCAGCAGCACTTTGGAAGAATCGCGTTCAATTCGAATTGGTTGTTGCGCGTCGAATGATTTCGCTTCGCGATACGGCGTCGTGAGCACGGTCGTCGATTCGGGCGGAAGCCGACGCCACAACTCCCACAAATAGTTCTGAATACCGCCAACCTTCGGCGGGAAATCGTTCGTGACAAGAAGATGCTTCATGTTCGCACCTGTGCTCGTTCGTCGAGCCGGCGCAGCGCCCATTGCGCATGTTCCTGCAGCATCTCGTCGTCAGCGCCATTCGCGGCAAACCGTTCGATCTCTGATCGAACGTCAATTGATTCCGGGTCGGCCGAATTCCCAAGCGCAAGCAACGCATTGCGACGCAAGTACCGGGGATCGCGGCGCGGGATATACCAACGCCCAAGTTGCGAGAGAAGTTCATCGTCTTCGGCCTGCAGCATCCACAACAGATCAACCCATGACGACGACGCATCGATGGGTTCTTTCGCTTGCGGACTACGCCGCGCCGGAGGACACACTTCCTGGCACTCATCGCATCCATAGATGCGATCGCCGAGCGCTTCACGAAATTCCAACGGGAATGTGCCTTCTGCCTGAACTAACCAGGCGAGACATCGGCGAGCATCAACCACGCCGGGAGCAACGATTGCTGCGGTCGGACAACCATCAAGGCAGCGTCGACAGATTCCACACCCATCGGGCACGGGTTCGGAAGGCGAAAGATCCGCGTCTGTAACGATTGAGCCGAGAACAACCCAACTTCCGTAACCGGGCACGAGGAGGTTGGCGTTATGACCAAACCACCCCAACCCAGCGCGCTGCGCAGCGGCGCGGTCAACAAGCGCATTGTCATCGAGAACCACGCGAGTGCGATGACCACCTGCCTCAAGAACGGCGGCGACTTCTTCAAGCGCCGAACGCAATGTGCCGTAGTGATCAGTAATCGCATAACGAGCGACGCGTCCCGCCGGACCTTCGAATGAGGATTCGCTCACCGAACCAGCGGCATAGGGCAATGCGCCGACGACAATGGTTCGGGCCCCGTCAAGGATTCGCGCCGGATCAGTTGAACGCGCCGGATCGCGATAGGTAAATGCCATGCCTCCGTGGAGGCCCTTGGCTTTACGGGTCTCGAGAGCTTCTCGGGTAGCAACAAAGGGTTCGACCGCCGCGACACCGAGAGCCACGAGTCCGGCACGCTGGGCCGCTTCGTTGAGTTCGTCGACGAGGCCGGGCGCGTTCACGCCCCCATTGTCACAGGTGAAGTGATCAGCCCGTGCGGTGGCGACGCTGCGGGGAGCTACCCGGGCGCCCCCGGTGGCGAAGTTCGGGCACGAGGCCTGACTCGGCCAGCATTTCGAGTGCCCGATACTCGTTGAGGTCGACCACGACAGCGTCGCCCGGCTCTCGGGAGCAGATGAACGACACGACACAGTCGCCACAGGCATCGGTGTGCTGCATGACGCAGGTATCGCAATCGATCGTGAAAGAAGGGGAAGACGTGTTCATGCCGAAATCCTGCCGAACGGGTGAGACAGTCCCCCGGTCTACGCTCTGCACCGTTCCTACGCACCGGGGGGTCGCATCATGGAAGTTCCCGTCGCCACGCCGACAACACGCCAAAAGGTCATCGGTCGCCAGTACCGCACCGAGCCCGATGGCACCAGGGTCTATTTGCGCCAATGCCCACTGTGCGAGTGCATGTGCGGCCTCGAAGTCCATCTCGATGACGATGATCATGTGAAGGTCATCCGCCCCGACCGTGACGATGTGTGGTCGAAAGGCTTCATTTGCCCTAAGGGCACGACGCTCGGCCGTTTGCACGAAGACCCCGACCGCATTCGCGTCCCCATGATCCGCGAAGGCGAGACCTGGCGCGAGGTCTCGTGGGATGAAGCCTTTGCCAAGTGCGAAGAACTTCTCCATGGCGTCTTGAACGAACACGGCATCGAATCGATGACCGCGTTTATCGGCAATCCCGCCGGCCACTCGTTCAGCCTCAGCCGTTACGGCGCCCTGCTCATGGGCCAGGCCAACTTCCCGATGATCTACTCCGCCGGCACCGTCGATCAGTGGCCGAAAAACGTTTCGTCGGTCTTGATGTACGGAAACATGTGGAAGATCCCCACCGTCGACATCGCGCACACCGATTACTGGGTGATCATGGGAGGCAATCCGCAAGCATCAGGTGGATCACTTCTCGCCAGCCCCGATCAGCTCGCACAGATCGACGGCATTAAGGCTCGCGGCGGTCAGGTCATCGTTATCGATCCTCGCCGAACGATCACTGCCGATCATGCAAGCGAATGGCTCCCCATTGTTCCCGGCACCGACGCGGCCTTCCTCCTTGCCATGTGCAACGTCATCTTCAGCGAAGGACTTTTCACCCTCGGCAATGTCGAAGGTCTCGTCGAAGGCGTCGAACAAGTTCGCGAAGCATGCGTCGACTTCACACCCGAACGTGTGGCGGACTTCTGCCGCATTCCTGCCGACACCATTCGTCGGATTGCTCGTGACCTCGCCGCCGCCGAGCGCGGTGGGCTCTACGGCCGTATCGGTCTGTGCAATCAGGAATTCGGAACGCTTGCGTCTTGGCTCGTTGATGTCGTCAACATCATCGCTGGACAGTTCGACAAGTCCGGCGGCATGTTGTTCGGCAAGCCCGCCGCCAAACCCATCACTTGGGTACCGGACACCAAAATCATGGGCGAGCCTGAGTTCGGCCGTTGGCGCAGTCGTGTGCGCGGCGCACCCGAAATTCTCGGTCAGGTTCCGTGTTCGTGCTTGGCGGAAGAAATTGCCACGCCAGGCAAGGGTCAAATCAAAGCGCTCATCAACATTGCTGCGAACCCCGCGCTTTCGGTTCCCGATTCGCAGAACCTTGAAGACGCACTTCCACTGCTCGATTGTCTCATCGCCATCGATTGCTACATGAACGAAACGACGCGTTTCGCGCACGTGCTGCTGCCTGGCCCGTCCCCGCTTGAGTCACCGCACTTCGACGAACTCATGTGGGCATGGTCGATCGGCACTGCCTCGAAGTGGAGCGACCAATTGTTCGACACGGGCGAGGACTACGTGCCCGAATGGGAGATCCTCGCTCGCCTCGGTTGGTTGTGCGCAGGCAACAAGGACGCGGACTTCAGTTTCGAAGCTCTCGACGATGGTTGGTTCACCACCATGTGCCACATGTACGGACGCGATCCCGAAACCACACTTCCGCTCTATGACCATGGCGGCCCCGAGCGCATGATCGATCTGCAGTTGCGCATGGGCCCATGGGGCGATCGCTATGGCGAAGATCCCGACGGCCTCAACCTTCAAAAGGTGAAAGACGCAGTGCACGGTGTCGACCTCGGCCCGATGGTTCCCAACCGTCTTACCGAAGTGATCGGTACACCATCAGGAAAGATCGAACTAGCCCCCGAGTACATCCTCAGCGATCTTCCTCGTCTGAAGAAGGCACTCGACCGCGATCCCGATGCCTACGTCCTTGTGAGCCGACGCAACATCAAGTCGAAGAACACTTGGATGCACAACATCAAGGTGTTGGTGAAGGCGGGCAACCGCTGCACGCTCATCGTGCATCCCGACGACGCGACCGAACTTGGTCTCGCCGAGGGTGCAAATGCTCGAGTCACGAGCGAAGCGGGCTCAATCGAGGTTCCGGTAGAAATCAGCGACGAAATGATGCGCGGCGTTGTGTCCTTGCCTCACGGTTGGGGTCACGACAAAGCAGGAACGCGCCTCTCTGTTGCTCGTGAACATGCAGGCGTGAACTCCAACCTGCTCGCTCCCGGCCACTTCGTTGATCAGCTTTCGGGCAATCAGGCAGTGAACGGCATTCCCGTCGAGGTCGTTCCCGCCTAACCTCGCCAAGGTGTCCACCTGGATCTTCCTCGGCGTTCTCGCATTCGCGACCTTCGTCGTTCTGGGTTTCTACGGACTCTCCATCAGCGGATGGAAACCACCTGCTCCACGCACCGACCTCGCAACGCCCGGACACTTCGTGCGCATGCGCGGTGCCGATAACGAGATCGATCTCGGTCGCGGTTGGCGATCGACCGACGACCCCAACGCGGCATGGCACCTGTGGTGGATTCCTTCGACTACCGAAATCGTCGGCCTGCGAACAAGCGAACTTCCTCCCCCGCCAGGCCCGTTCTATATGGGTCCGGTCTACGGTCGCAGCCCGCTCGACCCAATGGGCGTCCATCACTTCACCGGGATGCGCATTCTTGGCTACTGCGACAGGCGACCGAATCGGTCACTGTGCGATGAACTACGACCATTACCCGACGGTCTCGATCAGTTCACTGGCGGCACGCACTCGGCCACCAACATCACCAGCTAAGCGCGCTCACTGTTGAGAACGAACACGCATACACCGCTCTGTTCTCACCGACGGCCGGAAACACCACCGACTGCAGCGGGCTTCCCGAATCGAGACGTACGACTTCGCGTCCGCTGGCAATTTCGCGCACGACGAACTGCTCCATCCACCGATCGTTGTCGTGATGAGCAGAAAGGAAGTACCCAGAGGTTGGATCAAGAATCATGTGCGACCCGTGATTTTGCTCAACACTCCATCGCGGCGATGTCGAACCATCAGTATCGATATCGAATGCAGCAAGAACGCCGTTTGCACTGTCGAAACCGACGGCGATCATGCGTCGCTCATCGATCAATGGTGGATTCGCTACCAACCCGTTGGGAAGGCCGCAGATTTCCGTGAGCGAAACCTCGGCGGTTTCGAGATCGACGCGAACGAGATGCAGTGGCGCTGGCGAAATCCCCTGACCACGAAACGTTCCGACATAGTTCTCGCTGCCACCCCCGTTATCGAGGAACCACGCTGCTCCGAGAGCGATCACTGCATCCCACCCGTAGGTCTGGCCTTCGATGGTGCGGTAGCGAGGTGCGAATCCTGAGTCGAATTCGAGCGATGACCCATCCCACTGCATTCGAAACAGCGAGTGGTCACCAACGACGTAGACCGTATTGCCATCGGCAGACAGACGAGCAATCGACGGCTCAGAGAGTTGGAGACGAGCGACGATCTCGAGCGAGGTGGGGTGAAGAACCAGAACTTCGCAGTTGTCTGCGACGAACGACGCGTCGGCATCCGGAACGCGACCGCCAAAGTCCTTAGTGACGATGTGGCCGTCGGGAAGAACAACAAACGAGTTATACGGACGTTCTCGCGGCAACTCCGCAGAGATCTCAACCTCAAGGCTGGCATTCAGTCGATGTACGTGGTTACCGAAGACAACGATGAGCGATCCATCAGCATGCGCAGCGATTCCACCTGGCCAAGCCAAGCCGCCGGGAAGATCCTCGACACGTTGCAACGTTTCCAACGTGTCGGGATCGATGCGTTCCACCCAACTCGTGCGCACGCCGTTGTCGCCAACCACGCTGTGCCCGGCAAGGAAGAGCTCGCCGGTTTCACGGCGAACCAACATCGTGGAACCGTGCGCATCGCGCGACAGCACTTTGGGCTCAGCGGACGAAAGACCAGCAAAGGTTCCCGAGGCTGACTGTTGGCGTAGTGGTCCGGCGTCTTCTGCCGGCCAAGGACTGGGCCAGTAACCCGAGTTCGGTGATACTGCAGTCACTGACGGGCCATACCTGCGCGCTGGGATGCTGCTGCTTCGTCGGCGGATTCGGGCTTGCGAGATCGAGCAAGTTCGATATCGACGCGATGAAGTGTTCCCTCGAACGGGAATGCATCGGAGTAGCGACGACTCACGGGCAATCCATGATCAAAGCCGATGCTCGACCCCATGCTTGAGATGACTCGCATCACGAAGGGGAACTCGACAGTGCCGCACTCGGTGCCGTCGATCACGACCGAGGCATGTCCGCCTTTGCCGGTTCGTTCGAAGCGAACCCCAACCACCGAATTTCCGACGGGCACGTCATGATCAGATTCAACTTCAAAGTGATCGCCAAACACGTTGTAGTCGAAGACAAGTCGATTGTTCTGCACGAAAACGGTGAGACCACTGTTGCCATTGCCGAGCGCGTACAAAACGCCACCCTGACCGGCTTCGCGATTGATCGTCGCGTTGAGTGTCCAGCTACGACCACCCAGTGATGCCGAACTTTGCGACGGCAGAGGTGCCATCGGAGGGAAATACGTGTAACGACGGTCGGGACGATGAGGCGAGTGTTCCCCAAAGCGCGCACCGAACAACTCAACACCGCGATCATCGAGCGGAAGCACGCCGTAGGTTTCCGCCTCGGCCCACCACTGTTCGATCATCCGTGAAAGTCGCTCGGGCTCAACTGCAGCAAGGTCATCGCACTCAGAAGGATCGACGTTGAGGTTGTAGAGCTCCCAGACATCGTCATCGAATGAGACCCCTGGGGTATGTCGAGTCACGGCTTTCCAACCGACGTCATACATCGCTCGATGACCAAACATCTCGAAGTACTGCACATCATGATTGGTTGCCGCATTGGCCTCGGCAAAGGCGTAGGTCATCGACTCACCCGCAATCGGGAATTGTTCGAGACCGCGGTAGACCTCGGGCGCTTCGACGCCGATGATGTCGTAGATCGTTGGAGCTACGTCGGTGACGTAATGAAACTGGTCCCGGATTGCACCGACATCGGCAATACCCGCTGGCCAATGCATCACAAACGGAACATGGACTCCGCCCTCGTGCGTGTTTTGCTTGTACCACTTGAACGGCGTGTTGCCCGCTTGCGCCCATCCCCACGGATAGTTCGCGTGCGAGTCAGGGCCGCCAATTTCGGGGATGCGATCAACGGCTTCATCGGGGGTCTCGATCATGAAGTTGAAGAACTTCATTTCGTGAAGAACGCCGAATGGCCCGCCCTCTTGACTGGCACCGTTGTCCGCCATCACCACGATCACGGTGTTGTCGAGCTGTCCGAGTGCATCGAGTTCATCGACCAGTCGGCCGATCTGCGCGTCGGTGTGCTCAAGAAATGCACCAAATGCTTCCTGCAACGCCAGTGCAAGCTTCTTCTGATTCTCGGGAAGGGAATCCCAGGGTTCGACGCCGGGATTGCGCGGTGCGAGTTGCGTGTCTGCCGGAATCAGGCCGAGTTCGATCTGCTTCGCAAACCAGCGTTCACGGGCAACATCCCAACCCTCGTCGTACTTGCCGCGATGGCGAGCAAGATATTCCTCGGGCGCCTGATGCGGAGCGTGCGTCGCGCCAAACGCTAAATAGGTGAAGAACGGACGATCAGGTCGAATAGAGATCGTGTCGTGAATGAACTCGATCGCCTTGTCGACCAGATCCTCGCTGAGGTGATAGCCCTCGGCGGCAGTTGCCGGTGGATCGACGCGGTGGTTGTCGTACACAAGATCGGGGGCGAACTGGTCGGTTTCGCCGTCGAGGAAACCGTAGAAACGGTCGAAACCTCGTTGCAGTGGCCACGCGTCGTACGGGCCGGCGGCGGAAGCTTCGTCCATCGGACACAGGTGCCATTTGCCGAGAGCAAACGTCGTGTAGCCAACATCGCGCAACACTTCGCCCATGGTTGTCGCATGTTCCGAAATACGGCCGGTCATATGCGGATAGCCAGTGTTGAAATTCGCAATGCTGCGCATACCAACCGTGTGGTGATTACGACCAGTGAGCAGTGCGGCCCGAGTCGGCGAACACAGCGGGGTCACATGAAAGTTTGAAAAGCGCAGACCGTTGCTGGCCAGCTTGTCGATGTTTGGCGTGACCATGTCAGAGCCAAAGCAATTGAGGTGTGAGAAGCCGAGATCGTCGAACAGGACGACGACAACGTTGGGAGCATCATCGCCTGGGTGCTTTGCCGGCGGCCACCACGGCGTCGACTCTGCGTGAGTGCGACCAATTTTGCCGCCGTAGCCCGCATTGAACGACATCACTGCGCTCCGTTGCCTGAAATCATCGATGGCGTGTCGCCGCGTTGCTGCGACTCGTTGCGATGCTTCGCTCGAACGTGCGTGATCTCGTGGGTGAGGATCCAGAACGAATTGCCTCGCACGGCGTCGACCACATTTCCAGCAACAACAGCGGGATCAATTGCCGTGGTTTTCATAAAACTTGCGAGTGCTTCCATCGAAACAGGCTCTGGCTTCGGCAATCCGAGATGCGCTGGTGCGTGTCTCGCTGATTCAAAGATCTTCGTGTTGACCAGTTCCGGGCAGAGGCATGACACGCCCACCCCAGTTCCGGCAAGTTCCATCACGAGCGCTTCTGACAAGCCAACAACGCCGTATTTCGCGGCGTGATAGGCGCCCAGCATTGGCGTCGTACACAGACCGGCTTCCGACGCGGTGTTCACAATGTGCCCCTCGCCTTGTTCAACCATGAGTGGCGTGAACGCTTCCACTCCGTAAGCGACGCCAAGAAGATCAACGGCAATGACCCAATCCCACGCCGCCGGCTTTGTCTTCCATGTCGGGCGACCAGTCCCACCAACTCCGGCATTGTTAAAGAGCAAATGCACTGCGCCAAACGTGGCAACCGCAAAATCGCGCAGTGCTGCGACCTCTTCCGCAACAGAAACATCGAACACAAACGGAACAACTGCTGCCCCATCGCTCTGCAGTCTGGCCACCTGCTCATTGAGAACAGGAGCTTCGATATCAGCCATCACGACCGACATTCCCTCGGCAACGAATCGCTCTGCGGCGGCGAGCCCAATCCCGGACGCTGCTCCAGTAACGACCGCCACTTTGCTTTGGAGTTCCATGTTCCTGCTCCTTGAAGTTCGCCAACGGGTAGGTTGGCGGAAGTGATTGTGTCAATAGCAGTGACACGACTGACGCTACCGAAGATCCCGGAGGCCTGCCATGACTGACACCACCACTCGCCGAGTCGCTCTCGTTACCGACGCTTGCCATTACGTGGGTCCGGAAATGTCGCGCATGCTCGCTCATCGTGGCCACGATCTCGTCCTCGGAGACCCAGAGCCAGCGCTTGTCGCTGAACTTGAAGCTCTCGGGTCAACCGTTGTTGCCGTCGAACGGGTGTCGAACATCGCTAAGCCCGAGAACTCGCAGAAACTTGTCGATGCAGCGCTTGCTCATTTCGGACACTTCGACGCGGCTGTTGCCGCATCTGGACAAATCATTCCCGGTTCGTTTCTCGAATCGACGATTGATCAATACGAGAAGATCGTCGATGGTTGCCTGTACGCGCCGTACCACTTTCTCAAAGCTGTGATTCCTCCACTGGTCGCGCAAGGTTCCGGCCAGGTACTCGTCATTACGAGTGCCGCAGGTGCACGGCCAACCCCTGGAGCTTCGCTCTATTCATCGGTGCGGGCCGGGGCAACGATGCTCACTCGCAATGTTGCAGGCGAAGTCGCACGCAAGAACGTTCAGGTCAATGCTGTCGGCACGAACTTCATGGACTTCCCCGAGTTCCTCGAAGCAACAGGCGCGAAAGATCCGGCTGTGCGTGAAATGTTCGAAAAGCAGGTCCCGATGCGTCGACTCGGCCGCATGGACGAGTTTGCGTCGTTCTGTGCGCCGTTCCTCGATGGAACGAGCACCTTTACGACTGGCCAGTACGTGTCTTATGCCGGCGGCTGGGTCTGAACGACCGAGCCCCCGTTGCCACACCAGTGACACGACACCTCTTCAACTGATTCAGCAAGGATTTCTTCGCTTTCAACCTCGAGATCTCCGCCCACTGTGTAGTGATGGAACGCACGGGTGCGCTTCGTGGAGACAACGTCGAAACGGGTGAGATTTCCGCAAGCGGTGCAGCGATAACGGGTGGAGGACACGCAGGGAGACTAGCGAGGCTGGAACCACGTCCTTGCATGCGAACGCACGTTCGATCAGACTGGGCGGGTGCGATCCCCCGCCCCGAAACCTCTGCAACTGACTCTCGACGATCTCGGCACGCCGCTCCCGCAGGTCACCTTCTGCGTCATCGATCTCGAAACCACCGGCGGATCAGCAGCGTCCTGCGGCATCACCGAAATTGGCGCGGTAAAACTCCGCGGCGGTGAATGCATCGGTACCTTCCAGACACTCGTGAATCCCGGCTGCGCGATTCCTCCCGAGATCACCGTTCTCACGGGCATCACCCATTCGATGGTGATGCCCGCTCCGCGAATCGAAGCCGTGCTGCCGTCGTTACTCGAATTCATCGGCGATGCCGTCATCGTCGGCCACAACGTTCGATTCGATCTTTCGTTCGTACAAGCTGCGCTCGAACGCGACCAACGACCAAAGCTCACCAATCGCGCGGTCGATACCGTTTCCCTCGCTCGACGCCTCGTTCGCAATGAAGTTCCAAACTGCAAGCTCGGAATCCTCGCCGAGCATTTGCGGCTCGACCACAAACCATCACACCGCGCGCTCGATGACGCGTTAGCAACTGGCGATCTTCTCCACCTGCTCATCGAACGCGCCGGCGGTCTCGGAGTCACGGGGCTTGACGATCTGCTCTCGCTGCCCACCATGGCTGGGCACGCGAGCGCGCAGAAACTCCGCCTTACCGATTCACTGCCCCGCTCCCCTGGTGTGTATTTATTTCGCAACGCTCGAGGTGACGTGCTCTACATCGGCAAAGCCACCAATCTCCGAGCACGCGTGCGCTCATATTTCTCCGGCGACGACCGCCGAAAGATTGGTTCACTTCTGCGCGAGACCACACACATCGACCATGTCGTTCACCCTCACCCATTGTCCGCCGCTGTGCACGAGATTCGCCTCATTCATCAGTACATGCCGGGCTACAACCGGCAGCTCAAAGACTGGGGCCGGTATGTCTACGTAAAGCTCACGCTTTCCGAGACATTCCCTCGCCTCTCGATTGTGAAAGATGTAAAAGACGACGGTGCGCTGTATCTCGGTCCGCTGTCCTCTCGCTCCTCAGCGCAACGAGTCATCGATGCCATTCACACGTCAGTTCCACTTCGTCGCTGTGCAGGTCGTATAGGCAAGCGTGCACTTCGCGACGCCCCTTGCACGGCCGCACAACTAGGTGTGTCGATGTGTCCGTGCGCAGGCGGCGTCGATCCCGAAGAGTACCGACTTGTGGTTGAGCGAGCTGTTCGTGGTCTCACCATCGAACCCGACCTACTTCTCCAACCACTCACCGAACGAATTGCATCACTCGCTACAGAGGAGCGGTTCGAAGAAGCCGCCGATGTTCGTGATCGAGCAATCGCATTGGCAGGCGCAATCAACCGTCAACGCAAGTTCGACCAACTCCGCAGAGCCGGACACATTCACATTGACTTGGGACCACTTGGCGGCGTCGCTCTTGACCACGGCCGCCTGCAATCTGCATGGGGCGAAGGCGAATTGCCAAGCCTTGGCCTTCCGACCGGGACCACCGATCGCCTCCTTGCGAGCGAAGTACCACTTACCCCACTTGACCGAGAACTCGCCGACGAACTCGGCTGCATCGCCTCGTGGCTCGAAAAGAACGCACCCGATCTCACACTTGATCACTGCGACGGAGTTCTGAGTTCAGCGCTTCCTGCGCTTCCCTCGTTTACTCCCCGCAAAGGTCTGGCGGTCGACGACAGCGACTTCGTCAGTTCGACACGTCGTTCGCGGCGCTGATCAATCGATCAAGCACAGCCGCTGCAGCACCCGAGTCGATCGAGGCTTGAGCCTTCACGACGCCGGCAGCGATGTCATCGACGACACCCGCCACGAAGAGACCCGCCGCTGCATTCAAACAAACGATGTCTCGATAGGCACCTTGTTCACCAGCAAAGACTCGGCGAGCAATGTCAGCATTGACCTCGGGCCCACCACCGGCGACTGCCTCAACCGACACCAGCGCAATGCCAACGTCTCGTGGGTCGAACGTTGACGTGGTGACAGCGCCATCGCGAAGTTCATGCACCGTGCTGGTTGTCGTGATCGTGAACTCGTCCATGCCATCGTCGCCAGTAACGACGAGCGCACGCGGCGCACCCCGTTGCTGCAGAACTCCAACAACGATCGGCGCAATTCGCGGATCGCTGACACCAATGACTTGGCGCTGCACACGAGCAGGATGCGAGAGCGGTCCAAGAAAGTTGAACACTGTCGGCACACCAAGTTGCGTGCGCACCGGACCCGCAAAACGCATTGCCGGATGAAAGGAACGAGCGAAACAGAAACCGATACCGGCTTCAGCCACGCAATGGGCAACGCCAGGTCCATCAAGTTCAAGCGGAATACCAAGCATCTCGAGCAGATCAAACGATCCCGAGGTCGATGAGGCTTTGCGATTGCCGTGCTTCACCACTCGGGCACCAGCACCAGCGGCGACAAAACTCGCCATGGTCGAAACATTTAACGCGTGAGCGCGTCGGCTCGGGGCACCACCAGTTCCAACAATGTCGATGGCATCGGGCCCGGCAGGAAGTTCGATCGGCGCTGCCGAGTCGAGCATCGCGTCCACCATGGCCGACACTTCGTTAATCGATTCGCCCTTGATGCGCAGAGCAATGAGGAACGCGCCAATCTGCGCGTCGGTGGACTCGCCCGCAAGGATCTCTCGTAGTGCGTCTCCAGCTTGCGCCGCTGTGAGATCAGTGCCGGCGATTAGGGTCGAAAGTACCGCCGGCCAGTCCATGATCAGGCCGTCCGACGGCGTTGACGAATCATCCGCCGCCGTTCACGCTCAGTAGCGCCACCCCAAACGCCGTCCTTCTCGCGAACGGCCAGCGCATGCTCAAGACAGGCTTCGCGGACGTCGCACTGACCGCACACGATCTTTGCTGGCATCGCGTCAGCATCGTCTTCGGGGTCGGGAAAGAAGATCTCGGGATCGATTCCCGTGCAGGCGGCCAAGGAGTGCCATGTGTGGTTCATAGGGCAGAACGGCTCCTGCGGAGCGGGTGAATAGGGAAAGAGGAGTATTGACCCGCTCCGCCCAATGACACAAACCGAATACCACGACGCTCCCACTCGCCATTTCCGCAGGTCAGACGATCGGGCGTTCTGAGTTGGTCCGTTCTAGGCTCGCCGCAATGATCTCTACCGCCTTCAACCGTTCCGATGCCCTTCGCCGCTTGGAATCCACCGACTTCGATGTCGTCGTCATCGGAGGCGGCATCACCGGTGTTGGATGCGCGCTTGATGCGGCATCCCGTGGTCTTCGTGTTGCCCTCATCGAGCGCGACGACTTCGCTTCCGGCACCTCATCGAAGTCATCAAAGCTTGTTCACGGCGGAATCCGCTACCTCCAGCAAGGCGATGTCCGGCTTGTCTACGAAGCACTCGCCGAGCGACAGATCCTTCGCCGTAACGCACCCCACCTCGTGAAGGTCCTTCCGTTTCTTATTCCGATCTTCTCGAGCAAAGGAGTGGTGAACAAGAAACTCGCCCGAGCCATGGGTAGCGCTATGTGGATGTACGACCTCACCGGCGGCCTCCGCATCGGCAAAATGCACAAGCGTGTTTCGAAGAAACAAGCGCTGGAATGGTTCCCCACTCTTCCTGCCGACACATTGATGCCGTCGTACCTCTATTACGATGCCGAAGCCGATGATGCCCGCCTCGTGGTGACCGTTGCTCGAACCGCTGCCCTGAAGTTCGGAGCGACACTCGTCAACCGCACCGAGGTTGTCGACCTGCACAAGGATGCAGCCGGCAACGTCAACGGAGTCGTTGTGAAGTCCGACGGTCGAACCTTCACCGTTTCCACCAAAGCCGTCGTGAACGCCGCTGGTGTGTGGTCCGACGATGTTCGTGCCCTCGACGAAGCCGAGCATCCACGTTCGATTCGCCCGGCCAAGGGTGTTCACATCACGGTCCCGTGGTCGAAAGTTCGCAATACCGTCGCCGCCGTCATTCCCGTGCCAGGCGATAAGCGTTCGGTGTTCGTTGTGCCGTGGGGTCAGTTCACGTTCGTTGGCACCACCGATACCGATTACACCGGACCAATCGATGATCCCCAATGCAATGAGGACGATGTCGAGTACCTCCTACGCGCGCTCAACGGTTCCATCACCGAAACCGTGACGACCGATGACATCCTCGGAACGTGGGCCGGTCTTCGCCCACTCGTCGCCGACCCCGAAGCGTCAGGACGCACCGCCGACCTTTCTCGTCGTCACAAAGTGCGCCGCTCAAGTTCTGGCGTCGTCACCATCACGGGCGGAAAACTTACGACGTATCGAGAAATGGCCGCAGACACCATCGACGAAGTTCTTTCCGAGGTCCTCGATGCCGATCGCGCTACTCGCTTTCGCCGTCGGAGCAAGACGAAGCACCTCAAACTCCATGGTGCCAACGGCTATGAAGAACTTCTTGAAGCCGCTGATTCAATCTCGCCTCTCGGTGGCGATGAAGTCCGTCGCCTTGCCAATCGTTACGGATCCGACGCTACGACGGTGCTCGCGATCGCCGAATCCGATCCATCGCTGGCCGAACTTCTCGTTCCCGGACTTCCCTATCTACGCGCCGAAGCAATCTTTGCGGTTCGTTACGAAATGGCGACGACGGTCGATGACATCCTCAGCCGCCGCACACGTGCCCGCCTCGAAACTCGAGACGTATCGGCCGAGGCCGCAGTTGCGGTTGCCGCGCTCGTTGCTCCGGAGCTTGGGTGGGACGACGCCGAGCAAGCTCGGCAAGTTGGCGATTACCGGTCACGCATCGACGAAGAACTCGCCGCGATCGTCGTCTGATGCCCGCTCACCCCACACCGCCCATCGATCTTGACGCAGCGAACACCACAGCGCACTTCGGCACGCGCGTAGTGGCTGTCAACGATCAACTGATTGAGGAACTTCGAGCCACTGGCGCCGCCGTTGATTTCGAAGTCGCAGACCGTGTTGAAGCGAGCCGCGATTGGTGGCCGCTCATCATGACTCGCGCACCGAGCGCGCAGATCGGCCAGATCGCATCGGTAGTCGTTTCACCAACGTCGACAGAACAGGTCGCTGCAGTTCTGCGCCTCTGCAACGACAACAATGTGCCCGTCACAGCCGCTGGTGGTCGAAGCGGTGTCGTTGGTGGATCCATCCCGCTGTTCGGCGGCGTGGTCCTCGACCTCTGCGGGCTCTCAGGCATCCATTCCGTTGACACCGTTTCAGGAATTGTCGATGTCGGCGCCGGAATGTTTGGCGACGTCTTCGAAGACGAACTGCAATCTGAGTTCGGACTCACCGTCGGTCATTGGCCACAGTCGATTGCACTCTCAACTGTCGGCGGCTGGTTGGCGTGTCGCGGCGCTGGCCAACTTTCGAATCGCTACGGAAAGATCGAAGACATCGTCATCGGCCTCGACGTGGTTCTCGCCGACGGCACAATCGTTCACACGGGCGGTCACGCACGCCAGTCAGCGGGTCCCGACCTCACGCAACTCTTCGTGGGTTCAGAGGGAACGCTTGGGATCATCACAGGTACTCGTCTGCGAGCCCGAGCCGTAGCGACGGCAAATCACAACAGCGCGTGGGCCTTTCCTTCCTTCGAGGCTGGTGCTGATGCGTGTCGCCGAATCATTCAACGTGGAATCGCTCCCGCTGCGCTTCGCCTTTACGACGCAGCAGAAGCCGACCGCAACTGGGGAACTGGCGACATCGCGGTGCTGCTGGCATTCGACGAAGGCGACCAAGTGACTGTGGATGCAACAACGATCATCACCGCCGAGGAATGTTCGAACACTGCTCCACTCGATGCTGAACTCGTTGCCAAATGGTTCGGACACCGCAATGACGTGAGCGCTCTCGAAGCACTGATCTCGCGGGGGTACATGGTCGACACGATGGAACTCACCGTTTCGTGGACCGACCTTCCAGCGCTCTATCCGGCGGTGCGCGACGCAATTGCAGCAACCCCCGGAATCATTTCTTCAACCGCCCATCTCTCGCATTCGTACTCCGATGGCGCATGCTTGTACTTCACCTTTGCAGGCAAGGCTGCTGCTGATGGGCCCGATGCGATCGAAGCGATGTATGTCGCCGCCTGGAACGCCGGTACGACCACGGCACTCGCCCATCGGGGCTCACTCAGCCACCATCACGGTATTGGTCTCAACCGCGCCCGGTTCATGAGCGAAGCGCATGGCACCGGAGCGACCGAAGTGCTCCACGCCATAAAGAAGTCGCTTGACCCGAATGGCATTCTTAACCCGGGCAAACTCGGTATGCCGACAACATACGGTGACCTGCCACAAGGATTTGGGAGCGAGAAGTAGATGGGCGTGTTTGATCGACGGGTGATTCTTGTCGGAGCATTCAACGGATTGTTTTTCGCTCTTCCGGCCGCGATCTTGCAGCGCACGGTTTTCTCCGGCACCGCGCTCGCCAGCGTGATGTTGGCCATCATCTTCTTCTCTGGTGCACTCGCCGGTTACGCCGCTGCCCGACCACTACCGCCCCATGCTCTCCCCCATGGCGCGGCCGCCGGCGTGATTACGTTTCTTGGCGCAGAGATCGTCTACCTCATTGCAACTCGCCACTTCTCCAACCCCATCGTGTTGCTGCTCGGCATCGTTCTGTTTGCGTTGGTCTTCGCGTCACTCGGAACGATCGGAGCGATGGTTGCCGTCTCACGAGGAGCACGTGCGCAGTGAGCATCCTCGTTGTCGATATCGGAACTTCAGGTGTACGTTCCGCGATCGTTCGCCCCGATGCAACAATCGCCGTCGAACACCGACAAGAAGTTCTGCCCGACACTCCAGCCCCCGGGCTCGTTGAGTTCGATGCCACTCGGATGGCTGCGGCTGCGCTCACAACTGCACGAGCGGCGCTCGCCGAAGGTGGCCCGGTCGACGGCATCGGCATTGCCACGCAACGAGCATCAACAATCGTCTGGGATCGCTCTACCGGCGAACCCGTAGCGCCCGCACTCGGGTGGCAAGACCTCCGCACACTCGGCGACTGTCTTGTGCTGCAAGCAGAAGGGTTGCGGTTCGCGCCCAACCAGTCAGCCACCAAGATCAAGCACCTTCTCGACAACGCCGACCCCGATCGCCGTCGCGATCTATGCGTCGGCACCGTCGACTCGTGGATCATCTGGACACTCACCGAAGGAGCCGTGAATGTCACCGATGCGTCGAACGCGGCGGTGACGGGGCTGTTCTCGATTGAAACACTCGACTGGGACGACGCTTTACTTGCCACTCTCAACATTGCTCGTGCAGCAATGCCCACCATCGTCGATTCAAGCGGCCCCATTGCGCCAGCGACCGCGCTGAGCGGCGCGCCGATGATCTGCGGAGTTGCTGGCGACCAGCAGGCATCGCTCATTGGTCAGGGTTGCGTGCGACCCGGCCCCGCCAAAATCACCTTCGGAACTGGCGGCATGCTCGACCTTGTTGTGGGCCCCGATCGTCCTGCGTCTGCTGCTCGAAGCGCATCGGGAACGTTCCCCATTGTTGCGTGGAAGCGTGGAAGCGAAACCATGTGGGGGCTCGAAGCGATCATGCTTTCAGCTGGCACCAACGTTGAATGGTTACGCGATGACCTCGGCATCATCGATTCAGTGGCTGCGTCTCATGACATTGCCCAACAGTGCGCTGACACCGAAGGCGTTGTCTACGTGCCTGCACTTTTAGGTCTTGGAACGCCGAACTGGGATTACGGCGCCCGCGGAACATTGCTCGGGATTACGCGTGGCACTGCGCGTCCGCACATCGTTCGTGCCGTCCTCGAAGGCATCGCCCAACGAGGATCTGACCTTGTCGATGCCGCTGAAGCAACGACCGGACTCACGATTCCTTCGTTGCGCGTTGACGGCGGCATGAGCGCGAATCCCACCTTCACTCAGGCCCTTGCCGATGCAACGCAGCGCACCGTCGAGATTTCACCCGTGCTTGAGGCCACCACGCTCGGCGCCGCATTCCTCGCCGGGCTGTCGGTTGGCACGTGGGGCACTCTCGATGACATCGCCGCTACATGGAAACCGCTGCGCACCGTTGAACCGGCAGGCGCAGCGAATCGTGAACGCTGGGCATCGGCGATCGAACGTGCAAGCGGATGGCACGCAGACCTTTCCTCGTTCGACTTCTAGGTTGCTACTCAAATGACCTGCACTCGTTTTACCAAGCTCCTCGTCGCAGCGTTGTTCGCACTCGTTGCTGTTGCCGGAACTTCGTGCAGCACCACATCCAACACTTCATCAAGCGACGACCAGCCAGCGATTGCCGCAACCGTGCACATCAAAGACGGCGAATTCGATCCACGAGAAACAGATATCGAAGTAGGCGGTTCGGTGATGTGGATAAATGACGATGTTTCGTCTCACGATCTGAAATTCGTTGCCCCGAACACACTCACGTCCGGAGTTTTGAAGCCCGCCGCTTCGTGGGTCCACACCTTCAGCGCCGCAGGGACCTACGACTATTACTGCGATTTCCACAACACCATGAAGGGCTCTGTGGTCGTCCAGCCCACGCCGTGACAGACTGACCAAGCGATGGTGAGCCGGTTGGGTGACCGCGGGCCGGCTTGACCGGTTCGAGGAAAGTCGGGGCTCCAAAGGGCAAGGTGCTGGCTTACAACCAGTCGGAGTGATCCGCAGGAAAGTGCAACAGAAAGCAAACCGCCGATGGCCCGGGCAACCGGGCACAGGCAAGGGTGAAACGGTGCGGTAAGAGCGCACCAGCATTCGGAGCGATTCGGATGGCTAGGTAAACCCCACCTGGAGCAAGGCCGAGCGTCGGGAGTGGCTGCCCGTCAGTTGTTTCGAAAGAGGCAACACCCGCTGGTAGGCCGCACAGATGGATGGTCACACAGGCGCCGGGAGGCGCTGGACAAAACCCCGCTTACAGATCGACTCACCATCGCACCCAAACAACTTCGGAGAACCTGCTGGCATGTCTGATGAGCCGGCATTCCCATATCTGAGCCGCGATCTGCACCGATCCGGTACTCAGCGGTAGCGGAGCGGTACGCTTTTCTGGTCGATGGCACCGGGCCCCTCGACCCTCACCAGGAGATCATCAGTGATCCGTAAACCCGTTCTCGCTCTTCTGACTGCCCTCACAGTTCTCCTGGGCGGCCTCATACTGTCGACACCAGCGGGCGCCGTCATCGATAGCGCAACCATCGTCCCTAGCCCCAACCCCGGCACAGGAAATCCAAATCAGGACACGCTGTACTCGGTGTCATGCGTGACCTCCTCGTGGTGCATTGCAGTCGGCGACAACAACAACGGTGTTTCAACCGAGACAATGATGTTGATGTGGGATGGCAGCACTTGGACTCCTACAACCGGCAACGAACAGAGCCGTCAGTTTCTGTTTTCGGTGTCGTGCGTGACTACATCGTCATGCATCGCCGTTGGCACGAAGAACTATCCGGCACACGTGTTGGCCTTGAGTTGGGACGGCGCCACCTGGTCGGATGTCAGCAGTTCCGACACCGGGGTGCTGACTTCGGTGTCCTGTTTGACCACAACATCGTGTTGGGCGGTCGGCTACAACAAAAATGGATCTGTGGATCAGACATTCATTCTGCAGTGGGATGGCAGTTCGTGGTCCCAAAGCGTAAGCCCCAACGTCGGCGCCGATAGCAATTACCTGAACTCGGTGTCGTGCGTAAGCGCAACCTCCTGTATCGCCGTTGGCTACCTCTACAACGGCGGCGCCCATCAAACGTTGACGATGACGTGGGATGGCACGACTTGGGCCGTTGCCAACAGCCCCAACCCGGGCTCAGGCTTCATGGGCAACACGCTGGCATCAGTTTCGTGTGTGAACGCCTCATCGTGTGTTGCCGTCGGCGCATACAAAACTGGTTCTGTGAGTCAGACCTTGATCTTGAATTGGGACGGCAGTGCCTGGACCCAAATCGCAAGCCCTAACCATGGGGCGAATAGCAGCGATCTCGATTCCGTAAGTTGCGTGAGCGCATCAGTATGTGTTGCCGTCGGCAAGTACAACAACGATGCGCATAGAAACCAAAGCTTCGTTCTGGATTGGGACGGCAGTACTTGGACCGAAGTAAGTAGCCCGAGCACCCAGGCCACCTATCTGACCTCCGTCTCTTGCGCGGATGCCACATCGTGTTTCGCGGTCGGGCATTGGGATGGCCCGCCCCTCGGTTCGATTAATCAGACGTTCACGATGCTGCTCGCCGGCCAAGAATCCGCCACAACGACAACCGTTTCCGCAGATCCTGTCGCTCCAGCGTTTACCGGCTGAGGATCTTTCGTTTCAAACCTCTGAACCAGATGTCGTCGCAATCGTGCGGCTCAGGCTGTCTCCATCTGCATTTCGTCCTCTGAGTCGACTTCACTTGACGCAGAGCCACGCGAAAGCACGACAAGAACGGCAACGATGAGCAATGACCCCACCGCTCCGGCCGGTCCCCAGACTGCGACTGAGGCGATCGCAGCAACCATCGTCTGAACGGCAATCGTGGCGGATTTGACGGGTTCAGCCCATGACGCGAACCGCCGATGGAACGATCGCAGTTGTGCCGGTGTGGTCACTCTCGCTGTGAGCAAAATCGCAAGTCCGCGGATGAATCCGAAGAATGCCCCGACTACAACGGCGACCAGTGGCGATGCTGTCAGCGCCGCCATAACGATCGTCAGATACACCGCTGCCGTCATGATGTACGTGGCCAGACCAACGCCGATCTGCCAACCGAAACCCGCTCCGTAGACCCAACTCCGAAAACTGTCGAGCCACAATTCATTGACCTGACGGGTGTGGCCAGGAATTCGAAAACCAAGGATCCGCAGGTCTGACGATGCCGCAACCAGCGCAAGCAACGCGCAGAGGCCCATCGCCGCCGTCACAGAAAGACCAACGAGATGGACAAGAAGCGCAATCACTGCAGCGCCTGCGCCGAGTGTGACGCCGCCGAGGAAAGCTCCGGCAATGAACCACATACTCGTTACGGCGTAGCTTCGGCCGCGACCACGTTCGGTTAACGGTGTAATCGTCGACAACATCGAGAGCCCACAAGGCGACCACGTTGATCGCACCGCTGCGGCGAATGCCACGACGAATGCAAGAATGACGAGTAGTTGGTTCATGCGATAACTCCGTTTTGAGCGAACTTCAGGGAGCGAGAACGCGGTTCTCAGGTGATGGAAATTCCTTGGATCGTTTGATTAATGATCGGCACCGTTCGGAATCGTTGAAGGTACGAACCAACAACGACATAGAGGCAGAACGGTCGGCCCTTCTCGGTGAAAAACTTTTGGCACCCACCTTGACCTTCGATCACGCGTTGCAGCGACTGCTTCCCAAAATCATTCGCTTTGATCGTCGGGAGTCCTTGGCTGGCGAACAGGGCCGTTCCCACGCTTTCGGGACCGTATTCGCACAAGGCCACGAAGATGTCTGCCGAGGTCATGATCTCTACTGCTCCAGCACCGAAGTCCGATACCTGAATCGGCAGAGCGAAATTCGCCACATGCGCAACGGAATAGGTGACAGAGGCATTTCGGGGATCGTTTGAACTGCGACCGGATGGGGTCAGCGACTGACCGGGAGCATTGTTCTGAAAACGAGCCTCCCAGCCGGCAAGCAAGTCAACCCGAATACCCGCTTGGGCGACTGCTGTCATTACGGCTCCACAAATGGCTGTTGATACAAACGCGGATCCCCTGGATTGATCCCGGCGGCTCTGAGTTCATCATCAATCCGCTGAGCTCGAGCTTCACCGTTACGGCGAGCCGATTGCGATGCTGACCCTGACGTGAGCTTGCGTCCGCGTTCGGCAGCAAGACCTATGTCCGCCATTGCTTGTCCCATCAAGTTTCGGACCTGGTCCCAACTCGTGGCCGCACCTTCACCAACGATCCGGTTTGATTCACCATCCACCATGATGAAATACGGAGCGACCGGGACTTGGTAGTTGATCCATGCTTCCGTTGAAAGCACTGTTTGGATCACACGCGGAGACAAATTACGAATTGCTGATTCACTTTCGGCTTCAAGACCCTTTGTGACGATCACCAGTCGAGCTCCGCCTGGAACATCAAGGCGTTCTGAATCAAATTCTTTCCAAAAATCTCGGCAAGTGAGACACGAGCTTGAAAGAAACGCAAGCAAGGTGAGTCGATTCGTGCTCTCGACTGCGACGGAAAGGACTTCGCCAAAACTGTCAAGTCCCACGAGGTCGAATGCCTCGGTGTCACTCGACCGCGGCTGCGGAACACCTGGTCGGATGCCGGGCTGACCGGAGTGACTCTGATGACGCGACGGCGGGCCGTCGTCGTGATTCGGATCAAGATTTACCCCAAGGTCGTGCAGACCCCTGAGGACTTCGGCATGGCTGCGAAGGAGCCCTGCAACGAGAAGACCCAGAAAAAGTACGGCGACAGCGAGGAGCGCAACGATCGCTTCCATTAGCAATCACCCGGCATCTGGGATGCACGCAAGGAAGTTCGGGTCACAGACCCATACGGGTGATCCGCCAACCGTTTCAACTTTTGCACCTGCCGGTGGCTTCAAAATAACTCCACCAGTGAGGCCAAGTACGTACTTAATGTCGGCGACTCGTGCTTCGTTGGGTACATGCCAGCGCCATCCAAGACCGGGTGCAACGAGATACACCTTTGGATCACCCGCTCCACGCATCAAGAATCGATCAGCCACGTCTTCATCATCTCCCGTCGGAATTTTGGTTGTTCGGTGCAAGCAGACTGCATCGTGAAATGCAGTCCGGTTATCAGTGAGTTCGGCGGTCGTACATGTCGGATCAAAAACCCATGGAGCAGTACAGGTGACAACCCTGCACATGATCGCTCCAACTGTCGGAAGTTCCTGGTGGCACTGTCCGTAACGGAAATTCGTGCAGCAGGCCGCACGGTTATTGCAGTCGCCATTGGCGCAGTCGCAAGAACACGGGTTGGCCCCCGGAGCAACGTTGCAGTCGATGTAATAGCGGGGTCCGCCGCAATAATTTGAGCCGTCGGCTTTCCACCAACCTGCCGCCAGTGTTCCCGGAGGACAGGTATTGGCCCCGGTGATCGTGCAGCAAAATTCGGTCCAGCCATCACAGCACATTGATCCGCAATCGCAATTGCGTCCGCGACAGTTGCACGTCGCTGCGTAGGCCGAGACCGGTTTGAGAATGAAATCGACAGGGTTCACGGCAATGGCCGAGCCAACAATTGCGGTTCGAGCGAGGAATCCCCGTCGAGTCGTGGCCTTTTCAAGAATTTTTGTCGTCGTATCAACGAGCCAAGCGCTCATGTCCGACTTCCCCGATGGACGACTCCCGAAAATCGCGGACTCCGACGTGAGGGAAGAACCGTCAGACCAAGAATCACCAAATAGAGACACACTGCAAATGTCACGAGGAATGGAATCGCGTGCATTGACTGATTTGCCAACAGTTCAGGAAACGATTTCCCGCCCTTCAGTGCTGAAACCAGAGAGACGATTGAGAAAAGAACGTTAGAGACAAGATGCAGCCACGATGGTGGTGTGTCGGTCTTTCCAAAACAACCACATGACTGAATCTGCGTCTTGGCTTTCATGGCCGCAACCACCACGATTGCAAAGAGGAAATAGGCCACACCAACCAATGCCATGACGCCAGCAGAACCGGTAAGGGCAGCGCTCACTCCAAGGACGATTTCAATCAGCCCCATCAGTCGAACCAACCGCATCGACGACGGGAGATGCAGGGCCTGCATTGCACCGACGGTGGGGGCCGGCTCTTTCACCTTGAAAATTCCGGCGATCGCAAGCAGGGCGCAGCCCAAGGAGGCGAGCGTTGCGATCGAAGCCATAGGCATCAAAGTAGCAAACCCCTAACTCCACAAAAGGCCTTGGAGCCAAATTCTTGCGGTGCTCAATCGAACGTAAAGCGTGCCGGCATCCCAACGCCCCTCCTCCAAAGTTCAAGGGTCTTCATCACCTCAACGACCCACCGCCGAACGAGCTTCGACTTCCACCTTTTGCGAAGCGGGCACTGCAAGCTGTGCGCCACGCTCGTCCTGCACGCCGATGATTCCCCACGTGTTCGTCCCAAAGTCAACCCACGGATAGAGACCCATTCCCCCATTGCCGCTTGCGACGACAGTGGCCCCGAACTCGTTGACGACATCTGGCCACGAGCCCAACGCATAACGCGGGATCTTGGTGATCCCCACAGAATAATCATGCGTTGTGTCGTAGGCCGAGACTTGATTCGAGACAAGTTCGTCAACCGCCTCACGACTCAACACTCGAGCGCCGTTCACCGTCCCACGATTCAGAATCATCTGGAGAAACGCTCCGTAGTCGTCGACAGTCACCTGCACACCGAACGCGCTATTCGCCATTGCCGGGGCACCAGGCCATGACGTGGCGGCCATATGGAGTGGACCCGTAAGGCGCTGGCTCACGATGGACGCAAAGTCCGAACCACCCAACACTTCGACCAGGCGGCCGACAACAAGGAAGTCCGAGTTCCCATACGAAAACTTCGAACCCGACGAGAACTGACGCGTCGATGATGCAATCGTTTTGACGCACGCGCTCAGGGACATTCCACCGTTCTGGCAATTGTTATCCCGCACACCCGAGGTATGGCTTAAGAGTTGCCGAGCCGTCACTGGTGGCGAGTCATTCGCGAACTCTGGCAACCACTTCGCAATGTTGTCGTCGAGTCCAATCGCGCCTTGATCGACAAATGTCATGAACGTTGCCGCTGTGAGCCACTTCGTCGACGACGCCACTGACAGCGGTGTCGACCCGTTGACCGAACCAATCGACGTCTCGTGAATCACCGAACCATCGGCGCGACCTAGACGGACCATCCCACCAGAAAGCCCCGCAGACCTCACCCGTTCAGCAAGCAGTGAATCTGTCGAGTCAAACGCGGTGGCGGCGTACATCTTGATGGTACGGGTTGTGGTGGGAACGTCCGCCGACGACTCGGAAACGGAAAGGTTGGTCTTTTCACCAACATCTGCATTTGAGTTTGAAGCGCAACTCGAGAGGACCAAAAGGGCAACGACTGATAGCCCCGCAGCGAAGCCTCGACGCACCAACCTCACAAACCTTGCGGAGCGCTTGATCCGTCCGAGGCCTTAAGTGCTTGACGAACGATGTCTTCGACATGCTCATGGTCGATTCCCAACTTCGCGCCGATATGAATCGCCCAAATCTCAGCCCGCAGATTGGTTTCGAAATCGAGTTGCGCCCGAACTTCAGAACGAGCGGCCTGACGGTTCTGACTCACCATTACAAAGGTCGACAGAAAGATCGCTTCCAGACTGACGATCATCGTCAAGAGACCAAACGGAAACGGATCGAACTTGAGTGCCGCTCCGAGCACACCCACATTCAGTGCAACCCAAATGAAGAACCACACCGAATGCAAGTAAACAAATTTCAGCGAACCAGCGAAGTTCGTGACCTGATCAGCGACCTCATCTTGCTTACGCCGGACCGTCTGCCACACCGAGTTCTCGTTGACGACGTGATATTTGCCACCGCCGAACAGAACGCCATCAACGTTTCCGTCGAACGCGTCAATCGCCTGACACGCCTTACATTCGATCGGGTTATGCGACTCCGCAGTTGAGTCGAGCATCTTGGCCACCTCCGCCGCTTCCCTTTATCAGCCGTGAAGTGGGCCGAAACTGCTGACCTCGTACTTCACAACATCAGGAGCACCTGCGAGCAGGTCGCCAACGACGGCGGTGAACGCTGCCATATGCGGAGTCTGAAAGTGACCACCCAGAGCAGCCTCATCATCCCAATGTTCAGTGATGATGAACGTGTTCGGTTCACGGACATCTTCTGAGAATCGGTAGACCTGGCAACCGGCTTCAGATTCCGACCCTTCCGACACGGCGATAAACGCAGCGATTGCTTCGTCACGCTTGTCAGCACGGACAGGAAGGGTTCCTCGGATCACGATGGTCATGAGATGTCCTTTCAGAAGGAGTTTGCTGCGGCGACGCTAGCGGTCAGCCAACCCGGCTGCCCGAAGATGGGCGATCTCGTTAAACCCGTGCATTGCGCGGATACCACCGCCAACCGCAATCGATGTGATTGAGGCCGTTGCTACCCACAGTCGCCATGACACAAGCTCGTCGACGCCCAGCGCCCAGCACACTGCCGCCTTGATCGGTGACACGTGCGTGACCACGACCGTGGTCAGATCGGTTTCGTCGGCGCGGTCCAAGTCGCTCAGCGCCGCCGAGACGCGCTGTCCGAGTTGCCGAAGCGACTCTCCGCCCGGCGGAGCAAAATCAGCATCGGTTCGCCATGCGTGCCAAGTCTCGGATGCCACCGAGGCAAGCGGCACGCCATCGAAATCGCCGTAGTCGAGTTCAATCCACCGATCATCGACAATGGGCTCGACACCGAAGGCTTCGGCCGTCTGGCGGGTACGCAACAGCGGGCTGGTGATGACCCGATCAACAGGACCGATCGCGGCAGCGAGCGCAGCAGCCTGATCCCGTCCGAGGTCGTCAAGAGGCGGATCGATACGGCCGAGCAACAAACCCGAGGCGTTGTGTTCGGTACGACCGTGACGAACGATATGGAGCATGACGTGGCCTAACAGGTAGGAGGTTTCGGAACCGAACGCGAAAGCTGCCCCGTTCGGAAGAAACGCTCGCGGATCTTGGGGTTAGCGAAATCAAATGCGCGCCAGGCCCAAACAAGGCAGCCGAGACCGATGAGTTCGAACAACAACGTGATTGCGAGTGGATGACCGAATTCCGGTAATCCCCCGCTTCCGAAGTCGGCGCCGAAGAACGGCCACCAGAAAACTTTTGGTCGTGCCCAGATGCCATCGAGCACGAGGTGCATCATCATGCCGATCGGAATACCGATCCAACGCCGACGCACCAACCGTCGCTTCTGTGTGGCCAACATCAAGATGCCGAGGAGTGCCACCGGCGCGAGCAACGCGTGAAGGACGCGTGGTCCTCCGAGAAACACCTCACCTACCGGCAGAACCGCGCCGAGCATCACGAGTCGGTAGTCAAGCGCGGGGCTTCGGAACACCCACCACACGAAGACGAAACTGACCCCGGCGAACCAGAGGATCATCGGACGAGCAATCTCCCGCAGTCGGGGCAGTAGGCAAGTTCGTCGGCGGGCATTCGCTTCATGACGTCGACTTCAGCGGCCGCCAACGAGATATGACATCCCATGCAGGTGGCCCCTTGGAGCCGAGCGACACCAATGCCGCCTTCACCGCCACGGATTCGTTCGTATTCGGCAAGCAATGTCGCTGGCACTGCGTCGATAAGCGCCTGTCGTGCTGCTGCCGTGTCAGCAAGTTCAGCATCGACGACGACCTCTGACGAATGAAGCGACGCCTTGACCTGTTCGCGTTCAGTGTGAATGGCGGCGAGAGAAACAACCGACGCAGCGAGTTGTTCGTCGAGCGGTTCGATTTGCTCCATGAGTTCGAGGACTTCGTCCTCGAGTGAGGCTTGACGACGCTTCAACGATTCGAGGTCGGCCTGAAGCCCCTGTGCTTCCTTTGGCGAGGTCATCGATCCGTCGTAGAGCTGCTTTTCGACATGAGCGGCTTTCCCTTCAACGGTCGCAATCTCGTCTTCAAGCCGTTTCTGTTCACGAGCTAGGCCATCGCGCTCGGCTTGCGGCTCGGCGACCTCAGCCCGAAGGGCGCTCTCCTTGCGATCAAGCTCGACCAGCACGGCTCGTTCGGGCAATGCCTTACGGCGGTGCCGCAATTGGTCAGCAGCGGTGTCGTTGGCCTGCAGGTCAAGAAGCCGCTCAAGGTCCGTCATCTTCCCAGCCTTACGCGTGAACTGCCTCGCTGTCGCATCGATCAGTTCGTCGGGGCACCAGGGGCGGTTGTTGTGGTCGTCGACCGGGGCACGCGGGTCGTCGGCGTCGTCGAGGGACTTGAGGTCGTCGACCGTGAGGTCGTTGTCGTCGTGCGCCGTGTTGTCGATGTCGTGGACGATGTCGACGCCGAATCATCAGGCTGGGCACCGTTCAGAAGGCCATAGGGGTCGCTCGCGCCCGAAGCGGGCTTGGCGGCACGAGTGGGCGGTGCACACGTCGGCCACTCGACCCGCTTCTGCTTTGTCTGGTCAACAAAGGCCTGGTTGTAGTTGTGCCAGATCGTCGCCGGCCACAACCCACCGAACTGCTCACGACCACCAAGATTGCCCATGGGCTTGGTTCCTTCGGCGGGAATTCCCATCCAAACGGCAGTCGTGAGTTGCGGGGTGAAGCCCACGAACCACGTATTGGAGTTGCTTTCGGTGGTCCCGGTCTTTCCTGCGGCGGATTGACCATTCAACTGTGCATTCGTGCCGGTGCCGTTCTGGACGTTGTTGGCCAGAATCTGCGTGGCCAAGCACGCACTTTGCCAACTCACACCACGAGTGGGATTCGCTTCATGCTGAATCAGAACCTTGCCTGTGCGGTCTTCAACTCGATCGATGAAATACGAAGGCTCACGAACGCCACCATTGGGAATCGCCGAATAGGCGGAGGCCATTTCGAGCGGCGTTACATCGAACACACCAAGCGGCATTGACTTCGCACGAGGATCGAACTGACTACTCACGCCCAGACGTTGCGCGGTGTACATCACATTTTCGAGACCTACGGTTTGACCAAGGCGAACGAATGCGCCATTCGATGATGCTGCCGTGACGCCGGTAAGGGTTCCGCCGCCTCCGGTAATGACGTAGGGATTCGGCGTACTTCCTGGGTTCGGCCAAGAACCTCCGCCACCGACGATGTCATCGGGCAGCACGCCTTGTTCGAGCGCGGTGAGGATCACAAAGGTTTTAAACGTTGAACCGGTTTGACGACCAGGTTCATGCGTTGCGATGTCGTACTTGTAATCAGCGAAACCCGGACCACCGACAAGAGCGCGAACTGCACCAGTTGCCGATTCCACCGAGACCATCGCCGTTGTGATGCCCTTTGAATCTGCTTCCGCTCGCACACTCGACGGGAACGTGTTGTCGTGTGCATCTTGCGCCGCATTCTGAGCGATTGGATCCAGAGTGGTGTGGATCTGAAGACCGCCGCCAAAGACCTGGGCGTACCGCTCTTCATACGTTGCACCGAGACGTGTGTCAGCAAGGAGTTGCTGCTTCACTTCCTCGACGAAGTAACTCTCCTCGGGCGCTTGCGTAATCGCACCGCAATCTGCTGGTCGGAACCCAACAACAACGCCGGTGCAACGACCAACGGGGAGAGGCAGCGCGTCGTATTCAGTGGCTTGTGCCCGAGTGATCACTCCGGTGGCGACCATTCGGTCGAGCGCAAGCTTGCGTTCTTCCTGAGCCTTCTTGGGATGAAGGATCGGATCGTTTTCGACCGGGTTTGAAATCATTGACGCCAACAGCGCACTGTCGGCCCAAGTCAGTTCAGAAACCGGCTTGCCCCAATAGGTTTCGGATGCGGCTTGAACGCCATACGCGCCGTTTCCGAAATAGATGGTGTTGAGGTAGAGCTCGAGGATCTCGTCCTTACTCAACTGACCCTCGAGCCGGATTGCGAGTGCCGCTTCTTTCGTCTTGCGGTTGAGAACACGTTCATCGCTCAGCAGCGCTTTCTTCACCAACTGCTGCGTGATCGTTGAACCGCCCTGCTCGACCTGGCCGGACTGCACGTTTTGCACGAGGGCACGCACAAGGCCGCGCAGGTTGATACCGATATGTTCGTAGAACTGTGCATCTTCCACCGAAAGAACGGCGTTCTTGATGGTGTCGGGCATCGCCGACAATGGCACTGGGTCGCGATTTTCAGCTCCGTGCAACGTGGCAATCAGCGATCCGTCCGCAGCGAACACTTGCGAACGGACGGCGTAGTCCTGAAATTTGGAGATGTCGATGGCGCCGTCGCCACCCTCGACTGCCGAAGCGATTCGGGCAACCGAAGGAATGAGAATCGCCATCGCCACAGCGATGATGACTCCCCCGCTGAAAATCGCGGCCCCGAACTGAATCAGCTTCTTCATGCGAAGCCCCACAGTACCGGGCTGCGGCTGGGACCTTCGGTCAGCCTCTCGGCCAATCGACAGGTCGCTTCTCGACGAATGCCCGCATGCCTTCAACCATTTCGGGGCTCATCATCGTTCGGTGGAAAAGGCCGGTGTCGGACATGGGAAGACGGGCGTTGAGATCCCGCTTGATTGCCGCGCGGGCTTCTGGTCCAGTCAGGGAAATCTGCTCAAGAACCCACTCGGTCTGTGACTCGAGTTCGTCATGAGGAACGACTTTGCCGATGAGCCCGATCTGGTCGGCTTCGGATGCAGAGATTTCTGCAGCGGTGAAGAAGAGATAGCGGGCCTTGGCGATGCCAATGGCTTCGGCGATTCGAGCAGACATGAACGGATCAGGAATCCCACGAAGCAATTCGGGAATGCGAAAGCGAGCATCGGCCGACGCGATCACGACGTCGCAGTGCAGCGCGAGATCGAGGCCCCCGGCGTGACACAGGCCGTTGATGCGAGCCACCCAAATTTTACGACAGCGTTCAATGTGTCGGAACGGAAAGTTGTCGGTGGCATCCCATTCGTTGGCGAGACCTTCAGGGTCCTCAGACTTCCCGGCCATGTCACCCCCAGCCGCAAACCATTTGTCGGTGCCCGTAAGACACACCGAGTCGAGTTCAGCTTGACCGTCGGCCCAGATAGCGGCTCGCTTGAGGGCTCGATACATGTCCTGAGTGAAAGCGTTACGTCGTTCTGTGCGATCGATGCGCAAGTGAAGCGTTCGACCGCGTACCTCAGAGACGATGAACGCCGAACCAAACTCGGGGGGCACAACCAACGCGACCATCAGATGCCGTAGACCTTTGCTGCGGTCTCGTAAAGAACTTTGCGGATGACGTCGTCGGGAAGTCCACCAAGCAATTCCTGTGCATACTCGCGAGGCCGCGTTGCCGCGGTACGCGGGCCGGGATGCATGCACGTGGGATGCGGGTAGTCGGTCTCGAACATGATGTTGTCGGGAAGGACGTCGATTGCTGCAAGCGCTGACTTCTGTTCAAACCAGAAGCATCCGTAGAGCTGACGACGGAAGTATTCGCTTGGAGTGAGTTCGTATTCGGGATGTTCGTCGCGCACACCACCGTTGTTCCACTGCCAATCGAATGTTTCAAGCGCTCCCGGCAGCCAACCGACACCCGATTCCACCGAAACAAACTTGAGCTCCGGGAATCGGTGGCACATGCCGCCAAAGATGAGGTCCGCCATGCAGCGCATGTTGTCCATGAAAATCATTGATGACACTTTGGCGAAGTTGGTCATCCAACCCATGTTGGCGGTGTCTTCGAACAGCGTTCCCATTGATCCACCGCCGACATGGAAACTCACCGGTACTCCAGCGTCCTGCACGGTCTTCCAAATTGGATCCCAGTGTTTGCTCGCCAACGGCGGCTGTCCGTAGTCCTGCGGTTGATTGCAGAAGTTGATGGCTTTGTGGCCCATGTCGAGACAACGCTCAATCTCGTCAATCGCGAGATCGAGGTCCCAGAACGGAACTGCGGAAATTGGAATCAGACGCGCAGGGTCGGCGCTGCACCAATCGGTGAGGAAATCGTTATAGGCACGCACGCATTGAGCAACCAGTTCGCGATCGCCGAGACGAAGGAAGTAACCGTTGCCGAATCCGCCCACGTTGGGATAGAGAATCTGCGCGTCGACACCTTCTTCATCAAGGAATGCGAGGCGTGCCTTCGCATCGAACATTGCTGGATGAATGTCATCGAATGTCTTCGGCGTACTGATCGGCATGATGCCGTCAAAACCAGCCATTGAGTAGTAGCCCGGAGCGCCGATCCGTTCGCCGCTGACCATCCACTGATCAACGCCATCGACACGCTCAATGTGAGGAACCTTGTCGTGAAGCGATGCCGGAAACGAACGTGTCCAGGTATCAGGCGGCTCGGTGAGGTGGGTGTCGACGTCAATCACCTTGTAGGTATCGAACAGATCAGTCATGGTCGAGTTCTCCTAAAACATTTTCCGGCGGTGGATACTTAGCGTTCGATGCCCATCGGCCAATCGCCGATGATGCCCTTCTCTTCCAGTTCAGCAAGTTCCGCGTCGGAATGCCCAAGCATCCCGCCGAGAATTTCCCTGTTGTGCTCCCCGAGGGTCGGCGCAGGCAAACGGACCCAGTGGTCGACGCTCCCGTAGCGGAACGGAAGGGTCGGCGTGGGGTGTGTGCCAACGACGGAATGGACAACGTCTTCGCAATATCCGCGGAACACATTCTGCGGATGACCCGAGGACCGTCGGTTGTCGCGAGTTTCCGCCGCAGGAATCCCCGCAGCAACGAGAGTCTCTACTACTTCGCTCAACTGTTGCTTTGCGGCCCACTCGCCGATCAGCACATCGAGGCGGTCGTGCTCGCGTCGGCGGTCAGCAAGCGTTGCCAACGACGGATCGTCGGCCAACTCGGGGTGACCGATCACGGCCGCCAGCGACTTCCATTGCTCATCAGTCGCACACGAAACAGCGAGCCAATTTTCAAATCCGTCGCAGGCGTAGAGGTTCTGCGGCGCGGCATAGGGACTGCGGTTGCCCTCGCGCTCTACCCGAAGATTGTGCGCCGACCATTCAATAACGGGTTCGGCAGCAACGCTGATCGCCGCTTCAAACATTGGAGCTTCGATAAGACAACCTTCGCCCGTTCGGTCACGATGCTGCAGACCGATGAGCGCTCCGAATGCTGCGTGTAGACCGCCATTGGGATCGCATGGTCCGCGCTGAATGCGCGGCTGATCCTCGGGGTGACCAGTCATCCATGCCAGACCGGTGATCTGTTCCATGGTTTGGGCGAAACCAGGTCGGTCGCGCCAGGGGCCATCAAGGCCAAACGCCGGCATGCGCACCATCACTGCTCGTGGGTTCACGCTTTTGATGACGTCCCAATCGAGATCGAATGCTTCAACAACGCGCGGTGTGAAGTTCTCGATGACGATGTCAGCCTTGGCTGCGAGTTCGAGTGCAAGTGCTCGACCTTCAGGTCGGTCGAGATCGAGGGTGACGTCGTACTTGTTGGTGTTGGCCGACAAGAAGAACGCGCTGTACTCCCACCACTGGGGACGGCTGTAGAACATGCCGCCCGCAGTACGCATGCCATCAATACGACGAGTTGATTCAACGTGAATAACTTCGGCGCCAAGTGTTGCGAGCATGCCGGCGGCCGATGGTCCAGCCCACCAAGCCGTGAGATCAAGCACCGTAATTCCCGAGAGCGGCAGGGCAACCGACTCGGCAACCGCCTGCGGTCGTGGCGTACGCAATGGAATCGTCTCGCCGTTCGCGGAACCCACGGAAGGAGCAGGCTGTGGTGCGCTGCCCGACACTCCGTCGATCAGGTACGGCCGACGAGGCATCGTGAACTCATCAAGTGGATCGCGCACAAACACGCCGCGTTCCTGCGGGTGATCAAGTTCAAGAATGATTTTGCCGTCGGCCACTGGCGCAACGGGGATGCGCAGAGCAGCAGCGGCTTCAACAATCTCTGCAGTGGTGTGCTTCGTGGTGTACTCGCGCACCATCGCGTTCCACTCGTCGGCACGAGCGTTACGAGTTGCAAGCGCGGCGAACTCTGCGGTTTCAAGTAGATCGGGACGTTCAATCAGGATGCAGAATGACTCCCACTGATCACGCGTGTTGGTGTTGAAGCCAACCCAACCATCGAGTGTCGGTTCAATCGACGGAATCTCGACATTGCGCGGCGGCACAGTGGGATCGGGCTCGGGTCGCCCGGCAAGCGAATTGAAAAGGTCGGAGTAGTTCGTCGCAGTCACGTTCGCGACTTCGAAGACCGAAAGATCGATGAGTTCGCCAGCGCCAGTTTCACGCGCGCGTCGGACCGCGGCCAACGACGCAACGGCTCCGTAGGCACCGCCGACCCATTCGACGATGCGCCCACCCATCTGAATCGGCGGAAATTCGCGCACACCGCGAATCGCGACTGCGCCGCTATCTGCCTGCAACGTGAATTCAGTTGCGGGACGATCGGCGAATGGTCCGGTGAGTCCGTAGGGAGTCGCAGCCAACACGACCGTTCCAGGCCATTCGCCCGGCGGAGGACCACTCACAATGACAAGGTCGGCCGCGGCGCAAAGTTCGTTGATGATGGGTTCACCAGCAACGGCGGTGACCGACCGTTGTCCGTGGCGGAGATAGCGGAAGAGGGGCGCGTCACCGGTGGTGGGCACACCCGACCATTGAGCGTGGCGCTGCGGATCTCCCTCGGGTGATTCAACACGCGTGACGGTTGCGCCCGAATCAGCAAACAACTTCGCGCAGTACGCACCGCTCAGGTTCGTCGAGAGATCGACGACCACGATGTCTTTGAGTTCCCCGATAGCCCCCATCAGCCTCTGACCGTAGTTCCCCTGCCCACAAGCCGGTACCTTCGGTTCCGTGAAACTCGCCTTTGCTGGAGCCGGCACCATTTCCGTTGTCCACGCCATGGCTGCGGCTGCGACCGAGGCCCAGATCGTGGCGGTCGCATCCCGCACAAGCGAGCGAGCAACCGAACGGGCAGGCCAGGTTGGTGCTGCGGTCGTCGCTTTCGAGGACTTACCGGCCGGCGCCGAGGCTGTTGTGGTCTGCACCCCACCTGACCGCCATGCAGCCGACACGTTGCAAGCACTCGGCGCAGGCGCGGTGGTGCTCGTCGAGAAGCCACTCGCAGCGACGCTCGCCGAGGCCGATGCGATGGTCGACGCCGGCGGTCAGGTCGTCTATGCCGAGAACCTCGCGTTCTCCCCTCTTGTCGTGGCCACGCACCACCTCGTCGGTCAGATCGGCGCACCGAACTTCATCGAGATTCGTCAACTCTCGCCGCGACCATCGTGGGGCGAGTTCCTCGACCCCGCCCGAGGCGGCGGCGTTCTGTTCGACCTCGGTTCGCACGCGGTCGCGCTTGCGCTACTTCTGGCCGGGGCCGATGCGCCGGTGGCGGTTGAAGCGACGATTACCCACTCACCCGACATTGAGGTCGACGATGCCACCGAGGTGTTCATCGCGTTCGCTTCTGGCCTGCGCGCTCGCATCGAAACGAATTGGACCAACCCCGATGCGCTCTGGGACATCCAAGTCTCAAGCGATAGCGGCGTGGTCCGCACCGAACTCATGCCCCAGCCCGGTATCGAACACAACGGCGAACCCGTCGACCTGCCTGCCTTGACCGGTGCCGTCGATCCGCATCTTGAGCAGCTTGGCTACATCGATCAGATGTTGACGTTGCGCGATGTGGTCAATGGAGCGCCGTCGCCGATTGACGCCCGCTTTGGCCGCCGAGTCCTTGAAGTGATCTGCGCGGCATACGCAGCCGCCCGGGCACCCGGCTCGATCATCGCCCTTCCCTTCACTGGGCGCCGAGATCGAACGCCCCACCAACTCTGGAGCGATACGGTCGGTTCATGACCGATCTCACCGTTGACGCAATCCTTGCTGAATCCTCACGACGCGCCGAAGGCCGCACTGACCTCGGCGACGGCAGCGCCTTCTTTCTCGAAGGTCTCGGCCGATTCATGGATTCGCTTCATAGCGACGCGCAACTCAATCCCACCGGTGAGTTCATTGCGACCGAACGTGCGCTGCTTCATACCGTCAACCGCTTGAACTACACCGCTGATCGCGCGACCTACCCCGAAATCGCGCAACAAAAAATTGAGAAACCCGTATTCATTATCGGTATGCCTCGCACTGGCACGACGATCTTGCACGACATCCTTGCGCAGGACCCAGCCAACAGGCCACCGCTCACATGGGAGTGCATGTTTCCGTCTCCCCCGCCTCGCTCCGAAACATTCGCGACCGACCCGCGCATCGCGATGTGCGCCGCAACGATGCCGCCGATTGAAGAGCAGCAACTCAAGGCGATCCACCCGCTTGGCGCGGAACTCACCCAAGAGTGCGTCACTCTTATGGGCGAATCGATGTGCACACCGCTGTTTCACAATCAGTTCAATGTTTCGAGCTACCAAGACTGGACAGACCGTGACGCCGATTGGTCCAACGTCTACGACTTTCATCTGAAGCAGCTGCAACACATGCAGGCGTTCAACATGCAGGACCGCTGGGTGCTGAAGACTGGCGCACATCTGTGGGGCCTTGAGCATCTTCTTGCTACTTACCCCGACGCGCGCATTGTGTTCACCCATCGCGATCCCGTGAAGTCGATGACGTCATACGCGTCACTCACCACGATCGTGCGCAGTGTGGGCAGCGACCACGTCGACCCGAACGCTGTCGCTGCCGACTGGACCCCACGACTTCGAGATGTCTTGATGCATGGCGTCAACGTTCGTAAAGCGCAGGAGTATCCCGACGCAATCTTCTACGACATGATGTTCCGCGACTTCATCACCGATCAGTTCGGCGTCATCACACAGATCTACGAGGCGCTTGATCTACCGATGTCCGATGAAGCGGCCCGGGGCATGCAGGCATTCATCGCAGCAAATCCCCCCGGCGTTCACGGAACCCACGATTACCAGCCCGACCAATACGGCATTGATCCTGCTGCAGTGCGTTCTGAATTCCGCGAGTACATCGACCACTTCGACCTTCCGCCGGAGTGACTTCAGCGCTCTGACTCAGAGCATCACGATGACGCGGCCAGTGGTGTTGCGTGATCCCATTGCTTCCATTGCGGCTGGCAGATCTTCGAATCTCGGCGCACTTCCCACCACGGCTCGCACAGTTCCTGCCTTGACGAGTTCAACGATGTCGGCAGTTGCCAGTTCGCCCAGTTCTCGTGGCGCAACATTCCAACCCATGCCCTGCTTGATCAGCCCGATCATGTCGTCGGATTGATAGTTGAGCAGCACGCCGCACAGTTTGAAGTTCCCCATGGTGACGTGGCGAGGAACGATGAACTTCTCGTCGGCCACAACCTTGTTTGAAGCAAACCCCATCATCAAATAGGTGCCGTTGTACGCGGTGCACGCAAATGAATCGGGCATCACCGCTTCGCCGACATTGTCGAACACAATGTCGACGCCAATGTTGTCGGTGTCAGCAAGCACAATGGCTTTGAAATCTTCGGTCAAATAATCGATGGCAATGTCGGCTCCGAGTTCGCGACATAGCGCAACCTTTTCTGGACCACCCGCCGTTGCGTACACTCGAGCACCGAAGGCCTTCGCAATCTGGATCGCAGCCGAACCAGCACCACCCGCTCCGGCATGGATCAGAACGGTGTCTCCCGCTTTGAGTGAAGCACGATCAATGAGCCCGAGCCACGCCAAGTGGAAGGGGAAGAACAACGCAGCGGCATCGGGAAGCGGAATCGCCTCGTCGATCTCAAACGCCGCGATCGTGGGGCAGATGACGTACTCGGCGAAACCACCGAACGCTTGCTTGGTGACAGCAGCGACTCGCTTGCCCATCCACTCCTCAGCGCCCTCGCCACACGCGTCGACAATGCCAAACGCTTCCATACCCGGGCTGTAGGGGAACTCGGGGCGGACCATCATGTTGCCCCCGGTGATGCGTTCGAGGTCGTTGAGGTTCAGCGGGATGGCTTGAGCCTTGACCCGAACTTCTCCGGGGCCGGGTTCGGGAATCTCAACCTCATCGAGACGCAAGACCTCGCTCGGTTGACCATATTCATGGACTCGCCATGCCCTCATGAGTTCCCCCTAAAAATGTTGTTCACGCAGTTCACCAGATCCGCCGCAACTGCGCACCTTCGCGACGAACGCTCAGAAGCTCGTTTCGATCGGCCGGACTCACGACCGGAGTGTCGGCCGGCAAATACTGTCGAACATCAGCAACCGGAACCTTGATCATCGTGGGATCGGGAAAATCGCTGGCCTGATTCCAGCGCATTTGAATCATTCCCCACGGAACATCGGCCTTGTCGAGCCAGTTAGGAACACCCGGATCGGTTCGTGAAATAACCGCTCGAAATTTTCCATCGCTGTCGATGTGCGCTTGCACATCGTTAAGGCTTGATTGGCGATTCACCCAGTCAACAGTTGCGAATCGGTCGTCAGCAACAAGGGCTTGCCAATACCGCACCTTCTTCGGCAGCTCGGTTTCGATGATGAGCGCTTGGTCATCTTCGATCTCATGGATGCCGTCGTAATAGGCCTGGGTGGGCAACCCACCAATCGAATCGATCTTCGTTGAGCGCAGAAACGTATTGACTCCGTGGTGTTCTCGGTAGAACCGCACAAGGTGCATATCGAAACCGATCATTCCTTCGATCCACTGAGGAAGTTCAGCGAAGCGGCGCGAAATGTCCTCCGGCGTCATGTCAGACCCATTGTCATCAAGGCGCTCGATGGCAACACTCGCATCGAGTTCGTGGTTCCAATCGCATGAGCACTTGCGCATGAGCAACCGACAGGTTTCGGGGTCGAGTTGCCACCAATCACCGGTGTGTCCACTGGGGCGCTCCGCACTCAGCACAACGCTGAAGTAACCGTCAGCACCAAGCTTTAGATCGTCGAGATCATGCGTGGCCGGGACACGGCTCCCATTGTCAACCTGCGAGGGACTCATCATGTCGAAGGTCTGCTGTGTGATTTCGATGAACCGCGAGGTTCCGCGGTAACCAGAGATCCGATACACGCCATCGCTCGCGACTTCGGTTGTTGAATACACATAATCAGGAGATGGCCCACCCTGATTGAACGCGTAGTTCCACAGCGGCATGAACACCGGTCTATTGGCATCGGTATAGACCCGACATAAATACCCTTCGGACAAAATCGAGAGCGCGAGTTTGTTCATGTCCTGGCGTTCGGCTGCCGTTGCTCCGTCCGGTCGCCAGATCTTCAGAAGTCGATCGACCACAGGGCCCAGCGCCGCCAACTGATCAACCCAACTCACTCCCATATCGCTTGCGTTGTTGCCCATTCGATCACCCCTCTAGTTCCACACCGAAGCGATCGATGTAGAACGCGTAATCGGCTCGTATCTCTTCGGCACTCAAACCAAACTGCTCCGGCGTGTAGCGGTGTTCTCCGTGGGCACCCAAACGGTTGGCCGTCTGCCACGCTTCGACTGCCTCTTTGGTCTCATCGGTGAACGTGAGCCTGAGGAAGTCATAGACCTTGCGAAGAACGCCAATGGGGTCTCGCACCAATTCGTTGTGATGAACGTCGAAGAAACGATCGTCACCCAAGCGATCACGAGCAGCAATCGCTTGTTCCATGCCGACGCGCAAATGATTGGAAACCTGCGGCCCGACCTCACGAAGATCTCGCGGACTTGCCGCTAACGGAAAGATCGTCGACACAAGACTTGAATACGAAGGCACCGATTTGGCAGGGTCTCGGTGAGTCATCACGAATCGAATATCTGGATACGCGGCAACGAGTGGTTCAAGATGGAACTTGTGATGCGGCGACTTAAACAACCAGGTCTGCGGCGGGTACTGCGACTGCAGCACCTGAATGACTCGGCGGTGATAGCGAAACGTTGCGGTGAAGTCTGCCGACCGCCACCACTGGTGATAACTGTAGACCGGCAACGTGTACTGCTGGCCATGAAAGGCCATGCCCAGAACTTCAGAATCTTCCGTCGTGGCATCGAGGTCATACAGATGCATCGCCAACAGTTCGGGCGACAAATCCTTATTCGCCTCGGCCGCACGCAATCGACGTGCATCTGTCGCTTCATTAGCAGGCGTCGGCGGTGGAATCGGTTCGGCCTGTTCCCAACTCCGCAAACAACGAAACTGCGGATCGAGCGACATCATGTTGGCCAACGCCGTGGTTCCCGTACGCGGAAGACCGATGATGTCAACGGGACCAAGCACCGGAGCATTCAGCGTCTCCGGATGCTTCGCCAACCAAGCTTCAAGATGCAGCCGGTTCTCGAGGCGCCTGCGAAACGTCGCCACAACTGCGTCATCAACCGACGGATCAAACGCAGCGTCACCGGCAACGCTTTTCAGAAGAGCATCAAGCCCCTCACGAAAGTCACCTGGTCCGAAATCGGCGAGCCCCGTGTTTCCTGTTGCCTCCGCCAAAAGATCATCGACGCTCGGGTATCGACCGTCACCTGCATTGAGTTCTGAAGCTGACATCCAATCTCCCACAGCCGTGCCAAACGGACACTGGGCAGCACCGTACCCCTTGGCTCAGGAGTGGGGAGCCGTAGACGGGAGTTGAAATCAGCCGGTAAACGCTGGGGCGACCGGATCCGAAGACGGTTCGATTGAAGTCGTCGTCGACGGCGTTGGGGTCGGCTGCCATTCGAATGCACCGATATCGACCTGACCGCCGTACACCCGAAGATAGGGGGTGGCGCGCTGATCGAAACCGTTTCCGGTGAATGTCGCAACTGGGTTCGGACCAGCATCAATCGCTGGCGAACCAGTCAGCAGGGCCATGGTCTTTGTGAGACCGCCGTTATCGGCCAACGCACCCAGACCCGGGGCATTGGAACGCAGGTTGCCTGAACCCACCAACGTCACGACGGAATCGACGGTGCCATCGCCGAGAAGAGAATGATCCGCATCGATGATTGTCGCGCCGCCATCTTTTACATCGATATCAGCATTCGCAGAGTTAACACTTGTGTTTCCCGAAACGATCGTGCCTGACAGCGTGAGCGTCATGGAACCGGAGCCCTGCGAATAAAGTAGGATTCCCCCACCGTCGGAGCCCGTGCTCGTGGATGTGTTTTCCGTAATCGTGCTCTGATTAATCGTCAGCGACGCCATAGCTTCCATCGCGACGCCACCGCCAAGATTAGCGGTATTACCGGTGATTGTCGTGTTCGAAATCGAAGCAACCGTCTGTGAGTCGTCGAACTCAACACCACCACCACCGTCACTAGCAGTGTTGTTTGAAATCGTAGAGTTCAGAATTTCAACTGTTGCGTTATTGAGATACAAACCGCCACCCCAACCGCCCGAGTAGTTGCCGTCCACCGTCGTGGAGATGATCTGGACATCACCGACTTCACTACCGAAGAACGCACCACCGCCTTGTCTAGATGACGAATTGCCTTTGATCAGCGAATTCGAAACGACAACTGAGGAAGCCGCTTCTACACGAAGGCCACCGGTGTTGCCGGTGCTCGTGTTGTTTGTGATCTGCGTGTTTTCGATCGAAACTGCATGTTGGCCAAACCCGCTTTCAACACGAATTCCAGCCCCATCGTTGGTCTCGTTTGCCCCGGTAATCACCGAGTTCCTGATCGTCAGACTCTGATCAAGACTCGAACCATTGCTTGCAAGAATAATCGCAGTTTCAACAGTTGACCCTGAAGCAACAACGTCATCAAGAACAAGGTTTGTCGACCACGAGTGAATCGCAATGGCCCCGCCTGTGAGCGTAAGACCAGAAATTGAAACGTCTTTCGACACTCCCGCTTGGTACAAGTAGAAGATCTGTTCCGTTGCCCTGGAAACCGACAAGTTGGCAGAACCCGGCCCCTGAATGATCACAGAGTCGGTGACCGCGAGTTCACTCGCCAATGTGATCGTGCCCGACACCGCTGCATCAAACACCACGGTGTCCGCACCAGCGTTGTTGTTTGCATCGATCAATGCCTGACGAAGACTGCCCGCGCCGGAGTCATTTGTGTTCGTAACCGTGAAGGTCGAGCCCGTTGCTCCGGCATGCGGAGCAAGAAACATGCCCACGCCGGCAGTACCGACAAGCAAAGAGCCGCCAGCGGCGATTCGACCAGCGACACGCGATTTGGAGAGTTGTTTACTCATTAACCGATAATAGCAGACCCCATTAGTTGTCGAGCTACCTGCGCTCTACGCGACGTGCGGGCGCAGATTGCACCGTCCCTCCAAACCGGGAAGAGTTGCCCCATGGCCTTTGACCCGCTGAGCGATGTCGTCTCCAGCCAGTACGAAAAGTGGGTCTACCCCGAGCCCATCATGGATCTTCCGGGTTGGATGGCGAACAACTGGCAATGGTTCGACCCAAAGATCTCGCATCGGTTGTTTTGGCCCGATCGTGAGTACGCCGACGATCTCGACATTTTGATTGCGGGATGCGGCACCAATCAGGCCGCAGTTTTTGCCTCTTCGAACCCAGGATCAAAGGTCGTCGCAATCGACGTCAGCCAGTCCTCACTCGACCATCACCACTACTTAAAGAACACGTTCAACCTGAAGAATCTCGAGCTCCATCGACTTCCGATTGAGAATCTCTCTTCGTTGAATCAGAGCTTCGATCTCATCGTTTCAAGTGGTGTGTTGCACCACCTCGCCGATCCGCTCGTTGGCCTCCAATCTCTTGCCGGCTCGCTCAGACCCGAAGGCGTGATCGGGATCATGTTGTATGCGACCTACGGTCGACTCGGCGTGACGATGCTGCAATCAGTTTTCCGTGAGCTCGGGTTAGGGCGTGACGAGCCTTCCATCGCAATCGTTCGCGAGGCCCTCGCGAATCTTCCCGCCGGCCATCCCGTTGCGCCCTATTTGGAAATCGCACCCGATCTTCAATACGACGCAGGACTTGTCGACACGTTCCTTCACGGCCGCGACCGCACCTACACAGTGAATGAATGTCTTGAGCTCACCGCCGACGCCGGGCTGGTCTTCCAAGACTGGTTACTGAAGTCTCCGTATTACCCGCCGTTGAACGGAAACCGGTTCAACTCATCAATAGCGGCGCTACCGGCGCAACAGCAGTGGTCGGCGATGGAACGAATCAACTCGCGAAATGGCTGCCACTTTTTCACCGTTTGCCACACAGACCGCCCGACGAGTTCGTACGCCATCGACTTCGCTGCCGATGACTTCACTCGATTCGTCCCATCATTCCGACACAGTTGTCGACTCGTTGGCGATCAACTCTCTCGCTACGACTGGACGCTTGGCCTTGACGCAGCACAACTCTCATTTGTCGAACTCGTCAACGGCCAACGAACAATCGACGACATCATTTCGATAGCCGCCGAAAACGGTTCATTCCCTCGCGAACCTCGAGAGCGACTCACGCAAATGAGCCGAGACGTCTTCCAATCCCTCTGGCAACTCGACTTCTTTGCGATGGGCATCTAGCCCCGCAACGGCTTGCAACGTCGCCCACGCGATGCGAGGACCTAACGAGACCTCAGAGCGCCAGGTGGATTCGAAGCGCTTCGTCCAACTCCTCCATCAGATCGTGGGGAACTTCGCCTACTACGGCACCAATTCGATCGATGGAAATTGCTCGTACTTGCTCGGCCTGCGCTTTGGAGTCAGCGTGCAGCCCAGTTGCGTCCGCCGGAAGCAAAACTTGAAAGGGAAAAATTCGAGCCGTGTTCGAGGTCACCGGCACGACGGTGATGACGCCATGACCGCTCCGCTCGGCTGAACCGTTGGCTCCGTCATTGCTCACAACCACCGCTGGGCGCTGCTTGTTCGCCTCTCCGCTTTTCGCGGGATCAAGGTTGACTAAATAGATTTCGCCGCGATGCACTTAGCTGAGTCCATCACTCGTTGTGTCACTCCACAACGCTTCGCTTCCTTCGCTCCACTCCGCCCAAGCGGCTTCGTAGGCCGAACCCAGCCCACTTGCTCGTAGGAGTCGAACAGCCTTGTGAAGAGCGGCAGAACGCGACGCCAGCCCCTTCTCCTCTACATAGGCATCAAGGAAGGTGACGTCCTCGTCGGGGAGACTCATGCTTATTTTCATACCGAAAGGATACCAAAGGTATGACTCCGGTAGTACCAGATTGTTGTCGCTGTGACCGGCAGGCCCAAGTCCCCGGGAACAGCAGTAGTTGAAAGCCGAAACGTTCAGCCGGCGAACGTTGGTACGAGCTCGATCGTGACCGAAACTGCATCTGACGGGTCCGATGTCCCAACTGCATTTGTTGCCGTCACCGAAATGGAATACGTGGCCCCATTTGTGAGGCCCGTGATCACGCACGAGGCCGTGGCCGATGTGCACGACACTCCCCCGGGGAATGCGGTTGCGGTGTAACCGGTGATGACGAGCCCACCATTGTCAAGTGGCGCGTTCCATGACACTTCAACTTGTCCGTCGCCGGGAACCGCATTCACATCGGTTGGAGGCCCGGGAACAGTTTCGGTGGCAATGACGGTCACCGTGTTGTTGTTGTAGTTCGCAACGAAAAGGTCACCAGCTTGGTCGAAGGCCATTCCATTGGGTTCATCGAGGGACATGCCGAGACTTCCCACAGTGCCCGGATCAAGAATGACGGGGACATCGGGCGTCACGGACTGTCCAAAGATTGAAGTTGCTGATGTACTCGGCACAACGATGATCTGATTGCTCGAAATGCTGTCGCTGCTTGTGATGAACAAGTCACCAGACGCATCAAACGCCAAACCAAAGGGCGAAGCCACGAGACCGCTCAGTGTTCCCGGTGTGCCCGGATCAAGCGTGACGGGCTGATTGGGCGTCACCGTCTGGCCGAAGACAGTCGAAGTCGCCGGCGAAGGGATCACGGTGATCTGGTTGCCCGCCAGGTAGTCACAGATATAAAGGTCACCCTGAGCATCAATCGCAAGCGCTCCTGGCTGAGTGACGAGGTTCGCGAGGCTCCCTGCGGTTCCCGGATCTAACGCAATCGGCTCGTTGGGCGTAACCGACTGGCCGTAGAGCGAGGTCGTTGCCGAACTCGGAATCGCCAAAATCAATCCATCGGAGAAGTTTGCGACAAACAGATTGCCGGTTGAATCGAATGCGATTCCCGATGGGCCGTTCACCAGCGAAGCAAACGTCGTTGACGTTCCCGGGTTGAGCTCAACCGGTTGGTTCGGAGTGACCGACTGACCAAAGAGCGACGTCGTCGACGAACCCGGGATCACTACAACACTCCCTGGACCGAGATACGAAAAGTTCGCAATAAAAAGATCGCCCTGAGCACTCACAGTCGCGCCCCAAGGATTGTCAAGGAGTGAATCGAGTGTCGGCTCGCCAGGGTTCAACGCCACTGGCTGATTCGGAGTCACCGCTTGGCCATACACCGATGTGGTTGAGTCTCCCGGGACGACCGTGATCCCACCGGTGCTGCCATCGCCGAAGTTGGTGATGAACAAGTCGCCTTCAGCGTTTACGACTGGTTGCGTTGGGCTATCGAGAAGCGCACCGAGACTTCCCTGTGTTCCGGGATCAAGCGTTACGGGCTCATGACTTGGTGTCGGTTGACCGAAAACATTCCGCGTACCCGAAGCGCCAGCCACACTTGGAAACGCACCGACGAGAAGAACAACGCCGCACGCAACTGCACCTAGGCGCTTGAATGTTCTTCCTTGATTCATGAGAAAATCCCTTTGTTTGGCATGTCACGATTCCCAACGCCCGACTAACGGACGATTGATCCGATCGAATTGAGGCCCCAGCCAGATGGGTATCGACGCCAATTTCCATAGTTCCAGTTGCGGGTTCCCCCGTTGTTCGTGAAGTTAACGGTGGAGAGATTCCCAGTCAGGCCCGAATTCGCAATGGTGGTATCCGTGAGGTTCGTATTATTGAAATACCACGAACCTCCTACATTTTGGCTCTGGGTACCACCGTCGAGATCCGTACGAATGAAGAGCGCTCCCGTGCAGTTTGCACCGGAAAGGTTTTGGCCTTGGTTGTACGAACGGTATGACATGTTCGCATAGGACAAGTTGCTTCCATAGAGGTTGGTGCTGTTCATGTTTGTCGAGTAGTGGCCAAAGAAGACGTTTGAGAGCGTTGCGTTGTAAAAGGTCACGCTCGACAAATTCGTATTCACGAACGATGCTCCCGGCATAGACCAATTTGAAAGGTCCTCGCCGTTGAGATCTGCACCCCAAAGAGAAATCTTTGAGCCCAGCAAGTAGCCGCGTCGTATTCCGTAGCTCCCATTCAGCGACGGACTACCAGTAATTCCGTTTGAAGTGACGTACTCCAGATTCGCATTGGTCAGATTGGTTCCCTGAAGGTTGGCATTGCCAAAGTTCACACCCGAAAGATTCGCTCCCGAAAGATTCGCGTTCGACAGGTTGACGCCTGGGCCCACGAGGTATCCGTTCGCCACTTTCCAACCGGGCGAGAGGTTCGGTTGACCAACAATCCCGCCGCTCACCAGACCAGTTGCTACTTCCTGCTTCCAGGTTTGGCAGATTGCCTGATTGATTTTGTGCACGCGATCTGAACTCGTTTGAGCTTGAATACCAACGAGCCACTGTCCAGTTGGGCAGATGTACGACTGGTTTCCGTACCTGCCACGTTGGTAGTCGGTGAGGTTCACGTCATTCTGAAGGACCTGCTCAGGTGCATTGGCATTGGTTCCCGTCGGGAAATTGGCACAAATGGGCCCAACGTTTTTCACGCCATCGCTATCGCTGTATGCCTGAAGACCAATGGCCAACTGAGCGCTCGGGCAACCCATCCACCATTGCCCGTTTCCGTACATATCCTTTACTTGTAGCGTCTGAACTCCGGTGTAACTCGGGTTCCCCTCATCAGTCACGGGATAGCAGTTGAAGCCAAGCGCTTCGATGCCTGCGCCGTTGCTCCTCCCCGCGGTAAACGCACCGAGCACGTAGCCAGCCGGACAGGTTGTATCCAGCGGAGCCGAAACGGTGTACCGCGTACCAGTTGCCGATCCCCAATTCAGGTCGGCCCGTGAGTAATCGCCTTGACTCGTCATGCCCAAAGAGGTGTTCGTCAGGTTGGTATTAGTAAACGTCGAATTCGCCAGACGAGCGCCCCTCAGGTTGGCATTTGTCAGATTCGTGCCGGTCAAATTGGTGCCGGAGAAGTACCCCAGCTTGAGATTCTTGGCCGAGAAATCCCAATAGGACAGGTCTTGCGCGTAAAAATTCATCATCGGTCCCGCCAAAATGTTGCTTGGCCCGTTGCTGCGTCCGGACGGCCGGGAAACGATGCTGTAGTCACTCGCCAGTTGCAGGCCCGTTGTACTCGACAGGTTGAGAATCAACGCACCATTGAGCCACGTGCCGTTGAGGTTCGTGTTCGTCATGTCGGCACCTTCACCGACATAGATTTGTGTGAAATCGGCCGTCGAGAAATCGGAACCAGCCATGTTCGCGCCAGGAATACTCGCATCTTTGAGCGTCGGATTCGTCAACTGAGTGAAGTCCTGCGAACTCAGATCCACGTTTGGACCAAGCAGCCAATAGTTGTTGCTGGTGCCGTCGTTGGCGAAGAAGTCGGCCTTCGTTCCTACGCTCCGACAGACCCAATTGGCGGGGAGCGCCGTAGGACAGGCCTTGAGGAACCCCGATGAAACGTTCTGGAGCTGAATACCGCTCATGTTCCAGTTGGAAAGATCAGCGCCGTAGAGGCTTGCACCGGGTCCAGCGAGGAACGATCGAGTGTTGCTTGCTCCTCCGTCGAAGATCTGCCAGTTCGTAGGCAACTGTGCAGAGACATTCCAAGAAGTGCAGGTGCCGGAACCCGTACCCGACCACGTCGCCGACGAGGACGAGAAATTGTAATTGGCAGTACAGAAGTTGACTCCAACGGTATTGAGCTGCTTTACCGTTGTCGGCAATTTGATTTGTGCAATTCCGGCGTAACTCATGTCCACTGACGAAACCGTCGCCGAGGAGAGGTCGGCATTCTTCAGTTGGGCGCCTTGAAAGTTGGCTCCTGACAAATCGGCGCTGGCGAAGTTCGCGTCAGGAAGAATCGACCCAAAGAAGGTCGCGTTTTGCAGGTCAACATTCGAGAAATTTGGTGAGGAGAATGTCACTCCATCAAGGTTTGCATTCTGCAGGTTCGCACCCGAACCCACGAGGTAGCCGCCCGATGGGGTCGTCCACCATCCCGAAGGAAGCGAAGGTGTCCCGGTAATCGAACCTGACTTGAGGCCCGAGAGATTTCCGGACCCAACGGTTGACAGACTAAGACCATTGATTGATGCGCCAAAGAGGTTCGCGTTCGCGAACGAGGTGGAACTCGAAACGGTTGTCGATGATCCCAGTGTCGCCGAGGAAAGATCGGCACCGGAGAGGCTGGTACCCGACAGGTTTGCGCTTGAAAGATTTGCTCCACTGAAGTTCGCCGATTGAAGCGACGCATTCGAAAGATTCGTACTGGTGAGAGTGGTCGAAGATGAGACCGTGGCGCCGTTCAAGTTGGCGCCACTCAGATTCGAACTCGAGAGATTCAGATTCTCAAGGTTCTGGTTCTGAAGGATCGCTCCTCGAAGGTCGAGGCTCTGCCCAAGGATGAAGCCATTCTGCAATCTGTACCCAGAGGACAGCGTCGGTGATCCCGTGACTCCCCCAGATGCCAGGCCCGTCAGAGTCGCACCAGTCAGAGTTGTTCCATTCACGACCGCACTTGTGATGGACGCATTCGTGAGATTCGCATTCGACATATTCGAATTTGAAAGGTTGGCCCCGACGAGGATTACCTGGGAAAAGTTCACGCCGCTGAAATTCCGGCCGGTCATCGTCGCACCCGACAGATTTGAACCCGGCCCGACGAGGAATCCACCCTCGATCAATGTCCAGTTGGCAGGGAGCGTCGGGTTAGAACCGGAAACGGTGATCCCCGATGAGGTGACTCCGTTGAGCGTCGAGTCCGTCAGGTTTGTTGACGTCATCGTTGCGCCGGTGAAATTGGCTCCGGCCTGTTGAAGAGTGACAGTCGCACCCGATGACTGCGCTGCGGCCACCGTCGCGTACTGAGCTCGCGTGACGGTCCAACTTGTCGTTGTGTTTCCAGCTGTCACTGTCATCTTCTCTGAGCCAACCAAGATGATGAACGTGCCGCGACTGGGGAAGCCACTCGATGAGTTCACCGTGATGGTGCCCTGAGAGGAGTTGATCGCTCCCGTCAACGTCGTCGTCACCGATATCGGGCCAAGATTCGCGCTGGTGAAGTTCGCACTGGTGAGGTTCGCGTTGGTGAAGTTCACACCTTGCACCTGAGCATTGTTGAATTTCGTACTCTGCAGATCGAAACCAGTGAGATCAGTGCCGGAAATGTTTGCGTCGGTGAGGTTGGCGCCCTTGCCGATGAGATACCCGTTAGAAACAGTCCATCCCGAGGGCAACTTCGGGAAGCCGGTCACTGATCCGGACTTCACGCCGGTCAGGATTGTCATTGAGAGATCGGTGCCCTTCAAGGTCGCACCTTGAAGACTGACGTTGGTGAAATCCGTCTTACTGAAACCGACCTGAGGGAAGTTTGCATTCGTGAGGTCCACCCCGGGGCCCACGATGTAGCCGCCCTTGACCGAATAGCCAGTCGGAAGTGTCGGCGTTGATGTCAGAGATCCGCTAACGACGCCAGTGAGAGTATTGGCCGACAGATTGGCACCCCCCAGCGAAGCTCCCTTCAAGATTGTTCCGTTGAGACTCAACGTGGACAGATTTTGATTTGTGAGGTTCGCGTTGGTGAGGTCCGCCCCTGGACCAACGAGGTAGCCACCAATCATGCGGAATGCAGATGGAAGCGTCGGGGTACCCGTTAAGGAACCCGACTTCACACCAGTCAGCGTCGCACTCGACAAGTTGTATGTTCCGAGATTCGCGCTCGTCAACGTTGCATTCGTCAGATCAGCAGTTGAGCCGAGAATGTATCCGCCGACAAGGCCCCATCCCGAGGGGAATGTGGGCGCAGAGGTTGAGACCAAAGATCCTGATGCAACGTTGGTCAATGTTGCGCTCGAGAAGTTCGTCGAAGTAAGCGTCGCTCCCAGAAGCGCCACGCTCGAGAGGTTTGCCCCCGTCAGGTTGGCTGATGTGAGATTCGCATCCTTCAGCCACGCACTGCTCAGGTTTGCGTTTGAAAGATTGGCGCTGGTGAGGACACCGCTCGTCAAGACCGCACCCGAGAAGTTGGCATTCGTCAATGTCGCGTTTGCGAAGTTCGTTGTATTGAGTGCCCTGTTGGAGAGGTTGATACCCGCCAACGACGCTCCCGAAAGATTCGCGCCCGGGCCAATCAAGTAACCGTTGGTGAGCGTCCACGATGCGGGCAGCGTCGGCGCACTCGTGGATGTGACTGATCCAGAAATGACTCCGTTGAGATTGGCGTTCGTGAAGTTGGTTCCCGTGAGGTTGGTCCCGCTCAGATCGAATCCCAGGAGAGACGCGTTTGAGAAGTTCACGTTCGTAAGGTTCGAGTTCGACATGTTGACGCCAGAGAGTCCAGTGACTCCCGAAAACGAAACTCCCGTGAGGTTCAGACCCGAAAGATTTGCCGAAGGGCCAACCAAATACCCTTGACTCAGAAACCAACCACTTGGCAGCACTGGTGTTCCGCTGACACTGCCGGAACGGATGCCAGTGATGTTTGACGTCGACAAACTCAGAGAGCCAAAGGAAGCACTCGACACGGACGCACCGGCGAAGTTGGCGCCGTTCACCGTGGATGTTCCCACCGTTGCGGTCAATACAACGCTGGCGAAGTTCACGCCGGTGAAGGTGCCGGAACGTAACGTCGCTCCAGCGAGGACGGTACCAGACAAGCTCGTTCCCGAATTCATTTTCGCGCCGGTGAGGTTTGCGTTCGTCAGCTTCGCATTGCTCAAATTTGCATCGCTCAAATTCGCGTAGGCCAAATTTGCACCGGCGAGATTCACATCTCGCAGATCGGCGCTTGACAAGTTGATGCCAGTCGTTCGAACAACAGGGGCCCCAATACTGTGAGCGGCCGCAGTTGTTCCCGCGCTACCTCTTGAAACGGTCCATGTCGTCGACCCGGCTCCTGCCGAGACGGTCATGATCTCGTTGTCGATCTGGATCGAGAACGTTCCCGACTGTGGGAACGCCGATGCCGAAGCGATTCGCACGCTTGTCGCACTCGTGCTGAGAGCGGCCGCCGCGACGGTGGTTCTCGGTGGTGACACCGAAAGGTTTGTGAGATTGGCCCCTTGACCGACCAGATAACCGCCAACAAGTGACCAGCCACTCGGCAACGTCGGCGCTGAAGATGACTGCAACGAACCACTCAAGACGTTGGTGAGCACGGCCCCAGTGAAATTCGTTCCTGAGATGTTGGCGCCGGTCAACGTTGCGTTGTTGAGATTCGCATTTGAAAGATTGAGGTTCGAAAGATTGATGTTCTTTAAGTTGGCGCTTGGGCCGACGAGGACTCCCCCCACAATTTTCCATGAAGAACTGGGAAATGTGGTCTGGCCGTTTGCAGTGAGCGATGTGCCCGTGATTCCCGTCGCAGTCGCACCGGTGAGATTTGCCGATGAAAGGTTGACACCCGAAAGGTTTGTATTGGTCAGGTTGGCATTTGAAAGGTTGACGTTTGTCAGATTGACGTTGGTCAGAAGCGCGTTCGTGAGGTTTGCCCCTGACAGGTTGAGACCTGTGAGATCAGTTCCTGTCAACTTCATTCCGGAGAGATTGGCGTTTTGGCCGAAGAACCACCCCGATTGCTGTGTCCACCCTGATGGGAGTGTCGCCGCCGTGCCGATCAATCCGCCCGTGACGAGACCAGATGGCGAAGTCGACGAGAAGTTGGCGTTGCTGACGTTCGCATAGCGGAGCGTTGTGCCGCTAAAGGTGGCTCCGGTGAAGTTGGCGTTCGAAACATTGACTCCCGATAGATCCACTCCGGTCAAGTCAGCATTCGAAAGATTCGCACCCGGGCCAACGAGATAGCCGTTATTCAACGACCAGCCAACGGGCAGTCGCGTCGTGCTCGACGAGGTCACGTTTGAGGCGATGACCCCAGTCAGAGTCGCTCCGGAAAGATTTGCACCCGAAATATTGGTCCAGCTCAGATCACGATTGGAAAGATCAGCCGATCCGAAATTGACGTTCTGCACATCCGCACCGGGACCAACAAAGGTGCCGTTCATCGACGCCGCCAAATTCGTCACGCAACTTGGCGTCGTGCTCGGCGCGTAACTCGTGGTCGTTTGGACGTAGGACGATTGACCAAGATTCGCATTCCACTGCCACAGACCTAGAAGGCCAGTACCCCCAGAGTTGTAAGCGATCTCGGTGGTCCACATTCCCTGACCAATTGTTTGCGAACTAGAAACGCGCTCAAGTCGCTGATAGGACTGATTTGCTTGGAACCAGAACGACACCGAGTACGCCGACGAATTCGTGAACGTGTAAGGGTTGACTGACGACACCTTTGAGTTGGAAAACAAATACGAGCCCGAGCGCGCTGGACCAATCGTCGTTGAAGGTTGTGCTGATCCACCCGCGTAACTGGCCACAGCACCGTTTCCGACGCTTCCTCCTGCTGCATTCGTCGTTCCATTATTCAACGGCAGGTAAAAGATCGGATTCATGGAATTCACGAGATTCGATAGACCCGTCGACGACGCACGAACGTTGTAAAGCGATCTGATCTGCGTTTGTGTCAGCTGATTTGGGAACACCGCTGCTTGTGCAATGCGCGCTGAGTTCTGAGTCGTTCCGCTGTTTGCATCCACTGGGCCGCCAAAGTGGAAATACGAAGGGAATCCGTTCCCAGACGTCGTCGCGTTAGAAGCCGCTAGCTCTCCATCGACATAGAGCCGCTGCCCAGCAGGCCCCACAGAAGCAACCACGTGATGCCAAGTTCCGACGGTATTGGCCGATGCCCCGTCAGGACATGTCGAGTTCGACCACGTAACACCGTTTATCTGCGCGCCAGTCAGATTCGCGCCGGTCAGGTTGGCACCAGTGAGATTGGCATTCGTGAGATTCGCGTTCGAAAGATTCGCGTTCGTGAAGTTCACGGAAGACAAATCCTGCCCAGAAAGATTGGAACCCGAAAGGTTTTGGCCCGAACAGTTCAAACCGCATCCTGGAGCTGCACCCACAAGAAATGTGCGTGTGGTCCGGAGCGACAGCGCAGACGCGGCACCGCCCGCCAGAACGACTGTGGCGAGTGGAAGCAAGACCGCTGCCAAGATCGCACTAACCCCTGCACGCCTCACGAGCGTTGAGGAGGTCGAGGTTGGAGTTGCGCGAACCTGCAGACCTGAATCAAGAGAACGTTTAAAACGCATCAGATCTTGAACCTCCATACGATTCCGTTAAAGGAAGATCGAACATTTCCGTTGGAATCCACCGAACCGCTGATGGACACAAGCGGACGACTGGATCCCCACCCCGCGTTGACGCTGCATCTCCATGAGCGCGGGTTGTACCAGCGTCCCGTACAACTCACCGTGACGACCCAGATTGAACGCTCCACGGCAACGTTGAGTCCCACAGAGAACGCCACGTTGGGAGCACTGGTCGATAGCGAGACGTTGTAACTGCCGGAGAAGCAAGCCTTAAATCGTACGATGCCAAACGACGTCCACTCACTACAACTATTCGTCGAACCTGAGGACTGGACAGCAAATGACCAATTCGAATTCACGGTCACCGCGCCGAACGAATAGCTGAATCCGTAGAAGTCCTTGAACTGACCTGAAACAGACGCTGTAAATGCTCCGACCGACGTACACGATGACGTCGCACAGTTACTCAGGTTCAGCGTTCCCGAGATCGAGACGCCTGGAATATTGATGCCTGAGGAAAGTGCGAAGTTGAACACTGCTTCGCCATTGACAGCGCCCAATGTTCCGTTCAGATAGGAGTTGAATATTCCACCAAGCGAGAGCGAGTTGGTGACTCGCACATACTCGGTTCCTGGCTCAATAAAGACCGTAACTGTCGTCGTTCCAAGATTGAATCCCGAGATGTTCAGACCCGCCGTGATCGACATCGTTGTCTTCACGCCGCCGGACACCTTGGCAAATGTTCCCGTCAATGCAAAGCCTGAACCTGCGATCGTCAAGTTCGTGTTCGCCGTGACCGACATGTTTGAACCCTGCGCCGCGGCAGTCACGGACAGAGTGAAGTTGATGGCGGCCAGTTTCACTCCACCTGAACCGGTGAAACTGAAGTTCCCTTGAGAATCGAACGACCCTGAGATTTGAACGAGCGAGTCAGACGAGGTGTTCGAAAGGCCGATGCTCGTTGACACCTTGGCGAACGTGACTCCGCCGACGTTGCCGACGTTGACCGAGCCAAAGACGCCGAAGCCACAAACAGTCATGCCCACATTCGTGGCCGCGAAATTGAAATCATTCGCTTGCGCCTGAACTGCCTGACCGGAGGCGTTGGTAATGGTCGTCCCGGCCGACGGAGTTGCCCAGTAAAAGGCCCCAGAGATTGTTGCGGTGAAGAAACCTGAGTACAGCGTGGCCGCACAGAGATTGAATCCGGTGTTCGAGATCGTCAAGCCCGGCTGATTATTCGGGCAGGCGATGATGCCCATTGAGAATGATCCAACATTCACTTGACCTGTCGCTGACAACACGAACGCACCAGAAGATGTTGAAGCGAAGAGTGAGAATTGCCCATAGATACCAAGGACGCTTCCGACACTGATCCCAGCGGCCACGTTGATCGAAATTGAGTCGACCATGCCGTTTGAGAAGGTGAAGCTCACCTGATTGGCTGCGCTCGGCTGCATACCTACTGAAGCCGTTGAAAATGAAGATGTTCCGATCGACCCAGTGCTCCCATCAAACGGAAGCAGGTTTCCGAGAACTGACATTGAGCCCGCTGCAGATAACGAGAAGTTCACACCGCTCTGTGTCTGCGAGTACTCAACTCCCAAGGTCAGGTCCTGCAGGCCGAATCCATAAACCATGAATTTCGAAATCGATGCCGTCAGTGACATCGTTGTCGACGCTGCGACCTGATCTACGGAGACTGAACCGGCCATCAAGACCGTTGTTCCAAGAATGGTGGCATTTCCCGAGAAACCACAGGAGAAGGAGACCGGTGTGTATGCCACGGTGATCTCTGCGCCTGAGAAATTGATGAAGTTCTCGATATTGAAGGAACCGATCTTGGTTACTCCATAGAAATCGATGTCCTGTGGATTGGTCGCGTTGATCGTGACCCGCATCGACTGTTCGATAGAGACTCCGAAGAATGAGCCCACAAAGTCATACTGAAAACCTGGCTGCACGACATAGGTGCCGACAGTGCAGCCATCCGGCGCGAGGAGCAGGTGCGCGTAGGTCGCGGTGATCAGTCCACCGCCGATACTGATCGCGAGCGGTCCTCCCGGTGTGCCGATCTGCACGTCTAGGCAAGGATTTGTCGCCGACAAATTCAGAACCGCAGAAATTGGCGTTCCCGAAACAATTCCCAAGTTCGAGGCAAGAGAACCGGTGATCACAAGGTCAGCAGCTAGGCCGAGTGACGGAAGAGGAATCGGAGTCGTCCCCAACACAATGCCGACCTGAATGGCGAATGACTGCAGGTTGACACCTGGCAATCCGAATGCGTCGCTCCAGAGATACCCCTGAGTTGCAGTCGCCGTGATCGAACCTGTGATCTCTTGCGTCGCGAGTTGATATCCCATTCCCAGGGTTATGTCGATGACGGCATTTCCGGCCGAACCGCTGATGGTGAGGGTTCCTGTGGCGGCCACTGACTGCTTGTACCCAAGCGTGCTCATCGAGAGCGAGACGCTGAACGAGGTGATGGAGAACGAAAAGTCCGCTGAACCGGTAGGCAGAGGAAGGTTCGTCTGGAAGACACCCGTGACGCTGTAGGACGAGGTGTTCGTGTAGGTGGCGTAAAGCGCAACGTTTTGGAGGGTGCCGCCCAAGTAGGTCGCCATCCAATCCGGCAACACAAATTCGCCGCCAAAGACCAGCGTGTTCGCGGGGACGGTGACGTTAAGACCATTGAGAGTGATTGAGGTCGACGCCGATGTGTAAACGAGGCTGGCCAACGCTGCACCAGTCGAACCGAGAGTTCCGACTGATGGGAAGTCGCTGGTCAAGGTGAAGTCGAAGCCACTGCCTGCAGTCCGGTAGGTCAACAGCACCGGCACTGACTGGCTGAACCCAGGGATGCTGAGATCAACCGTTCCGGAAATCGAAATGGTGTAGCCGCTTACCGTTCCGTTGCCGACGCCGCTAGTGGTACCGGTCGAGACGGTTTTGCCTCTGTTATATGACAGAGCGATCGTGGGCGATGAAACCGTGAGAATCCCAGAGATAACGGTGATGTTGCTGAACGTGGCCGACAACTCGAAGCCACCGCTCTGGACGCCATACACACCGGTCAGCGCGACATCCTGCGACCCGAGACCACTACCCAAGTTCATTCGCAATGTTCCCGTCGCCGAGAAATATTGCGTGTTGCCTGTTGGGCACTGAGAGGAGCTGAGACTTGGTGGGCAAGAGTTTGAAATGGTGAATACGGGATTGATCAGTGTGGCCAGATTCGAAATCAGCGTGATCGACGAGAAGCTAACTGACATGTTCCAGTTGAGAACTCCGGAAGATTTGGAAATCGTTCCTGTAAATGCTGCTCCACTGATGCTTACGCCCGGCAGGATCGTGATCGAGCCTGATCCGCCGGTTGTTGCAGTGAACGTGTAGTTACTTGAGTCGGTGTAACTGGCGTTAATCGTGACCTGAAGACTTCCGACCGCGATGGTGCCGCTACCGGTCAAACCGTTACCGGAGCTCCATGACATGGTCATTCCAGAGACCGAGAGACCCGATGCAATCGAAACGGTTCCCATTGACATCGTGTACGAACCCGTCATCGAACCGGAACTCTTCGAAACCGTTCCCGACGCAGTGACGGTCGACCCGAACAACGAAAGCGAACCATTCGCGGTAAACGACCAGTTGCTGTTGTCCGTGTAAGTGCCCGAAAGGTTCAACGTCGTGCCACCAAGCACCAACGCTCCCGAACCGGTCAAGCCCTGGCCCTGTGTCCAAGTCATCGTCAAGCTATTGATCGTCATCCCCGATGCAACCGCGAGGTTGTTCATCGCCATCGTGTACGAACCCGTCATCGAACCGGAACTCTTCGAAACAGTTCCCGACGCTGTGACTGTCGACCCGAACAACGAAAGCGAACCGTTCGCAGTGAACGACCAGTTGCTGTTGTTCGTATACGAACCAGACAGATTGAGTGTCGTGCCACCGACGACTAACGCACCAGTGCCAGTCAAGCCACCGCTCGGACTCCACGACATCGACAAACTGTTGATCGTCATACCGGTCGCAACGGTGAAGTTGTTGAGCGACATCGTGTACGAACCCGAGACAGTTCCCGATGTACTGACAATCGAACCGGAGGCAGCGACAGTCGTACCGAAGAGTGATGTCGAACCGTTGGCACTGAATGTCCAGGTCGACGTGTTCGTGTAACTGCCGGAGACTGCGAGCGATGATCCGCCGATGGAGATCGTGCCTGCGAACACGAAGGCCGAGCCTGAAGCCCACGAGGCTGAGACACCCGAGATCGTCACTCCAGAAAGTGACATGTTCCCCGAAACAGAAACGTTGAAGTTTCCCGTTGTATCGGCAGAGCCAGAGATTGTGAGACCAGAACCACTCGGACCGGCCGTTGATGAAATCGCGATTCCGACAACCGAGTTGGAATAACTAAACGAAATAGTGGTCTGGGCGGTCCAACCAGACGGCAATGGAAGACCGAACAGTCCACTGAACGCGAACGATCCCTGGAATGAAACCGAAGAAGCCAAGGTCGAGGCAGAGAACGGAAGCGAGATGGGAGACGTCTGCGGCAACGTCATCGCTCCGCCCGGCCAATTCGAAGGTGTCGTAATCGAACCGGTATTTATCGTGAAGCCAGATGAGGAGATTGATCCTGCACCGACAGACGCGCTGTAAATGCCATAAAGATTGAACGACGCTCCAGTGAACGAGATCGTTGCGCCCGACGCACACGAACCAGTGACGGTAAGCCCCGAAATCGACACCGAGATAAGACCACCAAGATCAGCTGCCAACGATGTCGAGCCGCCGCCAATCGAAGCCTTCGCGTCATCACAGAGTTTCCGGAAGTTCGAGCCAGTCGATGGCGGAACTCCAGTCATTGCCGCCGTACCAAAAGAACGCGGCGCAACATTTGCCGCTGGTGCAGGAGCGACGGGCGAGTTCAGACTGACAATTGGGGGATCAGCACTTAGGGCTGGTTTCGTCAGTTCGGGTGCCGGCGTGATGGTTGTGCCGGAAGATCCCGCGGCGTTGGCTGGTTCTTCACTCGTACCTTGGCTTGCAGGCGCACTCGCAACCGTCGGGCTGAGACTCGAGGTCTTGAAACTCTTTGTGCTCGTCGTCGTTGTTAAACCAGTCGACTTCGCCACAATCGAAACGGTGTAGTTCGTATTGGCCGAGAGCCCGGTCAGCGTCACCGATGTCTGACTGGCACTCAGAGTTTTCGGAGACCCGCAACTCGGTACACAACTAACCAGATATCCCGAAATTGCGTCACCCGATCCAACAGGCGGCTGCCATGAAATTGTGGCGCCGTTTGATGTCAAGTTCGTTACCGAGGAATTTGTGACCTGCCCTGGGTTTGCACTCGTCGTGACAGATGAGGTCGTGATGGAACTCGACTGCTGACCATCCGATGCATTCGCAATGATCGAGAAGGTGTACGAAGTGCCGCGGGTAAGTCCGGTAATCGTTAGCGACGTGTCACCGGGCCCTGGCTGGTTTGCGATCGTGCAACTCGGCGTACAAGTGACCGTGTAGCCACTGATGCCAGCTCCAACCTGCGTCGGCGCCGTCCACGTGAGTTGTGCCTGTGTCATACCCACTGCGGTTGCACTGGCGCCTGTCACCGAGCCGGGAGCAAGGAACAGTGTGGTCCCGGAGGTTGAGGCGGCACCAGAATTCTGATTGTCCGTGGCGTTGGTGACGACTGAGAAGGAGTACGACGTGCCCGGCGCAAGCCCGGTGATTGTTACTGAGGTGTCGCTCGCTCCTGGCTGGTTTGCGATCGTGCAACTCGGGGTACAGGTCACCGTGTAGCCGGCTATTCCAGCTCCGACCTGATCTGGGGTGACCCAATTCAGAATTACCGAAGTTGTCGACTGAGCGGTAGCAGCAAGAGAGCCGACCTCGCCGGGGGTGGAAGTAAACGTTCTGGCCGAGGCCGATGCCACTCCGGAAGTCTGGTTATCCGAAGCATTCGTGGCGACCGTGAAGAAGTACGACGTACCTGGGCTCAAGCCGGTAATTGTCAACGAACCGTCATTCGCACCTGGCTGGTTCGCAATTGTGCAACTCGGTTCGCATGTGACGGTGTAACCGGTGATCCCAGCTCCAACCCGAGTGGGTGCCGTCCAGTTCAGAATCACCGATGTCGTCGATAGAGCAGTCGCGCTCAGCCCAGTGACCTCGCCAGGCGCCGGATCAATCGGTGGCGGACTTACGACAGCACCCGTCACTGCGCTGACCGGCAGCGACGTGGAGGCGACGTAGTTGCCCGATGCAGCTGCAGTCACCGTGACGTAGTACTTCGTGCCAGAGGTGAGCCCCGTGAGAAGCGAGACGGTAGTGATATTTCGCGAGACACAACTCGAGGTCATCGCCGAATTCAGACACGCCTTTGCAAAATACTGTTGACCTGACGGGGCGTTCGACGAAGGCGTGAACTTCACATCGAGTTCACCAGCATTGCTGGTGGGAAGTGCTTGCACATTTCCCGGCGTTGAAAGTGTGAGGGCCGGATTCGCGTCAATTGGAATCTGTACTTCGGTGGATGTCGTAACAGTTCCACCCAAGGAGACCGAGGTACTCATTGACACATTGTTTGTTGCTGAAACGTTGGCGAGCTTCAAAGGAATCGGAGCACTCAACGAAGGAGTTTGATAAGAACCGGCTGCAAGCGCGGGAACCAAACAGGTCACCGTTTGGCTCGATCCAACCGTGGCCGACGGAGCGACGGTGCACGCGGACCTCGCTACTGCGGTTGCCTGAAGCGAGCTTGGAACAGCGAAGGTGACGACCGACGCGTCGGCAGCGCCGCCGAAATTGCTGAGCTGAACTGAAACGGTCGATGGTGCTGCACCGAGCTTGAGCGAAGACGTCTGAATACTCGGCTGCAAGTCGGGAAGATCAGGTAGCGAGAATGCAGTTCTGAGATCCAGCGTTACAGGGGCGATGACATCTGGATTATTCGTGACCGATGCCGTAACCGTGAATAGTTCTCCCTGCTGGAGCAAGAGACGAATTTGACTTGGCACCTGAGCCAACAGTGACGCGGCGAAGGCCTTATTCACGACAGGCATGAACGTAAACGCAGGACTCTGACTGTTCACATCAAGCGGCGCGCCAAGAGTGAGCGAACATGTCGCACTGAAATTCGCCTGATTAAGCGAACAGGTCGGTCCGCCAGGAATCGGAGGAGGCAACAGCATTTGAATTGCGTCGATATCCGGCGGCGGGTTCGCCCGTACAAAGGCTGCAGCAGCAGGTGTCAGCGCTGCAGTGAGAGAGATCACGGCACCTGCGGCAAGCGGGCGGTTGCCAGTATTGGTAACTGCGAATGGTGCCTCTGTGGGAAGCCCGTGGATCATCGACAACGGGCTGCCGTCAATCACTGCAGTGGTCGACGTTGAATTGAGTAGCCGTTTCAACACCAAACGAGCTCCACCGATATTCACGACGAAAAGCGGCTGCATATCCGTCGCGGTTGCTTCCCCAGCGTTACCCGAGGAATTCACGGTGATGAGATTCGCACCCGAGGGCGCTGACTCGTCGGCGTTGATGGTGATGACATACGAAGGCGTGCCACCCGGTTGAACCACGCCGGAGAAAGTGCACTTCACCGTTCCGGAACCCGCTGGGCAAGTCCACCCACCGGCGTTCACCGCCGAAGTCGTCAGTCCACTCGGAATCTTAAGCGTGTCCACGATTCCCTTTGCGAAACCATCAATCGCGGAATGATGCACCGCGAAGTTGACTGATTGACCGGAAGTGACCATTGACGAGGTCACCGCGCTGAGATGAACGTCCAACTTTCCAGCAGGACGCGGAACCACAAGCAATTGCTGACTTTGGGTCGTTCTCGCTACTACCCCATCGATGCCCTCGGCAATGGCGATGGTCCACGGAACGACCGAACCCGCCATGTCAGCCGGGGTGGTTCCCGCCTGACCCTGCGCGAGCGTGAATCGAATAATCAGTGGCGGCGCCGTTTCTCCTGCCGCAAGTTTCGAAGCCGTCAACGAACACGAGGGAGCTTCTAACGGAGATCCTGAACAGATCCAACCAGCAGAATTCGACGACCAAGACGAGAACCTTCGCGCGGGCAACAGATTCGCGAGTGAGACCGCCGGCGTCAGAGTTGCGCCGCTGAACCAGGACATCTGCATAGATTGCGAAGGCGAAAGCGCCACTGCAGGGGTAATCGCCCGCCCAGCAGTAAACGCCGTGGCATCGACCGTGCCTTGGTTCGTTACTTGATAGGCGATCTGAGTTGATTGCCCGTTATGGACCTGACTTGGGCCCGTGACACTCACCGCAAGACCTACCGCCGGTGGAGCCACCGTGACTGCTGCTTGCGTAGAAACAGCAGAAGCACCCGGAAGCTGCGCAGTTGCTTGAATGGTTTTGCCATTGCTCTGTCGCGCATCGCTTGTTTGCAAACTCACTGCAGCGATCGTCTGAGTGCCAGCAGCAATCTCTTGTGGCTGCGACAACGAATTCACGAACGAACACTGCTTCGACGTCGACGACAACGACGCACAGTTCCAAGTTCCAGTAATTGTGCTTTCCGAACCCGCGTTGATCGACTGAACACTCTCGATCGACGTACCTGCCGGAACAGAGAGATTAAGTGTGGGCGAAGACTTCGCCTTACTTGCACCGGTACCCGAGTTTGCAACTCGAACCAAGAGATAGTTCGGACTCTGCTGTTGCAGGTTTACTGAATTCGTCGTTTGCCCATCCGAATTCATGAATGCAACAACGGTCTGCGGCGACCCTGACGAAACAGCGCCAGCCTGATTGTCGAACACCAACACTCCGCTCGAGGCCAGCAACACAGACAGCGCGACGAAGAATCGACTGAGCCGCTGTCGCCGCGAGTACCGAGAGGTTGAGGGGGAACTGTGAGTCACGAGGGGCTCCGCTAATCGGGGGAAAATGCAGGAGAGATCTGGGTTTCGGCGATAGGGCGGTAACCCATTCGCCACTTAAGGTGACAACTATACCCAGATTGCCATCTAAGGTGGCATCGGGCAGGAAGATTCCTTCCTGTTAGCGTCGGGGGGCGAAATGACAGAGCCAGAGCAGGAAAAGAAGCCGAGGGTCTCCTCGGAAGATGCCAAGCGTGTCTTGATCGACTCCGTGATCGAGCTCTTTCAAACGATCCCGTCGAACGAAATCACCACTCGGCGAATCTCCGAGCATGCCGGGTTCGACACAAAAACGATCTTCAGGAATTTTGAGACTCTTGAAGGGCTCTACGTCGCAGCGCTGCGATACCTCGAGACACATCTCATTCGAGACGAACCTGTCACTCAGTATGCCCCGCTGCCAAGCACCCAGATCTACTTGGAGTTCTATGCCTGGCTTGTCCATGCCGGACTACCCACCGAAAAGTTGGCGGCAGATAAAGAGTTTTCTGAAACTCTCCGAAATCGTTCGTATGAACGCCTCGGGTTGTCAGAGGACCTCAGCGAACGAGCAAAGCAGGCCTTTCTAAATCTGGGCGTTTCGTTCGTTCACTCACAGGTGGATTTTTTGCCCGGACAGCCAAATATGTTTCCGTCGAATTCGATCGACGACACGGCCGTTCTCCTCGATGCCGTCCTGAAGCGCATGCCTGACTTAGCCAAAGACCTCGGCTGGGAGGACTAGTGGTTCGGCACTCTTTACATCGCGGTTGAATCACCACGCGAGTGAAATCAGATTGCGCAACTTCGTGGGCGTTGAGGGACTCGAACCCCCGACCCTCTCCTTGTAAGGGAGATGCTCTAGCCAACTGAGCCAAACGCCCGAAGGTGACCAGCGTAGCCGTGGTCAGTCGAGGTGTTTTTCCGCGTCCCTCGGGTCGATCGTGTGCGTGGCGTTCACCCTTGCCAGAGCCACCATCGCCTCAGCGGTTTCGAACTGGAGCTCGGGCAACGCGTCGGGGGCGAACCACTTCACTTCAACGATTTCAGGTGAGGTCGGGCGCACTTCGCTGATTTCCGACAGCGCTGCGGGGCGTGCCCGGAAGATGACATCGACGCGCTGGGGATCGGCATCGACAACAACTGCAGGCGGGCCGACAAGTTCGACGGCGATACCAACTTCTTCGAAGACTTCACGACGCGCACCAACCTCAGGCGCTTCACCGCGCTTCAACAAGCCGCCGGGAATCCCCCACTTCTTTCGGTACGCCTGCCGCACGAGAAGGATCGCTCCATCGGGTCGTTCAATCACACAGATCGCGCCGACCGTGTACGAAGGCGACACGGTACGAACGGTGATGCGTCGAACCGAGCGCGGAAACAATCGAAAGACGCGCAACGCCAAGCGGTAGGTGCGTGCTCCGATCGACCGATCCATGCGTAAAGCCTATGGGCGCTTGATGCTGCGACGCGCATCGACGAGTTGCGTCAAGAGTTCGGGCGTGGCCGCGGCAACTGGGGTTCGGCGATCAGCATGCTCAAGCACAACCAGGTCGCGATCTTCGGCGTCGACGATGACCGCGCCCGCTTCCTGACATACCAGCAGTCCCCCGAGGTAGTCCCACGAACCATGAGCGTTCCACGAGCAATCGATGTAGCCGTCGACAACCCCACATGCGACTGCGCACAGATCAAGCGCGCATGCACCGAGCGAACGGAACTGATACCAACCAAGCCAGTGATCCGGGTACCCCGAAAGCGCCACGAGAGATTCACGCATCTTCGTTGCGCCCGAAGTTGTGATCGCTTCACCGTTGCGCGTTGCTCCCCCGCCGCGCACTGCTTCAAATCGATCGCCAGTAGCGAGGTTGATCACGAGTGACGCACGCGCTCCGTCGGCATCGACCGCACACAGGCTGGTTGCATACCAAGGGATGCCGCGACTGGCGTTTGTCGAACCATCAAGCGGATCGAGGACGACAGTGATTGCTGCGTCGGGGCGATGCCGACCGGACTCCTCTGACAGCACGCCAACACCGGCTCGTTCGAGCACCTCGAGGGCCGCAGCGTCGGCGGCGAGGTCGCTGTGATATTGCCCAGCCCGGGTTCCAGCCAGGCCCCAATCATCAAGATTTCCAAGCGCAGCACGAATAGCGCTCGCCGTTTCATCAAGAACTTCAGTCAGGATTCTGTCGTCCATGGGGTCGACGGTAGCCTGACCTCCGTGGCGATCATCGACGTTCCCGGCTTCATTGCTGATCTCAAAGACCACGCTGTCGACCATGCCTTCCATGTGCACGACGAGCGGCACTTCATCGAGACCTATTCCATGCGCCAAGCCTGGGAAATCGACCTTCATCCGGAAGATGCCTGCGGCGGTCCGCTCGATCTCCATCTTTCGCTCGAGGTCGACCCCAGAATCATGATCGCGTTCGAAGACAAGATGCTTTCGATTCCCGAAGGCGACGACCCGGTTGAAGGATTCTCATTCCCGCTCGCGTTCACGTGGACACTTCCGCCGCTTCGGTACCCACCCGACCTGTTGGTACTTGCTACCGAACTTGCCGGTATCGGCGGCATCGAACTTCCACTCGAGGTATCGGCTATCGATTCTTTCGCGTCGGTCACCGATGCACCCGAACGAAGCCTGACCATTATTTCGCGCATCGAAGTTGGACTCGATCGCATCTATCTCGGCCAAGAGCAAATGTGCGATGTGCTCGACACCTGCCACAACGTGAGCATCTGGCTTCTTGAGAGAGCAGCAATCTGGCTCGGCGAAGACTGACTAGTTCTTCCGCAATTCAAGAACGCAGTTCCACGACGCGACTTCGCGCAAGCCTGGAACGTTCATAATGATTCGAGCCCACGGCCAGTAACGCGGATAGGCCTTGACGAGTTGAATACCTGGACGTTCGCGAACCCACCGAAGCGTCGCTCCGATTGTTGTCGGGAAAACGGTGACGAGCGGAAGATTGCGTCCCTTCGGCTCACCGAAGAGTCGTCGCCAAACGCGAATACTTCGTTCGGGTCCGAGATAGTGCAGGGGCGCAACGGCATGTCCGCCCCAAGGTGAATACCAATTTGTCCAGCTCACGTAGGACCAGCCCCCGGGAACGAGTACACGCTGAATCTCGGCAAGCACACCTTCGGGGTCAGGGGTGTGCTCAAGCACGTTGGAACACACGACTGCGTCGAACGAGCAGTCGGAAAAAGCAAGGCTCGTTCCGTCCGATACCAATGGACGACGCAGCTGCGCTTTCGATCGCAGCAATTCATTGAGATCGATTTCTACCGAAACGACTTTCGCTCCCGCCCGCTCAAGTTCCGCCGAATAGGCGCCTGGACCACAACCCAAGTCGAGAACGCGTAGTCCATCTACAGAACCGGGCAATTGAGCAACAGCCCGTTGAGCGAGCGCATCACCAAACTCCACGCTTCGGCCGCGATCCTTTGCGAAGAGGCGAAGGATTTCGACTGCTGACGGGGCTGTCCTCGTTGGCGAAGCCATCGCTAGTACATCCCCTCGCCGGGAACATGCCCGAGGGGACGAGCAAACTTTTCGAGACCGACCGTTCGGAGGAGCCTCACGAACGCATTCCGTACGAACCACGGAAGGGACGCGGCATGCAGTACGAAATTCCGCAGGACACCAAACGGGCCCAGGTTGACTCGCTCGTACATCGCAAGCGAACGCGCTCGACCTATATACCGCCAACTCCGTGACAGCGAAAGATGACGCAGGACGGCAAGCGTTACGAACAGAGAGTTGTAGACGTCGTGGATGAACATCTCTCCGCCAACAACGACTCGACCACCCCAGCGGGTGATGTCATCGGATGCTGGCGCGTATCCATGCGCTCCATCGATATAGAGAAAGTCAATCGGACCTTCAACTAGATCTGACGCAAGATTGCTGAATTCGCGAGCGTGTGTGACCCGATCAACGACTCCAGCTTCGGTGAGGTTGGCGATGAACGCGTCATGGTCTGCTTGGCCATCTTCGGCGACGCCGTCCCATTCGCCGGGGCCTCGATCGTTTCCAGCATGTGGATCGATCGCAACAACGGTGACCAACGAGTCAGCGGAGCGAGCCAAAACTGCTGCCGACTTTCCTTGGAAGCTACCGATCTCGACGATCTGGCCACCGGGCTTTACGCGTTCGGCGGCATTCCATAACGCCTTACCTTGGGACTCGCGCATCCACCCTTGCCAGCTCTTCACAATCTGCCATGTGGTTTCCCACTCATACGGTGAATGCACCGAGGCGACGCCATTTTCGTTGAGCGGCGTTGGTTCCGAGCCAAAAACTCGGTAGCCATAGCGCGACGCGACAGGTGCGTTGCTGACCGACAAGAATAGTGACGTCAACTTCCCCTGCTCTTTGATCCATGCATCATCGCGACGAATCGGCCGGGACTCGCCATCGAAACGATTCGGATTCCCCCAGACGGTGTGCGTTGGCCCAGGTGTGAACATCATTCCGTCGAGGACACCAGTGAGGTCAAGATCCTCTTCCATGAAGTCGGCAATTGCTCCTAACGATTTCTGTGGATTGGCAACGAAATCCTCGTATCGGACCCTCAGGTAACGACCCGGTTCGTCGCGCCAAAAGCGTTCGGCAGCGAGATTCGAAACATTGAAATATGCCGTCACCTTAAGCGGACCACGGCGTTCCATTTCAACAGCATCTCGATGACCAGTTTCGGTTCGTCGACGCGACCAACTCTGACCGATAGCTCGCGGATCGCGGACTAAGTGCAGGAATCGAATGTCGAGATCAGTGCGCTCTCGAAGGATCACGCTGTAGTGCGGCTCTTTCGATGAATCGACAAAGACCCGGCAATTTGTAACTTCACCAACAGCGTTATAGAGCCTTTCGACAACGGACGGAAACTCTTCAAGTGAGTCAAGACGTCGACTCGTTTCTCCGGGAAGAGCCATGAGCGGCAGGTGGATCGACCAAAAACGACGGCGAAGCTCAACCATACGTTGGGCGTCGATTGGCGTCTCGCGCTCTACTAACGCAAGTACCGGCCCCCAAACTTCACAAGCGTGAATTTCTGATCCACATGCACAAAGGCCTCCGCCAACGAGACCGTGACGCCAAAGGAACGCCAACTCTCCGCCAGAGAACCAGCCGGGGGCACTTCCGAGAATGCGATCGAGGAGCGTGCTCCCGGTTCGACCCGTGCCGCCGATATAGAGGACCTTCATAGGTCGAATCTACCGCCCGGGTTCAGGGCGAGGAACGACGATCGCAATCACGGCGACGATCAGCAGAAGCCCGAGCTCATTCGCAACTGGGCGATGCTGCACGAATGCAAAACCCGTCTCAAGAGACGCTTCAAAGAGGACAGCGATCACCATCGCCGCCAGTACACACAGTGCGTTCGCGACGAGTGCTTTCGTGCCGAATCGGGCGATGACGACACACACGGAGGCAAAAAGGATTCCCCACCATTTCGCAACGAGAAATCCTGAGAGCAAAATCGCGAGATCAGGAAGGATTCGTTTCAGAAGCTCACGAACGTTCACGGCGTCTCCAGAACAAAAGCAAGATGCACACGAAGACCGCCATCGCTGCAATTGCCATTGCGATCCGATACGTCGTTTGAGGCCTGAACGTAATCGTGGCGGTCACTGCGTCGCCTTTAGCAACCGACCATCCCATCTCCCCGTTCATCAAAAGAACGTCGGCGGTCCGACCCTGTGCGTTCATGAACCAACCCGGATGTGCCGGCAGCAACATCGACAGCCACCCCGCGTCAGATGGGATGGAGACCTGGTGTTTGGAAGCCGAAATTCGCTGCGAGTCAAGTGGGGTGACTTCAATCGGTTTCTGTGCAGCCGAAGGATTGAAGCCGAAGGCGGAAAAACTCGCTGTCGAAGTTCCGAGAGCAACGACTCGGTGCGTTCCTGCGTTTAGGAGTAACTCTGTGCACCCCTCGAGCTTGGCGATACCCACGTGAGAATCAACGGAAGTAATTCTTGCGGTACTTCCCACGCCATCGATCGTGAACCAGTCGCGACACGAGCGGTCAAGCGTGGCTTCGTCAATTTCTTTCGGAACCGCAATGTTTGCGGTGAAGCGATAGCCAGATGAAACCGGCACACGAAATTCACGGCGAAGGAACGTACTCAGCGGTTCCGACTCCGAACGAGCGAACGCATAAAGCGGAGTCACCGACGAACCGAGGCGATCAACATCTGTTGGAACGCGAATCCATTGCGTGAGATCAAGAGGACCGTCTTGGCCCAGGAGCTGAATCTCTTGAAATCCAAACTTGCCCTCAACGCCGTTAGTTTCGGTGATGCGAACCTTGATTGACTTTGCTTCCGCACCAAGAAACGCCCCGCCCATAGTGCCTTCAAAGACCAGCGGGGTCACGGAGGTTTCCCCATCGGCACCGACGACTTCCACCTCTGCTCGAGTAATCCGGGCGGTACCGAAATTGGCCTGATTAACAATGACTCGATCCACGAATGTTGGTGTCTTTAGTTCGACGGAAACGGCGCTATCTTCAAATGGACTCACCGCAGTACTCACCCACCACGACGTTGCAGGATCGCCATCGAATGCCTCTGCTGCGGTTGTGTCGATGCTCCACGAGTTGACGCCGTAACCCGAACGATTCGCGGAAATGCTCGTTGCGTCTCCAAACTCAGCAACGGATTGCGTTGACGTGTCCTTTGGATCCAACACCAAAACCGGTCGAATGGATGTCTCATTGGCTGTCATGAGCGGCGAGGTTGCGATTCGGGACCCATCCGCCACTGCCGATGCCACACGACGAGAACCATCGGTAACCACAACTGGTGCGCCTTGATCAATCAATCCCGCGGCCTGATCGTCACTGAGGTCGGGAAGAAACGTCGTTGGCCGGCTATTGAGCAAACCATTGGCGGCTAACGGGTAGAGAGAGTCGGGGCCACCACTCACAATGGTTGGCGGTCCGCTCGAGTAGGAGGCGTCAGGCGTCGGACTCTCGACCTCATACACATCAACCATTGAATAGCCGTTTATGTCACGACCGAACTGTGCGGCAAGTGATAGTCCGGGCGCAGTGCGAAGTTCCGGTAGCGGATCGATCGGGATCCCCGTTGCTAAAACATCAAGATCATTTTGAACAAGTACCCAGCGCACGCCGAGCCACCTGAGGATCGGGGTTACCGCCACTGGGTCAATCTGATAATCAGTGATCAGTCGGTCGAATGCCATCGTCGCATCCGCTAACTCACCGGTTGTCGAGGGAATCGTCGATGCAGTGAGGACCATCGGACGCATGTAGGCATCGAACAACGTGTCGTTCACCGACCCCCACTGGTAGTTCGTCTGCGACGACGCTGGCAATGCGAGGACCCGATCAGTCTCAGGCACGGATTCAAACCACCTAAACGCGTCTTTCCAATAGCTCGGGATTTCGGCAACAGAGAGTTGATCCCCGATGCGTGTTCCTTGCAACAACGGAGTGACGCTCACTACGAACGACCCAAGGACAACAACAAGTGCTGCGACCGTAAATACACGTCGAGACTTGCGATTCGTAACGTTGTTCGAGATCCAAGCCAGCGATGCCATCGTTCCGCATGTCGCAAGAATCGCAACCGCCAGAACTGCAATCGGGCCACCTTTATATGTGGTGCGAAACGCCGCGGCGCCAGCGGCTGAATCAAATGCCCAACGGAACGCATCTCCAATTGGGGACTGGGCCGGGCTGTGCGCTCCGATCATGACGAGCACGGAACCGGCGAGGAGCAACCCCCATGTCCGTCGCAACGGTGTTCTGTTCCAGCCGAGCGCAATGATGGCAAGGGCAAGCGCGACGAACGTTGCGACAATGACGACTGGATTCGTCAAGTACGTCGAGGCGCTCGGCGTTTCGGCTCCTTGGCCCCACCCGAAATAGGTCAACCATTTCCCCAACCCTCGCCAGGATTCGAACGAGGACGAAGTTTTCGCAACGGTTCCGGGCAACTCCGTCGTTCTCAGGTTTCGACTCACGGCCGGGCTTGAGAGCGCCAGAACCATGAGCATTGGGGCGCTGACAAGAGCAGTCAGAATCGTTGAGGGCACTCCAAATTTCAACAGCCCGCGCCATGTCGCAGAACCTTCGAAAATCAGGAAAACACCAAACAACGCGACTGGCACAAGGACAAAGAGCAACGAGGCTGTGTTGAGCATCCCAACGGAAAACACCCCAAGGGCACTTGCCGCCGCGAACTTCAGCGTTCGACGGACATCTCCGTTGCTTGCGCTGCGCACTCCGTCGTAGGTGAACGCGACGAGCCATGGAAGCAATGCCACGGGAAGAAAGAGACCCGAAGGCATGATCGCTTGAACGGAATACGGGTTAAAGGCGTAGAGGAGCCCTGCAAGCAGCGCCCATCCAGACCGCTCGGGCCAGATACGCCGCCACAAGTACCACGCACCAATTCCTGCGACTGACAGGTAGATCGACAGAGTGAGTCTGCCGATGAGCCATACCGGGAGACCAATCCACGCAAAGAACGATTGAACCGATCCCATCACTGGCGAAAAATATTGCAACGGCACGCCCGGCCCGCGACTGTCATCCCAAATCTGGAGATGCCGTGTCAGGAACTGCCACGGCGCGGCAATGTGTTCAAACCGCGCGTCACGAACGACGATTCCTCGGTGGAACGCGACTGTTGCGAAGACTGAAAGGGCAACGAGAAGGAGGGGTCCAGCGGCGATCTTGAGCCGAGCAGCCACCATTTTTTGGTTCATTGATGCAACCGTTGGAACAACGTTTCGTAGGCTTCAACGGTTCGCTCCCACGTAAACGACTCAGCCCATGCAATGGCCGCTTTGCGGAGCCGGGCCACTTCCTCTGGGTCACGGGCGAGAGAGAGCAGCGCGTTACGCACGGACGCTTCGTCACCCGGTTTGGTGGTGACACCGACTGATCCGACGACTTCACGAACGCCGGGAAGACTCGAGGCCACAGGTACGCATCCACTTGCCATTCCTTCGAGCAGAACGATGCCGAATGCCTCTGCTCGGGTACGCGACGGCAACAGGATCACATCGTGTTCGCGCATCACCTGGCCAAGATCTGTGTCTGAGACTCGACCGGAGTGATGCACATTTGCCGACGATGTCGGGATCTGCTGCAGAACGCTTGAGAGCACTGGACCTTGCCCCACCAACGTCAACTCGAGTTCGGGTTGACCCAGCACCGCCCGAACCGCCACTGCCATGCCTTTGTATCGGCGGAACTGCCCGACCGCCAAAATCCGAAGCGCATCATCGCCGGAGTAGTGGCGTTCCCCCGGGGAAAACCGTTCTTGATCGAACCCCCATGGGATGACTGCAACCTTCATTCCTGCGCGCTCGAACGGAACCGCATATTCCTTCGTCGTCGTGATGATTTGGTCGCAACCCCTAGCGACACGTCGGAAGTACAACTCGTAGATCCGTCCGGCGAGATCTGCGAACCATTTCCCAAAGTGCAACGAGAAATGATGCGTGTAGACGACCTTGGCACCGCGATTCCACTTCGTAAATCGGAGCAGCGCGAGATCGCTTATTGAGGGAGATGGCCCGTGGATATTGATGATGTCGAACGGACCGTCGTTGTCCAGGACTGCTCCAACTCGAGCCATTGCCGTCGAGAACCGAATTCGGTCCCACCGAAGTCCTGGAGCGTCCGCCGATGAGAACACCACGACCTCGTGTCCGCGTGATCGCAGACCGTCCGCGATCTCTCCAATCGCTTTCGCAACACCCGAAACTCGCGGCGGCGCCTCTGAGGCGATAAGGAGAATGCGCAGGCGAGACATAGGGGGCTCCGTAAACTATCCCAGACCAACTGCCCGAAATCAGAGCGATGAACTATGTAACTACTTCGTCATTTGCCGCTGCCGCTGAGCATTTTGCGGCGCTGCAATATGCCGAATGGGGCCACCTCTACCCCGGAGCGTCGCTTGAGCAGGACCGAGATCGCCTTCTCAACAACCACTGGGACGGATCCGATCTGGGATCACTCAATCTCGGATGGTTCGCCCTGAATGACGATGGCGAACCACTCGGGGTTGCCATGCTCGTTGGCGAGGGCGAACTCGAACCAGATGACGCTGGCCAACTCGAAGGTCCGTGGTTCGCCGGCCTTGTCGTCGACCCCCGTTTCCGTCGCCAAGGCATCGGCGCCGCCCTACTCGACTACGTCACCGAACAAGCTCGCTCGCTTGGGTTTCAGCGCCTTCGACTCGTCACCGAGCACCACACCGCGTTTTACGAACAACGGGGCTGGACGGTCGAACAGGACGTCACCCTCAATTCAGTACCCAATACGGTGATGTTCATTACTCTCAACCCATGAACCTCACACCCGTTGCCGGACACCTAGGCGCAATTGTTGAAGGCATTGATCTCACCGCCGCAACGCCTTCGGACATCAACGCCATCAAGGCGGCAATCGACGAACACCTCGTCTTGTTCTTCCCCGGCCAGAGCGCAATGACTGACGATCGACAGGTTGCCTTCACGCTCAATTTCGGTGGCCCCTACTTCCACCCCATTTCACGCGCAATGGGCGCAACGGAGTTCAAAGCGGGACACATTGTCGATGACATTGACCACCCTCCCTACCAAGACAAGTGGCATACCGATGTCACCTGGGATCCGGAACCGCCCACATTCGGAAGTCTCCGAATGGTTGAACTTCCCGACCGTGGCGGAGACACCGTTTTCTCATCAATGTACGCGGCGTACGACGCGTTAAGCGATGCAATGAAGTCCGCCCTCGACGGACTCACTGCATGGCACAACCTCGGTGACGAAACCGCATTCCGCTCCAAGGCAGGTGACGCAATCATTGATGCCACCCTCAAACTTGTTCCCGGCGCCAATCACCCTGTCATCGGCGTTCACCCCGTAACGGGCAAAAAGTTCATCAACGTGAATTCGGAGTTCACTTCGCACATCAAGGAAATGACGAAAAAAGAAAGTCGAGCGATCCTCGACTTTCTTATCGATCATTGCGCCAATCCCAATTTTGAGGTTCGTTGGAAGTGGACAGTTGGCGATGTCGTTCTTTGGGATGAGCGCCCCACCCATCACTTCGCCGTCGCGGATTACTACCCGAAGCGACGTGAAGTTGTTCGAGTCAACGTGCGCTAACTGCGACTATCGCAAGAAGCGGCGGACAACGTGCCAGTAACCCGCTGCGGCTGCGTCAAGAAAATTCAATGACTCGGGAATCGGAAAGTTCTTCGCGTCGAGTCGGTCAGACATGAGCGCCGCCAACTCCTTATCGCCCACGGTGCGTTCAGATTGCACTGCTCGACGCCTCTCTCGGAGCCATTTCCGATGAGAGAGGAGCCAACCCCAGCCGTGTACTTTCTCGCGAAACCAGCCGCTACGTGCTCCGATGAGCGCCATCGCCGCCTCGGTTGCCACAATCAGCGGAGCCAGCAATGCCAGCGTCCGTGAATCCCAACACGTAAGCATGAATAGAAGGCGATTGCGCTCAACGAGATACATCTTGTTACCGACGCGACCGAATTCGTATCGGTGACGGCCAATCGCATCGGGCACGTAATGAACGCGGAGCCCCCGCTGCCAGCATCGCCAACTCATATCTGCGTCTTCATGGAATGCGAAGTAATTCGGTTCGTAGCCATCGAGCGATTCCCACACGTCGCGCCGCAACATCACCAGCGCGGCCATTGCTCCGGCAACGTCTTGATCAATCGCATGGGTTGCTGCTGGCTCACCGAACCCACCGACCCAACTGAACCCAAGGAAATGAATGTCATTACCGGCAGAGTTCAGCGTGTCGACATCGTCGTTAAGGCGAATACTTCCGCCAGCGATGCCAACGGTCGGATCGCTTGCAACTTCCACCAACCGGGCGAGTGCGTCGGGTTCGACAACAAGGTCGCCATTGGCCATTACGAGGTAATCGCCCTTGGTGAACTTCGCACCGAAATTGCAGCCGGGCGAGAAACCAAGGTTCTCGCCCTCGCCGACAACGGTCAGCCCTGGAGTTCCCCGCAATCGATCAACGGCACCATCGGTGCACCCGTTGTCAACAAGAACGACATCGATCTCGACACCCTCGGAGGCAAGAAGCGCGTGAATGCAGCGCTCTAACCAAGGTTCATCTTGATACGAAAGTACGACTGCACTGACTCGAGGCGTCATCGACGCGACAGCCCCAGAACGCTTAGGAAGAAACTCCCCATGATCGTTTCAACGCCCAGAACAGAAAGTGTCGCCGCCGGAACTGCGAGTCGAACTGCGTCGCGTGCGTTCAGGGCGCCAAAGTCAGATGATCCCCAATGGATGAAGCCGTAAATCGCGAGGCCAACACCGAGGACCAACATCAGCAATCCGATGATGAGCCCGCGTTCCAAATTGAGAACCTTGAACGCTTTTTGCATTCCGGGAGATGGGGGCATCAGGCCTTCATTCGCAACGAAGGCCCGGGAGAACGCAGCGAACAACATCGCTTGAAAGCCAATGAGGACTGCAGCCATCGAATAGATCAACGCCGAAACGTCGAGCGCATGTTCGCCGATTTGAATTGGTCCGGTCAGGAGCACGCCGCCCATCACAAGACCAACGAGGAAGAGGACCATTCCCGGATACAGGAAGAGCCAACGAGGGCTATAGAGCAGCAGGAACCGGAGATGACGCCAACCATCGCGCCAGGTGCGCAGATGCGGAGCTCGGCTGCGACCATCGGGCGACAGCGTCGTGGGAACCTCAACAATGTTGAGTTTGTTGAGTGTTGCCTTCACAACCATTTCACTTGCGAATTCCATGCCAGTTGTTCGCAAATCGAGTTCAAGGATTGCGTCGCGACGAAAGCCGCGCAGGCCGCAATGAAAATCCTTCACCGGGCTGCGGAAGAGCACACGACCAACAGCAGTCAGAACTGGATTCCCGAGGTAACGGTGCAGTGCTGGCATGGCACCTGGTTCGATGCCGCCAGCGAATCGATTTCCCATGACAAGGTCGGCCCCGCCACGAAGTGCTTCCACGAAGGGACCAAGGTTGGAAAGGTCGTAACTGTCATCGGCGTCGCCCATGATGACGAACTCGCCCTTGGCGTCGGCGATGCCGGCAGTGAGCGCAGCGCCATATCCCCGAATCGGAACATCGACGACACGAGCACCTTCGGCTCGGGCAATGTCCTGCGAACCGTCGGTGCTTCCGTTGTCGGCGATCACGACCTCGCCATCGATGCCCAAAGCTTCGATCGATGCCTTTGCTTTACGGATACACACCGCAAGCGTTTCGGCCTCGTTGAGGCAAGGAAGGACAACGGTGAGTTCCATGGGCACCGATACTACGTGAGCAGTGCCGTCAATCGATGAGACCAAGTTGCTGCCGGATTGAATGGTGATCGAGATAGTCGATGCATCGCTGAATTCGTTGATCCGCGTTCAATTCGCCGATCATGGCCCCGTCGATCGTGATTGATTTCCCGCTGCCGGGCCGATCACCGATTGCCTCGAGCTGCGTCCCGATCATCGTGTACTCAATAACAAATCGTTTGCGCAACACATCGCCACTCTCAATCAAATTGTGGTCACGGAGAGAGAAACGAATGTCGGGGTAACCGCGTAGCGACCGGGCGACCATTTCCCCCAGTTCTGCTGCACCCACATAGGTTGCACCAGCGGCCATGCGATGCACGCCATCATCGGCATAGAGACGAACGATTGCATCGGCCTCGTGCGAATTCCACGTGTCGGACCATGTGACTGCGAACGCTGGGTTCACCGCAGGTCCTCCGTACGAGTATGCACTTGAGAAATACAGGTGGTGGGGCGGGTGGGGATCGAACCCACGACCAAGGGATTATGAGTCCCGCGCTCTGACCACTGAGCTACCGCCCCGAGGCGATGAACCGTAGCCGGAACGACGATCTCGGCCATTCGCACGAGCGAGCCAGGACTAGCTGAACGTGTTCCGAGAGAAGTCGAAGGTCGCTACCTTGGTCGAGGAGAGCGAACCAGCAGCGCTGTAGATGAACTGCGACCACACCACCTTCGACGGTGCGAGTGTGACACTGAGCAGGTCGTCGCCCACACCCGTGTCGTCGGTGAGCCCAAACGATGTAATGAACGTGTTCGTGAGGTCGTAACGCAAGATCTTCTTGGGAACCGATGCTCCGGCGGGTGCAACAAGCTCGATGTTGATCGTCGGGATGACGGTTCCCTTCGCGGCTGCCAGACCGATATCGGTGAATCCCGTCTGATAGGCGAGTTTCAACTCGATTGCGCGGGGCACCGCCTTTCCGGGCATTGGGCTGGCACCAGAAAGCGAAAGGGGGACGTCAACGCCCCATGAGATCCGTGCCGCCTCGAACTGATCACGGTAGGAGGAGTTGACCGAACCACCGTTGAAGGTCGAAAACTTGACGAAAATTCCGTTGGACATGATCTGCTCCTGTTACCTGTTCAGTTTCCAAACACGAGGCGGCCGCGGGTTGGGGCGCCGTGTTCGTCGTTGGTCATCTCGATGACATAGCCACCGGCGCAACCGGCAAAAGCGCCAGTCGCCCCGATCACTGCGAACTTCTCTGTCGACCCCATACCAAGAAGCAACGAATCTCCGACAATCGCTTCATGGGTCATGAGTCGGCCTCCCACCACCGTGCCGGTAAACGAACCAATCATCGATCCGTTCCCATCAACAACATCGGCGAGCAGCACATGGCCCGACACCGATCCATCGGCGTCAAACACGGAACGAACTCGAACGTCGCCGAGCACGATCTCTGGCGTTTTAGCGACATCACCGGGTGCTTCGGTCGCGGTCTTTGCTCCCGCGCCTGAAGCGAAGGGAATCTCCATCGCTGCGACCAAGACCCCAGCGCCGCCCAGTCCTGCGAGAACCTTCCGTCGGGTGAAACCTGCTCCGTCGTCAGCCATGCGACAGTGAATCACAGATCGAGCTCGATACCCGCCGACCTTTGGCTCCGGGGGTGGGGCTCGAACCCACGACCCTCTGATTAACAGTCAGATGCTCTGCCAGCTGAGCTACCCCGGAAAGGAAAGGTGAGGATAGCAGCGGCCCCGAGACCCCTCGTCCAGATCATGGTCAGGGACGCCACCGCCCGTGACCTCCCCGACTAAACCGTCGGAGACTCACCCCGGATATCGGCCAAGATTTCCTCGGGAGTCAGATCGAAATCCGGATTGAACTCAAGCCCTGGCTCCCACGAGGGTTCAGGCTGACGCCGACGACCAGCAACGACCAGGGCGACTGCCGAGGCCACCAACCCCACAAGTCCGACCACGACGAGTCGCTTCATCAATCGACCTCAAAGTAATCACGCAACCGTTGACTGTGCTGTGGGTTGCGGAGTTTCGCCAACGTTTTGGTCTCGATCTGTCGGATGCGCTCGCGAGTGACGCCGAATTCGCGCCCGACTTCTTCAAGGGTGCGGGGCTGACCGTCGTCAAGACCAAACCGCATACGCAGAAGCTCACGCTCGCGATCGTTCAGTTCATCAAGCGCTTCTTCGATCGCCTCGTTGAGCATGTGACGAGTTGCAGCATCGTCAGGAGTTTCCAGACGGTGGTCTTCGATGATGTCCGACAGGCTTGAATCCTCGCCTTCACGAAGTGGCGAATCGAGCGAAAGAGGATCAATCGCAATGCGCTTCAACTCACGAACCTTTTCGACCGGGTAGTCGAGTCGGGCAGCAAGTTCCTCGTCGGTTGGTTCCCGTTCGAGTTGCTGTGTCATTTCTCGGGACACTCGCATCTGCTTGTTGATGGCTTCCATCATGTGAACGGGAATACGAATCGTTCGGGCCTGATCGGCAATCGCACGGGTGATGGCCTGGCGAATCCACCATGTGGCGTAGGTCGAGAATTTAAAACCTTTTGTCCAGTCGAACTTCTCGACTGCACGCATAAGCCCGAGGTTTCCTTCTTGAATGAGATCGAGAAGTTGCATTGCTCCGCCGCCGGCGTAGCGCTTTGCGATCGAAACTACGAGACGCAAGTTGGCTTGGGTGAGTTCGGCTTTCGCATCCTCGCCTTTACGGGCAAGGCGCTTGAGTTGCATCAGTTCGGACCGCTCAAGCGACTCGAGTGAACCTTCGGCCGCGAGATCGGCCAACCGCTCTGAAGCTGCTGTTCCTCGTTCGATCTGCTTTGCGAGCACGACTTCTTCTGGGCCCGTAAGCAACGACACACGTCCGATCTCTCGCATGTACATCCGCACGGGATCTGAGGTGCCACCAGTCTGCGAGTTCAATCGCATGGTGGCTTTGGTTGAAGGTCGGAAACGAGCACGCATCCGACGTTCAACGAGATCGTCGTCTTCGAGATCGTCGAGCAGAGGATCGTGAGCAATGATCACGATTTCGTCGACCTCGTCGAGGGCGTCCATCTCATCGGGAACCGGAACTGCATCATCGAGGGTGACGCCGTGCTCAGCAAGTTGCAGACGAAGGTGTTCGATCGCTTCCGGGGTTGGATCGATATCGATGAGCGCTTCGATCGCCTCGTCGCCGGTTACGACCTGATCTGGACGCGCCAAACCACGTTTGACGAGCCGCTTGAATGCGGCATCGTCGGCTTGGCTCAACTGCATCGATGCCCCGGACGCTGAATCAGTCAGGTCAGACATGCCGAACCTCATCGTGGTCCACGGAATCGTTTTCGGTCTCTGTGAGCCATGCAAGCAAGTCGTACATCGCTTCCATGTCTTCGTTGAGTGATCCTTCTTGTTCGCGCAGATCCATGATTCGGAGGTTGAGCCAACGAATGGCCTCGCCCACTGCGAACGGATCGGCAGCAACGCGGGCTTCCGCTTGCAGCGCAGCCATCGATGCATTGGCAGCGTCGTCGACGAGACGCACCATCACACTTTGCACAGTGGATTCGGGTTCTTCGACCGCAAGGCGCTGCAGGAGATCGCCAGCCACGGGATCGTCGGCGCCAGCCATTTCGATGGCATCGGCCACAGAGGAAGTTGCCAGCAGAGCCCGATACGCCGTTGCAGCGAGCGGATCGGGAAAGAGGACTTCGTCAAGCAGAGGTGTGATCGACTCGGGATCCCAGATGAGGTGGCGAAGGGCTTCGGTCGCCGCGGTGTCGCGATGAATCATGGGGCGAGATGGTCGCTGCGGACGCGTCGCCGATGTGTTCTCGCGTGATCCCGGCCCCGATCCCCCGCCGACAGGAACTGGTCGACGGTTGCGAAGCTGATCGGGGTCAAGACGCAAACGAGCGGCAACCTCAAGCAAGTACTGATCGCGAACAATGTCGCTGGGGTGTTCAAGCACAACAGCCATTGCCGCGTCGGCGGCTCGGGCACGATGTTCGGGAGTATCAAGGGGCGAAGAATCAAGGACCCGATCGAGTCGGAACTTCAAGAACGGTTTGGCATCTGCGATTGCGGCAGCGAGCGCTTCGGGATCGGACTGTGCAAGATCGGCAGGATCTGCGCCACCAGGGAAAACCGCAACTGCAACGTCGAGGTCGTATTGCTTTTCCCATGTGTAAACGCGCGCTGCGGCATTTTGACCAGCGGCATCGGCGTCGAACGCCAGAACAACGCGTCGGGCAAAACTGCGCAGCAACTTCACGTGATCTTCGGTCAGTGCCGTTCCGCAGGTTGCAACGGCTCGGGGCATGCCGGCTTTAAAGAACCCAATGACATCGGTATAGCCCTCGCAAATAATCGCTTCATCGGCCTTGACGATGTCGGCTTTGGCCATATGAAGGCCGTAGAGCAACTTTGACTTGCTGTAAATCACGCTGTCGACAGAGTTCTTGTACTTCGCTCCGTCGACACCAGGCATGATGCGACCACCGAAACCAACGTTGGCGCCAGCGACATCGTGGATTGGAAACATGATGCGCCCACGAAAGGCATCGGTCGGACGATTGCGGCTGTTGATGAAACCCAATCCGGCTTCAACGAACACATCGTCGGGAACTTTGATCGCTCGTGCGAGTTCGTCCCAGCCTTCGGGAGCCCAACCAATTCCGAAGTTTCGAACGTCGTCGCCATCGAGGCCGCGAGAACGCAGATAGCCGCGCGCCGCTGCAGCATCGGGAGATGACAACAAACGATCGTGATACCAATCGCTCGCTTTAGAAACAGCATCAAGCAACTTGGTCCGGCGCTTGCGACCTTCGTTCTGACCTTCGTCGGTGTAGCGGAGCGTGACGCCCGACTTCCCAGCGAGCTTTTCAACGGCTCCGACAAAGTCGAGATGCTCGACTTCGCGCACAAATGTGATGACGTCACCTTTGGCGCCGCAACCGAAGCAGTAATAAAGCTTCTCTTCGGCATTTACCGAGAATGAGCCGGACTTCTCTTGATGAAATGGACACAGACCCTGCCACCGTCGACCAACTCGCTTGAGCTGAACATGCTCGGAGATGACCGCGACAATGTCAGTGGCATTCCGTACCGCTGCGATGTCATCGTCCTGAATGCCCACGTATGCCTCCGGGCCGGACGGTAGCAGCGAGAACGGTCAGACCAACCGGGGCAAGAGATACCCGGGGAGATCAGCGATAGCGATGCGTTCTTGTTCCATTGAATCTCGTTCACGAACGGTAACCGCTTGGTCCTCGAGAGTGTCGAAATCGACGGTGACGCAAAATGGCGTGCCAAGTTCGTCCTGACGGCGATACCGGCGGCCGATGGCCTGGGTTTCGTCGTAATCGCACATCATGAGGGGCTGAAGCATTCCGAGCACCTCACGGGCGACAGGCGTCAGTTCGTCCTTCTTTGAAAGCGGAAGGACTGCCACCTTGTAGGGGGCCAGGCGTGGATGAAGCCGAAGCACCGTGCGAACTTCGCCACGCACATCTTCTTCGTCGTAGGAAGCGAGCAAGAACGCCATCATCGTGCGCGTGGCACCAGCCGCAGGCTCGATGACGTGGGGGCGGTAACGGATGTTGGCGCCCTGGTCGAAGTACTCCAGCTTTTCGCCTGAATGCGTTGCGTGCTGCGTGAGGTCATAATCGCCGCGATTGGCGACGCCTTCGAGTTCGCCCCAACCCCAAGGGAAGAGGAACTCAACATCGGAGGTACCCGATGAATAGTGACTGAGTTCGTCGGCATCGTGCGGACGCATACGAAGGCGGCTCTCAGGAATTCCGAGGTCGATGTACCAGCGATAGCGCTCGGCACACCAGTACTCGTACCACTTCTGCGCATCTTCCGGCGGAACAAAGAACTCGAGTTCCATCTGTTCGAACTCACGAGTACGGAACACAAAGTTGCCGGGCGTGATCTCGTTTCGGAACGACTTGCCGATCTGCGCGATACCGAACGGCGGCTTCTTGCGACTGGTCTGCAGCACGTTCGAAAAGTTAATGAACATGCCCTGTGCCGTTTCGGGGCGCAGATACGCAACTGCCGCGTCGGACTCGACGGGACCAGCATGCGTCTTGAACATCAGATTGAAATTACGGGCCTCGGTAAACGAGTCCTTTTCGCCACACGACGGACAGGTTGTGGGGTCGACAAGTTGGTCCTCACGGAAACGCTCATGACATTTGCGGCAGTCAACGAGCGGATCGGTGAAGTTCTTGAGATGGCCAGAGGCTTCCCAGATCGCGGGTGGCGAAAGAATCGACGCGTCGAGGCCAACGACGTCGTCGCGCATCTGGACCATCGAACGCCACCAGGCGTCCTTTACGTTGCGAAGCAGTTGCACCCCAATGGGGCCGTAGTCATAGGTGGAACGAAACCCGCCGTAAATCTCGGCCGAAGGGAAGACGAAGCCGCGACGCTTGGACAGGTTGACGACCTTCTCCATCAAGGAGACGTCATTGGGTACCGATGACTCAACTGGCATAGCCGAGGAGGTTACTTGCCAGCAGGCGGTGTCACTTCCACGATGCCGCGTGCGATCAAGTCTTCGATGGTCGCGTCGTCACGCCCGAGGAGGTCACGACAGATCTCGACGCTGTGTTCGCCGAGCCATGGGGCGGGCGTTTCGACCGGTTCGGTCATTCCACTCGCAAGGAAGCCCTTACCCTCGAACGTGAAGGTTCCGACGCCGGGCTGATCAATTTCGACGAGGAAACCACGCTCTTTGAAGTGATCATTCACGAGAAGATCGGGCGACGTAAGCATCGGGCCGGCAGGAACGCCAACCGCTTGGCATGCATCAGCGACGGCGAATCGATTGCGTGAAATGGTCCATTCGCCAATGAGCGTGTCGAGTTCAGCAGCAGCTGCGGCACGATCAGCGAATGTCGCGTATCGCGCATCGGTCGCAAGCTCAGGCTGACCGATGACACCGCAGAGCGCCGCCCAGTCGGCATCGTCACGACAATTGATGGCAACCCACATCTCGCCGTTCTCGCCGCCTGTGGCATCGATCTCGGGCGCACAGCGATACATCGCTCCTGGCGCAGCTTGTTCGGTGTGCACGCCCTTGGGGCGAACCGAACCCGGCTCAACCGATTCCGCAGCCAAAAGATCGGCGATGGATCCGACGACCGCTTCGCACTGTGCGATCTCGACCAGACCACCAGTGACAGTTCCGCGCGAGCGACCGATAAGCGTGGCCAACGCGCCACATGCCGAAAGACGACCGACAAAGTGATCGGGGAAGATTGATGCGGTACCGGCGGGCACGTCTTCGTCTTCATACGACCACAAGAACGAGAGTCCGCCCGGAGCTTGCGTGCTCGGCCCGTAACCACGCCAGTGCGCCCACACACCACGAGAGCCCATGAGTTGACTCGCCACCATCGCAACGCTCGGGTTGGCCGCAGACAGATCGGAATAGCCGATGCCCAGCGCATCCATAGCTCCGGTCGTGACGTTTTCGATCACAACGTCGGATTCCTTCACGAGGTCGAGGAGAAGTTGTCGGCCTTCGGGGAACTTTGCATTGACGCCAAGTGCTCGCTTTGAACGACTTGAAGACGCGAATGACGGGCCCATCTCGGTTCCGGTGACGACTCGGATGAAGTCGTAATGCGAACGAGTTTCGATCTTGATGACGTCAGCGCCGTATTCGCCGAACAGTCGACCCGCTTCAACGCCGACAGCGCCCTGACCGAAGTCCATGACGCGCAGCCCAGTCAGTGGAAGCGAAGGCGCCGGCGCAGCCGATGCCGTTCGCTTATCGCCCAGCGATGCAAAGACCTGTTCGTTGTGTTCACCAACTGCAGGCGGTGGCGTGGTCGGCCCAACGCGATTTCCGTTGAACTCGAAATACCCCGAGGGCAACTGCGCCGTAACGCCGGGAGCAAGTTCCATCGACTGGAATGTTCCGCGCGAATCAAAGTGTTCATTCGAAAGCGCGCGAGGTGCGTCGTAAACCGGCGTGCACACGATGCCGCGTTCCTGCGCCTTTGCCGAAACTTCTTCAACCGAGAGGTCGGCGAACAGTTCCTCGTACAGCGGATTGAGAATTGCTTCAGCAATCGCGAAGCGACCCGGGAATGTGTCGTATTCCTCGTCCTGCAAGTATTCGGGTTCGCCCAGCCAAGCGCGCATCTCTCGCCACTGCGGCGGACTCAGCACGATGAGTCGTACATAACCGTCGCGACATTTGAAGATCGGATACACGGGACCCGATCCGTTACGGACTTCGGGGAAGTTGCTGCCGGCCAATACCCGAGCGGTGTAATTCGGAAGCGACCAGTCGGCGCATTGCGAGAGCGATTCGTTGATTGAAACGTCGAGTAACTGGCCGGCACCGGTCTGCTCGCGCTGCCAGAGCGCGCACATCACGGCCCACGTTGCCACCGAGGCAGCCACGTCGTTGCTGAACTGACTCGGAGCCGGCAACGGTTCGCGATCAAGCGTGCCCGCTTTGAAGGTCATACCGCCGGTGGCTGAGAGAACTTCGTCCGTCACGACACGACCCGACCATGGCCCAGTAAGGCCATAAGGCGTGAGCGCAGCGACAACAAGATGAGGATGGTTTTCGGCGACCATTTGCACTGACACGCCGGGTGCAAGCTCAGGGCTTGAAGTGATCACGACATCGGCATGGGCAAGCAGTTCATGAAGCTTGGCGAGGTCGGCGGAATTGGTGAGATCAAGCGATACGCCGAGTTTGCCGGCGTTGTTCACTGCGAAAGAAAGCGAAACACCCTTACGAACAGGTGCCCAAGAACGGGCAGGCGAACCCTCGGGTGGTTCGACCTTGATGACCTCGGCGCCAAGATCGCCGAGCAGCCGAGGACACAACTCACCATTAATAACGGTGAGGTCGACGACGCGGAGTCCTTCAAGCGGTCGTCGCCCGGTCCCAGTTCCGGCGTTTGCAGTGGTCGTGCTGGTCATTTCGTCCCCCGGGTGAAGCGGCCTTCGAAGGGGCGAAGGTATCAGGGGCGGCTCACGCAATGCGCCTCCCTCCCCCGCCCGGCATCAGTGATCGAGAACGTTCACCGATCGGAGGCGGCGCTCAAGATGGTGTTCCACCGCACGGGTCGCCAATTGGTCGACTTCGTGAACGACCGCAGCAGCATCGGGAGCTTCCCCCGACACAAGCGCATCGTTGAGTCCGCCGCCCAGGATTTGCCGCATCATCACGACCGCATCGGCCGATACGGGCGTTCCTCGTCGACAGGTTCGGCACAACAGGCCGCCGCTTTCCACGTCGAAGGCAACGAGGGGTGTGTCATCAGCACCGCATTGCACGCAGAGTTCAACCTCGGGGCGATAGCCCTCGAGCGCCAGCACCTTCCAGTAGAACGCCGGGGTCACAAGCGGCGAGGTTGAGGTTTCGAGTGTGCGCAATGCACCAAGCAGCATTCGGTAGAGCTGAGGGTTGACCTCGCCCTCCTGCGCCAACTGATCCGCCACTTCCAACATTGAGACACCGCGACCGATTCGATCGAGGTCTTCACGTACAGCGCGGAAATTGTCGATGCTCTCCGCTTGGGTGACGATGTCGAGTTCGCGGCCTTCATAGAACTGCAACACGCAATGGCTCATGGGCTCGAGCCGCGAACCAAACTTTGATTTCGTCTTGCGTACGCCTTTGGCGACCGCGCGCACTTTGCCTCGTGCTTTTGTGAGAAAAACAACAATGCGGTCGGCTTCACCGAGTTTGTAGGTGCGCAGCACGATCCCTTCGTCGCGATGGATCGTGCCCTTTCCCATTCGGTAGACCGATCAGGCTTCGGGGCTCAGGCCACCGAATCGACGGTCGCGCGCTTGGTACTCGCGAACGGCCTCGAAAAGATTCTCGCGACGGAAGTCGGGCCACAGCGTGTCAGTAAAGACCAGTTCGCTATAGGCCGCTTCCCACATGAGGAAGTTCGACGTGCGGAATTCGCCTGAGGTGCGAACGACCAGATCGGGGTCTGGCATCTCGGGGTCATACAGACGCTTGGCGATTGCTTTTTCGTCGATCTTGTCGGCGGGTACGCCTTCGGCCACGAGCATCTTGACGGCATCGACAATTTCGGCCCGGCCGCCGTAGTTGAAGGCAATCGTGAATGTGAGCGTTCGGTTCTTCTTGGTGAGTTCTACGGATTCATCCATGCGTCGGAGAAGACGCTTCGGAACTCGCCAATCTCGACGGCCGATGAAACGCATACGCACGCCCATCTCGTTGAGTTCATCGCGGCGGCGCACGAGCAGCGATTCATTGAACCCCATGAGGAATCGGACTTCGTCAGGAGGGCGACGCCAGTTCTCGGTGGAGAACGCATAGACGGTGAGCCACTTCACGCCAAGGTCAAGAGCGCCTTCGACAGTGTCGAACAGTGCTTCTTCACCGGCCGAATGGCCGTCGGTGCGCTTCAGACCACGGCTCGTTGCCCAACGACCATTGCCATCCATCACCGCTGCGATGTGCACGGGGATGCGTGATGGGTCGATACCGGGGATGTCCACCTCTTCGACGTTACCGCCGACCTGCGATGCCGCCGGTACCATCGTCGTCTCATGGGTGCCGCCGACCGACTTGTCGCTAACACTCGCCAAGCCCTCGAACAGATCACGGCCCAGCTTCCGACCGGCGAGCAACGAGCCGGGCAGATCGAAATGGCCGAGGCTGTCGCCCGATCAATCGTCGAAGGCGACCATCTCGTGGTCGAAGCCGGGACTGGCACGGGAAAGACGTTCGCCTACCTCGTACCGTGCATCATCTCCGGCCGTCGCGTGGTCGTGGCCACCGCAACCAAGACGCTTCAAGACCAGCTCGCAACCAAAGATCTCCCCTTCCTCACCGAGCATCTCGAACACCCCTTCACGTTCGCTGTCCTCAAGGGGCGATCGAATTACATCTGCTTGCAACGAGTGCGAGAACTCGAAGCCGATGGCACCGAACAACTCGCGCTCGAAATTGGCGGACCGAAGCCGCCCTCTGAAGAAATCGCTGCACTCGCTCGATGGTCAACCACATCACCGACCGGCGATCGATCCGAACTCAGCATTGAACCTTCACCGCGCGCGTGGGCAGCAGTGAGCGTGGGACCACGCGAATGCCCAGGTGCATCGAAGTGCCCGAAAGGTGACGATTGCTTTACCGAACGGGCTCGCCGCGCCGCATCCGACGCCGATGTTGTCGTCGTCAACCTCCACCTCTACGGATTGCACCTCGCAACGCATGGCGCCGTTCTCCCTGAACACGAGGTCGTGATCATCGACGAAGCGCACCAACTTGAAGACATCGTTGCGGCGACTTCAGGCGTCGAAATCACGTCAGGAAGATTCACTGCACTTGCTCGCAACGTTGCAGCAATCATCGCCGACCCTGACATCGTGCGAGATGTTGACGAACTCGGATCAATGTGGCGCGACGCTCTCACCGAAGAACGCGGCCGACGTATTCGCGGACAACTCGACGGCGAACCTGCACGAATTCTCACGCTCGCTCGCGCCCGAATCGACAAAGCAATGACTGCGCTTCGTGCAATTCCCGATGAAAGCAAGGGCGATACCACCGCTCGAAAGCAGCGGGCCATGCAAGCGGCCACCTCACTTATCGAAGACATCAATTCATGTCAGGAAATTCGCGTGAGTGAGGTGGCGTGGATCGAGGGCAGCGAAGAGTTCCCAGTTCTGCGCATTGCCCCCATCGATGTTGGCGAACTCCTCGATGAAACTCTGTGGACCCAAACCACTGCGGTGCTCACCAGCGCAACGCTTCCCGCTGCGCTTCCAGTCCAACTTGGCATTCCCGACACGCGCTTTGAACGCGTCGACGTTGAAAGCCCGTTCGACTACCCCGAACAAGCGCTTCTCTATTGCGCCGCGCATATGCCCGACCCCCGCAGCGCAACCTTCGACGAAGCCATGCACGATGAGCTTGAAGCACTCATCACCGCAGCCGGCGGACGAACGATGGCGCTGTTCACCAGTTATCGAGCACTCAACCTTGCGGTTGAAGCACTGCGCGAGCGCGTCGACGTTCCTATCCTCGGCCAGGACGATTACCCGAAGCCCGCTCTCATTGAACGATTCACTGACGACCCCGAATCGTGCCTGTTCGCAACAATGGGTTTCTGGCAGGGCGTCGATGTTCCCGGCGCAACACTCAGCCTCGTCACCATCGATCGGCTTCCATTTCCCCGCCCCGATGATCCGCTGCTGCAAGCCCGCCGCGAACGAGCACGCGCCGATGCGTTCAAGGTCGTCGACATCCCGCGAGCAACGACACTTCTCGCTCAGGGGGCTGGCCGACTCATTCGCAGCACCAGTGACAAGGGCGTGGTTGCTGTCTTTGACCCCCGCATGGCCAAAGCCAGTTATCGCTGGGATTTCGTGAACTCGCTGCCACCCATGAAGCGCACGAAGGACCGGGCCGAGGTTGAAGAGTTCTTGCGCACGCTCCGGCTGTAACGTTCTGCCCTATGAAACGACTTCGGTTCGCGCTCCCCGTCCTCGCTGTTCTCGCCTTCGTGGTTGCAACCGGCATTCCGGCACCATCACGAGCAACGAGCACACTCGTTCCCACATTCGCAACTTGGTCGAGCGGAACCACCGGCACACTGGGCGCCGCGAACATCTCGGTCTCATCGGCGGGAGCTACATCCATTCAATCGTTTGATTTCGCTCTCTCAGATTTTGACCCTCAAGGCCCGAACTCGCTCGACACACTCAATTACGCAGCAGATTCGTCATTTGACGTGAACTTTGACGTGCCGGTCACCAATCTGGCCATTTACTACCGGTACATGCGGGGTACGACTGATGGATTTACGTCCTTCGAAATGAACACTGGAGCGGCTTCGGGGACATGGTCGGTGCTCTCCGGCCTTTCTGGCGCGTCAATGGTCTGCAACTACTACCTCGATATTTCGGGCACGACTAACGCATTCCTCAACGGCATCGTGATGTTCACAGGAACACTTACGTCGATCCACTTCGCAAGCATCGGCGGAGTTAGCAGCAGTGGCCAGGCCCTGACCTTCGCAACACTTGCTGAACCTCCGGCGCCGACAACGTCAACAACGCTCGCTGAAACAACCACGACAACCGTGTCGACCGATCGACAAACCCCGTCGTTCGCCTGCTGAGGTTTTTAGAACCCCAAACGGTCGAGGGCTCCCGCTTTGCGCTGCCAGTCCTTGTCGACCTTCACAAAAAGTTCGAGATAGGCCCCATCAGGCAGTTGCTCACGCACTGCTGTGCCGACCTTTTTGAGCACGGAACCTTTGTGACCGATCACGATGCCTTTTTGTGATTCACGCTCAACGAGGATTTCGCATCGGATGCGGGGCCATTCCCATTCAACGACTCGTGTGGCAATCGAATGCGGAAGTTCATCGTTGGTCACAGCAAGCAATTGCTCACGCACCAACTCAGCGACCCAAAACGCTTCGGGCACGTCGGTGACCATGTCATCGGGATACCAAAGCGGACCTTCAGGAAGGCGTGAAACGATCTCGGCGACCAATCTGTCGACGCCTTCACCCGTAACAGCGGAAACTGGGAAGTAGGCGGAAACGTCAATCTGGTCAGCGGCGCGTGCCAACTGAGCGACAACGTCGTCGGGAGACGCGATGTCGGTCTTGTTCACGATAACGATCGCGTTGGACGGAACTTTCTCGGCAACGAAACGATCGCCGGGGCCGATCGGTGCGGTTGCATCAACGACAAGACACACAACGTCGACACCACTGGTCATTTCCGAGGCGGACTTGTTCAGTCGTTCGCCGAGCAACGTACGCGGGCGATGGATTCCGGGAGTATCAACAAACACAATCTGGGTGTCGGGCCGGTTCAAGACTCCCCGGATCTGCGAACGGGTGGTTTGCGGTTTGTCTGAGGTGATTGCCACCTTTTGACCAAGGATGGCATTGAGGAGTGTCGACTTACCCACATTGGGCCGGCCGACAATGGACACGAATCCGGACTTCACTGTTGCAACCGCTCGATCCTCACCATGCCGATTCGACGTCCCTTCACCTGTTCTGCACGAAGACGGAACTCGCCTTCGGTTGCACTTTCACCTTCGAACGGTACGTGACCGAGGAGGTGAAACATAAGACCACCAATTGTGTCCCAATCACCTTCAGGAAAATCCACGCCGACGAGTGAACTCACTTCATCGATCGACATACGCGCCTGCACACGCAAATCTCCGCCGGGAAGTCGCTCGACCATCACATCTTCATGATCGAATTCATCAACGATTTCGCCAATAAGTTCTTCGATGAGATCTTCAAGCGTGATCAAGCCCGCCGTACCGCCGTATTCATCAATCACGACGGCCATGTGGGCCTTACGAATTTTCATCTCCGTCAACAATTCTGATATCCGCTTTGTCTCCGGTACGAAATAGGCCCGACGAGCAAACCGGAATACGCCGACTTCATCGCGACCAGCGCGAGAGGCGCGCACGAGGTCTTTCACATAGGCAATGCCCGTGACGTCGTCGATTCCTTCGCCGTAGACAGGCACGCGACTACGGCCAGCCGCAAGTGCAGCTTCAAGGACTTCGGCAACCGTGAGCGTGTTCGCCATTGCCAACATGTCTGGCCGCGGCACCATCACTTCGCGACAGATCGTGTCGCCGAACTCGATGACCTGTTCGATGAATTCACGTTCCTCTTCTTCGAGGATGTCAGCCGAAACTGCTTGATCGGCAAGCGCCAAGATCTCTTCTTCAGAGATGAATGGGCCGTCTTTCAGACCTTTGCCCGGAGCGATCACGTTGGTCAGACCAATGAATCCGCGCACGACCAGCCGCAATGGCCAAAAGCGAGAGAGCGACCAAACAATTGGCGTCACGATGCGAGCAGCGCGTTCGGTGTGATCAATCGCCCACGTCTTTGGTAACGCTTCTGCAAAGACAAAAACCAGAACGACATCGACAGCAACAACTAGGGCGACTCCCCACGTATCGAACATTCGATAGGCCAGGATGCCGACCAACGTGGCCTGCACAATCTGGCTCGCGATCATCACAAGCATGACGCCATTGAGGTATTCACCCGGGTGAGTAACGAGGGCGACAACTCGCTTGCTACCCCACCCTCCCGAATTCTTGATGGCGTGAGCCTTCGATTCGGTCATGCGGGTGAGCGCAGTTTCGGCCATCGCAAAGAACGCAGTGAAGAACAACAATGCAATCGCAAACCCGACGAGCCACACGTCGGTCGACGTAAACGTTGCGGAGAACATGCTTACGCCCACGGATCAGCGGAAAGCGGCCCGTAATGAGCTGCTAACAGTTCACGCTCACGCGATTGCATCTCAAGACGTTCGGCTTCTTCGGCATGGTCCATGCCCAGCAGATGCAAGATTCCGTGCACAACAAGCAGCGCGACTTCATCATCGAATGAGCCGGCATGCGTTGGCGCGTTTCGTTCCGCAACCAACGGGCAGATCACAACATCGCCAAGCAGGAGCGGCAGATCCTCAGGATCGTTCTCGATTCGATCGGGCCCAGGACCACCAGCGTCGGGCCAGCGACCGGGCTCGTTGGGATCACCGTCAATCGGGAACGACAGCACATCAGTAGGGCCATCGACTTCCATGAACCGTTTGTTCAGATCGCCGATGGTTCCTTCATCGACAAACATCACCGAAAGTTCGGCTTCACCTTCAACGCCTTCGTCGGCCAACACCGCCAACGCGAGTTGCTGCCACTTTTCGACCTCGATCGGCAACGCTGCCTGTTCATCAGATACGAACACAGTGACGACGCCATCGGCGGGACCGCGTCGCTTCAACCGGCGACGACGAGGAGGCTCGTTCAAGGCTTCGACGCGTTCTCGTAGGCACTCACGATGTCTTGCACAATTCGGTGTCGAACAACATCACCAGCAGTGAGCTTGACCCACTCCAAACCTTCGATGCCCGTAAGCACAGGTTCAAGATCAAGCAGGCCGCTACGGCCACCTTGCAAATCGATCTGCGTGGTGTCGCCAGTGACGACAACCTTCGAACCAAACCCGATGCGAGTGAGAAACATCTTCATCTGTTCCGGCGTGGTGTTCTGCGCCTCATCAAGAATGATGAATGAACCGTTGAGCGTGCGACCGCGCATGAATGCAAGCGGAGCCACTTCGACCGTTCCGCGTTCCAACATGCGCTGTGCGCCTTCGGCATCGAGCATGTCGTACAGCGCGTCGTACAGCGGGCGAAGGTACGGATCGACCTTGGCCATCATGTCGCCAGGCAAGAAACCCAGACGTTCTCCAGCTTCAACAGCAGGACGAGTGAGGATGATGCGATCAACTTCTTTGGCTTGCAGCGCTTGCACTGCCATCGCAACAGCGAGCCAGCTCTTGCCCGTACCTGCAGGACCAACACCGAAGGTGACGATGTTTTTGCGGATGGCATCGATGTAGCGCTTCTGTCCACTGGTCTTGGGTCGAACCATGCGACCGCGAGCACTGCGCAACACGTCGGTGGTGAGCACTTCACTCGGACGTTCGTCGGCCTTCACCATTTCGATGCTGCGACGAACCGACACTGGCTCAAGCACCTGACCTTGCTGAAGAAGCACGACAAGTTCCTCGAACAACTTGCCAACAGTTCCGGCTTGATCGCCCGAAACCGTGATCTCGTTTCCGCGCACATGAACGTCGGCCTCGGGAAAGGCGTCTTCGATCAGCAGAAGCAACTCATCGCGCTGGCCGAGAAGGCCGGTCATGAGGTGGTTGCCGGGGACATGGACGTTCACTGTTGTGCTGGGCATCTGGCTC
>CALBSE010000024.1 GCA_937927725.1 uncultured Actinomycetes bacterium
TGAAAATGGTTTGCTTCACCAAGTAGGACTTTGAGAAGTCAGGACCAGGTCCACGGGTGGCGCTATAAACCGCGACCAAACCGACGATGGACAAGATCGCGACGCAGCCCAACAGAACCGGGTCGATATGGCGGAGCGGAGCCGTTGGGTCGCGCCTACTGCGGTTTGACGCACGTGCGGAAATCGAATGCTGCAGCATCAGTCCCTCGTTCCCGACGTGGCGGTACCGGCACCTGTAAGCGCCTGGTTCGCCAGCAGTTCGTAGATGTGACGACTGACTTCACCTGATGCCTCAGCGCCGAAACCTGACTCCTCCATCACTGCGGTGACGACCCATTTTGGCGAGTTGGCCGGACCGTAGGACGCAAACAACGACGTATCGGCTTTGCCATCGACCTGCGCGGTACCGGTCTTGCCAACCACGGGGAACGCGGAGAGATCAAAACCAGTGAACGCAGATGCTGCGGTTCCTGCACCGCCCGTCACTCCCTCAAGTCCTGACTCAATTGGACCACGAACGTCAGGAGGCAACGTGACTGTTCCACTAACGACCGGATCGATGATTCGCACGACATCTTCCGGGTTTCCGATCGTGCTGTTTGGCTTCAAGATTTTCCAAACGACATGGGGTTGATACACCGTTCCACCGTTTGCGAACGCCGAGTAGGCACGAGCAATTTGGAGAGGAGTCGCAACAACAACATTCTGACCAACCGCTAGCTGAACGTTGTCACCGGTATACCAATCTCCGTTCGGGTACGCATCTGGATATTTATTGTGCAGAGCTTTCTTTTCCGCTTTCGTCAGAACGTATCCGGCAGATTCGTTAGGAAGATCGATCCCGGTTTTTTTGTCGAAGCCATACGCGGTAGCCGAGTCTTGAATGAGAGTGGTGCCATCCATTCGGTCGCCGAGCCAATAAAAGTAAACGTCGGACGAAACAGTCAGGCCTCGAACAACATTGATGTTGCCGTTCTTTTGACCGCCAGCATTTGTAAATTCCTGTGCCGGATTCCCGACCTTGTAGACGCCATCGTCATAAATCGACGAATTGGCGTCGATGAGTCCGTTGCTAAGCGCCGCCGTCGCCGTGACGAGTTTGAATGTTGATCCAGGCGCGTACTGACCCGTAATCGAACGATCGATGAGCGCACTCGCGCGATTGATATTTTGAAGTTGGGTATAACGCTCTTGACTTATGCCGTTTGCGAACTCTTGCGGGTCATATCCAGGGGCCGAAGCCAACGCCACGACTCCCCCGTCTCGCGGGTCGAGCACGACGACGGAACCGGCCGGAGCTGCTCGTTTCGTTCCGTCCTTCTGAGCGGTTCCACGCAACACATTGAGACGATCGACGAGGGCTTGCTCGGCTCGCATCTGAACATCGATATCGATGTGCAGCTGAATGTCGTTGCCCGACTTTGGAGGTTGATACGACTCGGTCCCGACCGGACGATTCTTTGAATCGACCTGGACGAGTTCAATGCCGGGCGTTCCCCGAAGCTCCTTTTCATACGTTGATTCGACACCAGCCAAGCCGATGATTGAGTCGGGTTGATACGTCTTCGTGACACCATCCGCATCAGTTCCTGGCTCAAGTGACTTCAGAGTCTCAGCCGTGATTCGCCCCGTGTATCCCAAGATGTTCGACGCTGTCATTCCATAGGGGTACACACGAACGGTCTTGCGTTCGTAGGAGACCGCGGGAAAGTCCTCGGCATATTCGGAAAGATGATGAACCACTTCTTCAGTGACATCGGTTGCAATCGGCACCGCTTGCAGCTGGTCGGCTTTCTTCTCCGACAACCGCTTCTCGATCGTTGAAATCTTGATCGGCGCACCGTTCGCGGTGAGCACGTCAGCAAGTCTTGCGATGAGGTCGTCGCGGTTCTTCACTTTCTTTAACTCGTTGCGATCAATCGACACGATCAGCGACGTGCGGTTATCGACGATGACTCGACCCTTTGAATCGAAGATTCGGCCTCGGGGCGCTTCTGTGGCAACGGTTCGGGTTCTGTTCGCCGTGGCTTGGACCGCAAGTGCTGGGGCTTCCATAACTTGCAGGTACCAAAGCCTGGCGAAAAGCGCGACAAAACACGCTACAACGACAACACCAAGAATGCTCATACGGAGACGAGGTGAGGTGGTGTCCATAGGTCAGGAGTTCTGGAGTCGAGATCTGGGAAAGGGGGCAATCACAACCCCACTAGTTGAGCAGATAGAACCCGTCAGCGGACTGCAGTCCTCAGTAAGGCATCCTCTGGATCAGCCCAACGGGCCACCCTGATTATTGGGAAGACGAATAGCGCGGATGAGAGTCCAACCACAGCCACAACTGTGAGGACATGAAATGAGAGCATGTCAGGGCGCCCGAGAAGCGCCCCGGACACAGAAAAGGCGAGAACCGCTGCACCGCTCGAAATGAAGGCGATGGACGCCGTCAGCCATTTGGCTGAGTGCACCGTGGCCCCTTCGAGAGATCCGGCGACGACCCCGGCGACAAGGCCGGAAATTGCCCCCAATCCGAATGGCGTGACGACCATGAGGTCGAGACAAAGCCCACACACGAATCCCACGACTGCGCCACGCTCAGCTCCCGCTACGAGTCCCGCTGCTATCGCAACCACGAGCAAGAGGTCAGCACTAACGCCTGCAATGCGGAACTGTGTGATCAGCGTGAATTGCAAAAACGCAGCAGTACCGATGATCAGCACATAGCGAACTGCCGGATGATCCATGATTAGCTCGCTGGTTTCCAAAGAACGACATCGGCGTATACCAGGTCGTTCAGATTCGCGAACATCTTGATATCAACCGTCGATTCGAGCGCTGCCTCGTTCGTGCGAACAGCCGTAATCGTTCCAATCGGAAGATTCGGTGGGAATGGGCTTCCGGCTAACCCGCTCGTCGCTGCAATGGCACCCACCGACACAGCTTGCCGCGAATCGATATTTGATCCACGCAAACTCGCGTCTCCACCAGTCCCCTGCGCGATACCGATTGCTGCAGTTCCTACAACAGAGAATCCGACTTTGAACGTTCCGCTTGAAAGAAGAGAGACGATCGACCGGTTCTCACTGACTTCGACAACTTTGCCAATCAGTCCCTCGCCCGTCACCACTGGCATGTTTCGTTCAATACCTGACGATGAACCCTTGTCGAGTTCAAGCCTGTCTCCAAAATTACCGACGGCTCCGGAGACGACACGAGTGTGAACCACTGGCGTGTCGCCAACAAACGGAATACCCACCAATTGCAACAGCTGCTGCAACTGCTCTTTGGCGATTGAATTCGCGGTGATATCCCCTTTGAGCCGATCGTTCTCTTCGCGTAGAGCGTCGTTTTCTTTCTTCAGATCACCCTGTTCGAATGCACTATTCCATGCGTTGCGAAAAGGACTGGCAACACTCGAAGCTGCGCCACCCAACGGAGACAGAACCGTGAGCACCGCACTTCGAACGGACTGAATGGGACCGGAACCGCGACCGTCAAGGGTCAACAGCAACACCGCCGAAAGCAGCAGAAGACTGATGGTGATGCGTGCCCGCCCACCGCGCCGTGACGATGCCATGGTCGAAACCGAATCAGTTGATCGTCGATGAGAAGAGCACGCCCTTCAATGCGTCGAACTCCTCAAGCGATTGGCCCGAGCCAATCGCAACGGCAAAGAGGGGGTTCTGCGCAATGACGATCGGCATACCTGTCTCGTGCTCGAGTCGCTCGCTGATGCCGTGAAGCAACGCACCTCCACCAGCGAGGACGACGCCTTGTTCCATGATGTCGGCGGAAAGCTCAGGAGGGGTCTTATCAAGCGTGACTTTCACGGCATCAACAATCGCCGCAACCGGTTCTTCGATCGCTTCGCGGATTTCTTCCGTGGTCGTCACGATCGTCTTGGGAAGGCCAGTCACAAGGTCACGGCCGCGGATCTCGGCATGCAACTCAACCTCGAGTGGCCAAGCGGAGCCGAGGGCCATCTTCACTTCTTCTGCGGTGCGTTCACCGAGGGCAAGGCTGTATTCCTTCTTGATGTAGTTAATGATTGCCGCATCAAGTGCGTCGCCGCCGACACGAGCTGACTGAGAAGCAACAACACCACCAAGAGAGATAACGGCAACTTCGGTGGTTCCGCCGCCGATGTCAACGATCATGTTTCCGGTTGGTTCCTGGACTGGAAGGCCCGCGCCAATCGCTGCGGCCATCGGTTCTTCGATGATGTAGGCCGGCCTGCGTGCACCGGCGAATTCTGCAGCTTCCTGAACGGCACGCTGTTCAACGGGAGTGATCCCGGACGGGACGCAAATCACCATGCGAGGTTTGGCCCACTTCGAAGTGTGAACCTTCTGGATGAAGTAGCGAAGCATTTTTTCGCAGATATCGAAATCGGCGATGACGCCATCACGGAGCGGTCGGATCGCTTGGATATGCGACGGGGTCCGTCCGATCATCCGTTTGGCTTCAGCACCCACCGCTACTGGTCGACCGTCTTTGACATTGATAGCGACGACCGAAGGTTCGTTGAGGACGATGCCTTCGCCCCGGACGTACACGAGCGTATTCGCCGTTCCCAGATCAACGGCCATGTCACGTCCAACGATGTTGGACAACGAGTCACGTGAGGCAATCGAATTGGAGATACTCGAAGAGATTGAACTGAAGATATTCCCGGCCATGGGGTGAGCCTCCCGTTGGAGCTCTGGGCCTGTTGCTCTCCACGAGAGCGACGACGGTGGTGCGGATCTACAAAGTTTTACGAAAGACAACGGTTCCAACGAGCCCGCGCAGCACTGCGCGTGTCTCTCTCCGTCCCTCGGAAAGGCTAGTCCGCGGCCCTCGCGGGACCAACTACGCCAGAAATCAGAGCCCTGGGAAGAAAAGTGCGATCTCTCGTTGGGCCGATTCCGGACCATCGCTGCCGTGGATCAGGTTCTCGGTGAAAAGAATGCCGAGATCGCCGCGAATGGTGCCTGGAGCGGCATCTCGAGGATTGGTCGCTCCCATCATCGTGCGAACAACCTGCCACGTATCTTCCGGGCCCTCGATAACGGCGACCATCGCTGGGCCGCGAGTAATGAACTCCACCAATTCGCCGAAGAACGGCTTGTCAGCGTGTTCGCCGTAGTGGACCTCAGCCGTAGCACGGTCGATCGTGCGCAGTTCAGCAGCAGCAATCGTGAGATTGCGGCTCTCGAAGCGACCGAGAATTTCTCCAACGAGGCCTCGTTCGACGGCGTCGGGCTTGCAGATGATGAACGTGCGATCCATGGCTGGAACGCTAGACCAACCCTTGGTCGAGATGCGATTCGCCATCAAGGTGCGGGTCAGTCACCGCGTCGGACAATTTCTTCCACCGCTGTTCGTGCGGCACCAGCGACATAAAGCGATCCCGCTACGAGGATGACATCATCCTCGGTCGACACATCGATCGCCCGTTGAACTGCAGTTGCAACATCGTCGATTTGCTCAACCATCGATCCCATTGCGCGAACTACTGCTGCGACATCGGCAGCGGGCACTGCACGCGGACTGTTTGGGGTGCAGGCAATGACGAGATCGGCGTTTCGAACATCGAGAGACTCGAGCATCTCGACGACGTCCCGACCACCAAGCATTCCGACAACGAGAACCCGACGCCCAGCGACATCGAACTCATCGCTCAGCGTGAGTGCTGCAGCTCTGGCTCCGTCAGGGTTATGCGCGCCGTCGAGGATTAGCAAAGGTGAATGCGAGACGACTTCGAAACGTCCAGGCATCGTGACCGAATGAAGTGCTTCCTTCACGACAGATTCGTCCAACAACCGATCGAAGAATGACTCGACAGCCACAATCGCTGTCGCGGCATTATCGGATTGATGTGCGCCATGAAGGGGAACAAGAAGTTCTTCATAGGTCCCATAAGGAGTACGGAGATCGATGAGATGACCGCCTACTGCATACAGATCGCTGATGACCTCGTAGTCGACATCGGCGCTGTACATGCGCTCGGGACCTTCAGCTTCGAAGATTGCTTTCAACGTTGGGTCAGTAACACCGGTAACAAGTGTCGAGGTGCCCGTGATGATGCCGGCCTTCTCGGTGGCGATCGCCTGCTCCCACTCCCCTTCTCCGTCAGTGTGATCGCGTCCAATATTGGTAATGACAGCGACATCGGCTTCGCAAACATTGGTGGCGTCGTAACGCCCAAGAAGCCCGACTTCGATCACTGCCACGTCGACTGCAGATTCCGCAAACCAAAGCAACGCTGTCGCCGTGAGCAACTCGAAGAACGATGGAGTGATGCCGGAAAGAGGTGCCACTCGAGCGATGTCGGTCACGACCGAGGCAAACTGTTCGTCGGAAATCGCTTCGCCGTTCCAACTGATGCGCTCGTTGATGTTCTGCAAATGGGGACTGCTATAGGTACCCACCGATAGCCCGTGTTCAACCAGCAACGCCGTGATCATGCGTGCAGTTGATCCTTTTCCATTTGTGCCGGTCACGTGAATGACTCGGAACGAGTCCTGAGGATCTCCGAGAACTCCGACGAGACTGCGCATGTGGTCGAGCGACAGGCCGTGGATGAGGCCAGCAGTCGCTTCCAGATTTATATGCGTGTCGAGGTACGCGAGGGATTCGTTAAAGTTCACAGAGGCGGACGCAATGGAATGGACGGTTGCGAGTTACGACGCAGCGCGGCGTGGGCGATTGGTGCGAGGAGTACTAGCCCGGGTGATGAAGACAGGCTCTGTCCGTTCAAGCACAGACTCAGCACCGATGACGACCTTGGCAACGTCTTCTCGACTTGGAAGGTCGTACATGATTTCGAGGAGAACTTCTTCGAGGATGGCGCGAAGCCCACGAGCACCCGTGCCGCGAATGAGAGCCTGATCAGCGATTGCATTAAGTGCTTCAGGAGTGAACTCGAGTTCGACGTCTTCAAACTCGAAAAACTTCTGATACTGCTTCACAAGGGCGTTGCGAGGTTCAACGAGAATTTCGACAAGCGCTTCGCGGTCGAGATTGGCCACCGCGCCGACGACGGGAAGTCGGCCGATGAATTCGGGAATGAGACCAAACTTGATGAGGTCTTCCGGAAGAATGCTCTTATAAAGCGCACCAACGTCGGACTTCTCGGAACGTAGTTCTGCTGAGAAACCGATGCCCTTCTTGCCGATGCGACTCTCAATCAACTTGTCGATACCTGCGAATGCACCACCACAAATAAAGAGAATGTTGGTGGTATCGATCTGAATGAATTCCTGATGCGGATGCTTACGGCCACCCTGAGGCGGGACCGATGCCGTTGTTCCTTCAAGAATCTTCAGGAGCGCCTGCTGCACACCTTCGCCTGAAACGTCTCGTGTTATCGATGGGTTCTCGGCTTTACGAGCGACCTTGTCGATCTCATCGATGTAGATGATGCCGGTCTCGGCCTTCTTGACGTCGTAATCGGCGGCCTGAATGAGCTTGAGCAGAATGTTCTCAACGTCTTCACCGACATAACCCGCTTCGGTGAGCGCAGTGGCATCGGCGATTGCGAACGGAACGTTCAGCATGCGTGCGAGCGTCTGAGCAAGCAGTGTCTTACCGCAACCTGTCGGTCCGATGAGAAGAATGTTCGACTTGGCGAGCTCGACATCGTCGCGCTGGGCAGCGCCGTACTGCACGCGGCGGTAATGGTTGTAGACCGCCACCGAGAGAATGCGCTTCGCCTGTTCCTGGCCCACGATGTAATCGTTCAGGAACTCGAAAATTTCGACCGGCTTGGGAAGTTCCTCAAGAGACAGCTCACCGGTTTCGGAAAGTTCCTCTTCAATGATCTCGTTGCAGAGGTCGATGCACTCGTCACAGATGTAGACACCTGGACCAGCGATCAGTTTCTTGACCTGCTTCTGGGACTTCCCGCAAAACGAGCACTTCAGAAGTTCGCCACCATCTCCGAACTTGGCCACGTTGGGGTACCCCTTGGTCTGTTGAGTGTCAGCGAATGGCCGTGATCGGACCGCTCGTATCGGCGAGCTGCCGGATGGAGATCACCTCGTCGATGATCCCGTAATCCTTCGCTTCCTCTGCAGACATTACAAAGTCCCGGTCGGTGTCCCGGTGGATCTTCTCTTGGGTCTGCCCCGTATGGGAGGAAAGGACCTCTTCCAGAAGGGAACGGATGCGGAGAATCTCCTTTGCCGCCAGCTCAATATCGGTGGCTTGGCCCTGGGCACCGGCGTAGGGCTGGTGGATCAGAACACGGGCATGCGGCAGGGCCAGACGCTTTCCGGGCGTACCGGCAGCCAGGAGCACCGCAGCGGCCGAAGCGGCCTGACCAAAGCAAATGGTCATGATGTCGGGCTTGACGAATTGCATGGTGTCGTAAATCGCCATGAGCGCGAGGACATCGCCACCGGGGCTGTTGATGTAGATATTGATGTCCTTGTCGGGATTCTCCGACTCGAGATGCAGAAGCTGGGCGCAAATGAGATTGGCGACGGTGTCATCGATCGGCGTGCCGATAAAGATGATGTTTTCCTTCAGTAGACGCGAATACAGATCGGCCGTGATGGTCTGGCCGCGACTGGTTTCGTAAATAACCGTCGGATTCGGGATGTAGTTGCTGATCTTGAGGTTGGCCAAGCCGCTGATTTCGGTCACTCGGTTTCGTCCTCCTCGGACGCTGGGGTCTCCGGAACGGTATCGCCATCCTCGTCATCTGCGACTGCAAGATCCGCAAAAACGATGCTGTTGCCAGCTTCGTCGGTGATGGTGACAGTTTCAGTCAGCCAATCAAGGGCTTTGCGTTTCGAGATGTCGGTCTTCAACGCAGGCAGATGCCCAGCGTCGATGAGCTGAGTGCGCACGACATCGCTGTCCTGCTGGACACGGGCAGCGACTGCCTCGAACTCGAGGTCGAGATCCTCTTCAAGCGCCTCGATGGACTCGGCCAAGGCGATCGCTCGCAGCGCGAGGTCCACGCGGGCCGAACGTTCCGCGGTGGTCTTGAGATCGTCGAGGAACTGTTCGGTATCGGTTCCGGAGAACTGAAGCCATTGCTCTAGCGACAAGCCCTGAGCCTGCAGGCGCATGGCCATGTCCTGAAGACGCTCATTCATTTCAGCGGCAACGAGAGGCTCGGGAAGTTCGTCGGTCACAAGTTCGGCGAGTGCTTCGCCAATCTTTTCGCGAACCATCATCTGGGACTGTGCCTTGCGAACCTCGGTCATGCGGGTAACGAGATCGTCACGCCACGCAGCCATCGTCTCGAACTCTGAAGCCTGAGCCGCAAATTCGTCGTTGAGTTCCGGAAGAACCTTTGCCTTGACCTCGGTGATCGTGACCTCGAAATGAAGTGGATCTTCGTCATCGCCGTTCGGATGGGGAGCATCGAATGAGCGGGTATCGCCAGCGGCAGCGCCGACGAGTTGCTCATCGAGCTCCGGCACGATGCCTGCAGATCCGACCTCGTAGAGATACGCGCTAGCGACAAGGCCTTCGAGGACCTCGTCGTTTTGCGAGCCTTCAATGTCGATCGTGACGTAATCGCCGGAATCTGCCGCACGCTCGACAACTTCGAGGTCACCATATTGGTTGCGAAAACGCTCGAGTTGCGCATCGATTTCTTCATCCGATGGCGTCGGCGTAGGGATCTCAACAGAAAGATTGGCGTAACCGCTGACGGTAATCACGGGACGAACTTCGACAATCGCGTCGAACTTCACCGTTCCCGATTCCTGGCCGTCGGTGATTTCGATCTCGGGAGGCGCGATGACATCGACCTCGTTCGCGACCACCGCATCGGAGTAGTACTCCGGCAGGGCGTCGTTCAATGCCTGAGCACGACCGGCGCCAGCGCCGATATGTGACTCAAGGACTCGACGAGGCGCTTTGCCGGGTCGGAACCCAGGAATACGCACATCGCGAGCGATCTTTTTGAACGCCGCATTGACGGCTGATTCGAATTCCTGCTCGTCGACCTCGACGGACAGCTTGACCTTGTTGCCCTCAAGGGCTTCGACAGTTGATTTCACAGGTTGGCGAGTCTACCGGTGAGGTTTGCGGCCACGTCCACCTGAGGGTTTTGGTTACGAATCACCCTCGTGATGAAGACCCCAGGTTCTGCCTGTACGCTCACTGCGCCGGGGAATGGCGCAGCTTGGTAGCGCGCCTGCTTTGGGAGCAGGAGGCCGGGAGTTCGAATCTCCCTTCCCCGACTCGTGCACAACCGATAACTCACAATCTGGGGCTTCGATGGACTCTGGAAGCAACGCAGCGTCAGACCTCGCTGAGATATCGGTTCGTGGTGCACAGAACTCACCTGGTGGTCCCGGTCTCTCCGACCGGGACCGCACGGTTCGATGGCTTGCCGCGAGTCTTTCCCTCACCGTTGGCGCCGTGCACTTTGGCTACGCACCGCATCATCTTGCTGAGGACTGGGCCCATGGCTGGTTCTTCATGGCGATTGCTGCCTACCAGTGCCTGTTCGCTGTCCTGATTGTTGCTCGCCCTCGACGCTGGCTCTGGGCATCGGCCATAGCCGTGAATAGCGCAATCATCGCGACGTGGTTGGTTTCACGGACCGTCGGACTTCCGTTCGGTCCGGAGGCACTCCGTTCTGAATCGTTCTCCGCCCCCGACATCGTGAGTTCAGTGATCGAAGCGGTGATCATCGTTCTTTCGATCGTTGCGCTCACAGTTCCAGCCGCCCTTGAACGTGACTCGAAAGATCGAATTTCGCTCCGCTTTGCTGCGTTCGCGATCGGAACGGTCGCCGTTGTTCTCGGCGCACTCATGCTGACACCGACCTACACCGCTGCTCACGAAGCAGCGGGCCATTCACACGGCGCAGCATCAACGAGCGGCACGACACCGTGCGAACTCTCGGGTCCACCTGTGTCTCCTGGACAGGTTGCAACCGATGCAGTGGGTCATAGTCATCGGGGACCTTCGCCTCAGGTCGTGATCTCCGCATCGGAACGTGAGCAACTTGCTACGCAACAAGCACTGGCTCGCACTGTTGTCGCGCAGTATCCGACGGTTGCTGAAGCCGAGGCTGCCGGGTATCGCATGTCAACGCCCTACGTCCCGTGTATCGGTGCCCACTACACAAATATGCGGTTAGCGATTGGTTTCGATCCCGCTCGTCCCTCCGAGCTGTTATTCGATGGCACGGCACCAACGTCGAAGCTGGTTGGGTTGAGTTATCTCGTATGGCACCCGGGTGGCGCCCCAGACGGGTTCGCAGGAGCAAACGACCTCTGGCATCAGCACAACAACAATGGCGGTCTGTGCCAGAAGGGCGGAATCGTCGTCGGAGCCGAAGCGATGAGTGAGGAGGACTGCAAGGCCATCGGCGGCCGGAAAGTTGCTCTTGGCGATGTCTGGATGCTCCACGACTGGATCGTTCCCGGATGGGAATGTTCGTGGGGCGTCTTCGCCGGTGAATGCCCGGAACTCGGCGGCCGAACCGGCGGTTCTGCTTGGGACGATCCCGCACCTGGCTCAGTCGGCGCACAACTCGTCGGAGCGAAATAGATCCCGTCTCATTCGCGATAACCTGTCGCCACCCGCGGGTGTAGCTCAATGGTAGAGCACCGTCCTTCCAAGTCGGCTATGAGGTTTCGATTACCTTCACCCGCTCCACGTAAACGATGGGCCCCAACGGGGCCCATCGTCGCGTTTGGGGTGACAGGGCGCACAGTTCCAACACACGGCGATCGGTGATCCCCTCACTAGTGTCGACACCATGAAGGCAACGTCCATCGGCCACGCCGGAATTCTCATCGAAACTGCCGATGTATCGATCGTCTGTGATCCGTGGTTTCTTCCCGCGTTTCAAGGTTCATGGTGCGTCTTTCCACGAAACGATCAACTGTCTGCCGATCTCATGGCTCGCATCGAGTCGCCCGATTACCTCTACATCTCCCACATTCACGGCGACCACTTCGACGAACGTTGGCTCCCCAATCACATCAATCGCAGCGCCACCGTTCTCCTCCCAGGATTTCCTACCGGTGAATTGAAGAACAGGCTTCGCGCTCTCGGCTTCAGGAACTTCGTCCATACCGTTGACGGACAAGAGATCGATCTCCTCGGCAGTACACGTGTTGCGATTCATTGCGAAACATCAATTACCGACGGACCGGGCGGCGATTCCGCACTTGTTGTTTCCGACTCAACAGGTCGCGTCGTCAATCAAAATGATTGCCGGACCCACGACCTCGCGGCTCTCGCTTCACACGGACCAATCGATCTGCATTGGCTGCAATACAGCGGCGCCATCTGGTACCCGATGGTCTACGACGAGCCCGCAGACGTCATGCGCGAACTCATCGATGCAAAGGTCGAAAGTCAGTTTTCACGAGCCATGCGCTACGTCGAGGTACTTAACGCACGTGCAATCGTCCCTAGCGCAGGTCCCCCAGCATTTCTCGACCCTGACCTTTTCCATCTCAATGTGATCACGGGCGACGAACTGAGCATCTTTCCTGACCAACTCGCGTTCATGGACCAACTTGGTGAAGGTAGTCGCACCGGAATCCTCGCTATTCCCGGGACGTGCATTGAGATTGCCCCGGATCGAATCGATGTCACCCACCCCTGTTCCTCTCAGGAACTTTCGGCGATCTTTGACGACAAAGAGGACTATCTCCGCAACTACCAAAGGGACTGGCTTCCGTCTATTGAGGAGCAGAAGTCGAAGTGGTTGCCCCCCAGCGACAACCTTCTCGCCGACCTCAAAGCCTGGTGGGAGCCACTGCTCGCAATTGCACCAAACCTGTGTAGCGGCGTCGGGGATATCTGCGTTCTCGACATGGGTGATCTCAAGATTGCGATTGACTTCCCCAATGCATCGGTCAACGAATGGGACGGCGCCGATCACGGATTTCGGTTCACCATTGATCGCCGTCTCGTCGAAACAGTCGCTGCGGAACACGCCGTCGACTGGAGTAATTCGTTGTTTCTTTCGTGTCGCTTTTCGGCATGGCGACGCGGGCCGTTCAACGAATACGTCTATAACTTCTTCAAATCACTCTCGGAAGAACGCATGACGCGTACTGAAGCAGAAGCCCTGCGCAAGGCCGACCCCGAACGCGGCGGCATCGCTGAAGAAGAGATTCAGATCGGCGATTGGCTCGTGCAGCGAACGTGCCCGCATCGCGACGCCGACCTTGCGGTCTTTGGCGTCGTCGATGGCAGCGAACTCGTCTGCACGCTGCACGGTTGGCGTTTCGATTGCGACACCGGCCGCTGTCTCAATGCAGAAGAACGAACCTTGCGAATTCGTCCTGCCACTTGAGGCTCGCCAACTCCGAAACTCGTTAGGACAGATGTTCAGCGTCAGCGACAACGACCTTGGCGTCGATCTCAAGCCAACGGTCGTCAAGCCACGCCTCAAACTCATCGCCATTGGGAATCGATGCACGCTGGTGAAGTTCGAGAACGACTTTTGCAGAGGGATTTGCTGAGGCGATTCGGCGACGGACGCCACCAAACGTGTCGAGTCCATCGAAGCCGACATGCCACATAACGACAACGTCGCCAGAGGGAATTTCTTCAAGCAGCACCGATGCTCCCGCAGAGCGCGGTGGAAGCAACCGCCGAAGCCCAATCAACTTCGCGTGACGCTCGGGGGCCCTTCGCTCCAGACGCGCCACGAGTCCAATGCGTTTTTCGTCGTTCGTACGTGTGCCCTCTGGGAAGATCACAGCAACGTCTCGGTCCCCCATGTTCGCTGCCATGGTGCGAATCCCTGTGAGTTCTTGGCGAACTGCGGCCGAACCGCGATCAACAAAATAATTCGGGATGCGCTGACCGACGACGTCGAGACATGGGTCGAAGAGGAGTTCCTTCTTCATGACATAGCGGGGGAACCGCTCTGCAAGAGATCCGAAAATCCATGCGCTCACGAGAGCATCACCAAGGCTTGCGTGTCGGCCGAGACAGATCAGTGGTCCCGTCGAGAGCTCCTCGACGCCCTCGACCTCGATCTTCAGCCCGCACGAGATCCGCAGCGAACCAATGAGCCTCTTTGCCCACCACCGCTGCAACGCGTAATTCGCACGATGGTTTCCGGCCTGACCTGTCAGCCAAATGCCCGCAGCACCGATGATCCCGAGCGTCTCAAGCCAGAGCCAAAACCACGCAAAGCTGAGCAGGCGAAAGGTGGGAAGGCGCCACGATCGACACGCGAGATCGAAGACGATCGACGCGAGGATCCACACTGGGAGCGAAAGCGTGAGCACGAAAGCGCCAAGGAGGACGCCCACAACGGTGATTGGCCGTCGAATCCACTTGTTACTCACGAGTTCATCGTACCGAGTGCCCACTGCCCCACCCGTGACCAAAGGGCCAGAATGAATTACCTGAGATAACGTGTGCCGTTCTTTCCGTGACTGGAGTCGACTGTGACGACGACGCAACTTGTTCCCGAAAAAGATCCGAGCGCTGGTCTCGGTCCTTCACGCAAAGTTATGGATGACGGCACTCCCGTCGGTCCCGCCACACTTCTCGCCGAGGAACGGGCGCGCTTGGCAGGACTCACATGGACCAACTTCGATGCCGTTCAAGTTGGTTCGACGCTTGGCGCTGAGATCTCAGGCGTCGATCTCACCACTGAACTTTCCGATGACGTCATCGCCGAACTCCAGCTGGCGCTCGACAACTACAAGGTCATTTTCTTTCGCGATCAGCCACTGACCTCCGATCAACATGTTGCGTTCGCCAGGCGTTTCGGACCCTTGGAGATTCACCCCTTCATTCCTTCAAATACCGGAGTTCCCGAACTCGTTCGATTTGAAAAGACGGCCGAGGTCGCCGGCTACGAGAATTCGTGGCATCACGATGTCACCTGGCGCGCGGAGCCGTCGATGGGTGCGATCCTTCACGGGATCGAGCTACCCGCAGTTGGTGGAGACACGCTCTTTTCGGACATGGGCGCCGCGTACGACGGACTCTCCGATGCCATAAAGCAGCAAATCGACGGTCTTCAGGCCGAACACGATTTCATGAAGAGTTTTGGACGAACGGTTCCCCAAGATCGCATGGCCGAGACCCGGGAGATGTTTCCAGTCGTCACCCATCCGGTTGTAGTTACTCATGAACGTACCGGTCGCAAATTGCTCTATGTCAATCGCAATTTCGTCAACAGGATCATTGGACTCAGCGATGACGAAAGTGCGGCGCTTCTCAATCATTTGTGCAACCAAGCAGCCACAGTCGAGTACCAGATCCGCTTTCAGTGGAAGCCAGATTCGATTGCATTCTGGGACAACCGTGCGGTGCAGCACTACGCATCCAGTGACTACTGGCCGCAGCGTCGTGTCATGGAACGCGCCAGCATCGTGGGTGCTCGTCCTGCCTGACCAAAGGCACGCTCTTACATCGCGTGAGCTGTGCCCTCGGCAAGCGGGATCTCGGTTGGGGTGCTGCGGAGTCGGTCACGAACCCGCTTGGCGGGTATGAATCCGATCACAATCGCACCAATCACCATCACGGGGACCATGGCCGTGAAACCGTTGGACAATGCGTGAGCAAACGCTTCTTGAATCTGTTCTCGCACACCGCTGGACAACGCCGCAATCTTTTGAGGCGATCCTTGAATTGAATCGACTGGGAAATCCGGCAGACGTTGCTGCACACCGCTGAGAAGACTGTTCGTGAACACCGTTCCGACAATGGCGACGCCGAGCGAGTTCCCAAGTAGTCGAGCGAGCATGATCGTTGATGTCGCCATACCGATGTCGGCGGGTGCGGTGAATCGCTGGAACACATAGAGCAGGGTTTGCATCACGAATCCGATGCCCATCCCAACCAACATCGCTGAGCCGACGACGAATGCGGCGGAGGTTGAGGCGTGAATCGTCGAAAGCATCATCATGCCGATACCTGAAGCGATCATTCCGATGAACGGAACGACGACATGACCTCCGCGTCGATCAGTGATCTGGCCAGCGATAATTGTGCAGATCCCCGAGGTAACGGCAAACGGTGCAAGTAGGAGTCCTGCCTGCGTTGCGTCGATACCTCGGACCGCTTCAAAAAAGAGCGGCGGATACACAATCGCCGTGCCGAACGCGAGGCCCGAAATCAGATTTGCTGAGAGCGCGAGGGCTTTTACTCGTCCGGCCATCACACGCAACGCGAGAATTGGTTCCGGCGTTCTGCGCTCGTGAAACACGAACGCTACGACAAGTGCTGTCGAAAGCGAGGCAAGACCTAACGTTCGAAAACTTACGAACCTTACGTGTCCACCGGTGCCACCAATCGCAAGAAGTAGAGATGCAACCGCACCTGCGATGAGAAGCGCTCCTCGAACGTCAATGCGGTGAGCGACTCGGTTTGTGGATTTCGGCACGAACAGCAGCGTGATCAAACAAATGATTCCGCTCGGGATATTGACGAAAAACGCCCACCGCCACGTGAAGTTGTCCGTAAAGAATCCGCCTGCCCAGGGACCAAGAATGGCGGTCACGGCGAAGACAACACCGGTGTAACCCAAATAGCGGCCAAGTTTGTCCGCTGGCATGACGTCGGCGATAAGCGCCATTGCCAAGGCGGTGATTCCGCCGGCGCCGATGCCCTGCAGTACTCGAGTTGCGATCAGCATCGGCATCGACTGCGCCAAGCCACACAACATTGATCCCACCATGAATGTCGAGACGGCGATGATGAATACTCGCCGGCGCCCGTAGATGTCGCCCAACTTTCCGTAAACCGCCATGGTGGTGACCTGAGCGAGTAGGTAACTCGTCGTCAACCACGGTAAAAGCGAAACGCTACCGAGTTCACTCAAAATTGTTGGAGCGGCGGTTGCGACGATTGCTCCGTCAAGCCCAGAAAGTGTCGCCCCTAGAAGGATGCCAAAGAAGACGACGAGCAAACGTCGACGCGACATATGAACGGAAACTCCGCTGGCACTCGCAGCTCGGGTGCCTGTCATTGCTGTGAGCGTCGCTGCTCGCGCGTCTCACGGCGCTCGGCGTCAGCGGCATTGTGACGCTTCATCGAACCGAGAGGATCTTGCTTAAATGCTTCAACTGACGCTTGATGTCCGGCCAGCGCCTGGAACTCCGAACCAGCACGTATCGCTGCGCGGACGCCCATGATTTCGGCCTGACGATGCACCATTCTCTTGTTGATCTGAGCGAGGTCTGTAGCCACTGCAGCGATCTGTCCGGCGATATCGAGAACTTCTTCATCGAGGACTGATGTGGGGAAGGAACGATTCGCCCAGCCCATTTGAGCGGCTTCGGGACCGAGCATCTCTCCGCCAGTGAGCATGATTTCCATCGCTCGACGCATGCCCAACAACGGCTCGTGGTACTGACAATCAGGAGGAGACGCAACACGAACGATCGGATACGAAATTCGTGCCTCATCCGCTACGTAGACGAGATCACAAGCTTGAACGAGTTCGGTAGCGCCAGCAATCGCGTACCCATGCACCTGGGCAATCACCGGTTTGGCGAGATCCCAGAACCGGAACCAGTTGTCGGTCACCTGCCGCGCCCACGCCCCATCGCCGGGTGCGGTGTGGAACGGCGGAGACGTCAGGAGATCGCCGCCAAGGTCGTAGCCAGAGGAGAAACACGACCCACCACCGCGGATAATCGTGCAGCGCACATTGGGGTCATAGTCATTTGCTTCGAGCGCCTGCAGCAGTTCCGTGCGCATCACCGTTGAAATCGCGTTGCGCTTATCAGGACGATTCAACGTGATCCGACAAATACCTTCTCCAGGCGTGTCGAGAATGATGGTTTCAAACGTTGTCATGTCAGTTCCCTTGGGTGTCACGAGTGCCAGCAAGATCGGCGAGCAATTGCAGACCTTCATCGGTTTCAGATCGAACGATGAGCCCGGTGAGACCCATCTTCGTCCAAGCCTCCCAGCGTTCACGGATACGTGCCGGTGAACCGATGAGCGAACCGTCATCGTGATACTCATCGGGAACCGCTGCGATGGCTTCATCTCGCTTTCCCGCCATCCAACATTCGTGAATCTTCTGTGCTGCTTCGGGGAAGCCTCGACGAGCCATGGATTCGCGGTGGTAGTTGTGTGTCGCTGAACCCATTCCCCCTACGTACATCGCCGTGAGCGGTTTCATCGCGTTAATGGCACCTTGTACATCGTCAGTGATTACAACGCTCACGCCGCCGAAAATTTCAAAGTTCGCCGGACGTTCGCCCCGCTTCGCGAATCCAGCTTCGAGGTGCGGACCGTAGACAGCAGGTCCTTCTGCGCCCCAACCCATCGGCAGCATCCCGTCGCAGATCTCCGCACAGAGTTCGGTGTTCTTTGGTCCACCCGCAGCCAGCCACAATTCGATCTCGCCCGCGGGATGGAGAATCGACCGAAGTGGTTTGCCTTGACCAATCGCACCGGGTCCGTTGTACGGCAATGGAAACTCAACACCATCGTTTGTGAGCGGTTCTCGAGCGAACACCTTGCGCATGATCTCGACGTATTCACGCAATCGACGATTGGGACTGCCCCACGGCTGTCCATACCAACCTTCGACGATCTGCGGGCCGGAAACTCCGAGTCCGATGATGACGCGATTTCCGCCAGCTAAGGCATCGATCGTCAGTGCATGCATCGCCGTCGCAGCGGGAGTTCGGGCAGCGATCTGCACGACACCGGTTCCGAGTTTGATGCGCTTCGTAACCGCCGCAAGGTACGCAAGTGGAGACAAAGCATCGGAGCCGTAGGCCTCTGCCGTCCAGACGGAGTGATAACCGAGGTCCTCCGCCATTCGAACTTGGTCGACAGGGACATCGAGAGCGGCACCTCTATACAGGTCGAGTCCGAGAGCCAACT
>CALBSE010000025.1 GCA_937927725.1 uncultured Actinomycetes bacterium
TCGGGAAGTTTGCCCGTGGCCTTCATCCACACCCGCTGATACGGCGGTAGTTCTCGATGTCGATCTTCGGGCGACCAATCGCAATTCCGAAGGTCGAATGGCAGATCCATTTCGAATCGGTGATCGCCGTCGGCTGCGTAGTCGGCCCAACGCTCTTGAACGGTTGGAAGGGTCTCGGGTGAAGGGACGTCGGGCATTTTCGCGGAATGGTCGAAACCATCTTCAGGGACCTGGAACGAAGCGGAAAGACTGAAGATTGCTCGACCATGTTGAATTGCCGTGACGCGACGAGTGGTGAATGACAGCCCGTCTCGAATGCGCTGGACTTCATAGAGAATCGGCACTCGGGAATCGCCTGGGCGCAGGAAATAGGCGTGGAGCGAATGCACACGGGTTTCTGGTTCGACGGTGCGGGCGGCGGCAATGAGCGCTTGACCAGCGACCTGTCCACCGAAGACGCGCTGTTGCTCCGAGGGAGGACTGATGCCTCGAAACATGTTGACCTCAATTGGTTCGAGATCAAGAAGGGTGAGGAGTGCGTCTACTGCGGCCTGAGTCACCCTCATAATCTCGCACATTGCCGGGGGTTTTGTGGGTGTTCTTCCCGCATCAGTACCGGTTGTGCCGGTAGGGTCCGCGCATGGCTACGAACTTTCCGCAGGGATTCCGCTGGGGCACCGCAACCGCTGCACATCAGGTCGAGGGCGGCAACTGGAACAACGATTGGTGGGCATGGGAGCACGCACCGAACACGCCGTGTGAAGAACCAAGCGGCGACGCGTGCGATCAGCTGAATCGATACGACTCCGACATCGCTCTGTGCGCAGCACTCGGATTCGATAACTACCGATTCTCAATCGAGTGGTCGAGGATCGAACCCGAGCCCGGTGAATTCTCAATCGCCGCGCTTGATCATTACCGACGAGTCCTTGCGTCGTGTCACGCGCATGGTATTGAACCGGTCGTGACGTTTCACCACTTCACAACCCCGCGTTGGGTCGTCGCTGAAGGTGGTTGGCACACCGCGTCAACGGTCGATCGGTTCCTTCGCTTCGCCGAGAAGTCCGTCAATCACCTCGGCGATCTCGTTGGCACAGCGTGCACAATCAATGAACCGAACATCGTTTCGTTTGTTGGCTACCAGATGGGCTTCTTTCCGCCGGGGTCGACCGACGACGCCCAATTCGCAGCAGCCAACGCGAACTTCATCGATGCGCATCGCCGTGTTGTTCCGATTCTGAAAGGCGGCCCTGGCGACTTCCCAGTTGGTCTCACGCTCTCAATGGCGGACTATCAGGCAGTCCCGGCGGATGATTCCGATGCGATTGCTCGCCGAGATCAGATTCGTGCGGTGTCAGAGGATCAATTCCTCGACATCGTTGGCCAAGACGACTTTCTTGGCGTGCAGGTTTATAGCCGTACGCGAGTCGGTCCGAACAGCGTGCTTGCTGGCGAGGATGGAGTTCCAACGCTTCCTATGGGTTATGAGTTTTGGCCCGAATCACTTGGCGCGTGTTTGCGTCGCGCGTGGGACTACACGGGCGGTTCGGTTCCGCTGCTTGTTACCGAAAATGGAATTGGTACCGATAACGATCCGCAACGAATCGAGTATGTGCAGCGCGCGCTCGAAGGGGTTCTGTCGTGCATTGCCGATGGCATCGATGTGCGGGGCTACACCTACTGGAGTCTCATGGATAATTTCGAGTGGGCGTTTGGTTATCGCCCACGATTTGGGATCATTGAGGTAGATCGTGCAACGCAGCGCCGTACGGTCAAGCCCAGTGGTGAATGGCTAAGCACCATCGTTCGGGCGAACGCTCTCTAGTCATTGCCACCGACAACTAGGGTGATCGGGTCCGGCTCGAACGCGAGGAGCGCCCCCCGATGAGCCACGAAATCAATCACGAATTCCCCGCGTCTTCGCAAACTGTCACGCCGCTTCCCGAAACCACCGGAGTTCTCGGTGGGATCATCCATTCGATCCGGACGCGTGGCCTTCGCTACGCGTTGGTAGCTGCGGTCAATGTTGTCGTTGGCCAGACGCTGCTGCTTGCCCTTCAAGGAGCGATGGGTCCGAGCTGGGCCAACGTTCTTGCTGTTGGTCTTTCTTCAGTTCCTGCCTATTACATGAATCGCGCTTGGGTGTGGGGTAAGCGGGGCAAGAGCCATTGGAAAAAGGAAGTCCTTCCGTTCTGGCTGTTCACAATTGCCGGGCTCGTGCTTTCCACCATCGCGATAGCGATCGTCCATCACTTCACCGACGCCAAATTGATCATCAACTTCATTCAGTTGGTTGCATTCGGAATTCTGTGGGTTGTCCGATTCTTTGTGCTCGATAAGTTGTTCCACGTCGAAGTGTTTGAAGACGACACCCCCGACAAGGACTGAGTCATGAATTCAGCGATGAAGGCCGCCGCAGAAGCGGCTCGCGGATTCATGCCTCCCGACGAAGGCGTTGCGCTTCACGAAGCCGCCCTTCTTGTGGCCGATGGCGCAGCTCCGATGCTTGAGATCGGCAGTTACTGCGGAAAGTCCGGCATTTATCTCGGGTCTGCAGCGAAAGCGCGAAAAACGATTCTCTTTGCTCTCGACCATCACCGTGGTTCGGAAGAGAACCAACCTGGTTGGGAGTGGCATGAACCCGATCTTGTCGACCCCGAAGTTGGCGTGATCGACACGTTGCCGCGCTTCCGTCGCACGATCTTTGATGCTGGTCTCGAAGGAACCGTGGTTGCACTTGTTGGCGATTCGCCCACGGTTGGTTCGCGTTGGGCCATCCCGTTGTCGTTCCTGTTCATCGACGGCGGTCATGGATCCGAACCCGCGCATCGCGATTTCGAACTCTGGACACCATGGATCGAAGCCGGTGGCATCCTCGCCATTCACGATGTGTTTCCCGATCCGGCCGATGGCGGACGTCCGCCGTACGAGATTTATTGCCGAGCGATTGAGTCGGGCGACTTCACCGACGTCTCGGCAACTGGCTCACTGCGAGTGCTGCGCCGAGTTTGAGCGGAGTCGCTCAGTCGGCTCTATCAGTGATCGAATCGTCGGTATCGATTTCAACGAGCGGCGGAAGCGCGTCGTGGTCGATGAACAATCCTGATGCTGCAGAGGTGCGGCTCAGTGCGTCGGCCGCGAGGATGATGGCGGCGTCTGTGTAGGTCGTGCGTTCATCCGCGGGGAAATGCACCTCATCGGGGAACACAATGCCCGTCCAGTAATGGCCGTCGTCGCAACGAAGCTGCTGAGCCCAAGAGAACAACTGCAGTGCTTGTTCGCGATTGCCGACGGAAAGTTCGGCAATCAGACATTCGCAGGTTTCTGCGGCGGTGATCCAAGGGCGATCGCTGACGCAACGAACGCCACGACCTTCGACAACGAAGGTATCTCGGCGAGCATCGAGACGAGCGCGAGCTTCAGTGCGAGTGAGAACGCCGCCAAGCACGGGGTAGTACCAGTCCATTGCCCAGCGGGCTTTGGGCGCGAACGCGTCAGGCGCATTACCGAGGCAGTGCTGACGGATGACGTGGGCCAAACGTGCTGCGCTCAGTTCCCAGTCAGGGCGTTCGTGGCCAAGAAGTTCCGCAATCGCAATTGCGCAGCGAAGGCTGTGGCAAATACTTGACGAACCAGTGAGCAAAGCGAATGACCAAGGCGTGCCGTCAGCGTGGCGAGCCCAAAGGATTTCGCCTCGAGGCGTCTGCAAATCAAGGACAAAGTCAATGGCCTTCTCGACAACTGGCCACATGGTTTCGACAAAGCCAGGGTCGCGAGCGACGAGCCAGTGATGCCAAACGCCGGCTGCGATATACGCAATCGTGTTGGCGTCGAGCTTGTCTTGTTCGATTCCGTCGGCCAGGTAGTACTGATGCCACGAACCGTCATGACGTTGAATGTCAGCAAGCCACTGGTAGGCGTGTTCGGCTTCGGTTCGCATACCCGCAAGGTCGAGAGCCATGGCCGCTTCAATGTGGTTCCACGGATCGGCGTGGCCGCCGGGATGCCACAGGACCATTCCGTTTGGCTGCTGCCAATCGGCGATCGCTTCAGCAGTCTGTCGAACCTGCTCGGCAGTGATGATGTCATCAACGTAAGGAATCTCGGTCATTTCGCACCTGCCATCGCGGTGTGTCGGATCGGCTTCGTCGCGTAGACCACAAGCGACTTGCCCAGCACAGGGTTGAGGGCCTTCTCGGTGAGCCGTGTCAGCGGAGGAGCCGACATGATGTCCCACTCGAGGAACTTCGTGTACGCCTTGACCGCAGCGTTGGTGTCGTTTCGCGGACCAACCGCGCAACGAAGCCACCAGTAGGGCGAGTGCAGAGCGTGGGCGCGATGTGAACTACCAGGAATGAGTCCAGCGTTCTTCATCTTTTGTCGGAGATCAGACTCTGAGTAAATACGAACGTGTCCGCCCTCGGACTTCGGTGCGTGGTACTCGTCGGAAAGCTTCCAGCAAATCTTTTCTGGGAACTCGGCAGGAACCGTGACGGCAATCGTGCCGCCGGGACGCAACACGCGAATGAATTCCGAGAGGGCCGCATCGTCATTGGGAACATGCTCCATGACCTCGGACGCAATGATGCGATCGAACGATGCATCGGCGAACGGGAGTTTGGTTCCATCGCCAGCGACCGACGTGCATGAAAGTGTCGGCGCAATTTCGCCAGCGTCTTTCATGGCCGAAGCTGTCGCTGCAACCTGTTCAAGTTCGGGAACAGCCATATCGCAGGCAACAACTCGAGCTCCGCGGCGAAGGGCTTCAAACGCGTGACGACCAAAGCCGCAGCCCAAATCAAGCAAGCGGTCTCCGGGGCGAAGGCCCAAGCGGTCGTAGTCGGCGGTCAGCACTGGTCAGGCCCCCGGACGAGTGATGCGCGAGCGTTGGAAGCGCGGAGCGGCGCCAGCGCCACCGGGTCGACGTGCCTGAATGTGTGGGGTTTCTGCAAGCAGGGCTCGGTAATGCTCAACCGTGCCTGTTGCGGTGTGGCGCCATGTCCAGCGGTCGATGACGCGTTGACGGCCAGCCGCACCGATGCGGTCGCGCAGGGCTTCATCGTCGAGCGCCGTGCGAAGCATCGCGGCAAGCGCTTCGCTATCGCCGGGAGGAACGACGAGTGCGGTCTCGTTGTGGTTGCCAACGACCTCGGGAAGAGCACCGCCGCTGGTCGCAACGAGGGGAACACCGCAGCTCATTGCTTCGATCGCCGGCAGTGAGAAACCTTCATACAGGGAAGGAACAACGGCAACCTGGGCTTCGGAGTACAGCTCGATGATGCGTTCTTCTGGCACCCCGGTAATGAACGTCACCGCATCACGAAGACCGAGTTCGTCAATGATTCGAGCCGAAGGTCCGCCTTCTTTGAGGCGACCGATGACGACGAGTTCGATGTGGCGTTCGGTGCGGAGTTTGGCGATTGCCTCGAGGAGGTAACGCAGGCCCTTCATCGTGACATCGGCACTGGCGGTGGTGATGAGTCGGCCAGGAATGCGCTGAACGCTGGGGATGGGTTTAAACAGATCCTGATCGACGCCCACAGGAACGACGTGAAGTCGATCGAGCGGAACCTTCTGATCGGCATGAATGTCGGCAAGAGAGTTCTGCGACACCGTGATGACACGAGGCATGCGAGACGCAACACGGGTTTGCATCTTGGTGAAGCTGTACCAACGCCCCTTCGAGAATCGCTTCCACGCGGTCTCGGCATGTTCCATTTCGAGACGACGATCAACGGTGATGGGGTGATGAATCGTGGCGAGGACGGGGAGTCCGTCACGTTCCATTCCGAGCAAGCCGTAACCAAGGCACTGGTTGTCCTGGACGAGATCGAACTCGTTGACACGCGAGCGCAGGTATTGCCAGGCACGGAAACTGAATGCAAGGGGTTCAGGGAATGAGCCGGCCACAAAGCTGCCAACTTCGATGGCATCGCCGAGGTTCTTGATTTCGAACGGCAATGGCAGACGCATTGGGTACGCGTCGTTATAAATATCGAGACTCGGAAGTTCAACCAGCGGTACCCGCGGATCGAGGATTGGGTACGGCTGACCGCCCAGCACCTCGACCTCGTGCCCCATATCGACAAGGGCCTTGGTCAGGTGACGGGTGTACACGCCCTGACCACCGACATGGGGCTTGCCCCGGTAGGTGAGGAAGGCGATGCGCAGGGGGAGCTCGCCATCAGCGGCAAGGTCGGTGCGCCCGGAGGGTTCGGGGCGGGGAGACATGGGTCGTCAAGTTTCGTCGGGAGCGTTGACAAAGGTCAAGACAGGGGCGGATCGTTGTCCACAGGCCCTATCGGGGCGAGACTGAGCGAGTGAGAGCAGTCATCCAGAGGGTGGATCGGGCATCGGTCACGGTGGCGGGCGAGCTGGTTGGGGAAATCGGCGCGGGCTTGCTGGCCCTCGTGGGGGTGACGCACACCGATACCCCCGGTGACGCCCGGAAGTTGGCCGCCAAGATCGCTGGCCTGAGGGTTTTCGAAGATCCTGATGGCCGCATGGGCATCTCGGTGGATGAGGTCGGTGCCGGAAGGGCCGTGCTTGTCGTCAGCCAGTTCACGCTCTACGGAGATACGTCGCGGGGCCGTCGCCCCGGTTGGTCCGCCGCTGCTCCGGGCGATGTTGCCGAACCGCTGATCGAGGAGGTCGTTGCCGAATTGCGCCGACGAGATGTTGAAGTGGCAACTGGCCGGTTTGGGGCCGATATGTCCGTGTCCCTGGTGAACGACGGACCAGTCACTCTGATCGTTGAGGTCTGAACTTCGATCGCAGCGCCGCAAACCGATTCGTTGCGAACCACCAGGCAAGTGCGATGAGCGCGAGCGAAAGCCAGACAACCGGAAGTGGTCCGATCACCGTTGCAATCGTGTCACCCGATCGAAGCGCCACGTTTTGCTGAAGCACCGCTTGTGCGGAGATTGATGTTCGCTGCACAACGTTGCCAGTCGGCGTGACGATCGCAGAAAAACCGGTGGGAGCGGCTTGAAGTACCCACCGGCCGGTTTCGATCGCGCGTAACTGACTCGATGCAACCTGTTGCGTTTGTACTTCGGTTAACCAGTAGCTCGAACCATTTGTTGGATTGAGCAAGATCTGACCACCATGCAGCACGCCGTCGCGTCCGCGATTCGTAAAGAAGATCTCCCATGAAATCGCGACGGCCAGATTTCCGGCAGGAGTATGCAGAATCGCAGGCTCGGTACCGGGGACTGCGTCACGAAGGGGAAGACCGCTGTTTGAGCCGGCGATGTTTTCGATGAGGCCACGCAGTGGCACATATTCCCCGAACGGAACTCGATGCACTTTGTCGTAACGCTCGCCGGAACTGCCGTCGGGTAGGTACACGATTGAGGCATTGGCGAAGCTCGATGAATTGAGTCCCTCAGTGATGCCGGCGATAAGCGTTGTGTCAAGGTCTTTCGCAATGGCAGAAAGTTCACCGTTCTCGCGATTGGCGGTGATCGGACCTTCCACCGCAACAACGTTTTCTGGCCAGACAACGAGGTCGACGGGTGTCGTTACGAGCTTGGTGGCCTCGACGTGTCGATTGAACACATCGCGGGGGTTCGTTTCGCTGGCGTGCGTGCCTTGAGGACCTCCGCCCTGCACGACCGCAGCATTGATCGTGCGAATGTCGTGGCCACTCGGGGCAAACACCGCAAAGGCCCAGAGGGCAACGACGCTTCCGATCGCGAGGGCCCCGAGAAGGTGTCGGCGCTCCCAAAGTGCCGACAACGCCACACCGACGATGGCAACAGCGAACGTGACGCCGATGGCACAGAACACCCGCGCAATTTGGCCAAGCGGTGCGCTTGCTTGCCCCATGGCTGTGGTTGCGAGGGGGACGCCTCCAAAGGGAAAAGTGCAACGCGCAGCTTCGGCGAGGGTGAAGGCGGCGGGAACGGCAAGCCACCGAACCCACGATCGTGAACTGCGGCCAGGAACGGCGAGGCCGGCGACACCCACATAGAACGCGAACACAATGATGGCGATCGGGTAGCCCGGGGCCGTGAGATCAACCATCCACAACATCGCGGGAGCAAACCACGCAACTGCGAAAACTGTGGAGCGAAGAAACCTCTGGCTCGGTTTCGCAGTTCGCAGAAGCCGATCCCACATCGCGATGCCGATGAACGCAAGCGGCCACCATCCCCACGGCGGAACTGATGCAGCAACGAGGAGGCCTGCAACAACAGCGCGAAGCAACGCTCGAAGTGTGCGTGGGTCGATCATGAACTCACGCGTGAGCAGGATGCGCGCGTCGGCCGATGCGACCCGCCAGTTCTCGACCCGCGAGAACAATGAAGAAGATCGCGACGGCCGTGCCGGCCATCGTCGCGCCAGCAGCAGTATCAAAGTGATAGGTGATGATGAGTCCAATGAAAATGGACGCAACGCCGATGAAACAAGCGGTCGCCATCATCGATGGGACTCGACGCACTAACAGTGCCGCAGTCGCTGGCGGCGCAATGAGTAGGCCAAAGACCAGAAGTGTTCCCACGGTGCGGAACGAGGCCACGATGGCGATGGCGATGAGGGTGAGCATTGCAATGTGCGCAAGACGGGGACGCATTCCCAACGATGCGGCCTTGTCGGAATTAAACGAAAGCGCCAGGAACAGACGATGAAACGCGATGACTGCAACAAGAGTGACAACTGCGGCAATCGACTGCAGCCAAATGTCGGAGTTCTTCACTCCAAGAACTGATCCGAACAGGAACGAGGTGAGGTCGCCAGTGAAGGAACGAGTTCTCGAAATGATGACGACACCAAGCGCGAGCATTCCAACAAAGAGCAAGCCGATCCCGGTGTCTGCGGAAAGTTTCGATGCTCGATTCACGAGATTGATGCCGATCACCATGATGATTGCTGAGATGAACGCACCGATCGCGATGTCGACGCCGACGATGAACGCAACGGCAATGCCGGGTAACACGCCGTGAGCAAGCGCATCGCCCATGAACGACATCCCCCGGATAACAACCCACGTGCCAATGAGCGAGCACGTGACCGCGGCGAGACATCCCGCGAACAGTGCTCGCAGGATGAAGTCGTAATGGAAGGGATCAGTCAGCCAAGCCACAGGTATCGGAGGTTAGAGGGTTCGTTCCTGCGAGGCAGGATTTCTAACGACCATTGAGGCCATCGGCGATGAGTCGAGCAGTGGAGGTGATGAGCCCGGGGTAGGTCGCAGTTGCGCTCCCGGATTTTCCGAGGCTGTCGGTCGACAGCTCAACGATCGAAATTTTCGAGCCGAGTTCGCGGGCAAGAGTGTCTGCGAGTTTCGACGACGTGGTTGATTCGCTGAAGATTGCTTTCACGCCGGCAGACGTAATGGTCGCAACCAAGTCGCGAAGGTCAGATGCGCTTGGTTCGGCGAGTGTTGAGCCGCCGGGGATGATTGTCCCAATCACTTTGTAGTGAAAGTGATTGGCGAAGTACTCCAGAGCGTCGTGGTTGGTGACGAGTAGGCGTTGCGTCTCTGGAACGGTGTCGAGGATCGCCGCTGCTTCAACACCAGCATTGAGCGCAGCGAGTGAGTAATTGGCGGCGTTGGCGTCAAGCGTTGCTCGATCGATGTTCGTTGTTCGCGCGAGTTCATTGGCCACGAGTGATGCAGCGCGCGACATTCGATCGGGATCAAGCCAGAAGTGAGGATCGGGTTGATCAGTGCCGGGGCGATTGAGTGGATCGATCAGTGGTCCCACTTCGAAAACGTTCGCACCATCATTGGCCGCACTCTGCAATGTGCTCGCAAGTCGTTCTTCAAGGCCGAGTCCGTTGGCGACGACTAACGATGCGTCCCGGAGCTTTGCCGCTTGAGAAGCAGATGGTTCGAAATCATGGGGGTCGGCGCCGCGCGGAATGAGCACTTGGACGTTGATGTCTTTGCCGCCCACCTGTTGGACGAGATCGCCCATAATCGGTGTCGTCGCGATCACGGTCGGCTTTCCATCGCTGGCCTTTGCCGTTGACGAACTACCGCATGCCGAAAGGAGAATCGTGCCGATGACGGCGACGGCCACGAGCGCGCCGGACCAGCGGCGAGTGCCACGTCCCGGGTTACACGTGCGTTGGTCCATACCGACCCCTAAATAGGAATGAGAAGCATTCTCATTATGGGGGTCTCGGCGAGGATCAGCAACCCGTCCTTGGGGTTACTGGGCGGGAAGCTTCAGCCGAGGGGGCAGCAGCCGGTCAGCGATGTCGTCATAGGTCGCAACGGTGGCCTCAACCGTGATGGTGCCGGCCTTTTTGAACTGCAGCGTGATGGGAATCTTCTGGCCAACGGTGAGGGGGCTGACGAGTCCCTTGAGAAGCAATTGCGCTGTCCCCGGCTGAAGTCGCAAATCGCCGAAACCGGGAACTTCGAGTTGCCCGACGTCAGTAAGCAGGCCGCCGACATTTCCCACGACCCCGCCGCTTGTCACGATAGATGTCGTTGTATCCACCGGTGCAAAAAGTTGGAGCTGTACCGACGCTGCGGCTGGGGTCGATGCGGAAAGCAGTGTGTCTGCGCCGCCGGCGTTGTGGATCACCATGTACGCGCCCGTCGGGTCGTAGTCGACGCCAACAAGCGAGTCGCGAATCGAGAGCGACGGTGTTGGTGAATCAAATGGTCGAACAACGGCAACGAGCACCACGATGCCAATGCAAAACACAATGACGTAAAGCGGCGCAAAGCGCATGATGCGCGAGTAGATGTCCGGCTTGTGCTTTGGCGCTGGGACGTCTGCGGGGGAATCGGTTGTCATTGACGGTCCGTTCTCGTTGCGAGGCCTTCATCCTTACCGCGCTGCAAGGAATTGGTCAGATCGGGGGAGACTGCGGTCGTTGGCCCCGAGAGAGCGCATCAAGCCAGGTTGCCAATTGATCGGTGAGTGGCGTATCGAACCGGTGGCCACCGCGAACTTCTGACCACGTTGTGAGGGCGTCGGCGCGATGAAAGGCCTTCGCTGCGGAACGACCACGGATTGGTTCAACCAGTTCATCATCTTCACCATGTGCGAAAAGAACCGGTCGTTGTGACGCGCGCGAAAGTTCGATGAGCGAGTCCTCGCGGCTCGGCAGATAGGCGGCAAGCGCCGCTGCTGCACTTGGGGTAACAGTCGAGGTCGGATCAACAAGGTGGGCAAGCGCAAGCGCACCGCCCTGGGAAAATCCGGCGACGACGAGTGCGTCGTCGTTCAGACCGGTGTCGGTGAGGAGCGCTACGCACAGTGCGTCAATCGATGCGAGTGCCGCTGCAAGTGCGACAGGGTCCGGGCCGTTTTCGTTGACGTCATACCAATACGGACCGCGGTCGCTTGGTGTTTGCGGTTCGACAACAACGATGAGCCACTGCTCATTCGGGTCAAAGGTTGCGGCGCGATCAAGGAACGGCTCAGGTGTATCGCCGTAACCTGGAATGAGCACGAGCACACGTTCGGGCGATGCTGGCCCTCGGCGAATGCTTCGCAATGTGTTGGTCATCGAACCCTTCCAGCTGCCGATGTTGCGCCTGTCCACCAATCGATGGAGTCATAGCGCACCACACCAGAGCTGTTCGGTGCGTGAATCATGATGCCGTCGCCGACGTAGAGGCCGACGTGATCAGGCTCGCCCCCGCCGAAACCCCATTCGAAGATGAGGTCTCCCGGTTGGAGTTCGTTGAGCGAAATGTGTTCGACCGCTGCCCACTGGGCCCCTGAATTGTGGGGGAGTTCAACGCCGAGCTGCATCCATGCCCAGCGAGTGAAGCCGGAGCAGTCGAAGGCGTAGGGGCCGCTCGCGGAATAGACGTACGGGGCGCCGAGCTTGGTTTCCCCGGCGTCGACAGTTGCTTGGCCGATGGCGATACGCCACGTGGCGGCGGTGAGTTGGGCGCCACTTTCAGGGATGGGTTCGGTCGAACTGAGTGTGGGACTTGGGAGATCGGGGAGGACAGGGACCTCAGCGACCGAAGTCGTGGCCGGGAGCGCTGAGGTCGAACTCGGGGCAATCCAAAGTCCGAGCGTGAGAAGTGCGACCACCATGACCGGGACGAGGGTCAGGGAATGAACGAGGCGGATCCGGCCAGGGGGGTTCGGGCTCATTGTTACGAAAGTGTTGCGTTTTCATCGCAGTCTTGCAACGCAGGCGCAACATTTTCGCAGTAATAGTGCTCTGAACAGGGGAAACGTCCCTGACATTTTCTGTCACAACAGACGCGAATTGGGGTGCGTCAGGGTCTCGATCACCAGTTTTGAAGTGAAATCAGCGTGATCAGCTCATGTACCAGAAATCTACGTTCGAGTAGAGTTCGACCTCGTCGTCGCCGAGAATTCAAACCGAGACCTCACATGAAGAAGCTGCTTGGATCACTACTCGCCACCATCCTCATGGTGGGTGTCACCGCAGTGCCACTACCGGCCGGCGCGTCGGTCGACACGGCGGCGCTGGTTCCGACTCCGGCGCCGGGATTGAGTTCGTTTCTCAAATCGGTGTCCTGCCTGACCTCGATTTCATGCATCGCCGTGGGTTACACCTCTGATGGAACTTCGGCGCTGTCACTCATCGAGTCATGGGACGGAGCGGCGTGGACGGTTGTCTTGTCGCCGTCAGTGGCCAATTCGGAGAGTCTTCTTCGCGGGGTGAGTTGCGTCGATTCGTCATTCTGTTTCGCAGTCGGCAACTCGGGTCCGTGGAATGGCGAACACACACTCACGGAGATGTGGGACGGCACCAGTTGGACGATCGTCCCGAGTCCCGATGGCACAAACCACAGTCGGCTGAGCTCGGTGTCTTGCGTCAGTGTCTCATTTTGCGTCGCCGTTGGATCCGACGCGAGCCAAACGGCGACTCTTATGGAGTTCTGGGACGGAAGCACGTGGTCGGTCCGTTCCATAACCAGCCCTGAGGCGACCTATAACTCGCTTAATTCCGTCGCCTGTGTCTCGGAGGCCTTCTGTATGGCGGTGGGCAGCGCCAGCAGTGGAACTTGGAAAGCAATTGCGACGGAGTGGAATGGCGTCAGTTGGAACCCCGTAGCGATCCCGAATAGTGGACCTGGGTCCTTCGGTCAGTCGATTTCGTGCCGTACTGCGGACTTCTGTGTCTTCACGGGTCTTGCGAACGGTACGCCACAAACCGGGATCGCTGGGTTCTGGGATGGCTCGGCGTGGACGCTGGATCCTTCCTTTGTGGTCGATCCCGGTGATGGGCTCGGCATGGATGCGATTGATTGTGCGAGCGAGCAGGCCTGCGTCGTGAGCGGCAGTCGGTTTCTCGCGAGTGGGCTGCAGGAACCAGTTCTTGTCAATTGGGACGGCAGTGGTTGGAGCGAGATCGCTGCGCCGGCCGAGTCGGTCACGGACTACAGCGAGTTGTACGCCGTATCCTGCGCGACGCAATGGTCCTGCATGTCGGTCGGCTACTACGAGCCGGTCGGTCTTGACGCGACCCTTGCGATCAATGTGACGGGGACTGAACCACCCCCCACGTCGACGACCACGATTGCGTCATCGACGACGTCATCGACGATCCCGTCATCGGAACCACTTCCGCCAGCTTTCACCGGTTGAGTAATTCCTCGGCCTAAGCGACAGCGTGAGCTGCGTTTCTTCCCTGTCTGATGCAGGCCGGAAGTCCGAGTCCGTCGTAGGCGGCGCCGGCCAGATGAACCCCGGGTGCTTCGGCACTGACACCAGCGCGCCAAGCTGTGACACGAGCCGGGTGGCCCGGTTGGTACTGCGGTAGGGCATCGATCCAGCGGGTAACACGCCAGGCAATTGGGGCCGCGTCGATGCCCATCGTGGTCTCGAGATCAACACCAAGCGCCTCGACCAGCGAAGGATCGTCGAGCTCAAGCGCGTGGACATCGCCATGCTTGCCGGCCGACACGCGCAGGATCGCGACCTCGGGGTCGTCGAGATGGGACCACTTGGCCGATGCCCACGAACACGCGGTGAGCGTGGGAAGTGGGTCGGCCTGAGCCACGAGGAAGCCACTGGCATCAAGAGGAACACCGAGGGACTTTTTGGACACGGCAAGGGTGACCATGGCCGCAGACGCGTAGCCGAGAGAAGCGAGATCGCTTGCCGGTTCGGGTGCGATCGATTCGAGCAGGCGAGCGGTGGGATGCGCGGGGGTGGCGAGGATGATCTCGTCGGCAGCGATGACGCCGAGCGGAGTTGAAACGTTCCAGGCGGCGCCATCACGAGTTATCGATGACACCCGGCACGAGAGATGCACGGGCACACTCGCTTGCGTGAGTCGGGCGAGGATGAGATCGGTGAGCGTTTGCGTGCCGACGGGAATGCCGTGAAAGACCGGTGCGTCGGGGTTGGTCTGGGCTGCAGCAGATTGCGCGCGCAGTGCAGTGATGAGGCTTGGCGACGTGCGAGCAGCGACCGCAATCTGTGCAGCACCTGCAGCGAGGCTGAGGTGATCGGCATCGCCGGCATTCACGCCTGAGAGAAGAGGAGAGACCAGCTTTTCGTGCACTTCGTCGCCAAGGCGGGCGCGGATCAGTTCGCCAACAGATTGATCGTCGGCACCATTGGGATCGGCACCATTTGCCCGGTCGATCCATTCAGTACGAGTGAGGTCTTGTGTCGCGCGCGCTATTCCTTCGGGGCTGACGATTCCGGAAGCCGCAAGTGCATCGAGGTCGGTGGGTACGCCGAGAACGAGACCAGTTGGTAATCGGTTGAGGCCTCCGTTGACCCAAACGTAGGCAGACTTTTGCAATGGAGACGTGAGGATTGTGTCGAGTCCGAGTTCGCGACACAGTTCGATTGCTTCTGGAACACGCGCAAGGAATGCGTCAGCACCACAATCGACCGGCCGGCCCGCGAACGTGGTTGTGAGAATCTTGCCGCCAACGCGTTCACTGGCTTCAAGAACAACAACCTCGAGATCGGGTCGTTTCGTGGCCAACGTGAACGCTGCAGTCAGGCCGGTGATGCCGGCTCCAACAACAACGACACGCCGACGTTCACTCATTGAATCTGCGTAACCACGAGATCAGCGAGAGCGTTCATGACAACTTCGTCGGCATTGAGCGACCGAGTGCGACCGAAGGCAAGACCGAGTTCTTCGGCGACCTTTGCTGCTTCGATATCGAGGTCGTAGAGAACCTCGAGATGATCGGCGGTGAATCCTTGTGCACACACCAAAACACCATCGGCAGAACCTTCGGCCGCGATGCGTCGAAGTTCATCGAGAATGTCGGGACCGCGCCAGGGCTCGGGTGTGCGGCCCGCACTTTGCCAACCGAGCGACCAACTCTTGAGTCCGAGTTGTTCGGCAACGTGGGTGGCGCTTGCTGCGAGTTCGTCAGGGTAGGGATCGTTTTCGAGTACTCGTTCGGGAAGTGAATGAGCAGTGAAGAGCACGGTGGTGCGCTCAGGGAGTTCGGTGAGCGCATCGCGAACCGCAGCAGTCAGGAAGTCGAGATAGGCCGATTCGAGATGCCAGTGGTCGATGCCATGCATGGTGAGACCGCGCTCGGCGCCTGCTTCGGCCGCACGTCGCTGGTACTCGCCAACGCTGAAACCCGAGAAGTGTGGTGCAAGCACGATGCCGACAGCTTCGGTAATTCCTGCATCGGCGAGCGTTGCCACGCCATCTTCGATAAACGGAAAGGCGTGTTTCTGGCCAAGTACCACTGACCATGCGCCCGGCATGCGTGACTCGAGCGCGGACTCGAGTGCAGCGCGCTGTGCTTCGGTGAGGCTGGCGAGCGGTGAGATTCCGCCGATGGCGTCGTAACGCGAAATGAGATCAGCGAGTTGTTGTGGTTCAGGAGCACGACCGCGTCGGATATGTGTGTAGTACGGCTCGATATCTTCCGTCGTACGTGGCGTTCCGTACGCCATAACGACAAGTCCAATTTTGGTTTCAGTGCTCATGATGTAACTCCATCGCAGCGGCCTTCGTTATGAACAAGCTCGACGACTCGTTCGAGAACAGTTGAATCGGTTTCGGGCATGACGCCGTGACCAAGATTGAAAATATGTGCTGGGTTTCCGGCATTGCGACGCAGCACATCCCGTGTTGCTTCGGCAACGACGTCCCACGGTGCGAACGCCAGTGCGGGATCAAGGTTTCCTTGCAGCGCAATCCCTGCAGGAACTCGAGTGCGAGCGACATCAAGCGGTACTCGCCAATCGACGCCGACGACATCGGCGCCGGCTTTGGCCATGAGCCCGAGAAGTTCGCCGGTTCCAACGCCGAAATGGATACGGGGAACATTGAGGTCGGCAACTTCTGCAAACACTCGTTGGCTGTGAGGAAGAACAAACCTCTCGTAGTCAGGTGCACTCAAGGTGCCAGCCCATGAATCGAAGATCTGCAGGGCAGCTGCGCCGTTTTCAATCTGCGAGCGCAATGAAACGATCGCGAGGTCGGCAAGCTTTTCCATGAGCTTGTGCCAAAGCCCGGGGTCGCCGTGCATAAGTGCTTTGGTTTTCGTATAGGTGCGAGAAGGACGGCCTTCAATGAGGTAGCTCGCGACGGTGAATGGCGCGCCCGCAAAACCAATCAGCGGAACGGGAAGTTCACGAGCAAGAATCCGGACCGTTTCAAGCACGTAGGGCGTGTCGGCCTCGGGGTCGAGGGGACGAAGCCGTTCAAGATCGGCTGCGCGTGTGAACGGTTGTGCAACGACGGGACCAACACCGGGGGCGACATCGACGCCGAAGCCGATTGCCGCAACCGGGACGACGATGTCGGAATAGAGGATGGCGGCGTCGACGTCGTAGCGACGGACCGGCTGCATCGTGATCTCCGCGGAAAGCTCCGGATCGGCGATGGCGTCGAGAATGCTGCCCGAGCCGCGGATTGCTCGATACTCGGGAAGGGAACGGCCTGCCTGGCGCATGAACCACACGGGCACGCGATCGCCCGGGCCCCCGGGAATGCCACGGCACGCGCGCAGGAAGGGCGGGAGGGGAGAGGCGGCTGCTTCGGTCACGGGGCCACGCTACCGACAAGGCCTCGCTAGGGAGAATCCGGCGGCCTGAGGTCATTTGGTAGAGGACCGCTAAAGTGAAGAACCCCCTTCTGAGCCTCGCTGGAGAGTTCCGGCGGATCGAGGGAGGACTCTCACTCTCAGACGGAGCCCATGGCCCCACACCCCGATCTCGATGCCGAACAGGCCTATATCGATCACGCCTATGCGTGTCTCGAGGAGTCGCGCCACGCCGCGTCGCGTCTCACATCGATGGTCGAGGTTGGACGGGGAGGCACCGAACAAGCACGGTTTGAGCGTGAAGTCATTCACGAAACCGTCTACAACCGCCTCACCCAGTTGCAATTGGGTGACGCGGCGCTGTGCTTCGGCCGGATTGATCGCGAAGCCGAATCACCCGATGGCCTGATGGAGAGTTTCTACATCGGGCGCATTGCGGTCAGTGATTCCGCTCAGGATCCCGTCATTGTCGACTGGCGCGCGCCGGTCGCCGAACCGTTCTACCGGGCAACCGGACGGCAACCAATGGGCCTCGCCCGTCGTCGCCATTTCGCTACTCGTGGTCGTCGCCTCTTGGGCGTTGAAGATGAACTCTTCGGTGCAACTCTGGCGAGCCTCGGAATGCCGGTGGGCGAAATTGAATCTGGCGAAGTTGTGCGTGGCCAAGGTGCGTTGTTCACCGCACTCGAAACTGCTCGTACCGGCCGACTTGGTGACATCGTTGCAACAATTCAGGGTGAGCAGGACGAAATTATTCGTGCGCCACTTCCGGGTGTTCTCGTTGTGCAAGGTGGTCCCGGCACTGGCAAGACCGTCGTTGCGCTGCATCGTGCTGCGTACTTGCTCTACACCCACCGCTTCCCACTCGAGGGCCAGGGTGTTCTCGTCATTGGCCCGAACCGATTGTTCCTTGGCTACATCGAACAAGTGCTTCCATCGCTTGGTGAAGCTGGTGTCGAACTCGCAGTTCTTGCTGACCTCGTTCCTGATGTCAGCATCCGTCACTACGACGTCGGTCTTACGTCTCGCGTAAAGGGCGACCCGCGAATGGTGTCGTACCTTTCCCGAGCGGTTCGTGATCGTCAACGACCATTGCGTTCAGATTTAGTCATCGGCTACGGCTTGCAACGACTTACGGTTTCGCGTTCGCGAAGCGCACAAATCATTTCTGATGCCCGCCGTCGCTATCGCCGCCACAATCCGGCGCGTAAGTACGTTGAAAACGAACTCTTTGCTGAGCTCGCACTTTCCGGTCGCGGAGAAATTGCCGCTTCCGAAGTTCGTGAACGCCTGCGTCGCGATCCCGCAATTCGTGAAGCGCTCGAATGGATGTGGCCGACTCTCACTCCGGCGCAGTTCCTCCACGATCTCTATGGCGCTCGTGGATTGTTGCGCAATGCGGCAGGAAACCTGTTGTCAGACTCAGAATGGCAGTCGCTCTATCGCGAACGTTCCGAAACGGTGGGGGAGATCGACTGGACTCACGACGACGCGCCACTCCTCGACGAAGCTCGGGCATTGCTTGGGCCGAAGCCGCGCCGCCGACGCCAGGGTGAAGCAAATGATGACGACGAGATTCGTACCTACGGACACATCGTTGTGGATGAAGCGCAGGATCTTTCGCCGATGCAGTTGCGCATGCTCGAACGCCGTTCACTAAATGGTTCGATGACTGTTGTGGGTGACATTGCCCAGGCCACCGGCCAGTGGGCGCATGAATCCTGGGACGAAATACTTTCCCTCCTTCCGGACAAGCGCGAGCCTCGTCGTAACGAGCTGACACTTGGTTATCGCCTTCCAGCGCCGATTATGAAACTCGCCGCCCGAGTTCTTCGTTGGGCCGCACCCGATCTACGTCCGCCGCGCTCAGTGCGAGAAGACGGCGCGGAACCGCTTCTTCAAAGAGCAGCGCCCGGTTGCTTGGCAGAAACAGTCGCGGCGGTGACTCGTGTTGAGCGTTCCGCCGTTGATCCCGGTCAGGTGGCAGTGGTGTGTGCATCGTCGATCATCGACGAAGTGTGCGATGGACTTGAAGAAGCAGGCATCGCCTTCGGGCGAGCGACACGTCATGGACTTGAACATCGCGTCACCGTCGTCGAAGTGGGTCTTGTGAAAGGTCTAGAAGTCGATGCGGTGATCGTGGTTGAGCCCTCGTTGATAGTTGCGGAACAGGCACAAGGCAACCGAGCGTTGTACGTGGCCCTCACTCGAGCAACGAAACGCTTAGCAATCGTTCACGAAGAGGAACTCCCCGAGTCGCTACTCGATTGAACGATGCTTACGCAGCGGTGACGAGAATTCGCTGTGTCGCGAATTGATCGATCTCGACGGTCTGGCCATCAATTTCGACAACGGTGATGCCTTTGGGAGCGAGTGCTGTCACTGTTCCGGAATGACCGGGCAGGAGCGATGAGGACTCGAGGAACTCGAGAAGCCCCGGTGTGAACTCGAGTTCTTCGGGAATACGAGACACAGTGAATGACTGACCAACGGAAAGCTTGTCGAGCGTGATTGAGCTCGGCGGTTGGTAATCGGTGCCAGGAATGGGGTTGCCGTGCGGACACGTCGTGGGATCGCCCAGCGCACGCATCATTGCGAGTTCGACCGTTGGAGAAATGACGTGTTCCCATCGGCCGGCTTCGTCGTGTGCTTCTGCCCACGAAAGCCCGAGCATGTCGGTCAGGAACCGTTCTGCGAGGCGGTGGCGACGAACGACAGTTTCGGCGAGCGCAAGGCCGTCGGGGAGAAGACGGATAACACCGCCGGTGATTTCAACGAGTCCTTCCCCGTCCATGCGGCGAATCATTTCGGAAACAGCCGGGCGAGAAACCGAAAGGCGGTCAGCAATGCGTGCCTGAATGACGTCGACATCGTCTTCGCGCAACTCGAAGATGGCTTCGCAATATTCCTCGAAGGCGGGATGCCACTCGCGTTGCTTGTTCGGAGCCATAGGACGAGTCTACGGCGTCTGTGTCCGGCGGCTACGGGTGATTAGCCCCGACCCATGATGCGGGTGACGGCGATCTCAATGACGACGCGATCGTCACGTTGTTTCGGCTCGCGATAGCGCCCTGTGTAACGCGCAACAGCCATCGCGACTCGTTCGGGATCGCTGGTCACAGTCGCTGTGCCTTCAAGCGAAAGCCATCGTCCACCATCAACCTGACAAACAGCCGCCGGCGAACCAGGTCGCTCAGCAACATTGCGTGCTTTGCGGCTGCCGGCCCAGGTGATGACGCGTACGAGCGATTCTTCCGAGTCCCACGTGAAGCCAACGGCAACGACATGCGGCGTGTTGTCGGCGCGCATCGTCGTGAGAGACGCCAGATGGCGTTCGGTGAGAAAGGTGGTGACTTCGGGTTCGAGGCGTGCTGGGTCGTGAGCCATCAGTCGCTCGAGATCGCCTTGAGAACGTCAAGACGTGCTGCTCGGCGTGCGGGGTAGAGCGCAGCGCCAACTCCGGCGAGGATCGCGATGATCACAATGATCACCAATTGACCCCACGGAATCGCAAACGACGTGATGCCTTGATCGGCGAGTGCAGTCACAAGGGCCCAGCCAAAGATGATGCCGATCACAAGACCGATAAGCGTGCCCATCAAGCTGATGATCACCGACTCGAGACGAATCGTTGATCGAACCTGACGACGACTCATGCCCACAGCGCGCAGCAGGCCGAGTTCACGGGTGCGTTCGTAGACCGACAACAACAACGTGTTGACGACGCCGACGATGGCGATGATGAGGGCGAGCGCCAGTAGGACGTACACGATCTGGAGAAATTGATTGACCTGATCGGTTTGTGCCTTCTTGTATTCCGTGAGGTTTTGAAGCTTGGCGCCGGGGACTGTATCGGCAACTTTTTGTAGTTCAGGAAGTGCGGCGGCGACTCCAGCTGAGGACGTGTCCTTAAGCTTCACGTAAATCGCCGAATACGTCTGTTGTGCAGGAGGCACAACCTGATTGAACTCGTCGGTCGCAATGATCCAACCAGGTCCTTGCATCGGGAATTCGGTTTTGTAGATCGAGGTCAGTGTGAGGGTTGTGGCTCCGCCCTGAAGGAACGTTGCGGAGATTGGCTGACCAATCGTGAGGTTCTTGTCTTTTGCCAATTTCTCTGACGCTGCGATTTCGCCAATGCCGAGTCCAGTGAATGAGCCTTCGACATCGGTGAACTTGATGACCTGCGTAATAGAGACGGGATCAACAGCCAAAAGGACCTTGCTTGAGTCGTTGATCTTGGCGAATGTTCCGCTGATGCCTGCAGCGGTTTGCACTCCGGGTACTGCATTGAGGTCAGCTGCCAACGACTGTGGAAGCGCAGTGGAACCGAAGCCTTCAGTAGTGACGACGTATTGGCCCGTGACTGACTGATTGATCGCATCGACCGTTGAGACTTTGATCGATTGCGCGGTGACGGCAATGAAGCCGACCAGACCGATGCCGATCATGAGCGCTGAGGCGGTTGTTGAGGTGCGACGCGGGTTGCGCATTGCGTTCTCGCGAGCCAAGCGACCGGTTATCCGGCTGGCCTTCTGCAATGGCCAGCCAAGAACGCTGGCGAACGGAGTTGCGATAACCGGTCCGATGACAGTGAGCGCAATGAAGACGAAGAACGCGCCGCCGCCGATGATCTGAAGTCCTGAATCGGAGTTTCCGTTCAGGCCGAACCAGAGCATGAATGCTCCGAGCGCAAGCAGGATGACTCCGAACGCGACGCGTCGCTTCGACGCGCCAGTGCGATCAACGGCAACGTCGCGCATCGCAGCAATCGGCGGAACGGTTGCTGCGCGACGAGCAGGGAACAGGGCGGAAAGAAGCGTGATGAATGTTCCGACGAGAAGCGAGACCACTACCGCGACTGGGGGGATCACGATTGGCGTATCTGGTCCAGAGAATCCAATCGATTGCATCAACTTGTTGAGTCCGATGGCGAGGAGGATGCCGAAGCCGACGCCAATGATTGATGCGCTCAGGCCAACAAAGAACGCCTCAAGAATGATCGAGCGCAGGATCTGACTTCGACTGGCTCCGAGGGCGCGCAGTAGCGCGAGTTCCTTCGTTCGTTGCGCAACGATGATCGAGAACGTGTTGTAAATAATGAACGAACCGACGAACAGCGCGATGAGGGCGAATACCAGCAGGAATGTACTGAAAATGCCGATGATCTTCTGGAAGGCGTCCTGGCTCTCGGCGGTGAACTTCTTGCCGGTGATCGCTTCGGTGCCCGCCGGAATTACTTTTGAAACCGCATCTGCAAGTTGCTGCTGTGATTCTCCGTCTTTGCCGGCGATCGAAATCCAGTCGAACATCCCCGGTTCGCCAACAAGCGCTTGAATTGTTGGGGTCGTGAAGAGCGCCGCTTGCGCGCCACCCCACGTATCGAGCTTGCCGAACTTGGCAATGCCCACAAGCTTGAACGATTGCACGCCCTTGGTGACAGAAACGTTGACCGTGTCACCTACGACGTAATTGCCGTCCTTCGCGGTTTTGGCATCGAGGACAATGTCGTCGGGAGCGGTTGGGGCGGTTCCACCTTCGGCAACTTTCCATCCATTGAGTGACGGTGAAGTCAGCCAGTTGAGGCCGAAGTTCGGTGGGCCCTGAGCAGTAACGAGAGGCTTGTTGTCCTTGTCAAGAACTTTGATCTGTCCGACGACCTGGCCCTCGGCGGCTTCAACCCCCGAGACGCCAGTAACGGTAGGTACCACCGATTCGGAAATGCGTGTGCGCTGCGATCCGAATGGCGTTTCCACCTTGTTGGTCGAACGAACGACAACATCGATGGACGCGTAGACGTCGGAGAAGACTTTGTCGAAGCTCGCGCTCACGCTTGAGGTGAGGACCTGTGTGCCGGACATGAAGGCAACACCGAGGAGAACAGAGATCGCGGTCGCGATGAGGCGAACCTTGTGGGCCATAAGCCCACGCAACGTGACTTTCAGCACGTCAGGCTCCGAAGCTCTTCATGCGATCGATCACCGAGTCTGTGGTGGGCGATTGCATGTCGTCGACAACTTTGCCGTCAGCGAGGAAGACAACACGGTCGGCGTAACTCGCAGCGAGAGGATCGTGCGTGACCATGACGATGGTCTGCGAGAACTTGTCGACTGCGGCGCGCATGAATTCAAGAATTTCTGAACCGCTGCGCGAATCGAGATTGCCGGTCGGTTCGTCGGCGAAAATGATTGCCGGCTGGCTTGCCAGTGCACGAGCAACGGCGACGCGCTGCTGTTGTCCCCCAGAAAGTTCGCTCGGACGATGTGACAAACGGTCGCTAAGGCCGACGGTGGCGATGATGGTGTCGAGCCATTCCTGATCAGGGGCGCTTCCGGCGAGATCCATGGGAAGGGTGATGTTCTCGAGCGCAGTAAGAGTCGGCACGAGGTTGAATGCCTGAAAGACGAAACCAATCGTGTCGCGGCGCAAACGAGTGAGTTGCTTGTCGTTGAGTCCGCTCAAATCGACATCGCCAATGAAGATCCGACCCGAGTTGATGGTGTCGAGTCCGGCAACGCAGTGCATGAGGGTGGACTTGCCGCTACCCGATGGACCCATGATCGCGGTGAACTTGCCTCGCTCGAATGAGACGCTCACGTTGTCAAGGGCGGTGACGAGGGTGTCGCCGGCTCCATAGACCTTTGTGACGCTCTCAGTATGAGCAGCAGTGGAGGTGGCGGCGGGGGAAGAAGTAGTCGTTGTCACGGGCGAAAGGCTAGGCCGTTGACGCGCAAAGGGGACAGGCAGCTGCCCGTCCCCTCTGACGAAGTGAACGACCGGTTTTTCAGCGGTTGGGCTGAGGCGTAATGCGAAGGTACGGCTTGAGTTTCTTGAATCCCTTGGGGAAACGCTCATTTGCCTCGTCGTCCGACAACGCCGGGGCGACGATCACGTCGTCGCCGTCGGTCCAGTTGGCGGGAGTTGCAACCTTGTAGCCATCGGTGAGCTGGAGAGAGTCGATGACTCGCAGCAGTTCGTCGAAGTTGCGGCCGGTGCTGGCCGGGTAGGTGAGGATGAGACGAACCTTATTTGCCGGGTCGATCACGAACACCGAGCGAACGGTCATGGTGTCGCTGGCGTTCGGGTGGATCATGTCGTAAAGATCGGCCACGGTGCGGTCCGGATCGGCAATCACCGGGAAATTCACGGCCTGGCCCTGTGTTTCCTCGATATCGCCTTCCCATGAAACGTGGGAGTCGACCGGGTCGACGGAGAGGCCGATGGGCTTGACGTTGCGCTTGTCCCATTCGGGCTTGAGCTTGGCAACGGTGCCGAGTTCGGTGGTGCAGACCGGCGTGAAGTCCTTGGGGTGGGAGAAGAGGATGGCCCAAGAGTCGCCCTTCCAGTTGTGGAAGGACACGCTGCCCTGCGTGGTGTCAGCGGTGAAGTCGGGGGCGGTATCGCCAAGGCGTAGTGCCATTTTTCTGAAGCCTCCGTGGCTTGAGAGTGGGTGGGGGCGCCATCATGCCCGACCCACGCACAAAAGTCGACCCCGTAGGTCGGGAATTACAGATTCTCCAGAATTCCCTAGTGGGGACGGCCTTCGAGGCCTGACCACGGATCATCGGAACCACCGAGTTCTGGCTTCACGACATCGGGCTCGAGGAAGATTCGCCTCGCGGCGGGCACTTCGGCCCGAATGGCGGCTTCCACTTCGTCGATAGCGACGGCGAGTTGGGCCATCGTCAGCGATCGGTCGAATTCGACCTTGGCCGCAACCAAGATTTCGTCGGGGCCGATGTGTTCGGTGCGCAGCGAAATCAGTTCATTGACGACAGGTGACGCAGAGATCGCATCGCGAATCGCGTCTTCGTCGACCTCAGTGGCGGACTCTCCGATGAGCAAACTCTTCATCTCTATCGAAAGGATGATTGCGATGATTCCAAGAAGCGTGCCGATGATGATGGAGCCAACGCCGTCCCAGGCGCCGTTTTTGGTGAGGACCGCGAGCCCGACTGCAACAAGCGCAAACGCGAGTCCAATGAGAGCTCCGGTGTCTTCAAGGATGACGACGGGTAATTCGGGCGATCGCGATCGGCGAATAAACGAGAACCATGACCCGGTGCCTTTTGAAGGGCGGGCTTCATGGAGAGCGGTTCGGAACGAATTCGCTTCAAGAAGGATCGACACCACCAAAATGCCGATGGCCCATTGCGGCGATTCGATCACGTGTGGATGCAGAACTTTTTCGACACCTTCATAGATAGCGAACATCGCACCGAGTGTGAAGAGAACAATGGACACGACAAAGGCCCAGAAATAACGCTCGCGGCCGTAACCAAACGGATGTTTGCGGTCAGGGGCCATTCGCGATCGTTTGCCGCCAAAAAGTAACAACACCTGATTGCCGGTGTCGGCAACCGAGTGGATGCTTTCGGCCAACAGCGAACTCGAACCGGTGAAGATGAACCCGATGAACTTGGCAATGGCGATGCCAAGGTTGGCGATCATCGCTGCGATAACAGCTCGGGTGGAACCTTCGGTCGACATCGGTTTCGTGTGGTCCTGACGTCTTAGTGATTACCGGGTACGTAACGCGCGAGCGACGCTTCGATCTCGGTCCATGCTGCATCGCGACCTTCGAAATCGCCGACATCCGAGAACTTGCCGGGTTCAAGGTCTTTGTAGATCGAGAAGAAGTGTTTGATCTCGGCGAGTGTTTCGGCGGGGATGTCAGCGATGTCGATGGCATCGCGCCAGCGAGGTTCGCGGTGGTGCACGCAGAGGATCTTGGCGTCGCGGCCTGCATCGTCGGTCATCCACATCACGCCTACAGGGCGGACGTGAATCCAACATCCGGGGAAGGTCGGGTCTTCGGTGAGTACCAGGACGTCGAGGGGATCGCCATCTTCAGAGAGCGTGTCGGGGATGAATCCGTATTCGGTCGGGTAGGTGGTGGCGGAGAAAAGACGACGATCGAGGCGAATCCGGCCCGTTTCGTGGTCGATCTCGTACTTATTGCGGCTGCCACGGGGGATTTCGATGACGACATCGATGGTTTCCATTTCGTCATTCTGCCCGGTTCGCTGCCCGTCCGAGGAAGGACGCGTTCGGCGACTGTGCGAGACTCACCGACCGTGACTACGCGCAAACTCACTTCGACCGACGGATTCGTCGTTATTGATCTCGATGATGCCCCGATGGCGGTTGGCATCGTTCGTTCTGCACCCAAAGTGCTCGTTGACGGAGCAACGTGGCTCGCACGCTCCGAGACGTACCGCTACGCATTTTTTGGCCGCAAGGTTTCGGGCGCTTCAGCTGCAGTGAATGCTCCGGTCGATGCCAAGGCGGAGGCAATTGAAGCGTTCGCCACAGAACTTGCTGGCGACGCATTTCCTTCGGTGCACCTCAGTGCAGGTCGAGGAATTTCCGCTGACGATCTCGCCGGTCTTCGTGCCCGTGATCCGCGCCCCGATGCGTGGTGGACAGATCGTGATTCCTTCACCGCTGCCGGCGTTGTGGCTGCGGCAGACCGAGCCCTCGGCGGACTCTCTGGACGCACCGTCGCAATAGAAACGTTCGATGCGATGTCATCATCGCTCGCTGAACTTTTCCGCTCGGCAGGCGCAACCGTCGTTGAACCCGATGTGTCGGAAGACGCAAACGCAGTTCTGCACGCCGATGTTGAAGTACTGGTTGTCGGATCAAAAGTTGGGCTCATCGGTCATGTAAATGCCGACAACGTGAAAGCACGCTTCATCGTTCCGAGTGGCCCGATGCCGGTCACTGCGAAAGCCATTGCTTCTCTTGGCCGGGCCGGAGTTGTCGTCCTGCCTGATTTCGTCACGACATCCGGACATCTCGCAGCATGGCCGGTCGATGGCTCAACAACTGATGCGGCGACGCTGGTTGGCGATGCAATTGCTCAGATCATTGGTGCTCCGAACGGCCCGCTTCTTGGTGCCTGTGAAATCGCCGAAGCATTTCTCTCAAGTTGGGCAACCGTTCCTTTCGGTCGTCCGATCGCCTGATCATCATGGCCTCAACGTCGGGATTGGTGTGGTTTCGACGCGACCTTCGTCTCGATGACAACCCTGCGTGGTCGGCAGCAACATCTGAACACGGTCAGGTCACCGCGCTCTTCGTCGTTGACCCATCACTCTTTGATCGTGCGAGTTCGCGTCGAGTAGCGCGACTTCTCGGCGATGTCGCGGCACTCGATATGTCGCTTTCTGAACATGGTGGCCGACTCCTCGTCCGTATCGGTGACCCACGCGGTGTGGTTGCTGAAGAATCACGGCGACTTGGTGTCACCGCAGTTCATGTCAATCACGACGTCACGCCGTATGCGACCGAACGCGACGAAGCAGTGCAGAGCGCTCTCGATGCGAATGGCATCGAATGGGTGCCCGAATGGGGAATCTTGGTGCACGAACCTGGTCAGATTCGTACGAATGCTGGTTCGCTTTCACAGGTGTTCACGCCCTTTTTTCGTGTGTGGGAACGCACGCCATGGACGCCTTGGCCAACTTCGGGTGATGCTGTCATAGCGAACGATCCTGGCGACGCGCTTCCGGTGGTTCACGGCGACTACCCCGTTCTCGATGGAGAATCCGGTGAAGCCGCGCTTCCCGGAGAACGTGGCGCGATTGCACGTCTCGACCTTGCGGTGGAGCGCGCTGATTCCTACGACGATGACCGAAATACGCCCTCAGTTCTCGGTACATCACAGTTGTCGATCGACTTGCGATTCGGAACCCTTTCGCCGCGTCGTGTCGCCCAGGTCGTCGGTGAATCGACAGCGGGACGTGCAGCGCTCGTCCGTCAGCTCGCGTGGCGAGATTGGTACGCACATTTGTTAATCGGAAACCCGACTCTTGTTGAGCAACCTATGAAACCGCAGTACGCGGCGATTCAGTGGAGGCAAGACGACGAAAGTTTCAATGCATGGAAGAACGGTCGCACGGGTTATCCACTCGTTGACGCCGGAATGCGTCAACTCCGCGAAACCGGTTGGATGCATAACCGAGTGCGCATGGTTACAGCATCGTTTCTCGTAAAGAACTTGCTCATCGACTGGCGGCGCGGCGAGCGCTATTTCCGCCACGTGCTACTCGATGCGGACGTTTCTCAGAACGTTGGAAACTGGCAGTGGGTCGCGGGAACGGGTCCAGACGCGTCGCCGTACAACCGTGTTTTCAATCCCGTTCTCCAAAGTCAACGGTTCGATGCGAACGGTGACTACATCAGGCGCTGGGTCCCTGAATTGGCGAACCTCGGTGCTTCGGCGATTCACGAACCGTGGGCAACTGGTCCACTCGAACTCGCTGCGGCCGGTATCGAACTTGGCAGGGACTATCCCGAACCCATTGTCGATCTTGCGTTTAGCCGCGGTCGCGTGCTCGACGCCTACGGAGCGGCAAAGCGCTGAGTTTCAGGAAGCGCGGGCAGCGTCTTGGACAGACCGGCGACTAATCGAACGAGGGGAGTGGCCGGCAGCGGCGCGCTCTTCTTCGTTTTCTCCGCCCCAAAAACCATTTTCACGGTTGTCGCGAGCCATCTCACGACATTCGAAATTCACCGGGCAGGCCGCACACATTGCTCGGGCAGTTGCTTCACGACGAACCCGACGCTCTGGTCGCTCGCCAGCAATGCCAAAGAAAAGGTTCGTGCGGCCCTTGCACGAGGCGTGATCCATCCATTCGGGCCTAGCGACTGCGAGCAACATGGATTCCATCTCAACTCCTGGGTTCGTGAACCGAGTGACGTCTTCGTCATGAGGTGTAACCGAATTTAGCGCTAACTATTCCAACCCCGGCAGGAAACCTTCCCGAAACGGCTGTGACCTTGGGCATAAGGGGTTTGAGGGCAGGCCTTCCCCCTAGGCTCAGACGGTGACCGTGTTTCTCGTCGGAGCTGGGCCGGGTGATCCGGGATTGCTAACGCTTCGCGGCGCCGAGGCACTGGCGATGGCCGATGTTGTGGTCTACGACCGGCTTTCGGTGGGCGCACTCCTCGAACTCGCCCCGCCCGAGGCCGAGCGAATCAGCGTGGCCAAATCGGCTGGTTCGGCGGTTTTGCCCCAGGAGGACATCAACGCCTTGCTGGTGGAAAAGGCCAAACAAGGCCTGACCGTCGTCCGCCTCAAGGGGGGCGACCCGTTTGTTTTTGCCCGTGGGGGAGAGGAAGCAGCAGCCCTTGCCGCTGCGGGCCTTCACTATGAAGTCGTACCGGGGGTGACCTCAGCGATTGCCGTTCCGGCCTATGCCGGCATCCCCGTGACTCTGCGCCACTCGTCAACGTCGTTCACGGTTATTACCGGCCACGAAGATCCCGACAAGAGCGACGAGGTCAATTGGGAAGCGGCAGCGCAATTGGGCGGGACCATCGTGATCCTGATGGGGGTTGGTCGACTTCCGAAGATCGTTGATCGTTTGTTGGCCGGAGGGCTCGCTCCCGATACACCGGCGGCCGCAATCCGATGGGGTACCCGGCCCGAGCAACACACGGTGCGGTCGACGCTTTCAGCGATTGCACGCGAGCCGTTGGCCTCTCCAAGCGTGATCGTCGTGGGCCAGGTCGCGGCAATGGATCTTTCATGGTTCGAGTCACGTCCGCTTTTCGGAAAGAACGTCATCGTGACTCGGCCGCGCCACCAATCTTCGGTTCTTGCCGACCGACTTCGAGACGAAGGTGCCAACGCGCTCATCGTCCCCACCATTGAAATAGTTGACCCGCTCGACGAAGGCGCAGCGTTGAGCGCGGCGGTTGAAAAGTTGTCGTCCTACGACTGGGTGGTGTTGACATCTGCGAATGGCGCAAAGCGATTCTGTGAGCGCCTGCGCGACGGACGCGACCTCGCCGGCGTGAAGATTGCAGCAATTGGCCCGGGAACTGCAGAGGTTCTGGCTGATTACAACCTTGTTGCCGACTTGGTTCCCGAACGATTCATCGCGGAATCACTTCTCGAGGCATTCCCGCTGCCTCAAGAAAACGATCAGCGCCGTGTTCTCCTCGCGCGAGCTGCAGTTGCGCGAGATGTCCTACCCGACGGATTGCGCGAGTTGGGTTGGCGTGTCGATGTTGTCGATGCCTATCGAACGATTCCGGTAGCGCCGACCGACACTGAGCGTGAACGAATCGTCGGTGCCGACATCGTCACGTTCACTTCATCATCAACGGTCGAGAACTGGGTGGCGGCCTTTGGAACCGACACGCTCCCGAACGCTGTTGCCTGCATCGGCCCAATCACAGCCGACACGGCACGTCGAGCTGGACTTCGGGTTGACGTGGTCGCCGATGTTCACACCATCGACGGCCTCGTCGATGCCCTTATCGATCGGGCTGCCCACCCAACGGCACCGAAGAAGACGACCATTCGACGTTCCCGTCGTGGCCCCCGATTCGGTCGCCAACAGCCGCGTGCATAGGCTCTGCGCCAATGAGTTTCCCCCAACGCCGACTTCGTCGCCTTCGCCGCACCCCGGCACTCCGCCGTTTGGTTGCTGAAACGCGACTGACGCCCGCCGATCTCATCGCGCCTCTATTTATTCGTGAAGGAATCACCGAGCCGCAGCCGATCGCTTCGATTCCTGGCGTTGTTCAGCACACGTTGGGTTCGCTTCGTGCCGAAGTTGCTGACCTCATTGGTCTTGGAGTTCCCGGAGTCATTCTGTTTGGTGTTCCCGAGGTGAAAGACGACATCGGTTCGGGAGCCTGGGACCCAGATGGCATCGTTCAGGTCGCGTTACGCGAATTACGCGACACGTTCGGTGACCGAGTCGTCCTTCTGTCCGACCTTTGCCTCGACGAATACGCCTCCCACGGACACTGCGGTGTCCTTGATGGTCGGGGCAGTGTCGACAACGACGCAACCCTTGATCTCTACGCCAATGTCGCCGTTGCACAGGCAACCGCAGGTGCTGACGTTGTTGCCCCTTCGGGGATGATGGACGGCGCCGTTGCCGCGATTCGCGATGCGCTCGACGAAGAAGACTTTGTTGAGACCGCGATCATGGCGTATTCCGCAAAATACGCTTCGGCGCTCTACGGGCCTTTCCGAGACGCGGTTGATGTGACTATCGAAGATGGCGGCGATCGCAAGGGCTATCAGCAAGACCCTGCGAACGCGCGTGAGTCGCTCGAAGAAATCCGTCAAGACATTCTTGAGGGTGCCGACATCGTCATGGTGAAACCAGCGATGTCGTATCTCGACATCATCGCTAGAGCGCGTCAAGAGGTCGACATTCCGATGGCCGCGTATCACGTGTCTGGCGAATACGCGATGGTGAAAGCAGCAGCCGAACGCGGATGGATCGATGGCGATGCTGTCGCTATCGAACAACTCACATCAATCCGACGCGCAGGTGCCGACATGGTTCTTACGTACTTCGCGCGCGACGTCGCCGAACTTCTCAACGATTGAGCTCATGACACAGACAAACGAGTCGCTGTTCGAACGCGGTCAACGCGTCATCCCCGGCGGAGTGAATTCGCCAGTTCGAGCATTCCGCTCTGTAGGCGGCACGCCGTACTTCGTCGCAAGCGGTAATGGCGCGCGCGTTATCGACGTTGAAGGCACGACGTTTTTTGATCTGGTGCAGAGTTACGGAGCGATCATCGCCGGACACGCTCACCCAAAGATCATTGAGGCAATTCAAAAAGCAGCAGTAGACGGAACATCGTTTGGAGCGCCAACACCACGCGAGGTTGAACTGGCCGAAGCGATCAACGAACGAGTTCCTTCCTGCGAGAAGTTGCGCATGGTCAATAGCGGAACAGAAGCAACCATGAGTGCGATTCGCGTCGCTCGCGGCGCAACCGGACGACCAAAGATCCTCAAGTTCGCAGGCAACTATCACGGGCATAGCGATGGCCTCCTCGTTTCCGGTGGAACGGCGATGGCGTCGCTTGGCATTCCCGCTTCAGCAGGCGTCACCGACAATGCGATTGCCGACACCGTCGTTGCGCCTTACAACGTCGTGCCAGCTCTCGATGAAACATTCGCCGCCGTCATTGTCGAACCTTGCGCGGCGAACATGGGATTAGTTCCACCTGCGCCCGGATTTCTCGAAGGCCTTCGCTCCGAATGCGATCGCGTCGGTGCCCTGTTGATCTTTGATGAAGTCATCACTGGATTCCGCGTTGCGCGCGGTGGCGCACAGCAGCTTCTTGGTGTGACGCCAGATCTCACTGCGTTCGGAAAAATCATCGGTGGCGGTTTACCCGTAGGAGCGTTTGGTGGGCGCGCCGACGTTATGGACAACCTTGCGCCTCTCGGACCCGTCTACCAAGCAGGAACGTTGTCGGGTAACCCACTCGCAACAGCTGCTGGTCTTGCTGCGCTCTCGCTTCTTGATGACGATGCCTACGCGTTGATCGAGTCGCGCGCAGATTGTCTTGCCGGTTCGCTTGCGAATGCGTTTTCGGCCGCCGGTATCAGGGTGTGTGTTCCGCGCTTTGCAACACTTGTTGGATTGTTCTTCGGCGAAACGCCACCCACCGATTACGTGAGCGCGTGCACCACGGACGAAGCGATGTATGCAGCGTTCTTCCACGAACTTCTTGATCGTCGCGTTGCGATCGCACCTGGAGCGTACGAAGTGATGTTCCCGGGTCTCGCGCATGATGACGAAGTCCTCACTGCAATCAGCGAGGCGGCCTTCGCCGCCGCTGCTGCAGTCGCATCACGCTGAACATCGATCGCAACAACGCGCTGAACGCGAAAGGACCCCGCCGAAGCGAGGTCCTTTCAATCGATTGTTTGTTGAGGAGCGCTTACGACTTCGCACCGACTGGTGTTGTCCAGTTCGGCTGAATCGTGAGCTTGCCGTTCGCATCAAACAACGGCGTACCTTCGGGAGTGATGAGTTCGCCCGCTGCATTGAGCATGGGCTTTCCATTCGCGTAGGTGATGTTGCCGGTCGCATCTTCGGTAGTCTTGCCACCTGAAATCGATTCCCATTCGTAACGAACAACTGCAAGCAACTGGGCTTGGCTCAGCGTTTTGTTGAAGTTCGGCATGGGGTTGCCGTTGTAACTGAGGGTCTTGTGCTGGCCACCCTCACGGGCGGGGTCGCCGTAGGGAGTTCCGGCAGCACCAGTGCCATTCGAACCGAGCCAGACAAACTGCAATTGTCCAATCATGTCGGGGAACGTCTTCACCAAGTTGCCCTCGTTCATTTGGCGACCGACACCGCCACCGCCGCCTGCACCATGGCAGCCGGCGCAGTTGGCCGAGAAGATTGCTGCTCCGGTGGCGAGCTGTGAAGGTGCGCCGTTGGAGGAAGGGGAGAGGCCCCCGATGTAAATGACCGCCCAAAGAGGAAGGAATGCCAACACAGGCATGGCCCAGATCGGGATCTTCTTGCGCTTGATCGCTGCTTCGACATACGGCGGAACGGGTTCGGGCGCAGCGGCAGGCGCAACTGCTGCGGGTGCAGCGGCCGCGGTAGCGGTTGCCTTCTCGACCGGTGCGCTCTCGGCGGCCGGTGCTGTGTCAGCAGCAGGTGTTCCACCGTCGAGTGAAGTCCGACGGTCTTTAGAGCGCTTGAGCAGATGCTCAGGAACTTCGGTCACGGTTCCTCCGAAGCGGACGGGGAGAGATATGGGAGCAGTGATCGGGCAGGGCTGGCGGCGAAGCCGACGGACACCGGCCGTACTCGTGCAAACCTAGACGACGCGGAGTGGCCTGAGCCAAGTATCGAGGAGGAGAGTTCGCGAAATCTCTCCGGTGAAATGTCACGCGATTCTTTGCGCCCCGGAATGTCTCAACCCCCTCGCGGCGGTGCTAGACAATTGAAGCGCCGAACCGGCCTGTCCGGGCTCGGCACAGTTCTGTCCGTACCATTTGTGCAAACGTTCACGAGGGAGGCCAACCCGGGTGGTTGCGTTCATCGCATCGGTGCTTGTAGCGGTTCTTTTGACCGCACTTGTGATTCCGGTTGCCAAGCGACGTCCAGTAGGGACCCCGCTCACATGGGGCGAGGCCATGGTGGCGTCTGTTTACGCCTTTTTCCTTATGTTTTGGGTCTACGGGCTTGTTCCTCATCTCTTCCTGACATGGGCCGGCAATGAACTTGGTTGGCGTCCCGACAAGCTTCTGCTTGGTCCGGGAGGCATCCTCAAGCCACAGTCGCTCGATGGGTGGAGCCCCATCACGATCACGTACCAGACACTGCGCGACATCCTCGCGGTGCTCATCTATGTCGTGTTCCTGGGCGCTCAGATCGCGCTCTGGGTTTGGTGGCAGAACCGTGGCAAGCGCGCTGCCGCCGCTGAATCGGCCCAGACCACAGCAACCTCCGAATACGGCCGTCCGCTGGTCCGGAAGAGCTGATCATGGCCCGCGTTGACGCCAATCCCCCGATGCCGGAGTTCCGCGACGATTACGTCCTGCGGGAAGTCGACGCGGAGTGGCTGTCAAAGGCGGTTAAGCCCAAGCAATTCATCCATATCGACCAATCCGAGTGCATCACGTGCGAAGGCTGTGTCGATATCTGCCCTTGGAAGTGCATCCATTTGGTCCGCACTTCCTCGATCGACGAAGCGGTCGGCACGGAACTCCCCGGAGAAGACCCCGGAGACCATTCAGTGTTCCTCATCGACGACGATGTCTGCACCCGGTGCGCGCTTTGCGTAGACCGGTGTCCAACTGGTGTCATCATCCTTGGAAAGGTCGGTGCTGCACCGGCCGACGGTGACTCCCACCAACGCACGCCAACCCATGGGTATGGGTACGGCATGCGGCTCGGTTAGCCCCACCCGATTTTCCTTATTTTTTCTAGCTTTTCTGTACGTCCTGAACTCGAACCACCCTCCCGGATTCGTTCCTCGATTCCGGCTCACACGGAGTAACTGCCTTGGCAAAGACCATGGAGCGCCCCAGCGGGAAGAAGACCCCCAGCCAGCGCGTCAGTGAAATCGTCGATAAGACGCAGGGCTCTCAGGCCTGGAATTCAATCTTCCGACCAGGATCGGTGTTCCGTAAGGGCTACACCGACAGCCCACGTAACCGTTCGTACGTGATCATGAACAGCGTGCTGTATCACCTTCACCCGGTGAAGGTGAAGCGCCACGCGGTCAAGGTCAGCTACACCCTCTGCCTCGGTGGCCTCAGCTTCTTCCTCTTCATCCTGCTGACCATCACCGGTATTTTCTTGATGTTCTTCTACCGCCCGACTGCGGCGCAGGCCTGGAACGACATCTACACCCTTCAGACCTCCGTGGCCTTCGGTCTTCTCGTGCGAAATATGCATAGATGGGCCGCTCACCTCATGGTGTTGTCGGTCTTCCTCCACATGGCTCGCGTCTTCTACCACGGCGCATACAAGCCACCTCGAGAGTTCAACTGGGTAATTGGCGTCATTCTCTTGACCCTCACCCTTCTTCTTTCCTTCACCGGCTACCTCCTTCCTTGGGATCAGCTCGCACTTTGGGCGGTGACGGTGGGTACGAACATGATGGGTTACACCCCTGTGTTCGGCGACCAAGTGAGATTTGTGCTCCTTGGCGGTAAGGAAATCGGTACCGACACGCTGTTGCGTTGGTACGTGTTGCATGTGTTGTTTGTTCCGTTCGTGACCGTCATCTTCCTTGCGATCCACTTCTGGCGGGTCCGCAAGGACGGCGGCATCTCCGGACCGTTGTGATCGAGGAGCCATGACCGAGATCCCAGAACATCTCCGTAAGCGGGCCGAAGAGGCCAAGGCCAAGGCAGCAGCCAAGGCTGCCGGTGACGCGCCGGCCGAAGCAGCTGCCGAAGCTCCTGCCGCCGCCGCACCGAGTGCCGGTGACAGCCGCATCCCGGCCCATCTGCTTGAGCGTTCAAAGTCGGCAAAGGCCAAGAAGGAAGGCGGCGCCGACGCTGCCGCTCCGGCCGCGACCGGCGGAGGCGTTGCTACTGCGGTCGCCGAGGCCGCTCCTCCTCCCACCGCAACGGGCCCGGGTGGACATACCCAACGCCTTCTTACTGTGGTCAAGGCCGGCTCGATTCAGGACGTCAAGTCCACCCCGATCGACAAAGTGCACACCTGGCCGCATCTTCTTGCGGTTGAATTCGTTGCGGCTCTCGCCATCACGGTCTTCACGCTCATCTTCTCGATTTTCGTGAATGCGCCGCTGCTGGAGCTCGCGAACATCAACCAGACTCCGAACCCTTCGAAGGCTCCTTGGTACTTCCTCGGACTTCAGGAACTTCTCACCATGTTCCACCCGATGGTTGCCGGCGTGACCATCCCGGGCATGGGCATCTTCTTGCTGATCCTCGCTCCGTACATCGACAAGAACCCGTCGAATAAGCCAGAAGATCGCAAGTTCGCGATTTCGCTCTTCACGGTTCAGATGATGTTCTGGGCAGTACTGGTCATTATCGGTTCCTTCTTCCGCGGCCCTGGCTTCAACTTTGTGACGCCATGGACCGGCGGCCTGTTCTTCGAGTTGTGATGGCGCAAACGCAGGAGTCCCCCAAATGAATCCTCTAGTCATCGTTATCCCCGTCGTCGTTGTTCTCGCCGGGGTGGTGTTGTTCGCAGCTTCACGCCGTCGCGACAGTGGCGGTGCGACCGGTGCGCTCAGTCGCGAAACTGTGAAACGCGACAAGCCCGCAACGGCTCTTGACGAGTCCGAACTCGTCGGCGTTTCAGGCCGTCAGGTCGAGGCATCGGCGGCTCTTGACCGCCGCCCTGCTGCTCCTGCCACGACCACTACTGACGTCGCTCCGTTTGTGGCCCCCGATGCCGATGCGATCGGCATCTCACGCCGCAAGTTCTTCAACCGTTCCATCATCGTGATGATGGGCCTTGGCCTTTCTGGGTTCGGTGCTGCGATTCTCGCCTTCCTGTGGCCAATGCCAAAGGGCGGCTTCGGTTCGAAGATTCGTGTCGGTGCGGTGTCCGATATTCAGGCCAAGATCACCGCGAGTAAGGGATTCCTCTACTCGGCCGAAGGTCGCATGTGGATGACGAACTACCCGGTCTCCGCAGTTGAAAAGGCCAAGAAGGTGTATCCCGCTGCCGTCCTTCCATCGATGGAAGCAGGCATCGTTGCGCTCTATCAAAAGTGCCCGCACCTCGGTTGTCGCGTGCCGTCATGCGCAACCTCGCAATGGTTTGAATGCCCGTGTCACGGTTCGCAGTACAACCAGGCCGGAGAAAAGAAGGGTGGTCCGGCGCCGCGTGGCATGGATCGCTTCGCTACCTCTGTTGCCGGTGGCGTGCTGACGGTCGACACCGGACAGATTTTCCAGGGTCCGGCAATCGGAACCAACACCACTGGTCAGGAAGCTGAAGGCCCGCATTGCGTGGGTGGAGGACATCACTGATGCACGATCTGTATCTCTTGGCCAGCGCGCAGAAGACGATCGGTTACGTCGTTGCCGCCGTTCTTCTTCTGGCGTTTGTCGTCGCAATTGCTGTCAACGTTCGCAAGGGACGCGCCGAGGTTGGTTCTGAAGTTGAACTCGCCCCGAACCGCAAGCCGTACATGGACGACGAAGAACTCGAGACGAAGAAGCTTGACCGCACTCTGGGTCTTGGTCTTGTTGCGCTCGGTGTCATCGCACTTACGCTTCCGCTGTATTGGCTCGCTGAACCCGGTCGTCAATCCGACATGGTGCGCCACTACGAAGACGTTGCTATTTCTCGCGGTGAAAACATCTACGTGAATGGTGCCCAGTGCGCCAACTGCCATGGTCCAAATGGTGTTGGTGGCGCTGCGAGTTACACCATCCTCGATCCCAAGACCGGCGCCTATGTCGATCAGGTCCAGTGGAAAGCTCCGGCTCTCAACACGGTGATGTATCGCTACACGCCTGAGCAGGTCACCTACATCCTCAACTACGGACGCGGTTACTCGCCGATGCCGGCGTGGGGTGCACCTGGTGGCGGTCCGCTTACCGAGCAGCAGATTTCTGACGTCATTGCCTATCTCACGTCAATCCAGATTCCCGCCGAGGAATCACAAAACGCAGTGCAGGCCGAACTCGACAAGGTCTGTAAGGCAGACGCCCAAAACAACTGCACCGTCGCTGGTGGCGTCTATAAGACCCTCGGCGAAGCAATCTTCAACCTCGGTTACTCCGATGGTTTCGCCGCTGGTGCCTACGCCTGCGGGCGTTGTCACACAACGGGCTGGTCGTTCGGTAAAGCAGGTCCTTCCGGTGGCGGAGCCATGGGCCCGAATCTCACCGGTGGCTCTGAGATCCGTCAGTTCCCTGTCGCCGAAAAGCAAGAGCAGTACGTCTCGGCCTATCCCAAGATGGGCACGGCTTACGGCACCAATGGTTGGTCGAGTGGGCGTATGGGCAGCTTCGGAACCAACCCGAATGCTGTTGATCCGAAGACGGCCATCATGAGTCCGGACCAGGTGATGCTCACGCCCGAACAGATTTCGGCAGTTGTCGCGTACGAGCGGAGCCTTTGATGCATACCCTTCAAATCATCGCTGGCATCTCGTTCGATCCGGGTATCCGCGGCAT
>CALBSE010000026.1 GCA_937927725.1 uncultured Actinomycetes bacterium
GAGCACCTTCACCGATCTTGCGAATCTGCTCGTCGAGTTCTGCCGTTCCGGCAAGTCCGCCACCCGAGACCGCTTGGAACGTGGTGACGGTTAACGCCCGCAAGCCGGCTTCGATATCAAGCGGCTTGAGTACTGGCATTGCGACCATCGTTGTGCAATTGGGGTTTGCGACAATGTTCTTCGGAATCGAATCCAGAGCATGTGCATTGACCTCGGGCACGACAAGTGGCACGTCGGGATCCATGCGCCAGGCCGAGGAATTGTCGACGACGATCGCACCCGACTCGGCTACCCGCGGTGCAAGTGCCAGCGCAGTTCCACCACCAGCGGAGAACAAGACAATGTCGAGGCCGGAGTAGTCCGAAGTATCCGCGTCTTCCACGACGACCTCGCCGTCCGCCCACGGCAAACGACGGCCAGCCGACCGAGCCGACGCAAACAAACGAAGTTCAGAAACTGGGAACTGGCGCTCGGCAAGGACGGCGCGCATGACGCCACCCACCTGACCAGTTGCTCCGACGATACCGATACGCATAAGGGGAGAAACCCTAGCGGTCACCCTTGAGGCGACCACTAATGAGTTTCGAAATTGCCGCCGAAGCCCCGAAACAGAGCCTCAAACCTCGGTTTGTCGTCAATCGACGTAGACGGGACCATCGGCCAAGCCGAATGCATCGTGCAACGCCACAACGGCGCGCTCAACATCAGCTTCGGCGACCACACAACTCACACGAATCGCCGATGTGGCGATCATTTCAATGTTGATGTTGTTCGCCGCGAGGGTCTCGAACACCGTCGCTGCGACACCCGGGTGCGACTTCATACCCGCGCCGACAACACTCACACGAGCAATTGCAGGATCGCCATTCACGCGCGTCGCGCCGATGTCACCGGTGTGTTGTTCACAAATAGCAATTGCAGCATCGAGCTCGCCGTGAGGAACGGTGAACGAAATATCGGTAACGCCGTGATCGGAAGTGTTCTGCACGATGAGATCGACATTGATGTTGGCATCGGCAAGCGCTCGGAACATCAGCGCCGCGATACCGGGACGGTCGGCGACACCGCCGATCGTGACCTTTGCTTCATCGGCATCGTGCACAACTGCAGAAACGATTGCCTGTTCCATCGTGTCGTCCTCCTTGGTGACGATCGTTCCGGTTTCCCACGTGAATGCCGAACGAACGTGAAGATCAACACCGTGGGTACGGGCGAACTCCACTGAACGCATTGCCGGCTTGGGACAACCATTTGCCGTCATCTCGAGCAATTCATCAAAACTGATTTTTTCCATCTTGCGAGCGTTCGACACGATGCGTGGATCGGTCGTGAACACGCCGGTGACGTCCGTGTAGAGCTCGCAAGAATCCGCGCCAAGCGCGTGAGCAAGCGCGACTGCAGTTGTGTCCGAACCGCCGCGGCCAAGGAATGTCACATTGGCTTCGGGTGACACTCCCTGCGCGCCGCCAACAACCGCAACTCGGCCGGCCGCTAATGCTTCGACGACACGAGCGGGCTTGACGTCAACGATCTTCGCGTTGCGATGGGTGGAGTCCGTGAGGAAACCGGCTTGTGAACCGGTGAATGACTCCGCCTCGATGCCCGTATCGGCGATTGCCATACAGAGCAGCGCCATTGCCTTGCGTTCGCCAGCGGTGACGAGCATGTCCATTTCGCGACCCGGACGGGTATCGGAAACTTCAGCGGCGATGCGAAGGAGATCGTCAGTTTCCTTGCCCATCGCCGAAATCACGACCACAACTTGGTTTCCCCCACGCACCGTGCGCGCTACATGCTCGGCCACGGCGCGCATGCGCTCCGGAGTGCCGACCGAGGTACCACCAAACTTCTGAACGAGGAGAGCCACGGGTCGCAACGCTACCGGCCGCCCCGACTCCGTTTCGAAACGGCCTCGGCCCCGACCCAAATCACTTGTAGGTTCTCCGACCATGGCTCGCTCATCGGATCGCCGTCAGCAACAGTTAGCCCGCCAAAAGGCGCAGACCGCGGCGAGCGCCCGGCAGCGAAAGGCGCGGCGTCGCAAGCAATTCGCCGCAGGTGGCGTTTCAATCCTCGTGGTGCTCTCGACGCTCGGAGCCTTCCTCGGTTCGAAGAGTTCGACTACAAAAAAGTCGACGACGACCACGACAGCGGTCTCCACGTCATCGACACTTCCGAAGTCGGGGATCACCCCGCCCGCCGTTGCCCCTGGCGCCACGCTCACCGGAGCAACGCCCTGCCCAGCCGAGGACGGCTCTTCGGCACGAACAACATCATTCGAATCCGCGCCGACCACCTGCATCGACACCACACACTTCTACACCGCGACAATCACGACCACGAAGGGTCCGCTGACGATCCAACTCAATCCAAAGGTGTCACCACAAACGGTGAACACCTTTGTGGTACTCGCTCGCTACCACTATTACGACGGTCAGCCAATCACTGACGTACGTACTCGCGCCTCATTCACCGCTGGCATGGTGTTCTCCGGTGGATCCGCCCAACCCGGCTTCGACATTCCCGGTGAAATCCCCGCGAAGGGAACCGTCTTTACGCCCGGAGCGCTCTCGATGGCACCGGCTTCGGCATCGAACGGCATCGGTGGCCAGTTGGTCTTTGCCACCTTTGACCAATCCCCCGACAACAACCAGCAGGTCACCCCGCTTGGGATCATGCTGAGTGGTGATGCCACGTTGACGGCGATGAACCAACTTGCGAGCGAATCCGGCAAACCCACGGCTCTTGTCACGATCACCTCAATCTCGGTCGTCCAGAGTGGTGCGATCCCCGGCTGAGCGGTCCTGTTTGATCCATCGCATTACAGCGCCGATTGCGCGCGATGGCCGTTAGCGCCGAGGGCTTGCTAGCGTCGCCGCCCGATGGGAACCGCAAAGCGTGAACGCCAAAAGGCCGGACATCAGGCCCGCCTCAATGTTGAACGATCAATGGCCCGACGCGACCAGCGCCGACGCCGTCTCTTCTCGATCGTGGGCGCTGCCGTCATCCTCGTCGCAGCTGCGGCGCTGTTCACTGCGTTGAGCGACAACAGTTCGACCTCGACAACCGCGGCAACAACCACGACCACGCTTGCGAGCACCACCACCGTTTCGACGGCCACGCTTCCGTCCGCGGCCGGCAAGCCGTGCGTTGACTTCAACGACACACTTCCCGCCGGCGCACCTGAAGTAACCATGCCGGTCGGCGAACTACCCAAGTCACTCGTGGTGAAGGACCTCGTCGCCGGCGCGGGAACTCCTGTGGCCAAGGGTGATTCAGTCACCGTCAACTACATCGGCGTGTCTTGCTCCACCGGAAAGATCTTTGATTCGTCTTGGACGAACGGAAAGTCAGTGACGTTCCCCCTCAACCAGGTCATCAGTGGTTGGTCGCAGGGACTTGTTGGCATGCAACCCAATGGCCGCCGACTCCTCGTGATCCCACCCGACCTTGGGTATGGATCAACCGGGCAAGGTGGCATCGCTCCCGATGAATCGCTGATCTTCGTCGTCGACCTCATTTCGACCTCCCCATCAGCGACCCCAGGGACTGCAGCGAACTAACGACCCTGCCGTCGTTTAGACGACGGCTTCGGGAAGCACCGAGATATCGGAAAGTTTTCCGTCTCGGTGAACGATCACGTTGCCTTTGCCAGCGACGCGCCAACCGCCGGTTCCGATGTCGTCAATAACTGCGGTGCGCGTCGGAAGTTCAAGCAGAACAACGCCCGCAGATGCGAGGTCAATTGTGCGTCGGACCTTGTCGGGCGACCATTCATCGCTACGAGCAATCACGGCAACACCGGGAAGTAGTCCGAGACCAACCGTGAATGCTCCGCCGCGAGTGTCCACCATTGGGTCGCACAGAACATCGGCTCCGGCGCCACTGCCAATGAGCGCAGCACCACCACGCCACGCCGAAAGAAGCGCGTCGTAGGTCGGTGTGTCTTTCAGCACCGAGCGAATGTGCATCGGCGAGACGCCAGTGAGATACAAAAACTTCGCATTGGCAACCGCAGCGATGTTCTCGGCGTCGAGCGCGTCGGTACGCGAGTAGACGGGAACCTCACGAACTGTCACACCAAGCGTTGCGAACCATTCGCGCGCGGCAGCCACTGACTTCTGTGGGTTCTCGTAGGCCCATCCAGTAGCAAGCAACGTCACTTCAGTTGCGCCAACGGCAGTGAGAAGTTCCGCATCGAATGTGCAACCTTCGGAAAATTCTCCGCCACCAACAAGTGCGAGTGGTCCGGTCATTGCTCTACCTCCGGGACGGTGACGGCTCGACGCGCTCCAAGCGACACGAAATGTCGGAGTGGGGCAACGGCGGTCGGCATGGTGAAACGGTCAATGTCGTCGTTCGCAAGTGTTGTCGTTCGAAGCGCTGCGGTGAGGTCGCGGCCCACGTGGAACCCGCGTACCGAACGAGTTGCCGACCACGGTGCGAAACCAAGAACCCGAAGCGTGCCGGGACGGATGACAGGCTCAACGGCAAGCAAACGTCCACTTGGCGTCAAAAGCGCATCGATTGCGCTCATCGATGCGGCAAGGTCGGGGAAGCGAATCAGTTCGGCAACGGAAATTACGACGTCCCATTGATCGGCGGCGATCACATTTCCGCCGTCGATCGCGTCGCGGAGAACCGTTCGGGCGCCGGCATCGGAAAGATCAAGAACTCGACCGCTCGAGGCAGCAATCGCCTCGAGGTGGCGACGGCGGAGCTCACTCTCAACCGCTTTCGGGAAGCGGCGCTCGCTTTCGACGATCACTGTTTTGCGGGTCGACACGCTCAGCACGCTAGTGGGGACGCCGATCGCGGCCGCCCGGGCTGACATTGAGCGCTGAAACCTACCCAGCGGTAACCTCTAGCGCTCTCCGGGATGGCCGGCGACGAGTGAAAGAGGAATGGCTGTGGCAATCGAACGAATCGGAATCATCGGATCCGGAATCATGGGCTCGGGAATCGCCGAGGTGGCCGCCAGCACTGGCCACACAGTGGTCCTGCGCTCCCGTTCGATTGAAAGCGCCAACGCGATGCTCGCTGGTCTGCAGAAGTCACTTTCTCGTCAGGTCGAGAAAGGCCGTCGCGAACAGGCCGACGCCGACGCCATCGCCGCACGCGTTACCGCAACAGCCGACCTCGCTGACCTCGCTGACTGCGATCTTGTTCTTGAATCGGTTGTCGAAGATCTCGACGTGAAGCTCGCGCTCTTCCGTGAACTCGATGGCATTGTCAAGGCCGATGCCATCATCGCCACAAATACCTCGACCCTTCCTGTGGTCGAAATGGCAATGGCCACCAACCGTCCCGGTCAGGTGTGCGGCGTTCACTTCTTCAATCCAGCGCCAGCAATGAGCCTCGTTGAAATTGTTCGCCCAATGACCGCCGACGATGCAACCATCGCCGCCGTCACCGCCTTCGCACAAGCCTGTGGCAAGGACCCCGTTGAAGTTGCCGACCGCGCTGGCTTCATCGTGAACGCTCTTCTCTTCCCGTATCTCAACAACGCGGTCAAGCTGCTCGAAAACGGCATCGCCTCGCGTGACGACATCGATACCGCCATGAAGGGCGGCTGCAACTTCCCGATGGGTCCATTGCAACTCCTTGATCTTGTTGGTCTCGACACTTCGGTCGCGATCCTTGATGCCCTGTATGACGAGTTCCGCGATCCGAACTTCTCGCCGGCACCGCGCCTTCGTCGCATGGTCACCGCTGGGCATCTCGGCCGGAAGTCGAGCATCGGTTTTTACGACTACCGCAAGTAAGCCGTCGTTGACATCGAAGGCCGACCAGTTGTGATGCCGATCGCGCCTCCGCTTTCGCAGTGGCAATTTCCCGCGCCCTCAAACGCCGACGAGAACGGTCTCGTTGGCGTTGGTGCCGATCTTGAACCAGGAACGGTGCTCGCCGCGTACCGCGCAGGAATCTTTCCAATGCCGTTCGATAACGGACCAACGGTCGGTTGGTGGTCACCAGACCCTCGCGGGATTCTCCCGCTTGATTCATTGCGCGTCTCTCGGTCATTGCGCCAGTCAGTCGACCGCTACGACATCACTATTGACAGCGCGTTCGATCAGGTGGTGCGCGCATGCGCACACCCCGACCGCGATGGCGCATGGATTACAGAAGCCATTCACTCCGCATACAGCGAACTGCACCGATTGGGCTGGGCGCACTCGGTCGAAACTCGCGACCGAACAACCGGCGACCTTGTGGGAGGCCTTTACGGCATTCACATTGGCGGACTCTTCGCAGGCGAATCGATGTTCCACTATTCACGTGATGCGTCGAAGGTGGCACTCGTCGGACTCGTGAATCACTTGCAGGAAATCGGCGCCGTCCTCCTTGATGTTCAGTGGCTCACCCCCCATTTGGCCAGCCTCGGAGCCGAGGAAGTCCCCCGCACTCAGTACCTGAATCTCCTTGCCAATGCTTTGGCAATCCCCATTCGCCCCTTCAATTCCGAGGTGTCACCGTGACAAAGCAACCATCAGTGGGCGAGCATGGAGCCATGAGCTCCACCCCTTCTGGCGATTCCATTCGTTCGGCCGACCGTCCTTGGATGATGCGCACCTATTCGGGGCACTCAACAGCGCGTGCCTCGAACGAGCTTTACCGCACCAACTTGGCTAAGGGTCAAACGGGCCTTTCCATTGCATTCGATCTGCCGACACAGACGGGTTACGACCCTGACGACCCGCGCTCACGCGGCGAAGTCGGCAAGGTCGGCGTTCCCGTTGCCGAACTCGGACATATGCGCGAGCTCCTCGAAGGCATTCCGGTTGGCGGAATGAATACGTCTATGACGATCAACGCAACAGCCGCTTGGCTCCTTGCGTTGTATGTGGCCTACGCCGCTGAGAACGGCGTCGCATCGAGCGAACTCCGCGGCACAACGCAAAATGACATCGTGAAGGAGTACCTGTCGCGAGGCACATACATCTTCCCGCCAGAGCCTTCGCGTCGACTCATCGTCGACATGGTCGCGTGGTGTTCCGAGAACATTCCGGCCTGGAATCCCATGAACGTGTGCAGTTATCACCTGCAAGAAGCCGGAGCGACACCGGTGCAGGAAATTGCGTTCTCTCTTGCAACGGCAATCGATGTACTTGACGCCGTGCGCGATAGCGGTCAAGTCCCCGCAGAACGTATGCCCGCAGTCGTTGCATCGATTTCATTCTTCGTGAACTCGGGCATTCGCTTTGTTGAAGAAGTGTGCAAGATGCGCGCCTTCACGAAAATGTGGGACGAAATCTGCCTCGAGCGTTATGGCGTCACCGACGCGAAGGCTCGTCGCTTTCGCTACGGCGTCCAGGTGAACTCACTCGGGCTTACCGAAGCACAACCCGAGAACAACGTGCAGCGAATCGTGCTGGAAATGCTCGGCGTCACGCTTTCAAAAGACGCCCGTGCTCGTTCTCTGCAGCTCCCAGCGTGGAACGAAGCGCTTGGCCTTCCCCGCCCATGGGACCAGCAATGGTCGCTGCGCATGCAGCAGGTACTCGCCTTCGAATCGGATCTCCTCGAATATGAAGACATCTTCAACGGCTCTCATGTCATTGAGGGACTCACCGATGAACTCGTCACCGCAGCTCGGGCCGAACTCGATGACGTATTGGCGATGGGCGGAGCGTTCGCGGCAATCGAAGAGCTGAAGGGACGACTCGTAGCGTCGAACACCGAGCGCGTTCGTCGGATCGAAACAGGCGAGCAGATCGTCGTTGGAGTCAACAAGTTCACCGAAGCAGCCGACTCACCGCTTTCGGGCGACGAATCAATCCTGCGCGTCGACCCCGCTGTTGAAGCTCAGACCATCGCCGAAGTCGAGACATGGCGAAGCGGACGCGATAGCGCCGCCGTCGATGCTGCTCTCGCCGAGTTGCGCCGAGTCGCGTTCACGGACGAAAACATCATGGGCGCCACGATCGCGTTGGCCGTTGCCGGCGGAACCACTGGCGAGTGGGCCGGTGCACTGCGTGAGGTCTTTGGCGAATACCGCGCCCCTACCGGCGTTGCTGCTGCGGCGGGCGTCGGAACGCTTCCCGAGGACCTCCGAGCCGTCGCCGATCGCGTCAAGACAATGGCTGGCGGTCCACCGCGGTTCCTCGTCGGTAAGCCAGGCCTCGACGGTCACTCCAATGGCGCGGAACAAATCGCCGTCGCGGCACGTGATGCCGGCATGGAAGTCATCTACCAAGGCATCCGGCTAACTCCAGCACAGATCGCAGCAGTTGCTCGCGATGAAGACGTCGATGTCGTTGGACTTTCGATTCTTTCCGGAAGTCACATGCAACTCGTTCCCGACGTTGTCGAACGACTTCGGGCCGAGGGTGTCATCTGCCCGGTGATCGTCGGCGGCATCATCCCTGAAGATGACCGCCCCAAGTTGCTCGCGGCCGGCGTCGCTCGTGTGTACACGCCAAAAGACTTTGAACTTGGCAACATCATGGGTGACATCGCGTCACTTGTTGCCGAAACCCGAAGCTAAAAAATTCAGTCTTCGAGTTCCGCGATCACATCATCGGTATCGGCGCCAAGCCCGCGAGCAGCGAAGCGAACTCCGCCTGGCGTTGCTGACAATCGAGCAATCACGTTTTGCATAGGAACGCCGTCGACTTCAATGATTGCGTCTCGTTCACGCAGATGCGGATCTGTCACGACATCGGCCATTGAATACACCGGAGCGACTGCAACTTCAGCGCGTTCTGCTTCAGCAAGGACCACGTCTTGCGTTCGTTGCGACACCCATTCGCCGACGATCTCGTCGATCAGTTCACGATTGGCAACGCGATTCTCGAATCCTTCGAACCGCGGATCATCCGGCGCATCGACCAGCGCCATCAGTCGTTGTGCAACCGATTCCGCGGTGGTTGAAATCGCGACCCACTTTCCATCTGAGCATCGATAGGTGTTGCGCGGTACCGAGTAGGGAATGCCAGAACCGAGTCGCGGTTGTTCGTAGCCCGTCAGCGCGTTGGCAGAGAGCAGTGGACCCATCAGATGCAGCATCGACTCGAGAAGGTTGACATCGACAACCTGACCGACCCCTGAGTGGACCGCAACCATCGAGGCGAATGCCGCAACAATTGCAGTGACTTCATCGGTCAGCGCGATAGGCGGAAGCGTTGGCGCGCCATCGGGTTCACCGTTCACATTGGCAAACCCCGACATCGCTTCGGCCAGCGTCGCAAAGCCCGGGCGATCTCGATAGGGCCCGGTCTGACCAAAACCCGTCACTCGCGTGATGACCAACTTTGGATTCGTTGCATGGAGGGCGACGGGATCGAGTCCGAGTGCTTCGAGTTTTCCGGGCCGAAAGTTCTCAACGAGCACATCGGCGGTGTCGAGCAACCGACGGAGAACCGACAGTCCATCTTCAGTTTTCAGATCAAGCACAATCGTGCGCTTGCCGCGGCCGGCAATCTTCCAAAACAACGTGACGTCATCGGCGGGATCTCGCCAACCCATATCGCGAACGGTGTCACCCTTTCCGGGGCGCTCGACTTTGATCACGTCGGCCCCAAAGTCAGCCAAGTGTCGGGCGCAGCCTGGGCCGGCAAGAACCGTAGAAATATCGATGACGCGCAGATCGGCGAGAGGTGGGCTGGGCACAACCGAAACGCTAACGGGAGGAAGCACTGGTCCTGTCATCTTTGGCGAGATTGAGCACCTTCCCAATACGGATGCGACGCGTCGGGACTGATCCTGCCTACGCTTCGCCGAACCTCAGGAGGAACCATGACTCGCATTGGCCTGCACATCACCGACTTCAACCGCCCCGGAGCAAACTCCGCCAACGTCTTCCCATCGGTACTCGAACTCGCCCGTGCCGCCGACACTTCCGGATTCGACACCGTGACAGTGATGGATCACTTCTACCAGTTGCCGTTTATCGGGCCGCCCGAAAATTTCATGCTCGAGTGCTACACAACGCTCGCAGCAATTGCGCAACACACTTCAAACGTCAGGCTCGGTGCGCTTGTCACCGGCAACACGTACCGCAACCCGGCGATGCTCGCGAAACTTGTCACCACACTCGACATCGTCTCGGGTGGCCGTGCGCAACTCGGAATCGGTGCCGGTTGGTACGAACTCGAACACGAAGCCTACGGCTACGAGTTCGGAACATTCACTGAACGCTTCCAGAAACTCGAAGAGGCGTTGCAGATCATCCTTCCGATGTTGCGCGACGAACGTCCAAGCTTTTCCGGCGCGCACTATTCCGTCGACAACGCAATGAACCAGCCCGCCCCGATCAGTCGCATCCCCGTGCTCATTGGTGGCTCCGGAGAGCGCAAGACACTTCGCATGGTTGCTCAGTACGCCGACGAAGGAAACTTCACTTGTTCGCTGTCCGAAGTTCCTCGCAAGCTCGATGCCCTTGCTGGCCACTGTGAGCGTCTGGGTCGTGACCGTTCAACAATCACTATGAGCAAGATGGTGCAGGTGGTCATCGCACCTAACGCCGACCTCGCCTTTCGTGAAGCACAAGCGGTGCTCGCCACAAAGGGACTCTCCGTTTCTCAGCCAAGTGACATCGACGCACTCCCCCTCGACATTGCGTGGGGAGGTCCCGACGAGGTCAGTGGCTGGCTACAGAAGGTGCGCGACGCCGGGCTCGATGGTGTCACGTGCTCGATGCCAGCCGATATCGCCGACGGCGAGCGCGTAGAACTACTCGGTCGCGCCGCGTCTGCCGTCTTCGGCTAAGGCTGTTTAGCGTCGAGCAGCGGGCCGGGCGCGTCGAGCCGCGACCGGACGCGACCACCAACGGCCGCTGAATCGCCAACGCGATTCAGGTGCAGCTTCCTGACCCACCATGACGCGTGGCCGCGTGACCTCGATAGCAGCAGCAATTGCTGCTGCCTCTTCGATAGTGGGTTCGGGCGTGATGCGCACGCTCGGCGAGGAATCACTCACAACGGAATGTTTCCGTGCTTGCGATGCGGAAGTTCTTCGCGCTTGGACTTGAGCATTTCAAGACCGGCGATGACCTTCATGCGCGTATCGGCAGGGTCGATGACATCGTCGATGAAGCCACGCTCGGCCGCCACGTAGGGGTTCGCAAAGCGCTCGGTGTAATCATCGATGAGTTCCGCACGACGCTTCTCGGGATCGGCAGCATCCTGTAGTTCACGACGGTAAAGAATTTCAACGGCACCGTTGGGACCCATAACAGCGAGCTCGGCAGACGGCCATGCGAACGCAAGGTCAGCACCGATCGACTTCGAATTCATAACCACGTAGGCGCCGCCGTAGGCCTTACGCGTAATGACTTGAATCCGGGGAACGGTTGCTTCACAAAAGGCGTAAAGCAACTTGGCGCCGTGGCGAATGATGCCGCCGTATTCCTGATCGACACCAGGAAGGAACCCTGGAACATCGACGAAGGTCACGAGCGGAATGTTGAATGCATCGCAGGTACGCACAAAACGCGCGCCCTTTTCCGCAGACTCGATGTCGAGAACACCAGCGAGCACCATCGGCTGATTGCCAACGATGCCGACGGTCTCGCCATTAAGGCGAGCGAAACCGCACACAATGGAACCGGCCCAACGCGGGAAGTACTCAAAGAAATCACCATCGTCGACAACCGACGCAATGACTTTCTTCATGTCATACGGAATGTTTGGACTGGCCGGCATGATGTCGACGAGTTCTGGACAACTGCGCTGCGGATCGTCACCGGTTGGCATCGACGGAGCAGTTTCGAGGTTGTTCGACGGAAGGAACGAGAAGAGGTACTTCACGTCGTCAAGACAGGTCTTCTCGTCGGGGGAGACGAATGTGGCCACGCCGGACTTGCTGGCATGCGACTTTGCGCCACCGAGTTCTTCAAGCGTGACTTCTTCGCCTGTCACGGTCTTCACAACATCGGGGCCAGTGATGAACATGTGTGAGGTTTCATCAACCATGAAGATGAAGTCGGTCATGGCCGGGCTGTATACCGCGCCACCAGCGCATGGGCCGAGGATTACAGAAATCTGCGGGGTCACACCCGACGCTTGAACGTTGCGATGGAAAATGCCGCCATAACTGGCGAGCGAGACGACGCCTTCCTGAATACGGGCACCCGCGCCGTCATTCAGGCCGATGAGCGGTGCACCAACAGAGAGGGCAAGGTCCATCACCTTGTGAATCTTCTCGGCAAACACTTCGCCAAGTGCGCCACCAAAAACAGTGAAGTCCTGCGAGAACACGAAGACCTTCCGGCCATCGATGGTTCCCCAACCGGTCACAACACCATCGGTGTAGGGGCGCTCTTCGATGCCGCTCTCGTGCGCACGATGACGAGCAAGCATGTCGAGTTCGTGAAACGAACCCTCGTCAAGGAGGTAGTCAATGCGCTCGCGGGCAAGCATCTTGCCCTTTGAATGCTGACGCTCAACCGAGCGTTCTGAACCGGCATGGAGGGCTTGTTCCTTGCGCTCGGCCAGTTGGGCCAGACGCTCGGTCATTGGGTGTTCCGACATGGCGCCAACACTACCCAGCCCGGGGTTGGCGCCCGGAATGCGGGCAACCTTGGACCTGCGGACTCCGCTGATAGCCCATCGACCCGTTCGACGGTCTAGCCTTGAAATGTACGCACGTTGTCGCCGGTTTCGGCGCAGGAAGGACACCCCATGGTGCTCGCGGAAATTCTCGGTTGGGACATCGTCATTGTTCTCGCCATCATCGCCCTGCTCTTCGGCGGCGCCAAGCTCCCGAAGCTCGCTCGCTCATTGGGTTCGGCAAAGGGTGAATTCGAAAAGGGTCTGAAGGAAGGTGCCCCCGAATCGAAGGCAACCGACACCAAGACCACAGAAGCCACCGATACGTCCGATAGCTGACGCCTGCGCCGTGTGGCGTTGCGAAGAAATCTGACGACTGACCGACCTTCAGGTCGGTCAGTTTCGCGTCTGCGCCAATTTCGCGGCTCGGTCGACGAGTCGCGGCGCATCAATTCGGCCAACGACCTCAGCGAAGTTTTTCTGCGGGCCCGACCAACGAAGTTCATCGACCTTCGTGAAGGTCGGCGCATCAGTCACAACTGTCGCGATGCGTCGGAACAGCATCGCCAGTTCCATCTGTTCTTGAAGCGTTGCCGCGAGCTTTGCTGCGCCCCGAACCTGGACATCCCAATCAGTGGGATCGGGCGGAATGTTCTCAATGTGTACGTAGCGACCGAGAACAGTCGATGCAGACTTTGCTCCCCAACCGGGAAGACCCGGAAATCCATCAGACGTATCGCCCATGAGGGCGAGGTAATCAGGAATTGATTCGGGTGGAACACCAAACTTTTCGATCACACCATCGTGATCGAACATCTGGCCTTTGCGGCGATCGAACTGCACAACACGGTTTCCGACAACGCATTGCGCAAGATCCTTATCGGGAGTGCAGATAAGGACTTGCTGCACGCTTTTGTCTGCAGCAGCGCGCGCCGCCGCAGATCCCATGCCGTCGTCGGCTTCGTGTTCAATCATTGAGAACACCGTGAAGCCCGCAGCAACCAAGACTTCGTCAAGCAACGCGAATTGATTACCAAGTTCGGGATCGAGATCTTCACCTGACTTGTAGCCGTCCCACAGCGCGTTACGAAATGAATCAACGGTGCGATCGGTCGCGATACCGACATGCGTCGCACCTTCGTCAAGCATGTTGAACATCGACATCACAACGCCACGAGTGGCAGCTACTTCCATTCCTTCACTGTTCGCACGAGATGGAAGTGCGAAGTGGTGGCGAAAGAGTTCGTAAGTTCCGTCGACGAGATGTACCTTCATCCCTTCAGTCTCGCCTGAATCAGGGGCGCACACCCGATCTCGCTTCGTGATTGCCTTCGACGGTTTGGCGTGGTGGACTATCACCTTCGAAAGGACATCCTCCCCATGTTGAAGCCCGTCGTTCGCACCGACCTCGTTGTCTCGCCCCGACCGAACGGCGAAGGCGTTCTGGTCTACGACCCCACCAACGACACCGGTCACGTCCTTGAAGGTATTGCCGCAGCGGTCTTCGAAGCGTGCGACGGAACCGCTGACATCGCTGCGATCGAAGCACGCGTCGCAGCGACAACCGGCGCTCCCGACTCCGCAGCCATTGATCGCGCAATCGATCAACTTTCCGAAGCCGGACTTCTTGACGAATCTCGCGGTATCTCCCGTCGAGTGCTTCTAGGCGGCCTTCTCGCCGGCGCTGCTGCAGTCGCAATTGCGCCTGTCATCACTTCAGTGACGCATCCCCGAAAAGCTTCGGCGCAACCGGCCCCGTCGATCGATCCGAAGACGGCTACGACAACAGCGGACACACCTGTTCAGATCCAGTTTTCAGGCGTCGGCATTTACACGCCAAGCACCGTGTGGTGGGTCGTTGACCAACCGACACATGGAACCGTCACCGTCACAAATACGTCGTCGGGAGGCGTCAACACTGGCGCCTATGCCACCTACACACCGAACCCTGGTTATTCCGGACCAGACTCGTTCAGATATGTCGGCGGTCGGTGCGAGGGAATCGGTGCCCTCTATCCGGCCCCGACCGAAGCCCAGGATGCGTGTCCGGCTGGTCTCTTCATTAGCGGAACCAGCATTCCGCCCGGATTGGTTTCGATCACGGTGACTCCGACCCCCACCACCTCCACCACGACGACGACTTCGCCAGCCGACGAGTCAACACCGAAATACACCGGCTGAGTTCATTCACTATGGACGATGCCGATCGCGACGCTCTTGCGGAACTACGAGTCCAAGCGCTCGTGTTGCGGACCCGGCCCGCACCACTTTTTGTCATTGAGAACTTTCTCCCAAAAGACGCGCATGACCTCGTTCTTGATCAGCTCACAGGTCTCGAAAGCCAGTTTTGGTCGAACCGAATTGCAGGTCGTGACGCGCTTGCTCTTGCGAATCCGCAAGCAGTCGAACCAGTCATTGCAGAAATTGAGCGTCGCTTCGATGAAGTCCTCGATGCACTCTCCACGCAAGGCGCCCCGGTCAACGATGTTCGCGGTTGCCGCTTGGAGTCCCCAGCGGTCACCGCAAGCGGTCACGCCAGTTTTCACGCTCCGCACATCGACAACGACCCGAGGGCAGGCGCGCAGGCAGCCCTCACCCGTCGCATCAGTTTGGTGTGGCACGCGTTCCGCCAGCCGCAGTCGTTCACCGGTGGTGGACTGCGGCTGTGGGATTACTCGGAGGTCGCTTCCGAGGATGGACCTTGGACACCCGCTTCAACATGGACCGATCACCCATGCACGGACAATTCCCTCATCGCCTTCAGTTCCTACTCACTCCACGAAGTGCTCCCCGTTCAGATGTTCAACGGTGAATTCGTAGACCGTCGCTTCGCTGTCGTTACTGCTGCACATGCATCCTGAGGTTTGCCCTCGGTCCCACATACGCTGACCCTATGGCCGATCAACCAGCGCGACTTCAAAATCTCCGCAAGTGGAATATCGGGGTCGGAGGTCTGCATCTTGTGCAGGGCATCCTCATCTTGATTTTGAGCACTTCCTTTGCGATTCCAATCGTTGCAACAGTCATGACCGGCCCCCCAGGTGCCGAAGGATCACTGTCGGTCACCAAGCACTTCTTCGATTTCAACTTCCCAATCGCCATCGCAATTTTCCTGTTTCTTGCCGCTGGCGACCACCTCCTCACGTCGCTGACACCAGTGCGCGCTTGGTATGAGCGAAACCTTCTCCAAGGAATCAACTACGCACGCTGGATCGAATACTCCATCAGCGCGTCAATCATGATCGTGCTCATCGCACTCTTGAATGGCATCAATAACCTCTACGCCATCATCGCCATTTTTGGAGTGAACGCAGCCATGATCCTGTTTGGCCTCGTGATGGAGCAGGTCAACCGCAACCGTGACTCCGTGAACTGGTGGCCATTTATCTTTGGCTGCATCGCCGGAATTGTTCCGTGGATCGCGATCGTTATCGGGCTCATCACCTCATCAACCGACACAACGATGGTGAATGGAGTGCGAGCCAACGCTGATGGCGTTCCTACCTTCGTTTACTTCATCGTGATTTCCCTGTTCCTCTTGTTCAACTGCTTCGCCCTCAATCAGTGGCTGCAGTACCGAGGCAAGGGCAAGTTCGCCAACTACCTGTACGGCGAAAAGGTGTACCTCGTGCTTAGTCTGGTTGCGAAGAGCGCGCTTGCTTGGCAGATCTTCGCCGGCACGCTTGCCAGTTCTTCGTGAACTAATCGCGAAGTCGCCGCCGAACTGCTTCAACAAATCGTCCAACAGCGTCAAGGTCGGTCGGCAAAAAGAAACAGGGCTCGAAAAGTTCGGCCTCGAGAAGCGCGGGAGTTCCGTCGTCAAGACGAATGATGTCGTAGCGCCCATAGAGCAACTGGTCTTCCAGACCTAACCAACCTCGCTCGCGCGCAATCGCCCTCACTGCTGCCGAAGCTGCTTCGACTATCTCGAGGACTTCGTTGGGGGCAACGACCGCCGAGATCTCCTCTCGATACTCACCACCTACCAGTGCGCCATTTTCCGCAAGAAGCGCAGCTTTGTGAAATGAATGCGATCGCACACCGTCGAACAACACCGTTCCTAGTTCGCCTTCAGCATCAATACGTGAAGCAAACGGTTGGACCATCACCGTGAAACCCTTGGCGAGAATCTCCTTCGCAAGAGCTGCTGCCGCGGGATCGTCGCTTGTGAACCGTCCAGTGAGACGGCTACCGGCAGAGACCGTCGGCTTCACCACAATTTCTCGACTACCCATTGATGAAGCAGCCAGTGGAAAGTCATTCATCGCATCGACAAACCTCGTTGGAACAATCGGGACCCCTCTCGCCGAGAGATCGGCGAGAGAACGCTTGTCGATATTCCATTCGATGAGCCCTACAGGATTGTGAAACTGGGCCAGACCTTTACGTGCCGATAACCACTCACGAAACGCATCAAGCCGATCGACGTAATTCCACGGGCTTCGTACCACCACCAAGTCGAATGAGTTCCACGCAACTGACGCGTCGTCCCACGGCGCCTGAACAAGGTCGATTCCTGCTGCCGCAAACGCAGCTTCCTGCAGAGGTAAGTCCACGTCATCATGAATCGCGTCCTGATCGACCGTCGTCACAAACGCAACTCGCATGCCATGACGCTAGCGATCCCGCCTTGACGCGACAGGGCCCGGCGCTTGGCCGGGCCCTGTACATAGGTTTTGTTCTGATTTACGTCATCAGTTGAACCAGTTGTTGACTCCAGTGATTTCACACTTTGGCGACAGACTCGTTGTTGATGTGTAGGAGGAAATTTGGACGTCCATTGAATCGTGTGCGGGAATGCTCGCCGTCGGGAACCACGTACCGCTATCAATCAGCGATCCACTGGCCGAGCGAAATTCGTAGTTAAACGTGAATTGCTTTGCACTGTTTGATGTGTTTGTGACCGTGATTGTCATTTCAGGGTCGTTGAAGGTGTCGGTACCGCAACTAGTGATCTTGTACGAGTAGGTACTGGGATCAGCGGCGCCGGTCGCACCTTTGATCGCAACAGTTGCCGTTCCAGCCAACACAACGAACACAACGAAGAGAACGATCGAGATGATGGTGCCCACCGCGCCCAGAATGAGGCCCGCAAGCGCCATCCCCTTTCCTGTGCCACCCATTTCATTGGCCTTCTTCATACCGAGGAAACCAAAGATGATGGCGAGAACGCCCGCAATCGGACCGAGGCAAACGAAGGTCAAGATGCCGAGCACGAGCGCGGCAACCGCCATGGCGTTGTTGGGACTCGGTGCACCCACAGGCGGAAGAATTGGAGGTGCGGGTGGCGGCATTCCTCCGGCAGGCGGAGCAGGAGGCGCTACCGGAGGCGCGGGCGGCGCAACTGGTGGCGCGGGTGGTGCAACCGGAGGAGCCGGGGGTGCTGGGGGCGGCGGAGTAGTGCTTTCAGGCGGCGGCGGTGGCAGATCGGTCATTGGTTCTCCCGTGAGCTCACGCGGCGCAATTGCGCCGTCGCTTTCACGTTAAAGATTAGGACCGCCGGTGCTCACGGAAACGGTCACAGCCCGGTTGCAAACGCGTCATTCAGGTGCGAGTTCCCCAAAATGCCGTCCACGAAGGCCACGAAGCCGGAACCGTTCCGAGACCGTCGTGGTTCTTCGGCCACTCCGCAGGCGCCAACGAAAGGGGCGAGGTCGATGCTTGTTCTCCGTACCAAAGTTCGTGAATGCGCCGAACAAAGAACCACTGCCCATCGCGTCGTTCGTAGGTGTCGCGATAGAGGATGAACTGATGGATCCAGCGTTCGCCGTCCTGGATCTGACCATGGCAATAGACCTGTCCAGTTGCGTGATCAGCGTCAACAATGTCGATCGCATGAGTGCCCACGTTGAGCATTGAGATACCAATTGCCCCGAGCGATTCCGCAAACGATTCGCGCAATGCTTCGCGCCCATAACTGTCTCGACCGACGCGGACATCATCGATGAACAACATCACCAGCGCGTCGAGATCACGGGAATCAACTGCTACCGCGTAGTGCGATGCCAATTGACGAATCCGTTCATACGCCAAGAGACGCTCAACGGCGGCGGAAAGGTCCTCGGAAGCCATCCACGGAGCGTAGGACGACATGAACCACAGCGTCAGCATTCGATGCGTCGTAATCTCCGCACATGCCCGATCGACCCACCACCACCACTGCCGTCTTTGCCGACGGGTCGATCTCGCTTCGTCTGTATCCGCATAACGAACTCAGTGCGCCCGACATCGTCGACCAGTTGTGCACCCAAGCGTCTATCGCCGCTGACAACGGTTTCGATGGCGTGATGACCTCGGAGCACCACGGGGGATTTGCGGGCTACCTCCCGAATCCGTTGCAGACCAGCGGGTTTCAACTTGCTGCTATGTCGCAGGGTTGGGCTGCCGCCTGTCCCGTTCTGTTGCCACTTCGCCCTGTGGCGATGCTGGCCGAAGAAGTTGCGTGGCTCGATGCACGATTCCCCGGTCGCGTCGGAATCGGCGTTGGTTCAGGTTCGTTACCGCTCGACTTTGACTCCATGGACGTCGACCAAAGTTCTGCTGTCGACGTCTTCAAACGCGATCTGCCTCGACTCGTCGCCATGCTCGCGGGACGCGAACTTGGCGTGATCGATGGTGACCGGGCGTTACGCGAGCTCGCATCTCGACCAATCCCCGTCATCAGCACGGCGATGAGTCCTGCCGCAGTGCGTCGCGCCGCTGCTGCCGGTGCAGGGGTCATTTACGACGGCGGCAGTAACCCCGACCGCTTGCGAACACTTTCCGACGCCTACGTCGAAGCTGGCGGAACTGCACCGCGCATTCTCATCCGTCGTGTGTGGTTGGGCGAACCACCAAAAGAAGCGTTCGAAGCGCAGTTTGAGGTGTACCAGAGCTACTCCTCAACCGAAGCACTGTCTCATTGGCGCGACAACGGCTGGATCTGCGGTGACGACGCCAACTCACTCGCTACTGAACTTGCCGATGCAGTGAGAACGACCAACACCACGTGCCTCAATCTCAGGATTCACGCACCCGGCATTGCCGACGACGCAGCGCGCGAACAGATCGCTGCACTCGGAACCGAGGTCCTCCCCCGTTTACGAGCCCTCCTCGCCAAGGGTTAAGTCCTCAGGCCTCGATGCCTTCAAGATCTTGACGCACGAGAGTTCGGTAGAGGTCGGCGTACAGACCTTCGGCAGCCAATAATTCCTCGTGACGACCGCGCTCGACGATGCGTCCAGCTTCGAGCACAAGGATTTGATCAGCACCGGTGATCGTTGACAGTCGATGAGCAACAACTAACGCCGTTCGACCGGCGAGCGCAGTTGCAAGTGCTTTTTGAACGAGCGACTCGTTTTCGGAATCGAGATGGCTGGTTGCCTCGTCGAGAACAACGATGGCTGGTGCTTTCACCAACACGCGCGCAATCGCTAACCGCTGCTTCTCGCCGCCAGAAAGACGATGGCCACGTTCGCCAACGACGGTGTTGTAACCGTCAGGAAGAGCAGCAATCACATCGTGAATCTGCGCAGCCTGACAGGCGGCAACGATCTCAGCATCGGTGGCATCAGGTCGTGCATATCGAAGGTTCTCGGCAACGGTGTCGTGAAAGAGATGCGGGTCTTGCGAAACAACGCCGACCGCTCCGCGAAGTGAATCGAGAGTGACGTCACGAACATCGTGACCGTCGATGCGAACCGAGCCTTCGGTGACGTCATACAAACGAGGCACCAAGGAACTCATCGTGGTCTTTCCCGCACCCGATGGACCAACGAGCGCAATCAACTGCCCAGGCAGGATCGAAGCGGAAACATCGTGAAGAACTTCGGCTCCAGGACCATCGTCAACGGAACCGCTCAAACCGATTTCAAGAGAAGCCAGCGATTCCTCTGCACCTGACGGATAGCGAAACGTGACGTGATCGAACTCAATTGCGCCCTTCGACGGCGGGAGATCAATCGCATCTTCTTTATCGTCGAGCGAATTGCGCAGATCGAGAACTTCAAATACTCGATCGAACGACACGAGCGCCGTCATGATGTCGACACGTGCACTCGAGAGAGCGGTGAGTGGTTCGTAAATACGAGTTACCAGCGCAGCCAGCGCGACGAGAGTGCCGAGCGTGATCGCGTCGGAGATCACGAGCTGGCCACCGATCCAATACACGAGTGCAGTTCCGATTGCGCCAACAAGTGCCAGCGCAATCAAGAACGTTCGGCTGTAGATCGCACTTTGGATGCCGATATCGCGAACCTCTGCCGCACGATCAGAAAACTCTTTGCTTTCTCGCTTGCGATTTCCGAATAACTTCACCAACAACGCGCCAGAGACGTTGAAACGTTCCGTCATTTGCGTGTTCATAGCCGCATTGAGATCAAAGCCACGTCGAGTGATCGCTGACAATCGACGACCGACCCGCTTGGCCGGAATGATGAAGATCGGTAACACCAAGATGCCAATAAACGTAAGCCGCCATTCCAGATAGAACATTGCGATCAGCGTCGTTATCAGCACGATGACGTTCGAGACGACTGAACCAAGTGTCGTCGTGACGGCTCTCTGCGCTCCGATGACGTCGTTGTTCAGGCGACTCATCAGTGCACCAGTTTGGGTGCGAGTAAAAAAGCCGATAGGCATTGCCGACACGTGATCGAACAGCTTCACCCGGAGGTCGTAGATCAGACCTTCGCCAATGCGAGAGGAATAGAGGCGTTCGAAGAATGACATCACCGCGGAGAACACCGCTGCTGCGATGACGACTGCGGCGAGCACGTGCAGCAACCCGCGATTGCCCTCGGGGATGGCCTTGTCGATGATCTGTCGGAACAACAGCGCAGGGGCGAGTCCAAGCAGTGCCTGAACGACGATGACGATCACGAACGCAGTGATCGCCCATCGGTAGGGATGGGCATACGAAAGCACCCGGCGAATTGTGCGACGACTGAGCGTCTTACCGGCGATCGCATCGCGATTGCCGGCCATCATTGAGTGAAGCGAACTGGGCATCATGGTCCGCTCAGGTTAGGACCGGTCGGGCGCGATCACGCCCGACCGGTCAACCTTTCGAATCAGGCTGCATTGTGGCGGCGGCCCATGATGATCAGCGTCACACCGAGACCGGCGATTAGCGCGGCGAGCACGAGAACAATTTCAAGCACCGGCGCTTGATTTCCTGGCGTACCGGTGGGGTTCTCGGGGATGGCCGTGAGCGGTGCGCCAACTTGCGTGGGCGTCAACGTTGGTGTCGGCGCATCCTTCGCCACGCTTTTCGCATCGATCACAGATGTCGTCACCTTGGGAACCGCGTCGCCGGAAGTGGCGATCTTCCAAGTTCCACCCATTGGCTTGCCGAAGACAACATACGAAACCGTGTCACCGGGTTCGTGGAAAACCATCCAGCGCGGATCGACCGCATCGCTTTGGGTTGACTGTTCAAGACCAGTCACATTGATCACCGTCCCATCAGGAGCCGTGACGGTTGCTGAGTCTGATCCTCCGTCAATTGCAAACGTGACCATCTTTTGCCCATCAGCGACGTCCACTGTGAACGCCTTGTTTCCGGGGTCATCGCCGGCAGCGTTGCGACCAGCGCCCATTCCTGTGGCTCCGTCAACCGGCGCAACAGGAACTTCGTACTCCTTGGAGTTGCAATCGCTACCGCGTAAACGCCAAGCCGTCTCGGACCAATCCTTCGAGAGTCCGATGCGCACATCTTCGAACCAAAGTCCTTTGAAGATTCCACATGCGATGACACCCTTTGTCGACACCGCAGATGTCGCTCCCAAACTGATGACGCCAAGCGAGATTGTTGCGTTTCCGCCAAGGCTGAGGTCGGTCGCGTTCGCGGAACCGCGCAATCCGACACCGACGCCCCATTGCTTCGCCGTGTCGAGGTACAACTCGCCTCTACCTGAGATTGATGCAATGCCGTCCCAGTAATAGGCAACCTTCATGTCGCCGACGCGCATGCCCTTCAGTTCAAGGTTCCCGACCATGATTTTGCCGACGTACCCAACGCCAGCGACCGAAAGTTCATTCGTGTCGAGAATGATCTCGCCGTCAATGACTGCAACATTCCCCACCTTTGGAACAAATGGGCCAACGCCGACTTGAGCACTCGCCTTGATTCCGTAGGGATCAAGGCGAAGGTTTCCGCCAAGCGCATTGATCGATGCAACCCCATAGATATTGATTGGAAGACCCTCGACATTGACGCCAATTTCTTTCAGTGCGCCATTCTGAATGCGGATAGTTCCGCCGAAACCAAGCGCATCTGCTCCCACACCAAAAAGCACCGTGATTTTTCCAGCCCACAGGTCGTCGCCCACGCTGTATTGCAGATCGATACCTTTCAAGCGCACAACGGCCAAATCAATCTCTGCGATCTGGACCATCAACTTCTCAAGTCGCATCGGACCATTCACTGGCCAGAACACGCCAAGTTCTCCGTAATAACCCTGCAGAACACTTGGAAGTTTGAGTTTCCCGAATAGTGCGATACCCAGCGCACCACTTCGCTCAACTGGTTGCAGGGTGACAGCCGCTTCAACCTGAAGCCCCGCAACCTTCTGAATGATTTCGGATGGCAGCGAGAACGTGTACGCCGGAATCGTCGTCAGCCCAACTTGATCGAGCGTGAACACAACGTCGGGAGTTGCCAACGAAGGGACAGAACCGACAAGTTGTTTCACCGAATCGTCGGTCACCACTGAATAATCAGGGAATCCGTTTACCGGTTGTTTCGGATACGAAGAGACGCCAGAGAGCCCTTGAAGACGTCCGATTGTCGAAAGCTTGATTGCGTCGTTCTTGACCGGCATCGCCCATCCGGGTGCCGAGTTCTGACTTTGGGAGTATTGGAACGACCAGTCCACAACACCTTCGTCAACCAACAAGTCGCCACCAAAGATTGATCCAAATACTTGGTACCCGACTGCGTGGACATGCGCGTTCAACGGATCAAAGATGAAGCTCGCATCAGCCGCAGTCGGGCGAAACTCCATGCCTCCAACAAACACCTTCTTTGTTGACGTCCACACAACGCCAGTTCGATACAAACAATCTTCCGGAGCACTCTTGTCGACAAGTGCTTCGAAGGGTCCGAGACGAACCGACTTCGCACACGAGTACACCAACGCGGTTGCGGGCTCGAGCCCGGGGACCGTTGTCGTCGTTGACGACGTGGACGAACTTGAAGACGTCGATGCGCCATTTGGAATTGACGTGCTCGTCGTTGAGGAATTCGATCCAGCAATGGTTGTCGTCGACTCGGTCGGCACTTGGGTACTCGTCGTAGGCAACAACGTGGTGGGGGGAAGAATCGTCTCGCCTGGGGCAACCGTGGCCACCGGGTTGGTTGGCGTCGTATCGCCAGCAGCAGAGCGATTGGTCGTGCTGCTCGCGCAGCCCACGAACAGCAGGCCACAGGCGAGAGCGACAGCAACCGCCTGAGTGACAAGCCGGCATCGATTCGTCTGAGTCCCGTCCATGATCGACGAGCCTACTCATAAGGTCAACGCCGTAGACAACGGCTCGAGGTTCGGACCAGACGCGCCACCGGCGCCCCAAGGGCGCCGGTGTTGGTGGCGGAAAGTGAGGGATTCGAACCCTCGGTGACCCGAAGGCCACAACGGCTTTCGAGGCCGCCCCATTCGTCCGCTCTGGCAACTTTCCGTCTTCGACACTAGTGGCCGCCCTTGGAAGGGGGCCAACGCGAGTCGGAACCTGCCTCGAGTCAGCGAAGACCGGAGAAGTAAGAGGACAACAGTTCGCTGCACTCCTCGGCCCGCACATCGGACGTCGTCTCGAACTCGTGGTTGAGCCGAGGATCGCTTCCCAAGTGATACAGCGAACCACACGCGCCGTTTTCGTAACTTCGAGCGCCGAACACCACACGACCAACACGAGCGTTGACCATCAGGCCCGCACACATCGCACACGGTTCAAGCGTGACAACGACTGTGGCGTTCTCGAGTCGCCAGGAACCGACAGCGGCCGCCGCGTCTCGAACCGCCAGCAATTCAGCATGCGACGTGGGATCTTGGGACTGTTCGCGCTCATTATGACGACGGGCGACGACGTTTCCGTCGATCACAACGACGGCACCGATCGGTACTTCGCCCTGTTCGCCAGCGAGTCGTGCTTCTTCGATGGCGAGACCCATGAGCTCGTGATCGGAGAGTTGGGGGGCGAGTACTTCTTCTCCCACTTTGTCTCCGATCACGTGTCGTTCACAGCATTTTTTGGCGGAGGGAGTGGGATTCGAACCCACGGTGAGTTTCCCCACACACGCTTTCCAAGCGTGCCGATTCGGCCGCTCTCGCACCCCTCCCGGGGACCAACCGACAGGGCCGGATGGCATTCCAGTCCGACAGGGTATCGTTCCTCCCGACCCGCTCCCGCGTGTGGCGGTCGGGTCCTGTGCAATCGGAACCCGCGAATCGAGTCAGGGCCGGAAGGCAGCAGCTCTCAACGGGACCACCGATGTGCCGCAGGTCGCCTGACCGTCACACGGGGGAGCGGGTCTTTTCGCGCCTCGAGCCGGTTCCAACCCGGGGCGATGGCAGTCCCAACCGATCGGTAGGCTCGCCCCGATGTCTTACCAATCGCTCTACCGCCGCTATCGCCCGACCCGCTTCAGCGAGGTCCGCGGTCAAGAGCACCTCGTGTCGGCCTTGCGCAATGCCGTCACCGAAGACCGCCTCGGTCACGCCTATCTCTTCTCCGGCCCTCGAGGTACGGGCAAAACCTCCACCGCCCGCATCCTGGCCAAGGTTCTCAACTGCGAGAACCCGGTCGACGGCGAGCCATGTTGTGTGTGTGATTCCTGCCTCTCGATCGACGCCGGAACCAGTTTCGACGTGCACGAGCTCGACGCCGCTTCCAATAACGGTGTCGATGCAATCCGCGATCTCATCTCGAGTGCGTCGCTCGCAACTCCCGGTCGCTACAAGGTGTACATCCTCGATGAAGTCCACATGCTCTCGACCGCGGCGTCGAACGCATTGTTGAAGACACTCGAAGAACCGCCGTCGCATGTCATCTTCGTCTTAGCCACCACCGATCCGCAGAAGGTGCTGCCAACCATCCGCAGTCGCACACAGCACTTCGAAGTGCATTTGCTGTCGGCCGCCGATCTCGAAGGGCTCGTCGATTATGTCGTCGCCGACGCCGGCCTCGAACTTTCGCCCGAAGGTCGCGCCTACGTGTTGCGCGTCGGCGCTGGTTCCGCTCGCGACACACTTTCGGCCCTTGACCGCGTTGTCGCTGCCGGTGGAATTCCCGACTCGGAAGATGCCGTCGACGAACTTGTCGAAGCATTGTGCGAGCGCGATACCGGGCGCGCGCTCATTGCTGTCGAAAGCGCACTGTCTCGCGGTCGCAACCCGCGCGTTCTTGGCGAAGCACTTATTGCCCGTTTGCGAGACGTGTTCCTCGCATCGGTGGGCGCCGACCTTTCGCGTCTGACCGACACCGACCGCGCACGCGCCATCGAACAGGGCCGCCGCCTTGGTGCTGCCGGTGCAACGCGCGCACTCGAATCTCTCGGTGAAGCATTCGTTGGCATTCAAGACGCTCTCGATCCGCGCATTCCCCTCGAAGTCGCACTCGTACGTCTCACTCGTGACGACGCCGATGTTTCACTTTCGTCTTTGGCCGATCGCATCTCTCGCCTTGAACGCAACGGCGTTGTTGTTACCGTCGATCCTGCACTCGCAAGCCCAGGTCCGGCGCGCCCCACCGCCCCGCCGCCCCCCGTTGCCAATGACGACACCGACGACGAACACACCGAGTCAAGCCCGCTGCCCGCGGCAGGCAGTCGTCCCGCCGACGTTGCTCGCCAAGAATTGGCTCGCCGCTCAGGCGCTGACGAAGGCACACGCCCGGGACGCCCTGCCGCACGCCCCGCTGCCGGCCGTCCCGCCCGACCCGCTCGTCCCGGTTCCGCCCCCGCACAAAACGCTCCTTCGGCCGCTGCTGCCGCGCCCGCACCTGTCGCAGAGCCAGAATCAGTAGCCGAAACTGCGCCTTCGCCCGAACCGCGCGTCGAGGCAGCCCCCAGCGCGCCAGAACCGACCCCGGCAGCACCTGCGCCGGCGCCAAACGGTGGTGCAATGCCGGCACTCGTCGATCTCACTCGCATCTGGAGTGACACCCTCCTTCCCGCACTCCCCCAAAAGTCTCGGGCTCGTTTTTCCGGCGGACACTGGGTCGAGGTTGTCGACGGCGTCGCAGTGTTCGGACTTCCAAACGAACCGCATGCGACTCGCTGCGAAGAACTCCGGCCCGAGGTCGAGTCGGTGTTGTCTGCCCACTTCGGCACCACCGTTCCCATCCGACTCGTTGTCGATGGTTCGGCTCCCGATCCGTCAGCACCGCGCGCGGTTGCCGCATCGCGACGAGCCGCCGCGGACGAAAATCCCATCGACGAATCCATCGACCTCGACGACCTCACCAACGCCCGAGGAACAGCAACTGCCGGCGTTGACCGCATCGCCGCAGTGTTCCCTGGCGCATCACTCGTCGACGAAGAGTAAACCCCCTACCCCTTCGCCCCTCCGGGAGCCCACATGTCAGATCAATTCGATCTCGGTTCGATGCTGAGCCAAGCCATGGCCATGCAGCAGCAATTCGAACAAGCCCGTGCCGATGCGGCGATGCGCGAATTCATTGGCCAAGCCGGCGGTAACGCCGTGGCTATTCGCATCACCGGCGGTCTCCAGGTGCTCGACGTTTCGATTTCACCCGAAGCAGTCGACCCCGCCGATGTTTCGATGCTTGAAGATCTCGTGCTGGCCGCGTTTCACGATGCGCTTGCACAAATCGATGCCATGCAACAAGAGGTACTCGGCCCATTTCAAAATGCCGGCATGCCCGATCTCGGCGATCTCGGCGGCCTCGCCGATCTTGAATCACTCGGGCTCTTTGGTGCGGCCGACGACATCATCGAAATCGACTCGCCGAATTCCGGCGATCACGCGTGAGCGTCTACGCCGGTCCGGTACAGGACCTCATCGATGAACTTGGTCGCCTTCCCGGCGTTGGCCCGAAGTCGGCGCAACGAATCGCGTTTCATCTTCTGAAACTTCCGACAGAAGATGCTCTCCGAATCGCTACAGCTATTGCGGTCGTAAAAGAACGCGTCAGTTTCTGCGCGATTTGTTTCAACGTGTCCGAAGGTGACTCGTGCGGAATCTGCAGCGACACTCGCCGCGAAGCAAGCGTTGTGTGTGTCGTTGAAGAACCACGCGACATCGTTGCCGTTGAAAAGACGGGCGAATACCGCGGTCGCTATCACGTACTGCAAGGCGCGATCAGCCCCATCGAAGGCATCGGCCCCGATCAGCTGCGGGTGAAAGAACTTCTTGCTCGCATCGAACCCGAAGGCATCGAAGAAGTCATTCTCTGCACGAACCCAAACATCGAAGGCGAAGCCACTGCGATGTACTTAGGTCGCTTGCTGAAACCACTCGGTATTCGCGTCACACGAATTGCCAGCGGACTACCTGTCGGTGGCGACCTCGAGTACGCAGACGAGCTCACGCTCGGCCGCGCCCTCGAGGGCCGCCGCGACGTCGATTAACTCAGATCGACTCAAGAAGGATGGCGTCGCCCTGACCGCCACCACCACAAAGTGCCGCAGCACCCTTGCCGCCACCGCGACGCTTGAGTTCCATCAGAAGGTGCAATGCAACGCGGGTGCCGGACATGCCAATCGGGTGACCAAGTGCAATTGCGCCACCATTGACGTTGGTGATTTCGTCAGTGATGCCGAGTGTGGCCATCGAAGCAACACCAACTGCGGCGAATGCTTCGTTGAGTTCAAACAGGTCAAGATCGCTGACCTTCATGCCAGTGCGATCAAGCGCGTTCTTGATTGCGTTTGCCGGCTGGTCAAGAAGTGACGCATCGGGTCCAGCAACCTGTCCGTAACCAATGATGCGACCGAGCGGCGTAATGCCGAGACGTTCCGCAGCCGCTTCAGACGCAACGATGACGGCCGCACCGCCATCGGAAATCTGTGATGCGTTACCAGCGGTGATGTTGCCGGCCTTGTCGAACGCCGGACGAAGTCCGCTCAGCGACTCGTAGGTGGATTCTGCGCGAACGCCTTCGTCGACAGAGAACAACTTGGGGTCGCCCTTGCGCTGCGGAATCTCGACGTTGACAATTTCGTCGTTGAAGAGTCCGTCGGCTTGCGCCTTTACCGCACGTGCATGTGAAAGCGCAGCGAGTGCATCTTGCGATTCACGACTGATACCCGCCGTTGCCGCGTACTTTTCGGTCCCAGCACCCATAGCCAGCTGATCGATGGCGCAGAACAAACCGTCGAACATCATTGAGTCGATGATTTTGCCGTCGCCCATTCGAAGACCAGCGCGAGCGCCGGGCATGAGGTACGGAGCGTTGGTCATGGACTCCATACCGCCGGCGACAACGATGTCGGCTTCGCCGGACTGGATGTAGAGGTCGGCGAGGTGAATCGCATTGAGACCCGAGAGACACACCTTGTTCACGGTGGTTGACGGCGCCGACATGGGGATGCCCGCCTTCGTCGAGGCCTGACGCGCTGTCATCTGACCCGCGCCGCCCAAGAGCACCTGGCCCATGAAGACGTAGTCGATCTGATCGGGGGTGAGCCCGGCGCGCTGCAGCGCGGCGCGAATGGCGATTGCACCAAGGTCGGTGGCTTCGAATCCGGCGAGTGCGCCAGAAAGCTTGCCGATAGGAGTACGAGCGCCAGCGAGAATGACCGATCCAGCCATGTCTGAACCTCCAAGAGGATGAGTACCTAGCCGCCAACTCAGACAGGTGGTCGACTGGAGGGACGGTGATGTCCCGGGCCGAAACTCTACCCGTCGGTAACTCGCGGAGCCTCATGACCTTGGGGTCGTCGATCACATGGCCGCCCAGGCCGCCGGACCGGTAGCGTTCCGCCCCATGCAACAGATCATTGACGCCATTTTGCAGGGAGCCCCAGGCGAGGAACTCGCGGCCATCCCCCTTCCCGAGTCCTACAAAGCCACCGTCATGCTCGCTTCCGAGCAGACGATGTTCGACGGCATGGAATCCACCGAGAAGGACCCCCGCCAGTCGCTGCACCTCAAAGAAATCGCCATGCCTGAGCTCGCCCCCGATGAGGTTGTCATCGCGGTCATGGCGAGTTCGATCAACTTCAACACGGTGTGGTCGTCGATCTTTGAACCGGTCTCGACCTTCGGCTTCCTCAAGCGACTCGGCAAAGAGAGCTACTGGGGTGCACGCCACGACCAACCGTTCCATGCCGTTGGCTCCGACGCGTCCGGCGTTGTGCTGCGAGTCGGCAGTGCTGTGCGTAAATGGAAGGTCGGCGACAAAGTTGTCGTTCATTGCAACTACGTCGATGATCAGGATCCTTCAAGCCACAACGATTCGATGCTTGGCGACAACCAGCGCATTTGGGGATTCGAAACGAACTACGGCGGTCTAGCGGAACTCTCCGTCGTCAAGGCAAACCAACTCATGCCCAAGCCCACGCATCTTTCGTGGGAAGAAGCGTCAGTCAACGCGCTGTGCAACTCGACCAGCTACCGAATGCTGGTCAGCAAGAACGCCGCGCAAATGAAGCAAGGCGATGCCGTACTTGTGTGGGGTGCATCGGGCGGCCTCGGTGGTTATGCCGTGCAATACATCCTCAATGGTGGCGGCACTCCTGTCGGGGTTGTGTCATCGCCCGAAAAGGTCGCATTGCTGAACGATCTCGGCGTTGAGCACGTCATCGATCGACGCGAGGCCAACTACAAGTTCTGGGCTGATGAACACACGCAAGATGAGTCCGAATGGCGTCGTCTCGGAAAAGACATCCGTTCAATGATCGGTCGCGATGTCGACATCGTGTTTGAACATCCCGGTCGCCAGACTTTTGGAGCTTCGGTATTTGTTGCAGCGCGCGGCGGCACCATCGTCACGTGTGCTGCAACAAGCGGCTTCATGATCGAGTACGACAACCGTCATCTCTGGATGAAGTTGAAGAACATCATTAGTTCACACTTCGCGAATTACGCAGAAGCATGGGCAGCAAACCAACTCATCTGCGAAGGCAAGATTCAGCCGATTCTTTCCGCCGTTTATCCGCTTGATCAAACTGGTGAAGCCGCCTACCAAGTTCATAAGAACCTGCACGAGGGCAAAATTGGCGTGTTGTGCCTCGCCCCTTCTGAAGGCCTCGGCATCGACGACCCCGAATTCCGAGCGAAGGTCGGCGAAGATCGCATCACTGCGTTCCGTCGTCACGGCGCATAACGCCACAACTAAGGACGAATCCAATGGCCATCACCGCACGCCGTCCCGGCGAAGAAGAATCAGGAGTTCAAATGAGCGAAGCCGCTGCGAATCAAAAGCCACTACTTACAGAAATTGATCACATCGCGATCGCGGTCCCCGATCTTGGCGCAGCTATCGATTACTACCGCGAAACGTTCGGCGCCGTCGTCGATCATCGCGAGGTCGTTGAAAGCGATGGCGTCGAAGAGGCGCTGCTCAAGGTGGCCGAAAGTTATGTGCAGTTGCTCACGCCTAACCGCGAGGACTCCACTGTTGCGAAGTGGCTCAACACTCGTGGCGGTCCTGGCATTCACCACGTCGGTTACCGAGTTGCCGACTGCGGTGAAGCTCTCGAAGCAGTCAAGGCTCAGGGATTTCGCGTGCTCGACGACGCCCCCCGCCCTGGTTCACGCGGCACGACTGTTGCGTTCATCCACCCAAAGGACGCGCTCGGCACCTTGATCGAACTCGTTCAGGAGTAGCGCTCAGCAGTTTTTGCGTTGCCAACTTTCGATAACTGACGTCGCCATCGACGCGCCCGTCATGTCCGGGTAGTTATTCACCGCGCTCATGGCCGCATCAAACGTCGAAGCACTCGCTATCGCTGAGCCCAACCACGTTGAATAGCTCTTCAATGTGTCGAGGGCTGTTGCGGCATCGGACGGCACGCCGTTCCTTGCTGCAGCGAACAACGCAACGTTGCTCGCTGCATCGGTAATGATCCGTTGCTTCTCAGCAGACCAATTTCCCGTGTTCTTCGGACGAAGATCACTCATCGCTAACGCTGAGGCGAGCGCCGAACACGGCCCCTGCTCTGTGGACGGGATGGTCGAAGGCGAGGGTGGAACCGATGAAGGAACCGTGGTTACCAGCGTCGTCGATGTTGACGAACTCGAAGAAGACAACCCGCAGCCGGCAACAACAATCGCAGTTACCAACACAACGGCGAGGCCCAGCGAACGGCAGGCTGACCCACGTGTGCGGAAAGTTTCCATGAGCCGACTCTATGAGGGCAATCGCCCGCTACGGTGCCGGCCATGACCGGCGAAAATTACACGGTGACCGAACTCATGACGGCCACTGCCGATGCCATCAAGGACCGCCTTGGCGGTGCAGTGTGGGTCGATGGCGAGATTTCCGGGCCAAGAGAGTCGCGTGGACATTTTTATTTCGACCTTGTCGACCGCGACGAAAAGGGAGCAGTCACCGCAAAAGTTCCTGTCGCCCTGTGGAGCCGAACTCGCACCCGCGTCGATCAGAAACTTCGCGACGCAGGAACAGTCCGACTTGAAGAAGGCGTCAAAGTTCGAATTCGCGGTCCGCTAGAGCTGTGGCTCGCCGGAGGGCGTTTGCAACTGACGATGCAGGATATCGATCCTGCATTCACCCTCGAAGCACTCGAATCAGAGCGCGAACGCGTACTCGCTCTCCTTCGGGCGGAAAATCTGATCGACCGCAATCGGTCACTACCGCTCGGCGCGATGCCACTACACATCGCATTGATCACCGCTGACGAGAGTGCCGCCCAAGCCGATTTCATGCACTCTCTAGTAGAGAGCGGCCTTCCATGGAATGTTGCCTTTATCGATTCAAAGGTGCAGGGCGCTGGCGCGGAACGCACAATCGCTGCAGCAATGCGAACTGCACAACGAATGAATGTCGACGTCATCGCATTGGTACGCGGTGGCGGATCGAGACTCGATCTTGCTGTTTTCGATCACGAGCTTGTAGCTAGAACTATCGCGACAGCAAACCTGCCGGTCTTCACCGGCATCGGTCACGAGATCGACACGAGCGTTGCTGATGTTGTGGCCCATACGGCAAACAAAACTCCAACAGCATGTGCAGAAGCGCTTATCGACATCGCGATGGACGTCGTGAACCGAAGCGAAGTTGCGTGGAGCGATATTTCCGGAATCGCGACGACAACAATTGACACCGAACGTGAACGCCTGGCTCGGTACGCACGACACGCTGCTATTGGTGCTCGCACACGCCTCACCGTCGAACGTCATCGGATGAGCACGACTACCGCACGGCTCACCCGAACGATCGACACAACAACAAAATCAGAGAAACAAGCGCTCAACCTCTTCGCAGCACGGCTCAGCGCTGTCGATCCCGTTCGCACGTTGGCTCGCGGCTGGTCAATTACCCGCACCGCGAGCGGTACGGTCGTGCGACGAGCCTCCGAGGTTTCGCCCGGCGACACTCTTGTGACCACCGTGGCCGATGGCACCATCACCAGTACAGCAACCGAAATCGATTGAGAGACCCCATGGCAACCAAGAAGAGCACGTCCGATTCCCTCGGTTACGCAGACGCGGTCACGGAACTCGAGGAAATTCTCACCGAGCTCGAAGCCGACGACGTGGATGTCGATCGGTTGGCCGAGCAGGTTCGCCGTGCCGCTGACCTTATTGAGTTGTGCCGCGGACGTCTCGAGAATGCACAGATCGAAGTCACTCGAATCGTCGCTGATCTCGATGCTCTCGATGCTCTCGATAGCGACGACGAAGAGGACGAGTGACTTCCACCGGTCCGGTTGCAATACCAGCAGCCCTTGCCGCTGTTGCCGCACCCGTCGAAGCGCGCCTCCGATCAATTCTCGAAGCTGAACGCGCCCGATGGGTTGCCATCGATTCAGATCTTGAGGCACCGCTCGAAATCCTGACCCGGTTCGTCATCGACGGAGGAAAGCGTCTTCGCCCCGCGTTCTGCCACTGGGCCTATGTCGGTGCAGGGGGCGATGCCGACGATCCCGCAATTATCGATGCGGGTGCTGCGTTCGAACTTTTGCACGCGTTCGCACTCGTACACGACGACGTCATGGACGGATCTTCAACGCGGCGCGGTGAGCCAACGGTGCACATCACGTTCGAGTCCGACCACCACTCTGGCGATTGGAACGGCGAGTCCCGGCGTTTCGGCGAGGGCGTCGCGATCCTGGTTGGCGATCTGGCCGAGGTCTACGCCGATCGACTGATGTCCACTGCACCCCGTGCAGCATTCGATATTTGGAATGAACTGAAGATCGAATTGAATATCGGCCAATTTCTTGACGTACTCGGAGCTGCACGAGGTGAGGTTGATCTCGCCACGGCGCGCCGTATCGTTCGCTACAAGTCCGGCAAGTACACCATCGAGCGTCCGCTGCACGTTGGCGCAGCGCTTGCTGGTCGTCTCGAAGCGCTCGAAGCACCACTCACTCTCTATGGCGAACCATTGGGCGAAGCCTTCCAATTGCGCGATGACATCCTCGGCACGTTTGGCGACAGTGCTCGAACAGGAAAGCCCGTCGGCGATGACCTTCGCGAAGGCAAACCCACGCCGATGTTGGCGATTGCCCTTGAACGCGCGACCGGTGCGCAGCGAAAAGTTCTCGGTCGAGTCGGTTCTATTGATCTCGCTATTGACGAAATTCGCGCTATTCAAACGGTCTTCACCGAAACCAACGCATTGTCTGAAGTTGAGGCAAGCATCTCGCAATTAACTGGTCAAGCAATTGCGGCTCTCGACAACGCCGCAATTACTGATGAGGCACTTGGTGCGTTACATGACCTTGCTGTCTACGTCGGAGCACGCGACGTTTAGCCGTCAAACTTCAAGCGAACGATTCTATCGCCTGTTCCAGCGGAAGTTCGATGACGCCAATGTCAGCGGCGACTGCCGCTAACCAATCGGGTCGGATACGCGCGCTCACAACAATCGGGTTTTCGATTTCCGAATCCTCGAGCACGAACCGCACGTAATCGAGCGCATAGTCGGGTGGCCGAGGATCGCGGCTGAGTTCAAGAAGCGCATACGGATCAGGAGTAACGGAACCCGAAGCAGGCAGCACGTTCACATACGGCGTGGGAGGTTGCGGACCTCCGCCCTGCGCACCAGAACCATCGAACAACACGACGCCATGGACAAGCGATGTGCGGGCTCCGGCGATCAAGAGACCGACCCACGCGCCAAACCCACGACCAACGATTGTGACCGGACCCCGATCAGCCAACACTGCATCGACGTCAGACATCAAGCCTTCGGGCGTATAACCACCACTCACGGGAACTTCTGATTCTCCGTGGCCGGTGAAATCGAGAGCGAGTACCGGACCCGTCCACGAGTTTGTCCATGAGGGACGTGAACGGGGAGATTGCTCGCCGAGACCATGCAGCAAAAGAAGCGGACGGCCTTCGCCTTCGGCCAACGTATGCAACGCGAGTCGAAGCGAACCATTCAGGAGATAGTCAGTACGGCGCGTCATCGGAGAGGCTCCAAGAACTTGAGTACGAGATCGGCGATGAACCGCGACTGTTCCACGTGCAGAAAGTGGCCGATGTCGTCGTAGAACTCGAGTTGTCCGCCGGGTGGCAGGAACGGTTCGATATCGCCTCGACGACTCTTCCATCCCATCGGGTCATCTTGGACACCAGACAAAACACCGAGGAATGGCATCTCCAGCGCGGCGAGATGATCGAGTGACCAACCCGGCCGCCAAGGACCAAACCCTCCAAGATGCAGAACCGGATCGATCTTCCAACGCCAACCTTCGGCGTCGCGACGAGCACCAACGGTGACGAGATATTCCAGCCATTCGCGCGAGAGACGAGGATTCATCGGCTGACGCCGTTCTGCCAAGCCTTCGATGGTGTCGGGTCGACGTGTCAGTTCAGAGCGACGACGCCGGCGATCAAGACCCGATGCCAAATCGGCGCGACGCATTCGGCGACGTTCACGATCGTTGACATCGGGGGACGAGAACTGAGAGGGCAGCCCATCGAGGTTGACGAATGCTCGGGCGAGCGATGGTCGGCCGTCGAGAAGGTCGAGTAACTGGCCACCACCCTTCGAATGACCAAGCAACACAATCGGCTCGCTGCTGATCGACTGAATTGCGGCGAGATGGTCGCGAACGTCTGCAGCCCATCCGTAGAGATGAGCGTGGTCGGAATCCCCATGGCCGCGCGCATCCCATGCGACAACTCTCCAACCAGCATCAGCGATCATTGGCGCAAAAACGTCGAACGTGCGAGAGAAGTCAAAACCGCCATGCACCATCGCAACGATTGGTGCGTCGGGATCGCCCCATTCATTCAGCGCGAGTCGGAGTCCGCTGCTATCGATGGAACCAGTGCGATCGGGAGCTTTCGCCCCCGGGAACTCGCGTGTCTGATCAGTTTCGGGCACGTTGGCGAGCCTAGGTCGCCACCACCGATGGCCCGTATTCCCAATAGTCGTAGACTTTGTGGACCATGCATCCGCACCCGATCGACGTGCACGACACCGCCGACGAGCGCCTCCGCCGTGACGGACAGCGCTATACGGCAAACAGGCGTGTTCTGATCGATGCACTCCGCGAGGCAGACCGCCCCGTCACTGTGCTCGAACTCATCGATGGCGCTCCCGGAATGGCGCAGAGTTCTGCCTATCGAAATCTTTCGGTCCTCGAAGACGCAGGCGTTGTCCGACGGCTTGTTACCGCAGACGACACCGCCCGCTACGAACTCGCCGAAGATCTCACAGGTCATCACCATCACCTCATTTGCGAACGCTGCGGATCCGTCGTCGACATCGACGTCCCCGCCGAGCTTGAAGATGGCGTCACATCCTTCGCTTCGTCAATTGCGAAAAGTCATGGGTTTCGAATCGAACATCACCGACTCGACCTGATTGGCATCTGTCCCAGCTGTTCGGCCGCGGCTCGCTGACCACTACCCTCCGAACAATGTCCACTCCGTCCACTGAGGCTTCTCGTCGCCGCACGTTCGCCATCATCAGCCACCCTGATGCCGGTAAAACCACGTTGACCGAGAAGTTCCTCCTCTATGGCGGAGCGCTCAGTAGTGAAGCAGGTGCCGTCAAGGCTCGGTCCGGACGCCGCTCTGCCACATCCGACTGGATGGCACTCGAACAGCAGCGAGGGATTTCAATCACCTCGACCGTGCTGCAGTTCCCCTACCGCGACTGTGTCGTAAACCTTCTCGACACCCCCGGTCACCGCGACTTCTCTGAAGACACCTACCGAGTGCTTGCTGCCGCCGACGCTGCGGTGATGGTGCTCGACGCAGCGAAAGGCATCGAACCACAAACACTCAAGTTGTTCGATGTTTGCCGCCAGCGCGACATGCCGTTACTCACCTTTATCAATAAGTGGGATCGTCCAGGCCTCGACCCTCTTGAACTCATTGATGAGATCGAACAGCAGATCGGCCTTGTCGTCACTCCGGTCACCTGGCCTGTCGGAATCGCCGGTGACTTCCGTGGAGTTATTGATCGCCGCGATGGTCTTTTCACTCGCTTCACTCGCGTCGCGCGCGGTGCGACAGAAGCGCCTGAAGAAGTTGTCGATCCGGCGCAGGCTGCAATCGATGAAGGCGACGCGTGGCAGGCCGCTCTTGATGGGATCACACTTCTCGATGAAGTTGGCGCCGATCTTGATGTCGAGCTATTCGTTGGCGCGCAGTCAACACCTACGTTCTTTGGTTCGGCGCTCACCAACTTCGGCGTTCGAAAGTTGCTCGACGCAATTATCGATCTCGTGCCTTCGCCGAGTGCGCGCCCCGATGCCGAAGGAGAGATTCGACAACTTGACGATCCATTCTCAGGTTTTGTTTTCAAAGTGCAAGCGAACATGGACCCATCGCATCGCGACCGCATCGCGTTCCTTCGTGTTTGTTCGGGCAAGTTCGAACGCGGCATGGTCATCACCCACGGCAACACGGGAAAACCGTTCGCAACGAAATACGCCCATCAGGTGTTTGGCTCCGAGCGAGAGACCATTGACGAAGCATTCCCCGGCGATGTTGTGGGCCTCGTCAACGCCACCGATGTTCGTGTTGGTGACACCCTTTGGCTCGATAAGCCCGTCGAATTCCCCGCTATTCCGAGTTTCGCCCCCGAGTACTTCTCCGTTGCGCGGGTGAAAGACACCGGCCGTTACAAGCAGTTCCGTCGAGGGATCGCGCAGCTCGACGAAGAAGGCGTCGTTCAGGTTCTTCGCGATGTTGATCAAGGAGATTCGGCTCCGGTGCTCGCCGCAGTTGGACCAATGCAGTTCGACGTTGCGGTCTACCGCTTGGAAAACGAGTTCGGCGCGCCCGTAGAACTTTCACCAACGAATTACAAGGTTGCCCGCCGCACCAACCGCGAAAGCGCATCGAAGTTGCAGGGAATGCGGGGTGTCCGAATCCTTGAGAAGTCCGACGGTACGCTCATGGCGCTATTCGAAAGCCAGTTTTGGCTTGAGCGTCTCGAGGCCGACAACCCCGATCTGGTGCTTGAGCGTCTGGTCGCCGAAGGCAGCGCCGGCTGATCGGTTGGCGTTCCCCCGGACCTGAATCGGGTATCGCCATGAAGCACGCCAAACCGGTCCCGAAAACTCCCTGGCGGGTCTTTGCTGTTGCGGTCGCTGCCGTCGCAGTGATCGTGCTCGGCCTTGTTGTTGTTACGAGGGGCTCCGGTTCCGGATCATCAACTGCCGAAAATGCGTCTTCGGAATCTCCAAGCTCAACGGCAAAGGGAACAACCACAACAACGCGCCCTCCCTACAACGGTTGGGTTGATCCCCTTTCATCACAAGAAATGCCCGTCACGAAGACCGTTGGCTATCTGACGTTCCGCGGTAATCCCACGCGCAGTTGGTACGGGCTTGGCCCGCTGCCGACGAACCCACACGTTCTTTGGACGTATCCGAAGTCCGGAAATATGTGTGGCGTTTCAACTGATGGAGCGGACACGTCCACTTGGTGCGGGGATGGCTGGACAGGCAACCCCAATGTCTACGAAAGCGGCGGTAAGACTGTCGTTGCATTCGGTGGTTACGACTACAGCCTGCATTGGGTCGACGCCGAGACGGGCGACAACCTGATTGAACCGTTCAAGACTGGCGATCTCGCTAAAGGTTCAATGACAACCGATCCTGACGGCTTCCCGCTTTCCTACAAAGGATCACGAGACAACAACTTCTACATCGTCGCCACCGACCGTGGGCCAAAGGCAGAAGTTCTTTGGAAGTTGAACGCGCACGATTTCGGTGTCCAACAAGTGTGGAACGACGACTGGGACGGTTCCGCCCTCATCATCGATGATTACATGTTTGAAGGCGGAGAGAACTCCAACTTCTACATCGTGAAACTCAATCGACATTACGACGCGGCTGGAAAAGTACAGATCGATCCTCAGGTTGTGTTCCACGCACCTGGCTGGGATCAAGAACTGTGGAACATCATTAGTGACCACCAATTCTCGATCGAAAACTCTGTAGCGATTTCCGGCAACACGTTGTACTTCGCGAATTCCTCAGGACTTGTTCAGGGCTGGGACATCTCGGGGATCAAGCAAGGACAACCCGCCACTCGCGTCTTCCGCTTTTGGACCGGCGACGATACCGACGCCACAATCACGATCGACAAGCAGGGAATGCTGTACATCGGCTCTGAATGGGAACGTCATAACGACCGGTCGAGACAGGTTGGTCAGATGATGAAGCTTGATCCGACAAAGCCCGATAATCCGCTTGTCTGGTCGATTAAGGATCAAACCGCCGTTGGAAAGTCCGGCGTCTGGGCCACACCTGCGCTGGGTGATGGGGTCGTCTACTTCGCCACCAACGGTGGTCGTGTCATCGGGGCGGATATGGCGACCGGTGCGATCGTCTGGGAAAAGGACCTCGGTTCTCAAACTTGGCAATCTCCGGTCGTCGTCGACAAGACCCTCATCGAAGGAGACTGCAAAGGCAATCTCAACGCCTACGACATCTCCAATCCACAGATTGATCCGCCACTTAAATGGACGGTCAAATTGGACGGCTGCATCGAAGCAACGCCGGCTGTTTACAAGGGTCGCATTTACGTTGCTGCCCGCGGCGGAAAGTTGTACGCAATCGGCGACTGACGCCGACTACACATTTCACCAATCAATATCGTCACAGCCCGTATGCGACGCAGGTTCAACCTGCAGCGTTGAATGATCAATGTGGTACTTCACGCGCAAAACTTCACGCGCGCGATCGAGAACCGCGTGCACGTCAGACTCGTCACCAACAACAAGATGCGCGCTCGCCATATCCATTTCAGACGTAAGCGTCCATACGTGCAGATCGTGCACGTTCATCACACCTTCAATTGAAGCGAGATCCGCACGGACGTCATCAACGTTGAGATGCGGCGGTGCGGCTTCAACGAGAACCCGAATCGCTTGAGCACCGAGCTTCCACGTGCGCGGAAAAATAAACAAACCAATTCCTGCGCCGATGACCGGATCCACCCATTCCCAGCTCGTAAGCGCAATAACAAGCGCAGCAACGATCACACCGACGCTTGTAAGGAGATCAGCCAATACTTCGAGATACACACCGCGCACATTCAGGCTTTCGTTCGCACCTTCACGGAGTAGCAAGAAGCACACAACGTTTGCGAGAGCGCCAGCAATCGCAATGACCAGCATTTCGCCGCTGTGCACTGACTCGGGATGTTGCAGGCGGCCGATCGCTTCCCACAACACATAAAGACCCACTGCAAACAACAACACTGCGTTCGCGAGCGCGGCGAGAATCTCAAGTCGATACAAACCAAACGTGCGATGGGACTGCTGGACCCGACGATTCGCTACGTGGATCGCGGCCAACGCCATCCCGATGCCGACCAGGTCGGTGAGCATGTGGCCTGCGTCGGAGAGGAGTGACAACGAGTTGGTGACGAGTGCTCCCACCGCCTCGACGACCAAGAACACCGCCAAGATCCCCACGACCGCCCAAAGCCGACCGGTGTGTCGAGCCCCCGCTCGGACCGACACCCCATGGGAATGCCCGTGTCCGTGGGGGTCAGCGGCCGAGTTCATTGGCCCATGTTCGCACCACCAGCACCGGCCGCCCACCCACCGATTTGGCCTCAAATCACCCATTTCAGGTCCTGAGAGCGTCCCGCGGTACTGTTCAGGCCTCGCACGGGCCGGTCCCGTGCGCGTTTTTTGCCCGCTCCGCATACCGCGGAGCCCTCACCAGGATGGACCAGATGACCCAGGTTCTCGCCGCCGAAGGTGGCTACCAGGCCTTCACGCTCACCAGCACCGAATGGGGGTGGCTCATTTTTGCCGCCGCCGTCGCTGTGATCGCACTCCTGCTTGGCGTCGTGCTTATGCGCGGCGTCCTCAAGCAAGAACAAGGCACCGACAAAATGCAGGAAATTGCTGGCGCAATTCAGGAAGGTGCACTCGCCTACCTCAAGCGTCAGTTCCGAACGATCGGCATGATCGTCATTCCTCTTGCTGTCGTGGTGTTTCTCACCTCGACGGCCATCAACAAGATGCCCATCCTCAAAGCGGATGGAAAGAGCATCATTGGTGGCGAGCAGGTCATGACGTTCCTGCAGTCGGGCATCTTCCGCACTGCGGCGTTCATCGTTGGCGCTCTCTTCTCGGCGGCAATCGGCTTCTGTGGCATGTGGCTGGCCGTGCGCGGCAACGTCCGCACTGCAGCGGCTGCACGCCGTAGCGATTTCAATGGCGCTCTCAAGGTGGCGTTCCGCACCGGTGGCGTCGCTGGTCTCCTCACCGCTGGCCTTGGCCTTCTCGGTGCGGTTGTCATCGTCATGCTCTTCCAGAACACCTCAACCTCAATCCTCATTGGTTTCGGCTTCGGTGGTTCATTGCTCGCCCTCTTCCTTCGTGTCGGTGGCGGCATCTTCACCAAGGCCGCTGACGTCGGCGCCGACCTCGTCGGCAAGGTCGAAGCAGGCATTCCTGAAGACGACCCCCGCAACCCGGCCACCATCGCCGACAACGTGGGCGACAACGTAGGCGACTGTGCCGGTATGGCCGCCGACCTCTTCGAGTCATTCGCCGTCACGCTCGTGGCGTCGATCATCCTCGGCGTGTCGGCGTTCCAGGCCATCGGCCTCGGCGTCAACAAGATCAGCCTCGACGGCGTCACCATCATTAGCGGTGGCGGCGTTGCCGTGAAGGGCCTGATCTTCCCGCTGGCCGTAGTGGCCATTGGCCTTGTTGCCTCAATGATCGGCATCTTCGTAGTGAAGGGTCGGCCGAGCGACGGTAACGACGCCCTCAAGGCAATCAACCGCGGTATTTACGTCGCACAGATCATCGCCATTGTTGGCGCTGGTCTCGTCGCATTCCTCTACATCGGCAACCCCAAGGGCTCGACCATTTCGCAACCGGGTGCCCGTTTGTTCGGCGCCATCGTGACTGGTGTGATCCTTGGCTTTGCTGCTTCAAAGATCACGCAGTACTTCACGTCAACGAAGACCAAGCCGGTGAAGGACATCGCCAAGGCAGCACGTACTGGCCCCGCCACCACCGTGCTCGAAGGCATTTCACTTGGTCTTGAATCTGCAGTGTGGGCCCTCATCGCAATTGCTGTCGCCATTGGCGCAGCACTTGTTCTCGGTGGCGGCAACGTTGCCTTCTCGCTGTACCTCGTTGCCCTTACCGGCATCGGCATGCTCGCCACCACCGGCATCATCGTGGCCGAAGACACCTTCGGTCCGGTTGCTGACAACGCTGCCGGTATTGCCGAAATGGCTGGTGAGTTCGAAGGCGAACCCGAGCGCATCATGGTTGGACTCGACGCCGTGGGTAACACCACAAAGGCCGTCACAAAGGGCTTCGCCATCGGTTCCGCGGTTATCGCTGCGGTTGCGTTGTTCGCCTCGTACTCCGAGACAATCGTTCGTGCGACGTCAGATGTTGTCGACGTGGCAATTCGCGAGCTCAATGGAACCCTCACGAGCCTCGTGAACATCAATGTCTCTGATCCCAAGACCTTCATTGGCCTGCTCATTGGTGGTTCGGTTGCGTTCCTGTTCTCTTCACTTGCCATCCGTGCGGTATCTCGTACCGCCGGAACGGTGGTTGAAGAAGTTCGTCGCCAATTCCGTGAGAAGCCCGGCATCATGGATTACACCGAGCGTCCCGACTACGGACCCGTCATCGATATCTGCACACGTGCATCACTTCGTGAACTCGCCACTCCGGCGCTTCTCGCAGTGCTCACACCAGTCATCATCGGTTTCGGTATCGGTTACCTCGCTCTCGGCGCGTTCCTTGCCGCAGCGATCGTGACCGGCCAGCTCATGGCCAACTTCTTGTCCAACGCCGGTGGTGCGTGGGACAACGCCAAGAAGTACATCGAAGACGGCAATGAAGGCGGCAAGGGTTCTGAAACCCACAAGGCCGCCGTTATTGGCGACACCGTTGGCGATCCCTTCAAGGACACCGCTGGCCCTGCGCTCAACCCGCTCATCAAGGTGATGAACCTTGTGTCGCTGTTGGTGCTTCCCGCCATCATCGAACTGCAGCACAACAACGTGCGTTACGTCGTTGCGGCCGCCGCTCTTGTGGTCGTGGTTGGTGCACTCGTTGTGTCGAAGCGTTTCGGCAGCGGCATCGAGGCTCCGGCCGAAACGGTCAACGCTTAGCCAATCGCCGTACCAAGTTTGAAAGAAGGGCCGCCTGTGAGGGCGGCCCTTCTGCATTTCAACAAGATCTCTCTCAAGCCGTTCGTACAGCGTGCTTACTTCGGGCGGGAGATGACGACGTCATCAAAAGCGCAGTCTGATGGATTGGGGTCAGCGGCAAAGAGACCCGCTGAACGTCCTGGAGCAAGACCTGAGACGCTGACAGAAATGTGCTGCTCTCCGACCGTCGCGGTGACGATCGGGGCTTCGACAGCGATCGACGCTTTGAGTGCCACATTGGGTGAACCGGTCACCGTTCCCAGCACTTTTTGTATTCCATCGACGCGTTGTTCAAGATTCCAAATTCCATACTCTTCGATCCGCACAAGTGCGAGGAAGTTCTTCTCGTCGATGAGATTGGCGATCAGACCACAGTGACCCAGTCCTGAAACAACTGCCTTCACCGATGCATTTGGGCCGACATCTACTACAGCGATATTCAGAAGAGGAGCTGGCTCGGAAACAAACGCCGCTCCTGCGGCAACGCTCCACCCACCTCGAACCGACTTCCACGTCGCACTGTTCTTTCCAGCGTCAATGGCTCCGGCTTTGCGACCGAACGAGTCTTTGGCGACAACGCTGAAACCTGGAGACGTTGCCGACGTCCCTTCCGAACGATCGCGGAAGAGAAAAGTGAACGCGCCAATAACGACCACGACGAAGACGACGCCGATAACCAGCCTCAACCATTCCCGTTCTTTCACGTTCTCAGACACAAGTACTCCTGCTGCATCACCATGAGGTCAACCACACTTTCCATTCGTTGTTTACCTCGCGAGCGAGAGTGCCGGCTTTTCGATCAGACGGAAACTGATCCATCCAATGAGAATCGCACTCATCATCACAATTCCTGTCATCCATAGGAATCCATAGACATTGGGATCGAACGTCATCCATTTATTGAGTTGCCTGATGATGATCTGATGCCAGAGATAGACCCCATACGAGATTCCTCCTAACCAGGCGAGCGGCCGGCTTCCAACCAGCGAACGCATTCGACTCGGCCGGTTTACGAGCGCGAACGGCAACACGAAGAAGAACGCGGAAATCCCCTGAAGGAAAATGCGTACTTGGAACATGAGTGGCGTTTCAATCGCCGTCTCGCTACCGAACTGAAAGTTCTTTTCGACGAGCACAACGGCGAGGTATGCAACAAGCGCGACCCCCCAACAGACCACCGGTCGCCCTGACAACTGACGGAGAGAGCGAGGTAGCGAACGATTCTCCCCCGCCCAAACCGATGCAACACCGAGGCCCATACCAGCGGAAAACCATCCGAAATAGGTGGGTAGGTTCATCCGCAGTCGAACCTGATACTCGGGAGCCACAGCCGGAACAACAACCCCGATCCAAATGTGGGCGAACACGACAAGCCCAACTAACGCCGCAAGCACAATTGCTAGTCGGACCTTGACGTCGCGTTTGCGACAGAGCAACCAAAGAACACCAGCGAATACCGGAACGAAGACGTAGAACGCGACTTCCACATAGAGCGTCCACGCTGCCGCCAAACCCGGGAACACTGCCGATGAAAAATGACGCTCCGTTAACGTCAGCAACCCAAACGCTCCTCCCGCCACCGATGGAGCTCCGACCACAATCACGAGGCCCACCATCGCGAGCCAATAGGCGGGGTAGATCCGCAGAAACCGACGCTCAAAATAGTGAGGAAGTGGAGTTCTCTTCCCATCGAAAAGTATCTTGCGGACGAACTCTCGGAAGATCAGGTATCCGGATAGGACGAAGAAAACAGCAACGCCAAAATTTCCGAGATTATGGATAAAGGCGAACACGTATCTCGAAACTCCGTCTGCACTTTCATACAGACCGAGGTAACCGGCACAGTGATAGACCACTACGCCGAGAGCTGCGAGAGCTCGAACGCCGTCAAGGCTTGAGACGCGCCGAGGCATCGTGTTTGATGGCATCGTCGACGTCAACGGCTCATCCACAGTGTTTGTCATGAGCCCTCCGTGTCCCCGAATCTCGACGGTAGCGCAGCGCACCGATCAACGGTGACGACAAACAAGAGTTCAGGACGAAAGCAACTCGGCGTTCACTATCGAGACACGTGAGTAGTTACGTCGTACAAATAACGCGTTCGCCGCAAAGCCGACCACGATGCCGACGATCAATGGATGGATTGCGAATCCGGCGATCACGCCGGCGATTACAAGAACCGGGAACCACAGCCAAAAGCGGCGATACCAGGAACGACTTTGTTGAAACGCAGCAAAGACAGCCGCCATTTGTGCATCGGCTGCTGTCTCTTGTGCACGACCAATCCGAGCGAGTCGCCGTATCTGGCGGCGATGCGTTTTATTGAGTGCATTCCATCGTTGAGCGAACTGCTCATTCGTCATCCCGCTCATTGATCCACTTTCGCTTCGGCGATATTCATCTTCTACTGCTCATACCAACACATCCAAACCGCGTGGTGTGCGACCAAATTGGTCGCACACCACATCCGGTCAGACTTTTTCGTCGACGAGACCCTCGTGGGTGCCGGCGAAGTCGGGATAGGCAAGGACTCCCATTTCTGGGACATCAAGACCTGCAACTTCAACTTCGGAATCAACTCGAATGCCCTTGAAGATGACCTTCGAGAGTTTGAAGAAGCCCCAGGAAATGCCACCCATCACCACGATGATGACGAGGCAACCGATCGCCTGGGCGGCCAACTGACCCCAGCCCGCTGAACCGTAAAGCACACCGGTGACACCGGTTGCAGATCCAGCCGAATCGAGGTGAGTTGTGGTGCCGTTCCAACCAATGCCGGTGCCAAGCGCGTCAACGCCGTACTTGCCACTGGCAAAGATGCCAAGGGCCAAGACGCCCCACAGGCCGTTGGCGAAGTGGACACCGATGGCGCCGACCGGATCGTCGATCTTGACCTTCTGGTCAACGAAGAACACCACTTCAACAACGATGATGCCAGCGATCAATCCGATCACACCGGCAGCCCACGGATCAACGAAGGCGCACGGTGCAGTGATCGCAACGAGTCCGGCCAGTAGACCGTTCATGATCATGGCCGGATCGGGCTTTCCGGTGCGCTTCCACACCCAGAACATGGCCGCAACACATCCAAGTGCCGCTGCGATCGCAGTGTTTGCTGCGACAAGTGCAAATTGACCGTCAGCGATCTGCAGCGTGGAGGCCGCGTTGAATCCAAACCATCCGAAGAAGAGGATCAACGTGCCGGCGCCAGCCATTGCGATGCTGTGACCAGGAATGCCGCGTGCTTTGCCGTCCTTGCCGTACTTGCCGATTCGAGGACCAATGACCGCTGCACCCGTAAGAGCAGCGACACCGCCCACGGCATGCACGACACCTGAACCAGCAAAGTCGACGTAGCCGTTACCGAGCTTGAGCGAGTTGCCGAGCTGTGACAGCCAGCCGCCGCCCCACGTCCATGCACCGAACAGCGGGTAGTAGATCGCTCCACAGAAGAAGCCCCAAAGAATAAAGGACTTGAACTTCCAACGTTCCGCCATGGATCCGGTGGGGATCGTTGCGGCGGTATCCATGAACGCAAGCATGTAGAGGAAGTAACCAGCAACTGCTCCCGAGGCAGCGAACTTGCCACCCGTGAGTGCGAAGCCGCCCTTCCAGAGGAACACCCAATGGCCACTGCCAACCAGCGCGCTACCAAGTGCGTGGTCGTAACCCCAGTCAAAGCCTGGGATCTTTGCGGAATAGCCACCAAACATGAGCGCGTATCCGACAAGGAAGAACGCGGTTGCTCCGGTACCAAACACAGCGATGTTCATCGCCATCGTGTGCGCAGCATTCTTCGCACGCACAAAGCCGGTTTCGAGCATTGCGAAACCCGCCTGCATGAACATCACGAGCGAGGCGCCAACGATGATCCAAAGAAGGTTCGTGTTCTGCGAGAACAAATCGAACGCGCTTGTAGCTGTTGTATTCACAGTGCTTCACCGTCTCTCTCGCCGGTTCGAATACGGACGAGTCGGGACACCGGCGTGACCCACACCTTGCCGTCACCGATCTTGTCGGTTCGTGCGGCTTGCACGATTGCGTCGACGACTGCGTCGACATCTGCATCATCAATCAGGACCGAAATTCGGACCTTCGGAATGAAGTCGATGGTGTATTCGGCGCCGCGGTAGGTCTCAGCGTGCCCGCCCTGCCGACCAAAGCCCTTGACCTCGTCGACCGTCATTCCTTGCACGCCTATCGCCTTCACTGCGTCCTTCACCTCCTCGACCTTGTGCGGCTTGATCACCGCTGTCACAAGTTGGACCATGACTCCTCCTCTGACGGGCCACGCCCATCGGTCGATCCCAGGGCCCAACGTGGACGCCCGGCGCCGACGACTGCCGTCTGACGCAAACCTGACGGTAAAGAACCGCCGTTTCCGGAGGGTGTGCGGTTTGTTACGCCAATCCGCCAATTTTCTGACAGAAATCTGACAAAGTGGCATTCGGCCCCGGCCGGGAGATACTTGAGGAACATGTGGCTGACCGAGGTGCGCGGCAGAACCGTCATCGGGCCGGACGGACGACCTCTGGGAACGGTGCGCGATGTCGTGGTTGCCCTTCAGGAGGGAGAACACCATCCGTCGATCTCTCGCCTGCTGAGCGGCTCGCGAAAAGCACTGGTCCTCATTGATCGTGAAGACATCGCCGTATTTGATGAAACCACCATTGCTTTGCGTCCGGCTTCTCAACCAACACCGCTTGCGTTCAACGTTGGCTCCCTCCGGCTTGGCGCCGATGAACTTCTGCTCGTTCGAGACGTACTCGACACCCAGATTGTCGACATCTCAGGTCACCGATTAGCCAGAGTTGCCGATGTCGTCTTCTCCAGACACGGGGATCGCCGTTGGAGGATCGATGCAGTCGATGTGAGTTTCGCTCGAGTGCTGCATCGTCTCCACCTCTCGTTCCTCGCTCACCACCTCGACGAGCAACTCATTGATTGGTCGGAGATCCACCTAACGTCACCCCGCGGCAATGACGTACAACTCGACGCTCAGCGGAGTGCGGTACACCGAGTCTCTCCGGCAGAGCTCGCAGTCATTCTTGAGCGACTCGATACTGCACGCGCCATTGATGCTGTCGAGATGCTCGCGAACGAACGCGTCGCAGAAGCGATCATTGCTGGCCATCACGCAACTGGCGAGCGACTCCTTCGTTCTGTTCCAACATCGAAGGCCCAACGCATTATCGAAGCCATGCCTTCACCCCACGGGGAGCATTGGCGCGCACGACTCGACAGCAAACCAACGCTTCAAGGCCGCCGCTTCCACCGCCTTCGGGGTTGGCGTCGCCACGGTCCACCGTCCGGAATGCGAACAAGGTGAAACGAAATCGGATCGCGATCGGCGCGCTCGTTGCTGTCGTTGGACCCGGACTCCTTGCCGGGCTCTCTGATGATGATCCTGCCGGTATCACCACATACTCGGTCCTCGGGGCCGAGCACGGATACCAGTTTCTGTGGGTACTCGCTCTTTCCACGATTGCCCTCGTGTTGTTTCATAGCCTTGGCGCGCGCATGGGTGTCGTCACAGGCCAAGGAATCATCGGGCTCGTTCGACAACGCTACGGGGTAACTCTTGCGGGAGGAGCGCTCACGGCGCTCGTCATTGCGAACGTAGGAACAACCTGTGCGGAGTTCGCCGGCGTTGCTGCTGGTTGCGAACTGTTCGGAATCCCACGACCCGTCAGCGTTCCCATCGCAGCACTGACCGTTTCGATGCTTGTGCTACGAGGCTCGTTTCACCGCGTCGAGCACATACTCATCGGACTCTCCACCGTGTTTATTGCCTACATCGCTTCGGGGATATTGGCTCACCCCGACTGGGGAGCAGCGGCCAAGGGACTCGTTGTCCCAACTCTGCCGTCATCGCGTGATGCGATCGTCATTGTCACGGCAACGCTTGGGACGACACTCGCTCCTTGGGGCCTCGCGTTCATCCAGTCCTACGCTGTCGACAAGAGACTTCGAAAAGAAGACCTCAAGTACGAGCGCATTGACGTCGCAACCGGTGCAATCCTCACCGGGGTCATCGGGTTCTTCATCGTGGTGGCATGCGCTGCCACGCTTTACCGGAACGGACAATCAATCAACGATGCATCAGATGCCGCACGTGCACTCGAACCATTGGCGGGCGATCTCGCCGGGAAATTATTCGGAGTCGGTCTCGTGGGTGCAGCGCTTCTCGCCGCATCAATTCTTCCGTTATCGACCAGTTACTCGGTCTGCGAATTCATCGGCGTTGAGTCTGCACTCGATGACAAGTTCCGCGACGCCAAGCCGTTTTATCTGACCTACGGGATCGTCACAGCGGTTGCAGCACTCATCATTCTGATACCCGGAGCGCCACTGATCACGATCTTGGTCGCCACTCAGGTACTCAATGCGATTCTGCTCATTCCGCTTCTGATGTTCATGGTGGGAATCGGCCGCGATCAAGAACTGATGGGCGATCTTCGAATTACCAGAACGATGGTCGGCGTCTACGGGGCGACCATCGCCATAGTCATCACCTGCATCAGTGCATTGTTCATTGCCACCGTGATGTAAGGCCGATTACACGACGGATGTTGTCGAAGCAGATTCGTTGGGGAACTCAACGGTGAACAGCGCGCCGCCACCAGCGGCGTTTGCAACTTTCACGGTGCCGCCATGGGCACGAACAATCTGATCGACGATGGCAAGGCCCAGGCCCGACCCGGGCTTCGAACGAGCGTCGGCCGCCCTATAAAACCGGTCGAACAAATGCGGTTGATCCTCAGCAGCAATGCCGGGTCCGTAATCGCGAACGGAAACAAATCCGGGGCGAACAATTACTTCAACCGGAGTCGGGGCGTCGCTGAACTTGGCTGCGTTGTCAACCAGATTTCCGATCGCACGAGTGAGTTCACGCGGCCGTCCGATCATCGGTGCAGATTGTGCGTCGATTTCGACGATCCGCCCGGTACGGCGACGGGTGCGCTCAACGACACGTTCGGCAATCTGGTCTAACGAAAGTTCGTCTTCCGGCTCGTCATCCCATGTATCGGTTGCGAGTTGCACCAATTCGTCGACGAGCGCACCAAGTTCGCGCGTTTCCGATTCAAGGTCGCCGAGAATTGAATCTCGAGTTTCCGCAGGTAGGTCGGGGTAGCGCTGCAGCGTCTCGACATTTGTTCGAAGACTCGTCAGCGGCGTGCGAAGTTCATGGCCCGCGTCCTGAACAAGCTGCTGCTGCTGCTCTCGCGATTGTCCAAGCGCTGCCAACATCGTGGCGAATGCTCGAGCAAGACGGCCAGGTTCGTCTTTGCCAGCTTCCGGAACGTTGACATCGAGGCGACCTGTACTTGCGACTTCCTCAGCGGCATCAGTTAATTGCACCAAAGGTCTTGTCGCCCGGCGCGCAATAAGCCAACCGACCAATGCGCTGATTGCAGCAGCGGCGATGACGATGAGTGACAGCCAGATCCGAAGTGCCGAGAGCACTCGATTGGTTTCGCCGTAGTCGCGCGCGATTTGTACCGCACCGCCTTGAGTGATTCCGACGGTTTCGACTCGCCAAGTATCTCCGTTGACTTCGACAGTTCGTGTGACTTTTCCTCGGCCGCTCGCAGCGATCAAAATATCCTGTGAATTCACTGGCAGCGTCGAAACGCCGATGGTATTCACGACGGTGCCAGCCTTATCAACGCACTGGAACGCGACACCCTGAATAGATTCAGGATCACGCTGGCCACCCTGCGGGAGTCGACGCGCAGGAGTCTGAGCACATGTCTGCGCAGCTTGACGGCCATCAGGGTCTTGGAATCGCTGTGCGTACGAGTTGAGGTACTGGTCAACCTCAGATCGGACGCGGTTGTCAGTAACTACATAGGTAGAAACTGCAACAATGATTGCGGTGAGCGCGGTAAGCACCGCCATCGCAATCGCAATTTTTCCGCGGAGTCTCATGACGGCCGCAAGGTGTAACCGACGCCGCGAACAGTCTGAATGAGGCGCGACTCGCCGCCTTCTTCCGTCTTTCGACGCAGATATCCGATGTAGACGGCGAGAGCCTTCGAATCGGGTCCAAAGTCGTATCCCCAAATTTGGTCGTAAATGTTCGAATGCGACAGCACCACGCCGGTGTTTCGCGCGAGCAATTCGAGAAGATCAAACTCTGTCTTGGTGAGTTCAAGCTCGCGTTCGCCGCGCCACGCGCGCCGGGCAGCCTCATCAATGACGAGATCTTCCACCGTGATTTGCGGAACGTCATCGTCAACATCGAACGTGCTGCGACGAAGAAGCGAACGCAGTCGCGCAAGTAATTCATCGAGTGAAAAAGGTTTCGGAAGGTAATCGTCGGCACCGGCATCGAGTCCGGAGACACGATCAGAAACTTCGGTCCGAGCAGTGAGCACCAAAATCGGAAGCCGAGAACCAGCTGAACGAAGGCGGCGACAAACAGTCAACCCATCCATATTGGGCATACCTAAATCGAGAAGAAGAAGGTCGACGCCGTCCCTACTCGCTGCTTCAAGCGCTGCGACGCCATCGGTAACTGCTTCGACGGCGTAACCCTCAAGTTCGAGGGCCCGGGTAACCGACTCGCGAACGGCCCGATCATCTTCTGCAACCACCAAGTGTGCTCCCATGCCGGAGAGTCTTGCCCACGCTGGTGAGAACAAGGTGAGAGAAGGACAAAGAACCGGTTTGAGACCACTCAAGGCGAGAAACGCAAGGACCCCCGCCGCAGCGGGGGTCCCACGTCAACCAAGGAGGAGGTGGTTTAGATGGCTTCGACGCCAGTTTCGGATGTGCGAATCCGAACCAGTTCGTCGACTCCCAGTACCCAGATCTTGCCGTCACCGATCTTTCCGGTTTGGCCAGCTGCAGTAATGGTCTCGATCGCCTTGGCGACAGTCGACTCATCCACGATCAGCTCGATCTTGATCTTGGGAAGCAATTCAACGGTGTACTCAGAGCCTCGGAAGGTTTCGGTCTTGCCGCCCTGGCGTCCGAAGCCCTTGACTTCGGTAACCGTCAGGCCAGTAATTCCGTCCTTCTTTAGTGCTTCCTTCACATCGTCGAACTTATGAGGTTTGAGAATTGCGGTAACAAGTTTCAACATGACTTAAGCCTCCTTGCTTGCGCCGGAAGTGGCAGGAACGCCAGTGCCAGTGAAAGCGAATTCAGGGTGATAAGCGGAACCGCCATGCTCGTGGATGTCAATACCCTCGAGTTCAATCTCGGCGGGGACACGGAGCAACTTGGCACCGTGGATTGCGTACATCATGGCCAGGCCAGCGACCAGCACGATGCCCGTAACCACTGCACTGCCGATGAGCTGCGCCACCAACTGATCGGTGCCGCCTCCGTAGAAGAGGCCCGTCACTGTGCCAGTGCTGAGGTCAGCGCCGGTTGCGCCCGGAATTCCGAAGTCACCAGTGGCGAAGAGGCCGACAGCGATCGTGCCGAAGATTCCGCACACGCCGTGGACTGCAACTGCACCAATCGGATCGTCAACTCGGAACCATTCGATGACATCGATGGCGAGCACGCAGATGATCGCTGCAACACCGCCGATGATGATCGATCCGAGCGGACTCACCCAGTAGCACGGTGCAGTGATTGCAACGAGGCCAGCGAGGAAGCCGTTGATGGTGATGCCTGGATCCCACTTCTTGGTGCGGATGAACATGAAGGCAATGCCGACAAGTGCTCCTGCACACGCTGCGAGCGTGGTGTTTGCGGCAACACGACCGATCCCTTCGTAGTCCATCGCACTCAGCGTTGAACCTGGGTTGAAGCCGTACCAACCGAACCACAGGATGATGCCGCCGATGGCTGCAATCGTCATGTCGTGTCCGACCATGAAGCCGCCACCGTCTCGCTTGAACTTGCGTCCAAGTCGAGGGCCAAGAGCAATTGCACCAGCAAGAGCGAGAACGCCGCCGACGGTGTGCACAACGGTCGATCCAGCGAAATCGCGGAACGGCGTGTCCATTGTTGCGAGCCATCCGCCCGGTCCCCAGATCCAGTGACCGACAATCGGGTAGATGATGGCGCTCACGCCAACCGAGTAGATGAGGTCGCCCTTGAAGCTGGTACGACCAACCATGGCGCCCGACACGATGGTCGAGGCAGTGTCAGCGAAAGCGAACTGGAAGACCCAGAAAGCCAAGAACGCAACACCAGTGGTTCCGTAGGTAGCGGGCGCATCATTCAGGAAGAAGTACTGATGGCCGATCCAGCCGTTTCCTTCGCCGAACATGAACGCAAAGCCCACTGCCCAGAAGAGGATGCCGCACATTGCGGTATCGACGATGCACTCCATGAGAACGTTCACCGTCTCACGAGTACGAGCAAAGCCCGCCTCAAGCATCATGAAACCGGCCTGCATAAAGAAGACCAGGAATGCTGCAACTAACACCCAGAGCGTGTTGACGGGGTTAATGAGATCAGCAGCAGCGGTAAGCGGGGTCTCAACCTCTTGAGCACCAGCTCGGCCGCCGACGTACCACGCGAGACCGAGCATCATGGCGAGAACCGCCGTGGTGCCGATCATCTTTCCTCCGAGGTACGTGAAGAAGTAGCGACGTGAGTCCCGCTCCTTCATGCCCCCGATGAACCGTTTGATCATCATTCCTCCAGTTGGGTCAACCGCGTCGTTCGACGCATCAGTGAAGGTAGGCACCCCCGATTTCGGGGTTGTATGGCGACGATGACGCGATTCGGTCAGTTTCCTGACACAAATCTGACAAGATCAACCGAGAACACACGGGTTTCTCGCCCATTCCTTACCCTCGTCTGACAGGCTTCCCCCTATGTATTTTTCTTCCTCCCCCCGACGCGCATCGCGCGTAATCGCCGCTGGCGTCTTCGTGGCAACCCTTGCCCTCGTGCCTGCACTCGTTGCCTGCGGATCTTCGTCCTCGAAGTCGAGTGACTCGTCAACGAGCTCGACAACTCCAGACGCGCACACAAAATCGCTCGACAAGGTGAAGGTCACCGGGGACGTTGGCAGTAAGCCAACCGTTACGTTCGACCCCGCATTCGTCGGTGATTCGGAAGAGCACATCGTCCTTGTCCCCGGAACTGGCGCCGACATCAAAGCCGGACAGCGTGTCACCGCCGACTACGTCGCGATTAGCGGTAACGACGGCAGCGAGCTTGACACCACGTACGGCAAGACGCCGCAACACATCATTCTTGATCAGAACTCACTTCTTGCTCCCGTCTACGACGCAATGGTCGGACAAAAAGTCGGCGCACGCGTTCTTGTTTCTGCAGACGTCACCGCGCAACAAGGAACGTGGATCATTTTCGTCTTCGACATCACTGGCGTTCAGGATGTCCCGACATCTGCGTCGGGAACTCCAGTAACACCACCCGCTGGTCTTCCAGTGGTCACAGTCGTGAATGGTGTTCCCACCATTACGCCGCCAACTGGCGACGCGCCGACAACACTGGTCTCGCAGGTCCTTATCAAAGGTGATGGTCCCGTCATCACCGCGGGTCAAACCGTGCTCATGCAATACACCGGCATGATTTGGGCCACGGGCAAGGTCTTCGATAGCTCTTGGGGCAGCGCACCAGTCGACTTCCCCGTCGGCGCTGGACAGGTCATCCCCGGTTTCGATGAGGGACTTGTTGGCCAGACAATTGGTTCGCGAGTGTTGCTCGTGATTCCGCCCGACAAGGGCTACGGCGCCGACGGCAACACACAAGCCGGCATTTCCGGAACTGACACCCTGATCTTCGTCGTCGACCTATTGCTCGCGAGCTAAGCGCTGCCGGTCAAAGACCGGGATATCCGCTCATCATCGAAGCCATTAACGGCGACTCGGCCCCCTCGGTCGGTTTCGTCGGCACCTCAGTGATTGCAACTGAATGCTGTGCGACGAGTTCAGGTGTGAGTTCACGATTGGTGAATCCATCATTTACTGCGAATGCAACGCGCGCGACGTGACCTGCACCGACAGCGAAACATTCACCGCTGACATCGCATGTCTCGTGAGAGAGCCAAACAACGAGTGGTGCAACCTTGCTCGGGTGCAACCACTCCGCGAGTTGATCACTCCAGGGGATCGGCCCGAAACCGGTTCCGAGCCGGGTCTTTGCGTAAGGAGCGATGACATTTACGTTGATACCGGCAGAGGCACCTTCTTTCGCCATTGCAATGGTGAGGCCGATGACGCCCGCTTTCGCCATTGAGTACACCGTGCTGTTTTCGAAACCGCCGTATCCCGCACCCGACGAAACATTGATGATGCGACCGCCACCGTTTTGTTGCATGACGCGCCACGCTGCGCGCCCAACGTTAAGTGTTCCCAGAAGTTGCGTTGAGATCACAGTGTCGATGTGCTCGTCAGGAAAGTTCGCAAATGGCTGCATACGAACCTGGCCGGCGTTATTTACGCAGATATCGACGGTTCCAAATGCATCGAGTGCTGTCTGAATAATCGCGTTGGCACCTTCGACCGTTGCAACGGTGTCGTAATTCGCAACGGCGATTCCGCCTGCAGTAATGATCTCGGCGACGACTTCATCGGCCGGATTGATAACCGGGGCATCACCGGTGTCATCGGTATCGCTGATGGCAACGCCGAAATCGTTGACCACGACACGGGCTCCACGTGACGCAAGGAGGAGCGCGTATTCCCGTCCCAAACCGCGCCCGGCTCCTGTGATTACTGCTACCGCACCGTCGAAAGTGAGTTCGTCCATTCCCGCATTCTTGCGTGATCAGGTGACTCGCGGACGAAGGTCCACTTTTCTGAACCACCTAAGGCACATTTCGCCATCACACAACTAGTCTCAACTCACTCGCAGTTCGACGGACCACAGGCCAAGGAGAGTCCGATGGGCATTCGCAAGCAGGTCGCACGCCAGTTCATAGCCGTCCCCGACGACGCCAAGGGTCAGATCCTTTACAAGTGGCCCGACGACAACATCCGCAAGTTCTCGCGCGTCATCGTTGATGCCGACGAGATGGCGCTCTTCGTCTCAAAGGGTGCCGTCGTCGGCACCTTGGGGCCGGGCCGCGAACCAGTCGAAGCCGACGAACTTCCGTTCCTTGGTTCACTCATCGACTGGGCCACAGATGAAAATGCCTACCGGGCCGAGCTCTACTTCGTTGGCACTCGCGAGTACACGGGCGAAACGTTTGGTGGCCGCATCGACGATGTTCAAGATCCTCAGACCGGTCTCATCGTCACACTTCGGGTTTTCGGTGAGTATTCACTCAAGGTGCTCGATCCCGAAAAGCTCGTTCTGAATCTGACTGGCACAGTGAACGTTGCCGACAACAGTTCGATCGGCAACTGGGTCGACTCGCAGCTCCTGAAGACGATGCGCACCGCAGTCACGACAAAGATCGTTGGCAATCAGTGGGCAATTCTTGGTTTGAGCGCTCACCTTCCCGAACTCGAAGCAGCCGTACTTGCCGACACAAATGTGCAACTCGAGCACTACGGCCTCAGCCTCGCCCGTATGGGCAACTTTGATATCAACTTGGCTGATGAAGACTCCGCCAATCTCAAAGACCTCGCAACGAAAACCGCCGGCAGCCGTTTGGCGGGCTCGTTCGGTCAGTACGCCGCGGGCGAAGCACTTCTTGGCGCTGGCGAAGGCATGGCCCAAGGTGGCGGCGCTGGGACGCAGGCCGCATTCATCGGCGCCGGTTTCGGCATTGCGGGCAGCATGGCGGCCGCACCCGGGCAACCAGCCCCTCCCGTTCCTCCCACTCCCGGTTTCGCTGGCGGTGGCGCAGGCTTTGTCGGTCAGGCCGGAGCAGCAACCGGCACGTGCACTGCAGGGTGCGGAGCAGCCGTTCCTGCTGGCGCAAAGTTCTGTCCCGGATGCGGCGCAGCACAAGCACCCGCAACGCAGTTCTGCATCGCGTGCGGTGCCGAGATGCCCGTCGGCTCGAAGTTCTGCCCATCGTGTGGCGAAAGCCAAACTCCGGCAGCCCAAGCTTCTGAAGAGCCCGAAGCCGAAGCATGACCAACGTGTCTGATTCTCTTCGTCTGCTCGCGTCAGAAAACGCTCTCGAATTTGCCGCATTGCTCGGCCGCGCTGGTGGCGGAACTGGAGGCGGAAGTTTCGGCGGCGGTGGAAGTAGCGGGGGCAGCGGAGGCGGGTTCTTCGGCGGAAGTGGTGGTGGCGTTGGCGGCGGTGCTGGTCTCGCTGTGCTCTTCTTCGGTGGATTTGGCGCATGGGTGATCTTCATGATCATCCGGATGCTCATTCGTCGAAGCCAAGGCGGCGGCATTTCAAGTGGTGGCGTTGCATCAACACTCCCGATGGGCATGGCCCCTGCCGCTATGGGCGAAACGTTTGGTGGTGGCGAAACCGCACGCGCTTCTACAGCGGTTGAACTCTCTGCAGGCATTGACGAGATCAAAGCGCATGATCCTGCGTTCGATCCCGATGCACTCATCACCGGCCTGCAGGCGTCGTTTTATGTCGTGCAACAAGGTTGGAGCGAACGTCGGCCCGAACTCACTCGTTCGGTCATGGCCGATGCAATCTGGAACGCGCATCGCATGCAGATCGACGGTTACGCGCGCGCTAAGCAGACCAACCTCATGGATGGTCTCGCAATTCAATACGCGAATCTGGTCGCAGCATCTTGCGATGGCCATCACGACAGCATCGTCATTCGGTTCTTTGTGGAGTCGGCCGACTATGTCGTGAGCGACGAGAACGGCAAAGTCGTGCGCGGTCACAAGAACATGGAGCCCTGGTGCGAAGACTGGGTGTACCAGCGTTCGGCGCAGGCCAAGACACACCCGGAAGGCGGATTGCTGCAGCGCAAGTGCCCGAACTGCGGCGCTCCCCTCGATGTTGAGGACAGCGGCGCATGCAAGTACTGCCGTGCTCCAATCATGGGCGGCGACCAGGACTGGGTCCTTGTGCGAATCGACCAACTCCCCTCCTGGGAGTGGGCGATGGCCAACATTCCCCGCTGAATTGGCCCCCTTCCCCCGAATTCAAGCGCAGCCGCTTCCTGTTCTAGGATGACCGCTCCCGCCGGCGTAGGCCGGTTACGGGGCTGTAGCTCAGTTGGCTAGAGCACCTGCTTTGCAAGCAGGGGGTCGTGGGTTCGATTCCCATCAGCTCCACCATTTCTTTCGAAAGGCCCCGCCAAACGGTGGGGCCTTTCCTGTTTCCATTCCCTTCTCGTGAGGCTTGCGCCGACCTGACATTCGCCTTCCCGAAGTACCAGTCAATTACCCTCTCCGTACCGATCGTGTCGACAAACATCAGATCGTCAACGAGGAGTCCCCCCATGGTCCGTAAAACATCCGTGATCGCAACTTTGGCGGCGATCGCACTGGTTCTCACGGCGTTTATCGCCTTTGGTTCCACGTCGCCAGCAACCGCGACGGGGACAAGCGCGATCTATTGGGCGAACTACGGAGACGGCTCGATGGGCACCGCGGGCATCGATGGCTCGTCGCCGAACCAATCGTTTATTCCCTCCGGAGTTGAGAGATCACGACAAGTAGCCGTAGACACGAACTATCTCTACTGGGTGAACCAGAGTGGCTCGATCAGTCGCTCGGATCTCGACGGCACGAACGTAATTTCTGCGTTCATTTCCACCGGAGGAAACTTCGTTTCTGGCGTTGCCGTCGATGCCAATTACATCTACTGGAACGATGCAAATAGCAATGCGATGGGCCGCGCCAACCTTGACGGCACCGGGATAACCCCCAACTTCATCACTGGGATGAACTTTCCGTACGCCATTGCAGCAAATGACACCCACATCTTCTGGACCAATGCGGGCGACGGCACTGTCGGACGCGCCAACCTTGACGGCACCGGCGCGATTCAAAATTTCATTAGTGGCGGAACCAGCATCTACGGACTTGCGCTTACAAGTACGCACATCTACTGGGCCAACTACTACGGCCCAACGATCGGACGCGCCAACCTCGACGGTACCGGCGCGAACCAGAACTTCATCACCGATCATGGCCACCCATGCGGTGTCGCTACTGATGCAACCCATGTGTATTGGGCCAGCGACGCTGCAAACACGATCGGGGTCGCGGGTCTTGACGGCACCAACGTCAATCTCGACTTCATCACAGGCGCGGTCAGCCCCGCCGGCATTGCGGTTTCTACCGCCTTCGTGCCACCGACGACGACCACGACTAGTGCCCCCGCGTCGAGCACGACGATCGCTCCAAGCGATCCGGTCGCTCCAGCATTCACCGGCTAACGAACTCCACCGGTTCATTGCAAACGCCGCTCCACTCGGGCGGCGCTTGGCGTTTCTGTCGCAAGTTGCGTTGCAGGTGCAACCCCTGCGGCGGCTTTGCCCAGACTTTGCCTTTTCCTGACCTTTTGAAAGTAACGCTCTCCGTAACGTCAGCGGTCACCTGATCACACCCACGGGTGTGACTCATACAAGGAGACCCAACTCATGAAACGTGCCGCAGCCATCTCAATGGCAGCTCTGCTCTCGGTCGGAGGTGCCACCACCGTGCTTGCAACAACCGCAAGCGCTGGCGTCACCGACCCGCCGACATCAACCATCGACACCACACCACCCACCACCGAAGCCCCGGCTCCGGTCGTCACCGACTTTTCCATCACTCTTGCCGGCCTCGGGGATATCAGTCTGAGCGTTGACCCAACCACTCACGAGATTTCGAACATCCTCGTCACGCCACTCGACGGCATCACGGTTGCCGACCCCATCGCTCTACATAACGGCATCCAACTCGATTTCACCCTGGCCGACGGAACGGTGAAATCTGTCGTTGTCGAGGTTGCTGGCCATCACGGCACGGTTCGTCTCGAAGTGGAAGGCCCTGAGTCGGAAGACGACGCACACCAGGGTGACGGACCGCCGCCAATCGAAGACCGCGGCGAAAGCACCGAGCATCGCAACGACAACCATGATCGCCATGGCCCCGATCTGAATGGTCCCCCCACAACAACCCCGACGAGCACGGTTTCATCTGCGCCGAACGACGCGTTCGACGAGTCGGGTTCATCACACCATCAGGACTCAGATTCGCAGTCAGGTCGCAGTGGCCGTTCTGGTTCACGTGACTGACGCATCATCCGCGGTGCACACCCGCCAACCCGCCCGTCGGGTGTGCACCGCTCTTCTTGTGGTGATGACGCTGGCAGTTGCCAGCGTCATCACTGCGTGTGGTGGGAGTTCGGTCGCTGTCCCGAAGCCGCTCTCGGAGGCACTCACTACCATGCAAGAGTCGGGCGGCTACTCGTTCACCGCAACAATCGACACAGGCACTTCAACAATTACGACAACAGGCGACTTTCAAGCGCCGAACAAAATCGCGCAAACGGTAACGCGTTCAGGCTCCACACCTATTGCGATGGTTCTTGATGGTGCAACGGTCCACGTTCAAGATCCATCAACCGGCGTTTGGTCCACCAAAGCATCGACGACCGAAAGCGCTGTCGACCTTCGCAGCACGTTCGCTTCGCTCGGCTCGCCCACCTCACTGACGTCTGACGGCAACTCCTACACCTTCGAACTTTCAGCGAATTCCACGAAACAACTCGCTGGTTCCGATGCGACTGGGACCGCGACGGTGACAGCAACCGTTGGAACGATTGGCCTAGCGACGCTTCAGTACCGCGTCACGGCAAACGGGCAACCCGTCACCGTGACGATCGACTATCGGGACATCGGAACCTCACCCAAGGTGATCGTTCCCGTTTGAGTGTTGGTCCGTCGGCGCTGGCGTTGACCCGCCGGCGGACCACCGTCCCGCCCGAGACCTCATCCTGCCGCCCTCGCAGCACCACCACTAGCGTTCCGGCTCATGAAGCTTCATCGCCGTCCAAAGGCAACTGTCGATCCCAACCGTCCGGTTCCGACACCCCCCACGGGAAAGCAACTCGGTGGACTCGGTCGCATTGGTCGGTTTGTTTCGAAGCACCACCGCTGGGTGGCGTTGCTGTGGCTCGTGATCATCGTCGCGGCCGGCTATCTCAACGTTGTGTTCGCCGGGAAGACCTCCGACAGTTTCAGTGTGCCTGGCACAAATTCGCAGGCCGCATACGACCTTCTCAATGAGAAGTTCCCATCACAAAATGCCGCCACTGCCAATCTCGTGTTCTGGGTCCCTCAGGGCCAAGTACTGACGTCTCCGCAGAACGCAGCTGCGGTCGCCAGTGTCGTAACGGCCGTGCAAGGCGTCAATGGCGTTGCGCCAAACGGAGTCTTTGATCCGATCCTTGCCGGCGCGAAAGCAGTGAATCTTGGACTCGGAAACATCCCGACATTTCTTTCACCCAATAGCCAAATCGCGTACACAAGCGTCACGTTCTCCGACACCCTCATTGCGTTGATGAATCAGTTCCCACCCAACGGCGAGAAAGTTGCGACGACATACCCCAATCCGTACAACGAGTTGGAGAGCGCCATCAACAGCGTCAACGCTGGCGATGTTCAGGTGAAGATTGGCGGCACCATCGCGGACACATGGAACCAGCCGGTTTCCTGGTGGGGTTCGCATGCTGACGAAGTTGGTCTTGGTCTCGGTGCAATTCTTCTTCTCGTTGCCTTCGGTTCCATCTTCGGCATGGCGATCCCAATTTCGACGGCACTCTTTGGTGCGGTGACTGCAGGTGGCCTCGTCCTCCTACTCGCTGATTTCGTCACAGTCTCGTCGGCTGCACCCAAAGTCACGTTGATGATCGCTATCGGCGTTGGACTTGATTATTCGCTTCTCATCGTTACTCGCTACCGCCAGTTCCTAAAGGACGGCTACCAAGTCAACGACGCCGTCGGAATGGCACTCGCTACCGCAGGTAAGGCGGCGATGTTCGCCGGAATCACCGTGGCTATTGCCCTCCTCGGCCTGTTACTCGTACCCATTCCGCTTGTACGCACACTCGGCGTCGCCGCGGCAATCGGCGTAGGCGTGATGATCCTCGCAGCCCTAACATTGCTACCTGCATTGTTCGGCTTGGCCGGTCACAAGATCGACAGTTTCCGATTCCCCTTCGCATTTAAAGACACCAGTGCCAATCCTGAATCAAGTTTCTGGGGAAAGTTCGCAACACATATGTCGAAGCGACCATGGACGATGCTCGTCGTCGGAACCGTCGTTTTGCTGATCTGCGCTCTCCCCTTCCTCAGCATCGACTTCGGGATGCCCGACGATTCCTCGATGCCCACAAACCTTTCGCAACAGCAGGCATTCGTGTTGATGAACGAAGGTTTCGGCCAAGGCGTCAATGCGCCGCTCATCGTTGTTGCGTCAGTTCCGGGCGCAACCGCAGCGACGCTTTCCACAACGCTGCAACCGCTCACCACCGAACTCGGCGTTGGCAAGCCCTCAGGAACTGTCCCCGGCGTTCAGTATGCGGTTGGCCCAATTCCTAATGCAGCTGGCGATGCCGCTATTTACCAAATCATTCCATCGAGCGGCCCGAACTCGAATCAAACCCAAACGCTGGTGTCCAATCTCCGAAAAGGGATCAAAGAACAGACCGCCGGCACCAACATTGAGGCCTACGTTGGCGGTACGACCGCAACGCTGATTGACCTCACCGCACTTGTCGTCAAGTACCTGCCTTACGTCGTCGGTGCTGTCGTACTCGGCGCCTTCATCTTGTTGGTCATGGTCTTCCGTTCGATCCTTGTGCCGCTCAAGGCCGCCCTCATGAATCTCATCTCGATTGCCGCCGCTTACGGCATTGTGGTTGCGGTGTTCCAGTGGGGATGGGCGAAGAGCTTGGTGGGCCTACACACAACTATTCCCATCGTGTCGTTTGTGCCACTCATCATGTTCGTGATCCTTTTCGGACTCTCGATGGATTACGAGGTCTTCCTCATGTCTCGTATCCGCGAGGAATGGGACACCTACCACGAGCCTCGTAAATCAGTTGTGCTTGGTGTGGCCAATACCGCACGAGTCATCACCACCGCAGCTCTCATCATGATCGCTGTGTTCTTCTCGTTCGTCACGATTCAGAACCCCACTGTTCAAGTGCTCGGCTTCGGTATGGCCGTTGCAGTACTTCTTGACTCGACCATCGTTCGCATGGTGTTGGTCCCCGCCATCATGGAACTGTTCGGCAAAGCCGCCTGGTGGTTCCCCAAGTGGCTTGAATGGCTACCGAAGCTCAATATCGAAGGGTCGCCCGAACTCCTCAATGCCGAGAAGGCCAACGAAGCAGCAATGGCGTCGGCAAAGACCGCTGAATAAACGACCGAAATCACGCAATACGCGAAATGGCCCACCGCATAGGCGGTGGGCCATTGTCGTTTTCGAAATCAGTTGCTGAAAATCAGTGAATGATCACGCCACGGATGTTCTTGCCATCACGCATGTCCTGGTAACCCTCGTTGATCTGATCGAGCGTGTAGGTGCGCGTGATCATTCCGTCGAGGTCGAGCTGACCCTTGCGATAGAGCTCAGCAAGACGAGGGATGTCAGCACGAGGATTCGCAGAGCCGAACAACGATCCGACGACCTGCTTCTCACTCAACGTGAGATCAATCATTGGAATGTTGTTACTGGCTTCCATCCAAGGGTGGATATTCGTGACAACAACGCGACCGCGCTTCGAGGTGAGCGCCATGATCGACGCCATCATGTCGCCACTTCCAACGCCCATCGTGCAGATGACCTTGTTACAACCACGGCCCCATGTCTCGGCCATGATCAATTCAAGCGCTTCTTCAACCGAGGCCGACGTATGCGTCGCACCAAACTTCTGCGCCGACTCACGCTTGAACTCCACCGGGTCAATCGCAAAAATTCGCTCCGCGCCCGCAAGCTTTGCGCCTTGGACTGCTGCAGAACCAAGTCCACCGACACCAATAACAGCGACGTTGTCACCGGGCTTCACTTCAGCGGCATAGACCGACGAACCCCAGCCAGTCGTGGCCCCACAGCCAAGAAGCACAACCTTGTCAAGGGGAAGGTCAGGGAGCACCTTCACTGCGGACCATTCGTGCACAACCGAATGTGTTGCGAAGGTTCCGAGTCCCGCCATAATGAGCGCGTCTTGGCCCTTCACATGAATGCGAGATGTTCCGTCAAGCATGCGGCCGGTCATGACCTGTGAACCGTTATCGCAAAGGTTGGAATGACCATCGGCACATGACGGACATTGTCCGCATACTGCAACGAATGAGTACACGATGTGGTCACCAGGAACGATGCCGCGGACATCAGGGCCGACGGCTTCGACAATGCCAGCGCCTTCGTGCCCGGCGATCCAGGGATAACCACCGTGGGGCATGTCGCCGGTGATGAAGTGCTCATCGGAGTGGCACAAGCCCGATGCGACATTGCGCACGAGCATTTCCGCGCCCTTGGGCTCATCAATCTCGATGTCTTCGACTGACCATGCGGTGTCATCCGGACCCCACAACATTGCTGCTCTGCCCTTACTCACAATTCCCCCTACGGCGATTTGATTGCGAACGAATACTTCCGGAAACTCTACGCGAAGACTCCCGAGTGATTCAGTTGCCGATTACCTGCGTGAATGACAGCTGATCAAATGCTCCCGGATGGTCAATTGCAACCGCTATCGAGAGAACCAGAATTCCATTCAAAATATCGACACTCGTCATGGTCGTGCCGAGGCCGCAAGAAACAGTGAATGCATCAGCTGCGGTCGGCCCCTGAAGGCCGCCTGAGGCGAAAAGTGCGGTGAGATAACCAGAAGCTGCCTGGGTCACCGATTGCCAGGTAGTGGCGTCGTTGGCGGCGAATACATACGGCTGGAGCCCAGCGATGATCGTCTGTTGAATGGTGTTGAGAGTGAGTTCGTTTTGAAGAAGATCGTCGGGGCCGCTGAGCATCCGATCCGAAACGACGACGGTTCCGCGACCGGGCATGTAGGAAAGCGGAACAAGTCCGGAAGCCTGGAGCAGGGCGTCTTGTGAATTCGACGTCGCAAATTGCGGTTGAACGCCTGCGATTGTGTTTCCGAATCCGGTTGCCGGTGTCCAGACGCCATCACTTTGTGCGGTTGCGGCAATGAGCCCCGCCATGAACGGTGACGTTGGAAGCAGCTCCCCTCCGGCTGCCACGACGCCAGAGGCAAAGAGGAAGATCGAGTTCGCATCGGGGCCGCTCGCCGCATGCAAATCAGAGCCGAGTGCGGTCAGTGAGCCAAACGCCGTCGGCGACGCCTGCGCTGCAGCCACTACAGATTGTGGAGGATCAACGAGCGCAATCGCATGAATCGGCAACGCTGCTCGCCCCATCGCAACCGCCACCCCAAGCCACTCTGAAGCCGGAAGCGCATTCATGTCCGCCGACACAAGAAGATCAACCGCCTCCGGAATGGGAGCAGAGAATGCTGACGTGATCGACCCCGCCGATGTGTCGGCCGATCCCGCAATGAATGCGTGCTGTCCACCATTTCCGAAGAACTGCTGCACTGCGTTACGAAGTGATGTCGACGAGGAGCTCACGCGAGTCGTGAATTCCTCAAAGGAAGAAACGCCGATCGGCGGTCCACCCACCGCTGGCCCAACACCAACAATCAAAGGAACTCCGACAGCAACCTGCACCATTTGATTTCCGAACCCAGCGATTTCAGAGACATAGACGCCTGGAGTTGATCGGTTCAGGTAGGTCGACGTCTCCGAGCGAATCGTGGTTGTCGTCGAAGACGTCAATTCCGTCGTTGATGTTGTGGACGCTGTCGACTTGAGGCTCGACGTCGTCGAGGTTTCATTTGCCGCTGATGAAGCGGTCACCGATGACAGCAGTAGGCCCGCGGTAAGGGCCGTAGCCAAGGAGACCGTCACTGATGCGCGAAAGCGCTTGGTACTCATGAATGAGCCGCCACGGATGTTGCGAGGTCGCGATGAACCGTTGGCGATACAGACGCCCCCAACAACTGCTGTACCTGCACGAGTCGGCCATTCACGATCATCACCACGGTTCCGAAATCTCCAAACTCAACGGCTTTGGATGCACCAGAAATGGTGACTGGAGTCGCAGCACCAAACGATGCGGGCACATCCGCGACACGAGACTCGAAGTCCGAAGCCGAGTGTGCGGAACCAACGAGCACTGCCACTTCACCGGGACGCCCCTCGGCTCGCCAAACACAAAGTGAATCGCTTGAGGAATCTTTCGCCACGCCTTGACCCACATGCACGCCTGTGAGTGACGTGATTTCGCCAGAAGACATCACCGAACAGGCCGAGAGTGTTTTCGATGACGCGTTCGATGAACTACACGCTCCAAGGAACAGGAGCGCTCCGCACGCAGTGAGAAGTGAAAAACGTTGAAAAGACACGGCGGCACGCTAACACCGTGCCGCCGTGTCGTTACGTTCAGGCAGGACGACGAACCGTAAGTGACTTGCAGTTGTCGTACATGATCAGTTGCTGTTCATCAGAACTGAAACCAGCTTCGGTCAGATCGGTGATGAACGTGAACGGATCAGCCATGCCCTCGGTGTGTGGCCAGTCGGAACCCATCATCAGGCGATCGGCGCCGAGCGTGTCGCGAAGAAGATCGAGATCGTCTTCGTAAAATGGCGAGACCCATACGTTCTGCTTGAACTGTTCAACCGGATTGTTCGTAAACATCGACGGAGTCTGTCCGTAAATCTTGCTGAGGCGCTTGAGGAGGGGACGCACCCAGTTCGCTCCGGTTTCAACCGTGGCGAAACGAATGTTCGGGAAACGATCCATGAGTCCGTGGAGAATGAGTGCGGCAAATGTGTCGGCAACTGCGTCGTGCGAAAGAGCCTGACGAAGCGGTTCAAACTTATGCGCTTCCATTTCCGATTTCTCACCCCACATGGTGATGAGGTCGTAGTACGCGTTTGCGCCTCCGTGATACACGATCGTGACACCAGATTCCTGAACTCGCGCCCAGAACGGATCAAAGCGCGGATCAGCTGGCGACTTCAATCCTTCGTCGGTTCGCACTGGTCCGGTTCCGACAAGGACGACGCGTGCGTCGCGATCAAGGGCCCATTCGAGCTCGGCGACAGCGTTATCGACGTCGGACAGCACGATGTACGGGGTTGAGAAGATTCGGTCTTCGTATGCGAATCCCCAATCCTCGTCGAGCCAGCGATTGAAGGCGCGAAATGCTGCCTGCGAAGCAGGAAGGTCGTCCCCGAGCGCTTGTTCCATTCCCACCGCAAGTGTTGGGAAGAACAAGGCGCCTTCGATGTTGAGACTGTCCATTGTCTTCAAACGGATTTCACGATCGCGGTAAGCCGGATCGCAAGGTAGAAGTTCGCCAAAGAGATCCTTGACGCTGTCACCCTTCGGGTTGCGGCCACGGAAGTACTGCTCGAGGCTTCCCGGCGCCGACAGCATGTCGAACGTCGGATTCGGGATAAACCGGTTGATCTTGCCGCCAACAAGCAACATCTGGCGACCATTCACTTCGGCCCACTGCATACAGCGGTGCTTGAACTCCGGTTCGATGTAACGAGTGAACGCGTCCAGCGGTTCGTAATAGTGATTGTCGGCGTCGAACACCGTGGTGATCTCGGTCATTGTTCCCCCTCAGTGGATCTTCCCCGATTCCCCCGGGGCCATTCGCCTACGGTAGCCAATCTCCACCCACTCTCACATCTGAGGTGAGCCGTGACTGTGCCTACCAATCTCCCCACTGCGCCCCCGACCGATGACGTTGCCGAAATCGACGCGGCGTGGCTCAGCGCTGCCCTCGGATCAGAGGTCACAAGCGTCACCGCACTTCGAGTCGGAACCGGGCAAATGGGCCAGTCGTGGCGTCTCGCTGTCGAGTGGGCCGACCCGGCGAATGGGCTCCCGAAGTCGTTCGTGGCGAAGATGGCCGGTGGCGATCCAGAGACTCGCACCTTGATTGCTGACGGCTATCGCGGTGAATACCTCTGGTACACCGCTATTGGATCCACGGTCGACATTCGAATCCCGAAGTGTTGGTACGCCACGATCACCGACGACTCCGTGTCGTTTGTACTCCTGCTCGACGACCTTGCTCCCGCAGAACCAGGCGCACAGATTCCCGGCGTCAATGTTCCCGAAGCTCATGTTTCATTGCGCGAGATGGCGGGGCTTCACGGACCACGTTGGGGCGATGCCTCGTTACTTGAGCTGCCAGGACTTCGCCCACCATCAGAAGAAGGCGCTGGATTCCACGCGCAGATTTTTGCCGGCGCGGTTCCCCAGTTCGTCGCCCAGTTCGGCGAATGGATGTCGGCCGATGACATCGAAACACTCGATGACCTCTCAACGTGGATCGGCGACTGGCTGCTGTCACGGGTCACCGACCTCACGCTGATTCACGGAGATTTTCGTCCTGACAATCTGATGATTGCGCCAAGCGGTTCGCCAATCACCACACTCGATTGGCAAACGATCGGACTCGGTTTCGCCGGTCGGGATCTCGGCTACTTCCTCGGCCTCGGCCTCGACACTGAACTACGTCGAGCTAACGAACGAGAACTCGTCGCGACCTACCACGAAGCGCTCACCAAACACGGTGTGGACATCAGCCTCGAACAATGCTTCGACGACTATCGCCTCGGAACTCCACAAGGTCCACTTGTGACGGTCTTGGGTGCGGTGTACGCGACAGCAACACCTTCCGATGCGTCCAACGCAATGTTCTCGTCAATGATTACGCGCTCGTGTACAGCGATACGCGATCTTGATCCACACTCGCTGCTCTAACGAGTAAGCAACCGACTACCAGCCGAGTTCTTTTGCAGCCTTCGATGCGAGTTGAAGTTCCGCAAACGTCAACGCTTCAACATCACCAGCTTCGGCCTTGGTGACCCCAAGAGCCTCGACATACGAACCATTGGCCCAGATCAAGGCCGTGAGTTTGATCGCTTGGGCAGTCGCCATGCGCTCGCTCATCCCGATCGCCACGAGATTGTCGACCACGAGCTGGATCTGCATACGCGTTGACTCGGCAAACCGCTTCTGCGGAACTCCGCAAATGATGAGGTACTGAACGATCTTGCCGCGCTTTGAGAAATATGGACGCGCGAGTTCGACGAGCGAATTGTCGAGCGGCGCTGAGGATTCTTTCGCGCCCGCACGGCGTTGCTGCTCTGACGTAACAACATCAACGATTTTCTGTGACAGGTCGTCAGCGACTGCAGCGAATAGGTCGAGGCGAGTTCCGAAATAGCGGTGGACATAGCCGTGATTCAGCCCGATCTTGTCGGCGATTTCCTGCATCGTGATATCGGGCAGCGGCTTTTTGTCCATTGCCTTGCTCGCTGCATCGATGAACATGCGAGTTGCTTCTGCACGGCTATAGCGCTTGGGTTTCTCGCTCACGTTTTTCTTCGCCATGTCTCAAGGCTACCGAGATTTCACCAGTCGTTCAGATAGTCGACAGCGCTGAACGGAAGAAGGGCGACCCGAGGGCCGCCCTTCTTCAGATTTGATGCGACTGATGAAATCAGGCCTGCAAGAAGTTGATGCCGGTCGGAGCGACCTGGAAAACCTCGGAGGCGAAACGGCCGCCAAGCTTGGTGGCATCCCACTTCTTGTTGTTGTTATCGATGGTGATGCGCTCACGCCATCCCTGCATCCAGATGATCTTGTCGTAGAGCGCACGGATCACCTGGCCGTTGACGTAGGCGGCCTGATCGCTGGCGAGCCATGCAACGAGTGGTGACGAATTGCCCGGATCCATCGGGTGGAAATCGTCATCGGCAATGTCATCAGGCTCAAACGCTTCGCCAGCACCAGGCATAGTTGCAGTGATGCGAGTAAGGCCGGCTGGACCGATGCAGTTCACGGTCGTGCCGATGGAAGCAAGTTCCTGCGCAAGCGTGAGGGTAAGACCAGCAATTGCAGCCTTCGCCGTTGCGTAGTTGGTCTGGCCGAAGTTGCCGCCAAGACCAGCACCCGATGTGGTGTTGATGATTCGACCAGCGCGCGGGGTGCCCGCCTTCGACTGATCACGGAAGTACTTCGCCGCAAAGTGGCTAAGTGACCACGTGCCGCGAACGTGAACGGCCATGACGGCGTCCCAGTCCTCGACCGGCATGTTCCAGATCGCGGCGTCGCGAACGATGCCAGCGTTGTTCACAACGATGTCGAGTCCACCGAAGGTGTCGATGGCCTGCTTGACCATTTCGCCACATGCTTCGTGATCGGTGACGTTGCCGTAATTGGGCACGGCGACTCCGCCGCGCGCCTCGATAAGGGCGACGGTTTCGTCGGCGGCGCGGCCTGCGCCTTCACCCGTGACGCTGCCGCCGAGGTCGTTCACAACAACCTTGGCGCCGTGTTTGGCGAGTTCCATGGCGTGACCACGGCCAATGCCGTGACCCGAGCCGGTGACGATGGCGATCTTGCCGTCGAGCATGCCCATTGAAAGCGTTCCTTCGTGTTCGATCGGATCATCACCCGACTAGGTGATGAAGCCCCACCAGCAATGGACCCTGTCCAGAGGCGGGAGCCCTGTTTTTCTAGCAGGGCAAAGGCTCTCGACCCGAATGCCGCCAGGATCGGGCTCTAGGGAAGTCGAGCCGCCATGCGGTCCGGTGCGTCCTCGATGGCTTCAGTCAGACGCCCGATGACGTGAGCGAGATTGGCTCGTTCGGCATCGGAGAGACCAAGGGAGTCTTCCCATCCATGGAGATCGGCATTCACGCGCTTGGCGAGGTCGATCCCCATTGCCGTTGCTTCGACAACGACCCGGCGACGATCGCCAGGATCAGGAAGGCGCCGAATAAGGCCGGCACCCTCGAGGCGATCGAGGGTGAGCGACATGCCACCAGTCGTGCGACCAAGCACATCGCAGATCGCAGTAGGTGCGCTGCGATGATCGGGAGATCGTCGAACGACACCAAGCACGAGATAGTCGGCAACTGAAATATCTGAAGCTCCGACGATCTCGTTCAGCACACGATCGACTGCCACGTTGAGGCGAACGACGTGTCCGAGAAGGCCATCAGTTCCCGAGAATTGTTCAGCCACTACGGCTTCACACCGTAACGATCGAGGCCATATGCCTTCACTGCGTTCGAACGCAATACCATCCGGCACTCTTGCGCGTTCATTCCCGCAGCGGTGAACAACTCGTGAGCGATCTTTCGAGAGTGAGGGAACGTTCCATCGGAATGTGGATAGTCGGTTTCCCACAAGATGTGATCGGTTCCAACAGCGTCGCGATTGATCAATCCGTGAAGATCATCGAAGACGCAACCGTAAACTCGGCCCTTGACTTGTTCACTCGGCAGAGTCTTTACGTTGTCGACATCGCCGCGTCCGTCTCGCCACACCGCGTCCATGCGTTCAAGTTGGAATGGCATCCAGCCAACCTGACTTTCTGCATACGCAATGGTGAGTTCAGGGAACCGTTCCAGCGAGCCGGAGAACACCCAATCGCATAGTGAACCTTGCGCGTTTTGGGCATACATCGACATTGACGTTGCTAACGGTGCATCGTCGGATGTTGTTGGCATCGACGATGAGGAACCGATGTGCATCGACACACTTGTGTGGGTCTCTTGACATGCCTCCCACAAGACATCCCACGCACCGGTGTAGAGCGAAGGCTGCCCGAGCTTCGCGACGTTTTCGCTGAACGCAATTGCGTAGCTACCTTTTGCCGCGCAGCGTCGAACTTCTTCTGCTGCGAGAACTGGATCCCACAGAGGAACCAGCGTGAGGGGAATGAGCCGACCCTTGCCTGCACCCGCGCACCAGTCGTCGATCATCCAGTCGTTGTAGATACGCAAACACGTCAGTGCGAGGTCCTTATCTGAGCGTTCAAGAAAACCCTGACCAGCAAAGCGCGGAAAAATATTTGGATAGTTAATAGCTGCATCGACGTGATTGAGATCCATATCAGCGAGTCGTGCTGTTTGATCCCAGGTTCCGTCGCGGAAATCTTCATAGACAGCAGGAATGTTGCGTTGTTCGTCGCGCGGAACGCCCGCAGGTGCATGCAACAGACCGGTGGGCGTGACGAGATCGTCGAACAACCAAACATCGCACCATTGTCCGTCTTCGGCATTGCGCTCAAAGCCGTAGTGCCCGCCCTTGAACGAAAGCTTCACCTTCTCGCGCACCGTGCGAGGACCGCGTTCACGCATCGAGGCTGGCAGTTGCTCTTGCCAGAGTTCTTTGGGCTCCATGACGTGGTCGTCGACCGAAATCATATTCGGAAGATCTGCTTCCGCCGGGGTCACATCGGCGTTTGCGGCAGCTCGTTGCGTCGGTGTCATGGGGTTCCTCCTGCTGTGCCACGTGGGCGTTCTGCGGACCCCTCCATTTTGCTTTGCTAAAAGTTACTTTGTCAAGAGGTACTTCTCGGGAGCTGACAGCCCGAGGCCAGCCCCAAGCGAGCCGAGAGTCGAGCCCGGTTTGCCGCCACCCAGCGGTACACCAGCCCGGCAAGACAGTGGACCACAGGGAGGCGCAGTCCGAAGGCTGCTACCCGGCCCGCCCAACCCGACCGATCGAGGATTGCGGCCACTGCTTCGATGGCCATCCAGGACTTCCCCTCGGCCGTCACGACGATCGCGTCGGCCGAGGCGCTCAAAAGGGCGGCGTCATCGAGCTCGCGGTTAGGTCGGAACGTCACCGAGGAATCGGTGCGCTTCAAAAGCCAACGAACCGAAGCGGAACACACGCCGCAGTCTTCGTCGAACCAAACGGTGATCGGGCCCCGCGCACGACGATGCGGCAGCAGTTTGGGAAGGCCGACGCGAACACGTACAGCAGACGCGTGATGAACGATTGGATCGCCTTGCACATCGAAACCGGCAATCGATGCAAGACCGGTATCGGCACCGATGAAACGCGCTGATGTAAGAGGCCACGGTTCGTGTTCGACCGGAGCTGTCACTAAACGTCCACCACGGGTCTTGGCGTACAAGCGCCATCGAGACGTAAGAAATGTCGCGAGAGCGTCGTCAACGACTGGAACAACATCGTCAGCGTCCACGGCAACGGCAAGGCTTCCCTGCGCGCGTTCGGGCCACGCTCGATCAACCGTCCACACAATGCGGGAGCGATCGTGACTGACCTCGACTGCCCCCTTGTCATACGGAAGCGCGAATCCGATGCGAGCAACGAGCGCTGGCAGCCACTGCGCAACATCAAGCGAACAAAACCACACCCCGGGGCCTTCGGGGCCGATTACGTAGGTTCGGACATTGAATTCAAGGAATCGATGCGTCGTCGGGATCGCAGGAAACCCGCGCAAGCGCAGCGCGTCCATCTCGAAACCGACGAGCGACACCCATGCCTGACCTTGATACGTATCGACATCAAGACTCGGCGGCAAAAGTGCCTTCACTGCATCTACGGGAACCGGCCAATGCGCAAAGGTGACATCACGCCAAACCTGCGTCATCACTGGATGGGCAATGACGTGCGGACACAACGGACTTCGGGGCTTCTCGTTGATCGGTTCGCCGCCTGTTGCCATAGGAAGGACGGTATCGGCATCAGCGAGATTCGCTCCGGCCCGAGACCAAGAAGAGCCCACTGAGCATCGCACCGTGTAGAACAATCCGATGGATCACGTCGCAACTCTCCGCACCGAAGGCACACGACTTTCCGCCGCTGCCCGCTCTGCCGGCCTTGACGCACCCGTTGAGCAGTGCCCCGGTTGGACTGTTGGACGACTACTTGGGCATACGGGGAAGGTGCTCCAGCGCACCAACCTCTGCGTCGCCGACGGGATGATGTCCCCACCTGCTGAAGACGCGTTCGTGAGCCTTCCGCGTGACGAGTCCATCTTTGACGCATTCGACGAGATCCTTGAAACCATCTGCACCACGCTCTCTTCGTGCGATCCCGAAGGTCCATCGTGGAACTTCACCGGAGAGAATTTCGTCAACTCTTTTTGGCAAAGACGTATGGCCCACGAGATCGAGATTCACCGTTGGGATGCGCAGAACGCCGCCGGCGTCTCGATCGATTCTTTTGACGAAGAATCGGCTGTCGATGGCATCGATGAACTCCTCACTGTCTTGATGCCGATCCTCTCCGCGGTGAAGAACCCGACGCTTTCTTCAAGCTTCCATTTGCATTGCACCGATGCATCCGGAGAATGGCTCACAACCTTTGTGGATGGACAACCCACCACGATTCGCGAACACGCAAAGGGCGACCTTGCCGTTCGTGGCCCTGCCTCTCCGCTTTATGCGTGGGCGTGGAATCGAGTGCCGATCACCTACGAGGGCCTCAATACGGCAGGCGATGAGTCACTTCTTGAGGCGTGGGCCAGCGTCGTTCCGTAGACCGCTGCTGCAAGTTGGCTAGCGGAAGAAGGTCCACCAAACAGTGAAGGTCACCGTGATCGCGCTGACCACGAGACCGCCGAGAACAACTGTTCGAGAAACGTTGCCTTGCGAATCGGCGGGCAAGCGTTTGCGAGCGGTTTCGAGAAGTTTGCGGGCATAGGGAACATCGGATGCCAACAGAGCAAGGCCAGCCGCGATTGTGACGAGCCCTGGGCCGGGAAGCGGAAGCATCAAGAGACCCGCAACGAGAACGATGACGCCAAGCGTGACGCGCCCAACGCGAATGAGGATGTGACGCTTTGCTTCGGCCTCGGTCTCTTCATGACGACCAGTTTCGAATTCCGCCTCGATCGCGGCCTGTTCGAGTTCTTCGAGTCGTTCGCGCGGACCGTGAGGTGATGAGTCCGTCATTGGATGACACTCGCTGACTTTGCATGATCTGCGCGTCGACGAATGACGACCTTCCAAAGTTCAACGGCCACGAGAAGCCCTAGTGAAGGCAACAAACATAAACCCCATTGGATGAGCGAAAGTTGGGCGGTGTCGAAGAGATTCCGCATCGGTTCAAATTCCGTAATAAGGAGCTGTAGAAAAAACACCGTTACAATCGAGAGTCCGAGCTTCCAATTTGTCAGCGTGTACTTGGAAAAGATCGACACCGTTTCAGATCGAGCGTTGTACACGTTTACCAACTGCGCCAGAACAAACGCGGTGAAGGCCATTGTCATCGCAGTCTTTGGCATTCCGTCGCCATTCGACAGATGGTCGTACGTCGGAATCGCGTACAGGTAGATCGCCAATACCCCAGCAGCGGTGACCAAACCTTGAAACGCAACCTGTCCAAGGCGGCGGCGATTGAGAATTGGGGAGTGGGAGGCGACTGGTGCCCGGTGCATGAGGCCCGGAGCGGGTGCATCGACGCCGAGAGAAATCGCTGTCGGTCCGTCAGCAATCAAGTTCACCCACAAGACCTGCAATGGGGTGAAGGGGACGTGCTGGCCCGCAGCCGACGCTCCAAGAATCGTCGCAATCGCGCCGACAGCAGTCGCGACCTGAAAGCGCACGAACTTCAGGATGTTGTCGTACACCGCGCGCCCGCCCCGCACTGCCTCGACAATCGTGGCGAAATTGTCGTCGGCCAACACCATGTCGCCAGCTTCTTTGGTGACTTCTGTACCCGTAACACCCATGGCGACACCGATGTCGGCGCGACGAAGTGCAGCAGCGTCATTCACACCATCACCGGTCATGGCAACGATCTCGCCATTCGAACGCAGCGCTTCAACAACACGCACTTTGTGCTCGGGCGAAACGCGCGCGCACACGGCGATCAAACCGATTCGCTCCGAGAGTTCTTCATCGGACATCGCATCGAGATCGTCACCCGTTACGACTTCACCTTGGATGCCGAGCTGCGCAGCAATCGCACCAGCAGTCACTGCATGATCGCCAGTAATCATCTTCACGTCGATCCCAGCACGGTGGCACAACGCAATCGCATCACGAGCTTCGGTTCGAGCGGGATCAACGATGCCGACGAGGATTTCCAAGCGAAGATCGGCCACCCATTGCTCGGGGTGGGCAATCGTTCCATTGACTCCGACGACCTCGGACGCAATAAGACGACGAGTCGCTACTGCAAGCACTCGCATGCCCTGTGACGCGAGACGATCGTTCTCTGCGTGACGGAAGCCGCGTTCAGATTCGCTCAGTTGCTGGTCATTGCCGTGCACATCGGCGAAGGTCGTTGAGAGTCCGAGCACGACGTCGGGCGCCCCCTTGACGCAAACCAGGACCTCACTCTGCGGATCAGCAGGATCGAGACGGTGGAACGTGGCCATGAATTTCGTGGCCGAATCGAAAGGCACCTCGCCAAGCCGTGGACGACGTGCCCGCTCGGCAATCGCATCGAGGCCGGCCTTTGCTCCGAGTACCACGAGAGCAGCTTCGGTGGGATCGCCAATAATACTGGGACCCGCATCGGCACCGGCCACGAGTACAGCGTCGGAACAAAGCACCGCTGGAAGCAACGCTTGTGCTGCAATCTCGTCACCAACGACATGGCCGCCAGACGAGGTGATGGTCCCGTCAGTTCCGTAGCCGCCACCACTCACCAACCAAATCTGGCCACCGCGCACCGCTTCGTGCGCCGTCATCTGATTCAGCGTGAGTGTTCCGGTCTTGTCTGAACAGATCACCGAGGTCGAACCCAACGTTTCCACCGAGTGCAATCGCTTCACGATGGCGTTTTGTTTGGCCATCTTTGAGATGCCAATTGCAAGCGTCACCGTGACGACGGCGGGGAGTCCTTCTGGAATTGCAGCAACTGCCAAAGCAACTGCACCGAGAATCGCGGTTGTGAACGATTCACCAACAATGAGCTGCACAACGAAGACAACTGTTGCGGCAATGCCCGCGATGATTGCGAGCGTCTTACTTAGCGCGTCGAGTTGCCGTTCAAGCGGCGTCTTCGACGGCGTGGCCGACACCAACATCTCGGCGACCTTGCCCATTTCAGTTGCCATGCCCGTGCTCGTCACAACCAATTCGGCGCGACCGCGACTGACGGTGGTGTTCATAAACACCATTCCGATGCGATCGCCGATCGGACTCTTCGAATCAGTCAGCGCGTCGGCGTGCTTTTCGACTGGCACAGATTCACCTGTCAGTGACGATTCATCGACCGACAGATTTGCTGCCAACAACAATCGCCCATCGGCCGGAACTCGATCGCCCGCTTCGAGAAGCACAACGTCACCTGGAACGATTTGGTCCATTGCGACTTCGTCCGTGATCCCGTTTCGGCGAACACGTACGCGCGTGACGAGCATTCGTTCCAACGCCGCCAACGCGTTCGACGCCTTTGCTTCTTGTGCGTAGCCAAGTACGGCATTCACCAGAAGCACCACAAAGATGATGACAAGGTCTTTGATGTCGCCGAGAACACCCGCGAGTACTCCGGCGCCAGCAAGCACGTAGACGATTCCTGTGCGGAACTGATCGAGAAACACGCGAAGTTTCGACCGGCGCGGCGGTTCCGCCAATCGGTTGAGACCAATTGAGGCCTGTCGGTCGGCGACCTCGGCCGACGAACGTCCAGTCGTCGTGTCGACACCGAGGCGCTCCACGACTTGGGCGCCCGAAAGTGCGCACCAGTCGTTCTGCGGCGTTTGCATCGATTCAGGAGTCATCAAGGTTCTCCGGTCATGTCACATGGACGATTGGGGAACCGGGAATGGTTCACCGACCGGAGGTCTCTCCCGCTTGCCTAAGCCCTGAGGGACTCAAACAAACCAGCGGCACCGGGAGCTCGGGCCGAAGCCGTTGCGCCGTGATGACGACACCGCTGTGATGGGATACTCCCCTCACTGGTTTGACTGTAGTGCCGCAAATTCCGGCCTCGCCATAGTTAGGAAGTCCAGACTAGCGATGGCAACGATTTAGCCGACGAGAACCTTGCGGACAGCGTCTTCACATTCGGCCATGGCAAGCACGAGGACCTCATCACCAGCACCGAGCGTGACATCGCCTCGGGGGAAGATGACTTTGCCATCGCGCACGACTGCAACGATCGTCGATTCGCGGGGCAGTCCGAGGTTGGCGATTGTGACGCCGTTCGCTGGCGAAGAATCGGCGAGACGAATTTCGGAAAGGCGAGCTGCGTCGTTCTCGAACGTCATGATGCGAACAAGCGAGCCAACGGTGACTGCTTCTTCAACGAGCGCGGTGAGCATGTGCGGAGTCGACACCGAAACGTCGACGCCCCAGCTCGCGTTAAACATCCACTCATTCGCGGGGTTGTTCACGCGGGCCACAACACGCGGCACGCTGAATTCCTGCTTGGCGAGAAGCGAGATGACGAGGTTGTCTTCATCGTCACCGGTGACGGCAACAACAACATCGGCACGATCGGGCTCGGCCTTTGCGAATTCCGAAACTTCACAGCCGTCGACGACCAGCCACTTCACACCTGCGGGCTCACCATCGGCCTGGGCCTGAGCGACACGAGCGGGATCGACTTCGACAATAAGAACTTCGTGACCTGCCTGCTGGAGTTCGGTGGCGATGTAGGTGCCAACGTTTCCGCCACCTGCAATGACGACGCGCATCAGTGATGACCTCCTGGGGTAGGTGCTGCCGCAAGATGGCGATCGAACTCACCGATGTGATCACCATCAATGGCGACCCACACGATGTCGCCTTCTTGTGCGAGCAACGCCGGGCTTACAAGTTGCGCAACACCCAATCGGGTGAGAGCGACAACTCGCGAGCGACCTTCGGCTTCGAGTTCAATAAGCGGACGGCCGGCCCAAGAAACTGGCACAACTCGTTCGACGAGGCAGACACGGGCACTGGGGTCGACCCATTCGACGCCATCGGTGTCGGGTTGGATACGACGAAGAACTCGTTCGATCGCCCACTGAACCGTGGCGACGGTAGAGATACCAAGTCGTTCGTAAATTGCAGCGCGTCGCTGATCGTAAATGCGAGCGACAACACGATCGACATGGAAGAACTCGCGGGCGGTGCGGGCGATGAGGATGTTGGAATTGTCACCATTGGTAACAGCGGCAAGGGCGTCAGCTCGCTCGATGCCAGCAGCACGAAGGCGTGTGCGATCGAAACCGACACCAACGATGGTGTCCCCGCTGAAGTTTTCGGGCAGACGTCGGAACGCCGTTGCCTTTCGGTCGATCACCGAAACGGTGTGACCCTGTTCAACCAATGTGGCGGCGAGTCCGGAACCGACTCGGCCGCATCCAACAACGACGACGTGCACTTCGCACCACCTCCAGGTGTCCGGGTGGACACGGTTAACGATCCTATGACTGAGCGACGAGTACGGAAAGACGAAACGGCCCCTGTTCACATGGGCGTCACATAAGAAAACGCAAAGATTCAGACATTCGTGTTGACCTCAGTCACACCAGCGTCCGTGAGGGGCCTCCGAAACCGACAGGTCCTGAGTAGTTTGAGCGACGACAACGGCTTCTCGAGGGAGACCCAATGCCGCTGAAGTCCCCAACCGACGCTCCTCGCTCTGACCTCCTTGTGATGTTCGGCGCCTCGGGCGATCTGGCGAAGAAGAAGCTCTTCCCTGCGATTTATCGCCTCGAATGCCGCGGCCACCTTGACATTCCTGTCATTGGCGTCGCTCTCGATGCCTGGACCGATGACGACCTTCGGAGCCGGTGCCGGGAGTCCATCGCTGAAGCTGGCGAGGAATGGGACCAAGCCGCTTTCGACCGCCTTGCCTCGAAAATGTCCTACGTCAGCGGCGATTACGCCGACCCCGATACCTTCACCGAACTCGCTCGGAAGGCTGGGGGTGCCACCCATCCCATCTTTCACCTCGCCATTCCGCCGTCATTGTTTGCAACGGTGGCGACTGGCATCGCCAACGCCGGAATGGCCGAAGGCGCACGACTCATCATCGAAAAGCCCTTTGGTCGCGACTACGACTCCGCTGTTGCCCTCAATGCAACATTGCACGAGTACTTCTCCGAATCTGCAATCTTCCGTATCGACCACTTCGTCGGAAAAGAAGCGCTGCGCAGTTTGTTGGTTACTCGATTTGCAAACGCGATTGTTGAACCACTGTGGAATCGCAATGTGGTGTCGTCTGTGAAGATCACGATGGCCGAATCGTTTGGTGTCGAGGATCGCGGTTCGTTCTACGACTCCGTTGGCGCGATGCGCGATGTCATGCAGAACCACCTTCTTCAGATGGTTGCATTGCTGGCAATGGAACAACCGGTGAATGAGCATTCCAAAGCGCTACGAGACGAAAAAGGCAAAGTCCTTGAAGCGTGCCGTGTTGTTGACCCGAAACATTTCGTTCGCGGTCAGTACAACGGCTATCTCGATGTGCCAGGTGTGAAGCCCAACTCCGATACCGAGACCTATGCAGCCTTTCGCCTCGACATCGATTCACCACGATGGAGCGGCGTTCCCTTCTATCTGCGTGCCGGAAAGGCTCTCGCCGAAACCGTCACCGAAATGACAATTGAGTTCAAGAGCCCGCCCCGTCCACTTTGGATTGATCATCACGATCATGTTCCGAACAACTCAATTCGCATCGAAGCAAAACCAGAAAACTTTGCGGCGATTACATGGCTCCATAAAGAACCCGGCGAGACGATGATGCCCGAAGCGATCACCCTCGCTCCCCCGCCAGACGAACGTCGCGACACTGGCCCCGAGCCCTACGAACTTCTTATCGAAGAGGCCATGAAAGGCGATCCCACACTGTTCGCACGCGAAGACTCCGTTCTCGAATCTTGGCGCATCGTTGAACGAATCCTCACCGACTACCCGCCTGTTGAACGCTATGAACAGGGGGCTTGGGGTCCAAGTGGCGCTGCGGCGCTCGTACGTAGCCACGGCGGATGGCCAAGCGAACCTCCGATCAGCACCCACTCGTGAGCGCCGCCGTCGATCATCCGCTTCTCTATGTCGTTCGCCATGGCGCAACGGAATGGAGCACAAGCGGTCAACACACTGGTCGAACTGATATTCCTCTCCTTCCCGAAGGTGAAGAACAAGCGCGCGCAACTGGCGCTCTTCTCAACGGCATCGATTTTTCACTCGTGCTGTGCAGTCCCATGCAGCGCGCGCAACGCACCTGCGAACTTGCTGGCCTGCGCAATCAGGCCGTCATTGATGATGACCTCCACGAGTGGGACTACGGCGACTACGAAGGCATCACAACTCCAACGATTCGCGAATCTGTTCCCGGCTGGACCGTCTGGAATGGCACGTGCCCGAACGGAGAAACCATTGAGCAGGTTTCAGCGCGCGCCGACCGAGTGATCGATCGAGTTCACGCCCAAAGCGGCAACGTCATCGTCTTCGCACATGGGCATTTCCTCCGAGTGCTGACAGCCCGATGGTGCGAGCTCGAACCCGTCGAAGGTCAACGATTCATCCTTGATCCTGCAACGCTCAGCATTCTCGGGTGGGAACGCGACACCCCCGCCGTTTGTCAGTGGAACAGTCGCTAACACGCCCCGATTAGTCCGACATCGGCCGGCAAACTGCGCCTAGCGTTACCCCACTGATCGAAGGGGAACCATGGGCGAAGACGTAAACACCGCAACCTCGAGCGCGACTCCAAAGAACCCGAAGATGGGCGTTTGGCTGCTTTTAGTCGGCGCCGTCATCATGCTCGCGGGCTTGCTTTTTGGTTACGACCAAGGCGTCATTGCTGGCGCCCTCGAAGGTATTCAAAAAACTTTCGGTGCCAGCACGACGATGATTCAAATAATCACGTCGTGGGTCACCCTTGGCGCACTTGTCGGTGCGCTCGTCGCCGGCGTGTTGGCCGACAAGCTCGGGCGACGCGTCACCATCCTTCTTGCTGCGATTCTTTTCACCCTCGGCGCACTCCTTGAAGCACTTGCGCCGGGCACCACCGTTCTTGTGATCGGACGTCTTGTAGTCGGCTTCGGCGTCGGTGTCGCATCGGTTGCCGCTCCGCTTTACGCCGCCGAGCAAGCACCGACACGTCTTCGTGGTCGATTCGTTTCGATGTATCAACTCGCAATCACGATCGGCATCTTTATCGCCTATCTCGTCGACCAGGCACTCATTAATAACGACATGTGGCGCGTCATGCTCGGTGTCTCTGCCGTGCCCGCTGTCCTGTTGTTTGTTGTCATGCTTCCCATGCCGGATTCTCCGCGTTGGTTCGTAAAGGTCGGTCGACGCGACGACGCAATCAATGCGCTCAAGAAAGTTCGACCCGATGTCGACGCGAATGCGGAAATCAACGAAATCGAGAAGGCTGCGCAAGAAGACGATGCCGACAAAGCAACCTGGGCCGAAGTCTTCTCGAAGAAACTTCGCAAGCCACTTATGATCGGCATCGGTCTTGCTGTTTTCCAGCAAATCACCGGCATCAACGCCATCATCTATTACGCAAACAAGATTTTTGCCCAGGCCGGTTTCGCGACTCCTCAAGATCAAGCGGCAGCAACAACTTGGGCAATTGGTGGCGTCAATGTGCTCGCCACGCTCATTGCTGTTGCGTATGTCGACCGATTCGGACGCCGACCGTTATTACTCGCCGGTTTGGTGGGCATGGCGTCGGCTCTCATCACTGTTGGTATTTCGTTCCACTTCATGGACAACGCCGATACCAGTGGTGCCGGCGTCGGCGGTCCCACCACCGCAGGCATCATCACGCTCGTTGCGCTTGTGGTGTTCATCGCCTCGTTTGCGTTCTCGCTCGGCCCGGTGGTCTGGACCGTCATCAACGAGATCTTCCCCAACCGTGTTCGTGGCCGCGCCGTTGCGGTCGCCACTGCGGTCAACTGGGGCTCGGCCTGGCTCGTCAGCCAGTTCTTCCTCACCCTGATTGACTCAATCGGCAACTCCGCCACGTTTTATTTGTTCGGCGCCTTCTCAGTCATCGCCTATGTCTGGATCTGGAAGACCGTGCCGGAAACCAAAGGCCGGACACTCGAGGAGATCCAAGAGATCTGGGAAGATGACAATCCGGTGCAAGCGCAACGAGACGCTGGCACGCTGTAGTCATCCGGTCAGTCGACCGGGACACCTTTTATCTGGGAGACCACCGTGCCTGATGCAGTCATCGTCGATGTTGTTCGTACCCCTGGCGGCAAACGAAACGGTTCGCTTTCTGGTTGGCATCCTGCGGACCTCGCAGGCGAGGTGCTGTCCACTCTCGTCGAACGAAATGACCTCGACCCCGCACTTATCGAAGACGTGCTCATGGGCTGCGTCTCGCAGGTTGGCGCACAGTCCCTAAACATCGGACGCAACGCGGCACTCGCTGCCGGGTTCCCCGAAACCGTTCCGGCTACAACCATCGATCGTCAGTGCGGTTCCTCCCAACAAGCCGCTGCGTTTGCAGCGCAAGGCGTGATGGCCGGCGTGCACGACATCGTCATCGCTGCAGGTGTCGAAGTCATGAGCTTGGTTCCCATGGGCGCTTCGTTTGGTCAAGGCGTCGGCTTCCCATTCGGACCTCGTGTTGAGGCCCGTTACAAAGATGCAGGCGGCCTCATTCCGCAGGGTTTGTCGGCCGAATTGATTGCCGAGCAATGGAATCTTTCGCGAGAAGAACTCGATGCATTTTCTGCGGAATCGCAACAACGCGCCGCTCGTGCTCGAGATGAAGGCCGCTTCGATCACGAGATTCATCCAGTTGAAGTGCGTCGACGAGACAAAGACTCGGGCGAAATCATTCCAACCGACGGCATGTTGCGGACCGATGAAGGTATTCGCGATACGACAACGGCTGAATCGCTTGCAGCGCTGAAGCCAGCGTTCACTCCTGATGGCGTCATCACTGCTGGAAACTCGTCACAGATCACCGACGGAGCATCGGCAGCACTCATCATGAGCGAAGCGGCTGCATCAAAACTCGGGCTCACGCCGCGTGCACGTTTCCACTCCTTCTCGCTTGCTGGTGTTGATCCGCGCATCATGCTCACCGGCCCCATTCCGGCAACGCAAAAAATTCTCGAGAAGTCCGGCTTGTCGCTCGACGACATTGACCTCATCGAAATCAACGAAGCATTCGCTCCAGTTGTTCTTGCGTGGCAACGTGAACTCGGTGCCGATATGAGCAAGGTCAACGTGAACGGCGGCGCCATTGCGCTCGGGCATCCGCTTGGCGCATCTGGCACTCGCCTTCTTGGCACGTTGTTGTGTGAACTCGAGCGCACCGGTGGCCGTTACGGATTGCAGACAATGTGCGAAGGCGGCGGCCTCGCCAACGCCACGATCATCGAACGCCTCTAACCTCTCCCCATGGCCATCGAGGAATACACCGAACGCCCCGGCGGTTGGCGTCCCAAACACCCCGTCGTCGATGGCTTGGTCATCGTTGGCGTTGTTGCGTGCCTCGTCGGCGGTTACTCACCGCTCAAAGTGATTGTCGCCGGCATCGTGGCCTGGCTCATCCTCCGCATTGGGATCATGATGCTGGGCGGCATGGCCCGTCCGATCCCCGAACCGCCGCCTGTGGGTGAACTGCGGAAAGTGAAGATCACCTACCGCTGTGAGATCTGCGGCACCGAGGTTCGGATGACGATTGCTCCCGACCAGGACCCTGAAGCCCCAAGGCATTGTCAGGATGACATGGTCATGATGACCCCTATTGACGACCTCTAATTCGTTCTCCACAGACTGTGGAAAACAGTGGGAGTGGTCACCGGCTGTTCACCCTCCGTTTGGGCCCGTGAGCAGGCCTTTTCAACGGAGCGTTAGCGATACTGCGTGGCCGCAATGATGCCAGCGAGGATGAAGCCCAAACCGCCCAAGAGCCACCAGTTGCTGGCCGCACCTGGCAGGAATAGATCCACATAGTGGAAGAAGATCACGAGCAGGCCGATGACGCATAGAGCGATCATCAGGAAGGGCAACCAAGCGGGGCTGGGTGCATGGACCGTGCCCGAACGTGGCGTGTAGCGGGTAGAGGCCGCCGGACCCTCGTGGGTGGCGTCGGTCGACTTCTTGGTCGGGCCACCCTTTGGGGTGACGCGGCCGCCGGTGCGACGTGAGGGTGCAGGGCGCTTGTCGGTAGCCATAGTGGGGCGAGCGTAGCGGCCGAGAGGAAACTCGTCAGGCGCGACCGGTCTCGGCCGATAGGGTCCTCCGGCGATGGCTGCCCGCATCCTTGTCCTCGATAACTACGACTCGTTCGTGTTCAACCTCGTCCAGTATCTGGGTGAGCTTGGTGCCGACCCACTCGTGCATCGCAGCGACGCGCTCACGATCGAACAGATCGAAGAACTCGCCCCCGACGGTGTGCTCATCAGCCCCGGACCAGGTCGTCCCGAAGACGCTGGGCTTTCCAACGAGATCATCACAACCTTTGCCGGTCGCGTTCCTGTCTTTGGTGTGTGTCTCGGCCACCAATGCATCGGGCAGGTCTACGGAGGCGACGTTGTGCGAGCACCCCAACTGATGCACGGGAAAACTTCACTCATTTCCCACGAAGGCAAAGGCGTGTTCGCCGGCCTTCCCGATCCCTTCGAAGCCACGCGCTATCACTCGCTTGTTGTGGAGCGTGACAGCGTTCCCAATTGTCTTGAGATCACTGCGCAAACTCAAGACGGTTTGGTAATGGGACTTCGTCATCGTGAGTTCGATGTTGAAGGCGTGCAGTTCCACCCGGAATCAATTCTGACTGCGGGTGGACACCAACTCGTGGGCAACTTCCTTGAACGCTGCGGCCACTAAGCGACGCGCAATAAGAAAACGGCGCGGCCCGAAGGCCGCGACCGATTTACGGTGTCGATGTCGTTGTTGATGCCTTCGTCGTGGTTGTCGATGACGACGCTGGCGGACCAGTCGAGACAACAATTGCAACCGTTGAACCCTTTGACGCCTTCGTACCGGCAGTCGGGTTCGTGCTGATCACACTTCCGGCCGGAACCGTTGATGACGACTGTTGCGTCGTCGTCACCGTGAAGCCTGCTTGACCAAGTTGGTTCGACGCAGTTGCAGCATTGAGTCCAACCACGTTCGGGATGGAAACATCGCCCGCACCCGTCGACACGGTGATGGTGACCACCGAGTTCTTGGTTGCCTTTGCATTTGCACTTGGTGACTGAGAAATAACGGTGCCCTTGGCCACGGTGTCGCTTGACGCTTCCTTCACTTCTGGAATGAAGTTGTTCGTCTTCAACAATGATTCCGCCGCTGCCTGGGTCCGACCGACAACATCGGGAACCGTTGCATCGCCGATGCCTGAGCTGACGGTGATTTCGACGGTTGAACCCTTGTCGGCGTTGGTATTGCCCTTGGGCGATTGTTCAAACACCTGATCGGCGGGAACCGTGTCGTTGGCAACGTTCTTCACTGTGACCTTAAAACCAGCCCCTTGCAGGGTGTTCGTTGCATCGGTTTGCGACTTCGTCGTGACGTCGGGGACGGTGACCTTTTCCGCGGATTTGCCCATGCTTGAGCCCACAAAGAAAAGGATGAGACCAATGAGCACGAGCGCACCGATGGTGAGGCCCACGTACAGACCAGTGCGGCTCTTTTCGGGCGGAGCGTTGTAGTTGCCGGCGGTGGTGGGGGGACCACCGAAACTGGCGCCACCTGCGGCTCCTGCTGCAGCGGGAACCATCGTGGTGGCATCGGCAGGAGCAGCACCAGCCAGACCTGCGCCAATCACAACACCAGCAGCACCCGCTGCCGCTGCACCGGGAAGACCAGCAGCCAGAACCGGCTGACCTTCAAGGAAACGACGAAGGTCAGAACGAAGATCTTCTGCCGACGCATACCGCTGTGCGGGATCCTTGGCGAGCAACTTGAGATCGATTGCTTCGAGCGCGGGAGGAACGTTCGGGTTAATGCGGCTCGGCGGAACTGGTTGCTCCTGCACATGCTTGTACGCGACGGCAACGGGTGAATCTCCCGAGAACGGCGGACGCGCAGTGAGCATTTCGTAGAGCACGCAACCGAGTGAGTAAAGGTCCGAACGCGGATCGACTGCGTGACCCTGTGCTTGTTCTGGAGAGAAGTAGGTGGCCGTTCCCATAACTGAACCGGCCTGGGTGAGGTTGACTGCAGCGTCGCCGGTAGTTGCGGCTTGTGCAATACCAAAGTCGGCGACCTTTACCTGACCCGAAGGCGTGATGAGGATATTGCCGGGCTTCACATCGCGGTGAACAACTCCGTTGCGATGGGCGAAACCAAGGGCAGCAGCGATATCGGCAGTGATTTCCGCGGCACGATTGGGATGTAGTGGACCTTCAGTGCGAATGATTTCGGAAAGCGGCCGACCTTCGACGTATTCCATAACAATGAAGTAGGTGCCGTACTGCTGGCCCCAGTCGTACACCGCAACGATGTTCGGCTGGTTCAGATTGGCAGCGGCCTGCGCTTCGCGTCGAAAACGCTCGACGAACGCGGCGTCTCGCGCATGCTCAGTGAAGAGCACCTTGACCGCAACCGGGCGATCGAGCAGAAGATCGCGAGCGAGATAGACGTCGGCCATCCCGCCCCGCGCCAACTTCCGGTGCAATTCGTAGCGATCATTGAAAACTGTGGGGCCCGCAGGAGTATCACTCATCGCCGCAAAGACTACGACCGATTTAGTCGGGGCATGTTGCACCCGAGCGAAGTTTCAGCGTTCTCAGCAGCCGCCCTGAGCAGCCAGCGCCGTCTGAAGGACCGCTTTCGCGATGGGAGCGGCAACTCGACCACCCGTCGCTTCACTTCCACCCGACTGATTGAGCACAACGACTGCGACTGCGACCGTCGGGGGCTTCCCCGGAGGACCGGCGAACCCCATGATCCAGGTGTGGCTCCGCGGCGGATCGGTTCCGAGCTGAGCAGTTCCGGTCTTTCCACCGACTTGGCAACCCTGAATAGCCATCCCCGTTGCCGTACCACTCTGCACGACCCCGACCATGTCGCTAAGGAGCGTCGATGCTGTCGTCGACGACATTGGTGTGAGCCACTTCGATGGGTTGTACGTCGAGACGACGTCGCCTTGGGCGTTGCGAACCTCGAACAGCACGTGGGGCTTCATGATGACGCCGCCATTCGCAACTGCACCAGCGACCATCGCGATCTGCAGAGGGGTTGCTTGCACATCATTCTGCCCGATGGACGACATGGCGAGTTTCGGTTGGTTGGTGCCTACGTTTGTAGGGAAGACCGACTTGGCTGGTTCTGGCATGTCGATGGGAACACTGGAGTTGAAGCCGAACGAACCCGCTCCGGCAACCATGTCGACTGGTCCGATGGTTTCGGCGCCCATCTGAGCAAAGGCGGAGTTGCAGGAAACCTGAAGTATCTGAGGCAAAGTTCCGCCGCAGGTTTCACCGCCGAAGTTCATGATCGGCTTGTTTGTTCCCGCTGGGGTATAGCCGGTCGTAAATGGATACGAGGGTTCGGTGTTCGTGACCTTGCCGGTTTGCAGACCGATGGCACTCGTGACGACTTTGAATGTGGAGCCGGGGAAGTAGCGATCCTGATAGAAGTGCGCGCGCATCGGAACACCTGGCGCAGCGTTTAACGTCTTCCAGGCCGTCTCAGAAATCGTCTTGTCGAGTGAGCTCACAGTGTTTGGGTCGTACGACGGCCAGCTCCAGAAACCCAGGATTGCGCCAGTGCGCGGATCAAGCGCAACGACCGAGCCCTCCCGATCGCCAAGTTGTTGCTTTGCCGTTTCTTGAATGTCCTTCCGCAGTGAAACCGAAACGTTGCCCACGTTCTCGCGCGCAACGAAGAGGTCGCCAAATGACTTCACTTGTTGATCGAACGTAGAACCAGAAAGTTCGTCGTTGTATTGCTTCTCGAGTCCTGAAGATCCGTAACGAAACGAGAAGTAGCCAGTTGTTTGCCCGAACAATTCGCCTTCGGGATACACCCGCATTCGCTTGAACTCTGAATTGGTGTCGGGATTCGCGACGCTCTGTGCAATCACCGCACCGTCAGCAGTAAGGATCGAGCCTCGTGGACGATTGAAATCTCGTCGCACCTGAGCAGTATTCATCGGGTTGTTATCAAGGTTGTTCTTGTCGACGATTTGGATCCAGTTGAGCTTTGCGAAAAGCGCTATGTAGAGAACGACAAGCACGATGCCGAGCTTCATGATGTTGCGGTTCATGCGGCCACCTCCGCCGCAGCACGGTTCATGGCTCGCTTCGCCGTTTGATCACTGATCCGCAGTAACAGCGCAAGGATCACGTAGTTCATGACCAGCGAGGAACCGCCGTACGAAATGAACGGCAACGCGACACCAGTTAGGGGCAGCAGTCGGAGTACGCCGGCGACGATGATGAACGCCTGCAAACCGAGCAACAACGTAAAGCCTGTTGCTAACAATTTGTCGAAAACCTGATCGGTCGCTGCGGCAATGCGCAGACCAGATCCGATCACCAAGAGATAGGCAATGATGATCAGCGCACCGCCCACAAGGCCGAGTTCCTCGGCGATGACGGCAAAGATGAAGTCGTTCTCCGCTGCAGGGATACGGGTATCACCGCCGCGACCAAGGCCAGTGCCGGTGAGGCCGCCGAAGGCCATGGCGAACATTCCTTGAATGATTTGGTACCCGTTACCACTCGGGGTCTTCCACGGATCAAGCCAAATGTCGACGCGCACCTTCACGTGATCAAGCGTGCGCCATGCAAAGAATGCGCCAGCGGCAAACAATCCTCCACCGATGACGAGGAACGACGTTCGCTGGGTTGCGACCCAAATCATTACAAGGAAGAGCGCAAAGAATAGAAGTGATGAACCAAGATCCTTTTGGTAGAACATCACAAGCAACGTGATACCCCATGCAACAAGTACAGGGCCTAAGTACTTCGGATGCGGAAGTCGCAGCGGCCCAATTTTCCATTGGCTCGTAGCAATAAGTTCTCGTTGATCAGCCAAGTAGGCCGCAAAGAAAATGGCGAGCGCCACCTTCGCGACTTCGCCCGGCTGAAAACTTATCGGCCCAAGCTTCACCCAAATGGTGCTTCCACTGCCGGCGTCGTAACCCAGACCAGGGACGATCGGAAGCAGCAAAAGACCAATGCCAACAAGGGCAAATGTGTAGCGATAGCGCTCGAGGTCTCGCGGCCGCTTGACCCACCAGAGCGTGATGACGAACGCGACGATGCCGATTGCCGTCCATGTTGCTTGTGCCGCCGCCAACTTTTCGTTGAGGCCGGCAATCACGACATACCCGAGACCGTTCAACAATGTGACAGTGGGCAAGAGGATTGGGTCGGCACCCGGCGCAAGTTTACGAACGGCGAAATGTGCACCCATGAACAGAGCAATCACCGCCATCAAGAACGGAATGATGTTGGCGGGAATGCGCGATTCGGAACCGAGGCTGGCCAGCACATAGGCCGCACACACAATGACGACCGTCATCAGCATGAGTCCGAGTTCCGTGTTGCGACGGCGTGTCACACCGTCACCTCACGATCGTTGTTGTTGCGTTCGACGAGGGCGTTGTTGTCGTTGTTGTCGTCTTCGCGTTCAGTTCGGTCAGATTGTCGATGTACGAACGAGCGGAATTCAGCGAGGGCTGTTCAACACCGTTCTTCACATCAAGAACCGCGGATGCGGGAACGTTGGCGAGAAGCAATTCAGAGTCTTCAGCCAGTGATGGCTTAATCCACAAGACACCACCGGGCTTGCCATGGAAAATTGCGACGTTGTCGCCATCGACGCCGACATACCAAGTCTTGGTGCCCGTCCACCAAATAAACGCGAACCCCGCGAGGATCACGAAAACGAACGCAGCAACGAACACACCGACTCGCCAGGTAAACGAGCTGCGAATCGCGCCCGGAGCTTTCGGAGCCTTGGTTTCAGCAGATGGCGCATCGGCGACGGTGAGGTCGCCGCCTGTATATGAGTTACGAACTCGATAAGCCGGATCTGCATTCGGGTCGCGTCCGGAATCGTCGACGACATCGACAACGACACACGTGATGTTGTCGCGGCCACCGCCTTCGTTGGCGAGACGAATCAATTCACGACATGCCTCGTTGGGATCTGCAAGACGTCGAAGCGTCGCGGCAATGCGGTTCTCGTCGACTTCGTTGAAAAGCCCGTCGCTGCAGATCAAATAACGATCACCAATGACCGGAAGAATTTCCCAGGAGTCGACGAGCACGGTTCCATCGATCCCAAGTGCTCGGGTGAGAATGTTTCGCTGCGGATGCACTGCCGCTTCCGCGGCGGTCAGACGACCCTGCCGTTCCATAGTGGCGACAAGACTGTGGTCTTCGGTGATCTGTGCGAGGTCCCCGTCGGACAGCAAATAGAGGCGTGAATCGCCAACGTTTACAACGCCGATTGCGTCCCGGCCCGAAGCTTCGACGAGCGCCATTGCAACAAGTGTTGTGCCCATGCCCGCGAGTTCAGGATCAGCAGTCGACCGCGCCACCAACGTGTGGTTTGCGTTCTCAACGGCCCGCACCAATACGTCGGTGCCTGCAGCGGTGAATTCCGTTTGAAGCGTTTCAAGTGCGAGGTGACTGGCAACTTCGCCGGCTTGATGACCACCCATGCCATCGGCGACAGCGAAAAGGCCATCGACGACGAGGTAGGAATCCTCGTTCCCTTGTCGGACGCGACCGGTGTCGGAGGCTGCGCCCCATGCGAAGCGAGTCACTGCATCTCCATGACGGTGTTGCCAATCTGCACAACATCACCAGGTTTGATCACCATGGGACCGGACACTTTGTGGCGGTTGAGCCAGGTGCCGTTTGTCGAACCAAGGTCTTCAATCTGCCATTGGTTGTCGCGATTGAAAACACGTGCATGAATTTGAGAGGCATAGGTGTCGTCAATCGTGACCTGGCAGCCAGCAGCACGACCGATGGAAACTTCGCCAGCAAGTGGCCATGCTTTCCCTGCGATTTCAACTGGTTCGCGAACGACCAATTGCCGCGTACGAACAGCGTCGCTTGCTTCCTTCCGACGCTTGCGAGTTGGCGCGGCAACCGCCGGAGCCGCTCCACCGGCAGGAAGTTGTGGTGCAGGGCGAAGCTCTGCCCAGACTGCGCGCACAACACGAAAGAAAAACAAGTACAGAAGCGCGAGAAGGCAAAGCTTCAAGACCAGAAGCAATTGGTCAGAGACCATTGTCAGGACGCCTGGAACGTCAGTCGGATGCTTCCGAAACCGAGTTCATCGCCATCACGAAGTTCACGCTCGTGCACAGGAACACCATTGACGGTGCTGCCGTTCGTTGAGCCAAGGTCAACCAGAACAAACCCGGTGCCGCGTGGATGAATCTCGGCGTGACGGCGACTCACATTGGGGTCAACAAGCGTGATCTCACATTCAGGAAGGCGTCCGATGCTGACCATTTGCTCATGAAGCACAAAGCGTTCACAGGTGGGCAGAACGAGCGAACCCGCACCCGCACCACCTTGACCTTCACGGAATCGCGACTCGATCGAGAACGTGCCCGTGCGCTGGTTGTCATCGACGACGAGTTCCACCTCGACGGGGCCCAAAAATGTGTACGCCTCGTCACGAGCATGTTCACGGGCGGCGTCGCAGAGTTCGCGAGCGAGCGAATCAGCAATGTCGACGAAGGCATCGTGATCGTCGGGGGAAATGGCGATGGTGAAGGAGTTTGGCGCGACCGTGCGGCCACGAACATCGACGGTGCGGTGATCGTCCATCTCTCGAGTGAGTTTGCGACCGATCTCGATGGGGCGGACTCCGCTCTTGAAGACTCGAGAGAACACGCCTTCCACGGCGTGTTCGAGACGGCGTTCGAAACCTTTGAGACCCACGGGGAACAGGTTAGGGCCGCAGGGCTGCTCGGCGATGCCGGGCGATTCCTTCAGTGGAGATTGAAAATCCGCTCATGTACCGGATTCGTGAGCACAGACAGGGAGCAGTAGAGTCACCATTCCACTCGCGCGAGTGGCGGAATTGGCAGACGCGCAGGATTCAGGTTCCTGTGCCCGTAAGGGTGTGGGGGTTCAAGTCCCCCCTCGCGCACCACACAGCAGGGGCTTGCTCTCGGCGAGGTCGAAGCGGACATCGAGCCCATGGTTCAGTTTCTGCTGAGCGATGAGCGTCACCACGCCAACGGCACGAAACTTCCGGCCGACGGCGATAACTGTCCGATCACCTCGTCCGATTCGTTCCCGCAACCATCAATTGTTCAGCCAGTGAATACCGGTGTCACCGGGGTCGTCGGGTCGGTCGTCGGGTCGGGGGTCGGCTCAGGCGGCCCGAAGTACTCGACGAGGAATCCCCTGCTCATTGCGCCGGGAAACGTTTGGCCAGCGACGGCACACCAGGTTGGCGATGGACACGACACCGAGCGACCAGTTGGGCAGGTGTCACCTAAGAGGCTGAGATAGCAATCCCCGTAGCTGGGACCATGAACTCCCGCAACCGCGATCGGCGCAGTCCACACGCCACCAGTGCTGTTCACCACGAACGGCACTCGGCCGGTGGTATCGGTGAAGTTCCCCGTCGCTGCACAACTGCCGGGGGCCGCGCACGTGAGCGATTCAATCCACGCATTGTTACCGGTATTGACTGCATCGAGCCCAGGCATTGGCACAGGCGTGGTCCAAGAACCTCCGATGCGCTCAAGGACAAAGAGGGAATCGTGTCCATCAACCGGGTCACCGGGAATGTGGAACCGACCAATGGCCGAGCAGTTGCCATCGCTCGGGCACGAGACCACGCCAAGGCCGCTGTCACCAGCGCCTGCCAACACTGGGGTCTGCGCTCCTGTCCAGGTACCAGCAACGCGATCGGCAACGAATGGGTACTCCGTCGATCCCGGACCAATGCTGAGCGAGTAGCTGCCGACCACTGAGCAGTTCCCGGCGCTTGAGCATGAGATGGTCTGCGAGCGAGCAGCTCCGCCGGGGGCGAGTGTCGTCAGGCCGGGTACATCAGTGGCCTGACCCCACACGCCGTGACTCTGATCGACGACGAAGCCGTGGGACTCGGTCGACGTGTGGTACTCGCCGGCAGCCGAACATTCCCCATCGGCCGGACATGACACCGAATACAGCACGCTCAGGTCGCCCGTACTCAGAGCGATGAGACCGGGAACATCGGCTGCATCGTGCCAGACGCCACCGACGAGATCGATGGTGTAGCCGCCCCATCGATACGACTCGGTGAGGTAGTAGCCCACGATCGAGCAGTTCCCGCCGCTCGAACACGAACTGGCGCTGACGAAGAATTGCCCGACGTTGCCGAGGCCCGCCGCGCCCGGCAACGGTTCGGCATCGGTCCACACTCCGTTCACCCGACGGGTGACGAATACACGCCCTCCTTGCCCGGTCGCGTAGTTGCCAGCAGCGACGCACTCCCCATTGGGGGCGCAGGCGAGCGTCTCAATCCGTCGGTCGATGTCATCCGGATCGAAGCCCCAACTTCCCGGCACCTCGAAGAAATCACCCCATACGCCGTCCACCTGTTCGACGAGCAACGTGTGGACGCTCGGGCCCGTTGTGTAACTGCCTCCGGCGACGCAATTGCCCGGGCTGGTGCACGCGATTTGGGTCAGCCAATTTTGAGACTCACCTGGGGCTGTAAGCCCGGGAATATCGATAGCAGTGCCCCAAGACGGGGCCACCGTCGCTGCGTCAGCCGACCGAAACGGCAGGCCGAAAAGGCTCATCCCGCCAAGGCCCACAACAAGTACTAGGACGAGAGCTGAAGCCGAAAGCGCGCGTTTCATGCACGCGACCCTAGTGAATAACCCAGTTCGTCACTGTTCTCCACAATCGCTCAGCACGTGGTCGTGCTGGACGAAGCTTGTCGCTAACTGATCTCGTAGGCCTCGTAGCCGCCTGCCGCTAAGTCGTTGGCGCGGGCCATGAAGCGATCGAGGCCGCCCATATAAATAGGGAGCACTCGTGCTTTGCCCTCGATATTGCCGCCGTTGTACCAGGAATGACAGTTGGGAGCGGTGAACATCGTGCCCACTGCCGCCGCTTCGACCTCGGCACACCATTGTTCCTGCGCGTCGGCATCGACTTCTGCGCGCGTCTTGCCATTGGCCGAGAGGTAACTCAGAAAATCGGCAATCCACGTAACCTGCATTTCGATATGCGGCGGATAGTTCGCCAGTACACCAACGCTGCCAGGTCCAATGATCATGAACATATTGGGGTAGTCCGCAACCGAAAATCCCATGAACGTTCGCGGTCCATCGGCCCAGTCGTCGCGCAACAACTGGCCGTTCGAACCGTGCAGATCAATGCGAGTCAATGCACCTGAGACTGCGTCAAAACCTGTAGCAAAGATCAGAACATCGAGTTCCTGCACACCCGTTGTTGTGCGAACACCTTCCGGTACAACTTCGACGATGGCATCTTTTCGAAGATCGACAAGCGTGACGTTGTCGCGATTGAACGTTTCGAAATAGCCATTGTCGAGAACGGGACGCTTGCATCCAATCGGGTAATCCTTCGGGCAGAGTGAATCAGCTACTTCAGGATCCTTAACCGTTCGTCGAACCATTTCGCGGAACAGCTCGACAGCCATTTCATTGGCGTCCATGTCTTTCGCTGCGTCAGCCCAAATACGAGACGCATTAAATCCTTGTTCTTCAAGCGCGACAGCACGTTCTTCCTCAGTGCTTTCGAGGATGAATTTGTCGGGATCGGCAAAAGTAAAAATTGTTGCGCCAGTTGTATGCGCAGTCGCGAGAGGCGAGGCGTACTGCTGCGCCCGCACTTCGCGATAACGCGACTTCACCTCGGCTTGATGCTCTGGCGTCAACGGTCGGTTCTGTGATGGCCATGCAAACGTTGCGGTGCGTTGAAAAACGGTGAGATGTCCTGCAACTTTTGCCAGTTCCGGAATGGTCTGCACACCTGAGGAGCCATTGCCCACAATGCCAATGCGTCGACCTTCCAGCGCAACGCCTTCTTCGGGCCACAAACTTGTTTGCACAACTTCGCCCGCGAATGAGTCGATGCCAGGCCACTCTGGTCGATGTGGCGCCGACAATCCGCCGGTCGCCATTACACAAAAACGCGAACGAAGTTGCTCGCCTGTTTCGGTGTCAACGATCCACGAGTCGGTTGACTCGTCGAACGTCATCGCTGCAACACCGGTTTCCAAGCGAATGTCTGGGCGAAGGTTGTAGCGGTCAGCAATGTGATTGAGGTAGCGCTCGATCTCGGGCTGAGCCGCGAAGTGTTCGCTCCACTCCCATTCCTGTTCGAGTTCAGGGTCAAAGCCGAACGAGTACTCAAGGCTGGGGATGTCGCAGCGTGCACCGGGATAGCGATTCCAGAACCACGTGCCCCCGACGCCCGCGGCGCGCTCAAGCACGATCACTCGGAATCCGCGCTCACGAAACACCTTCAGCGCGTAGAGACCAGACATGCCCGCGCCCACCACGATCACGTCCGCGTCGAGTGTTACGTCGTTGCTCTCCATGCTCAATCCCCCTGAGCTCTTCCGATTAGGAAGAACCTACACCTCGAGCGCTGCTTCTCACCTGCGATTCGACCAGGCGCTGAAACTCGCGACCGACCCCGAGCCCGGTCGCTGAAGCCACGGCCAAGGGTGAAGCTCGGCGAGAACTAACTCGTTCGCTCGGTGCCTCCAACCAGGCACGGGAGCAAACGTCGTGGCAAGGGGGCGGCCGGCCAGAACCTTTCGCGGATCTCCGAGATGAATCTCGATGGCGCGCTCGGCGCCTAACTCGGCGAGACGATCACCAAGAAAGACCAGACGTTTCGTAGAAAGTTGCAGTGCTCGAAGCAGCGCTTCATCGAAAACAAAGACCACAGGCAGACCGGGATGTGCGGCAAGTGCAGGATCGTCATCGCCCAGCGACTCTGCCGTGAGCCACACGACGTCAGGAGACGAAGAACGCTCGACCTGCTTTGGTCCCGCTGTCGTCTCAGGATCAGGATCACGTCGAAGGCGAGCTTCGCTCTCAACTGATCGCAGTTCAGGTTCGTCTGGCCATTCACGTATCGGACACGCATCGCGGTGCTCACACGAATCGCAGAGTTCCGGTGCGCGCCGACGGACTTGAGACTGCGAGAACCCGTAGACCTTTGATGAACCAGTGCCAATCGTCCACTGCCACCCAAGTCGATTCGCGGCGCGAGAACCATCAAGGAGATGGGTGAAGAAATACTGCTCACCGACGCGCCAGTCAGCATCGTTTCGTACCGACCATTGCGAGGCGAGCCACATACGCGTCTGATTCACCATCCAGCCATCGGTCTCAAGTTCGTCAAGGTTCACGGCGATGCAACGCATCGATCGATCCCACGGATCGCTTTCCAAAATCGATTCTGCTGCGCGTTCATTTCGCAACGGTCGCGATGTGCTGCGACCAAGTCGTGCATAGACGTGGCGGGCGTACTCCTGCCACCGAAGTTCATCGCGAAACTTCAGTACATCCTTTGCTGGTCCGTTCACCGCTTTAAAAACTCGTGGGAGTGTCAGCAGACCATGACGAATCCAGGGCGAAAGTCCGGAAGCGCCACGCCGCCCTAATGGCAAAACCTCGTTGCGACGATCGGCATAGCCAGTGAGATCCAACACCGCGAGCGCAGCATCTGCAGCCGCTTGCGTTCCAGTGAAACGTTCCGACCTGCGCACATCGTCACTGCAGAGATGTGCGAGATGTTGCGCAACCCACTGCACTTCTTGTCCCGGCTCAGGAATTGGCAGCATCGTTGAGTTCATGGCAGACCAATTCGAAATGGACCCTTGGCTGTCGAAGGATCAACCCGTCGACCATTTTGGGTGATGACAACATGTCCTTCCGCAGAAAGTCGACGAGCCGCAGCGCGCGCTGGTTCGGCTGCTCGTTCCCAATCGGCGCCGGAGACCAATTTTGCAGCATCGTTTGGACAAATGGTTTGGTTGCGTGGCTGGCTGGCGAGCAGATTCATAATTGCTGCTTCCAGTTCCTCATCAACGGGTTGAACGCCCCGTTTGCGACATGCATCCGAGCAATAGCGAACCTCATCCCACGAACGGGCCCACTTTTTGCGCCAGGTGATGACGCGTCCGCAGACAATGCAATCCTTCACGGCCAGTTCGGACATCCCGAGCAACCTACAGAATCAGCGCGAGCGCAGACGCATCGGCAAAGCAACCTTTACGGTCAACGACCCGCCGACAGGACATCTTCGAGTTCGACTGCGTGCGATTCGGAAAACCCTCCGTCGCCACGCCAGAGCACGGAACCCGATCGGTCGACGCAGAGCACCGAAATTGTTGATCGATCTTTGATCTTGAGCGGCCGCGTCAACAGAGTGACGTCACCGTAAACAGTGAAGGTGCGTTGAAGAATGACTGGTTCTTTGATCGCGGCCGCCATCCCCCCATCAATAAATTTGCGCACTGGTGACCAAATTCGGCCGATGGTCGGCACCTCGTAGAAGCGCAGGCCCGCATCGGAAAGAGTTGCGTGTTCAAACCATGGCAGCCATGAATCCACAAGGCGTTGGTGGTCGCGCTGAAAGGCGATGACGACAATGTTGCGATCGCCGACAAACGCGTCCGGCAATTCGACGTCAAGTTCCTCAAGATTTCGAGCTCGAATGTTTGGAAAGACGAGTTCGGTGGTCATCCCGACAGGGTACGGAGGAACTTCGTCATCTACTCGTCGGGCAATCGAGCGTGCTCACTGCTAGCGCTGAAGTAGTTCGCGGAGCGCCGCTGCCGCAGCGGTACCGGAAAGTGCGGCGCCTTCGACTTTCGCACCGCCAAACGCATCGCCGGCACAGACCAAGGGCGGAACTCCATCGAGAACAAGGAATCGTTCAGGATGTTCGACCGAGGGCCGCGCGTAGCGCCAACGCTGAATCTGGATTGAGCCTCGGACCGCATTCGCAGCAAGACCAGCTGCAGCAAACAGCGCGTCAGCAACCTCGTCATCGATTGCATCCAGGTTCGATGCACTGAATTCAGCAGCCGCATGAATTGTCACTGCTGGAACTGCTGAGATGCCCTTCAGTTGATTGTCGGCCATCCAATCGATCGGTCCGCTGTCGGGGTCAATTGCGCCGGGTTCGTTGAGCCCCGAAGGCCCGTCGAGCACCGCCATCAACGCAAGACATGGGTCGTACCTGATCGCGGTCAGCGCGTCTGCATCATTCGGCGATAACTCAACACCACCATTATCGAACAACGCCAGAGTTTGGGGAACCGGTGATGTCATAACAACGGCATCGGCCTTGAGTTCGGTCCCATCCGCCAAGACCACCGTCCAAGACTTCCCGTCGTGAACAAGAGACGACACAAGCGAAGCAGTTCGCACATCGAGACCAACCGCTAACGCTTTCGCGACTGCGTTCATTGATACGGCACCGCGGAATCGCGTATGCCCATCGGGATCAACGACGCCCTGCGGACCAATGCGACCTCGGAACCAAGGAGCAACAACCCCACCACCGACCAGCTTCGTGATCGTCGCAGCGAAATCATCGGTATGTGTCGTAATGAACTGCGCGCCGTGATCGAAGGTCGCATCACCCATACGACGAGTGGCGAGTCGACCGCCAACGCCGCGTCCCTTGTCGAGGACGACGACGTCTGCGAGATCTGTCAGATCGTGTGCGGCCGTAAGTCCGGCCATCCCCGCGCCGATCACAACCACACTCGGACGAGTCATTGATGTGTTCATGAGATCAGAATCGCACACTGACCAAAGAACTGGCGTGGTCGGAGGGAGCCGACTGTGTTACGAGTCGACTCCCTCCGGTTCTCCACGCTTTACGAGATGAGTTCGTTCTCGTCGTTCCGAACGAGGCTTGCCTTCTTGCGCCGCATGCCAAGAACCATGGCACCACCAAGAGTGAAGAGCACAAGGGCAATCCCAAGTGGCACGTTCACATTGGAGCCGGTGTAGGGAAGAGTTACAGCCGTAGCGGTTTCGGTTGCATCAACCACCTCGGTGACGCCATCAGAGGAAGGGCCAGAACCATCGGAAACGCCAGAACCGTCACCGCCAGTTCCACCAGACCCTGCGTCGCCGCCATTCGTTGCTACCGGCGTCGACACCGTGAAGACCGGATCCTCATTGAATGTGAAACTGATCGTTCCGTCTTGGGTTGCCGTGCCCACCAGCGTCAAGACACCGCCGACGTACTGATACACGTTGTCGCCAGACTTGATCGCCGAGTTGGCGATCGTCATGCGCAGTGGAGTGCCTGCGATCGGAACGGATCCATCCGGGGCAGACCATGTCACGACCAACGACACAACGAAGTTCTGACCATCAGGTAACGAATCCGCAATGCCGGCAGTTGCAAGAACCGGATACACGCTGACTGTCGTTCCTGTTGGAAGCGCGCCAGCTGGAATCGTGATCGAAGCGTCCGTCCCATTCGAACCCAACGTCAATGTCGTATCAAACGATCCACCAAGAGTGATGTTCGTCGGTTCTCCAAGATCTTTTTCGGACGAGCCCGGGGGAAGAACGTTTTCTGGAATGGGTGCCTGGTTCACCGACCACACCGCCGTCAGCGTCACATCCGATTCACCAACGGTGTAGGTCTCACCGGGTGCATACGAGTCAGAACCATCCGACCAATGCAGGAAGGTGTAACCATCCAACGTCAGACCATCTGCACTTGCAAGCTGAAACGATCCACCATTCGCGACCGCCGAATGCGTCGGCAACGTGCCAGCACCACCATCAAGGTCATAAGTAACCGAATACACCCGCTCCCACACCGCCGTCAGCGTCACATCCGATTCACCAACGGTGTAGGTCTCACCGGGT
>CALBSE010000027.1 GCA_937927725.1 uncultured Actinomycetes bacterium
CAATGCCGGTAGTGTGACCCGGTGATTGAGATGGAAGTGATCAACGTTCAGGTTGATATTCCCGGTAATACGCCGGTCCTCGTACTGCGAGAGGTCGCTGGTGCCGGGCGACTTGTGCCGATTTTCATTGGCCATGCTGAGGCGTCCGCAATCTCGTTCGGCCTTGAGGGCATGGTGACCCCTCGGCCGCTCACCCACGATCTCTTTTGTCAGGTCATCGAACATCTGGGCGCAACCCTTGCCTCGGTTGAGATCACCAAGGTTGATGGCGGCACGTTTTATGCAGAGCTGATTCTCAAGGTGGCTGACGCCGAATCACGACTCTCGGCCCGCCCATCCGATGCAGTCGCGCTGGCCTTGCGCTTCCGTTGTCCGATTTGGGTTGCCGACTCCGTGGTCGAGACCGCCGGCATGCTCCCTGATGACGAACCCGATGGTTCCGGCGACGGGGGAGACGTGGTCGAGGAGTTCAGAGCCTTTATCGACAACGTAAATCCTGAAGATTTCGCGTCCTGAAACGGATTTTGCCGAACCATTGACGCCGCGCGCGGCGCCCTGTACGGTCAGCGGTCCTCACAACGGCGTAATTTCGCCGTTGTCATCCTTGGGGTCAGCGCCGATCCCGTTCAGTGACGCAAGGGCGTCACGTGTCGTACCTGGGAGTCATTGTGGAAGCAACGAACGAACGCGCCGTCGATTACGGGTTCAGTGGCGCGAAGGCAGCAGAAATTGTCGGCATTAGCTATCGCCAGCTCGATTATTGGGCTCGAACCGATTTGGTGCGTCCGACCGTCACCGATGCTGCCGGTAGTGGGAGTCGTCGCCGCTACGGCTATACCGACCTCCTTGAACTGAAGGTTATTAAGAGTCTTCTCGACGCCGGCATCCGACTCGAGAACGTGCGTGAGATCTTTCACTATTTGCGTGACATTCTCGGAGAAGAGATCACGTCAGCAAACCTGGTGATCCAGGGTTCGACGTCGGTGGTCATCCAATCGGACGGTGAACTCATTGATCTGATTCATAAAGGTCAAGGCGTGCTCAACATCCTTCCGCTCGCTGGTGTACGCGACGAAATGGATGCTCGAATCCGCGAACTTCGCCCGATCATCGAGACAGATTCCTCTGTTGCCGATCTTCCGTCGGCACCGACTTCGAACGTGGTCTGACCAACTAGGGGGAGCAGAGTGATCGCAGGAGCGATCCCCCCGAAACTAGGGTCGCTGCGTGACTGATCGCCTTTCTCCTCTCGACCGCGTACATCGAACGATTGGCGCCAAGATGGTGCCGTTCGGCGGATGGGACATGCCTCTTTCCTACGCCGAGGGAACGTTGGCAGAGCATCGAGCATGCCGGCACGAAGCTGTGGTGTTCGATGTTTCTCATCTCGGAACCGTCCGAGTCACCGGCCCAGATGCGTTCGCGGTGCTCCAGCGTGCGTTCACGAACGATCTCAATCGCGTTGAGCCGGGCCGTGCGCAATACACCCATCTTCTCGATCCAGATGATGCGTCGGTCGTCGACGACATCATCATCTGGTGGATCGACCCCGAGACATTCGATGTCATGCCGAACGCATCGAATACCGATCGCGTCACCGGGGCGTTGGAGCAGATTGTGATGAGCATGGATGGCATCACGATCGACGCCGGGGACATCACCTCAGAGCGAGCGATTCTTGCAGTGCAAGGTCCGCAGGCGCGATCACTCCTTGCGAATGTTGACAGTGCAATTGCAGCCGTCGCTCGCTTCGATGTTCGTCGTCTTGATTGGCGAGGTGTTTCTGTCACCGTTGCCGGCACTGGCTATACCGGTGAGGACGGTGTGGAAATTGCGGTTCCAACATCTCACGCAGCCGATTTATGGAATGCAATCACCGATGCGGGCATCACCCCGGCAGGACTTGGAGCACGTGACACACTCCGCCTCGAAGCCGGGCTTCCTCTCCATGGTCATGAACTCGGCGCAGGAATTACGTCGCTTCAAGCAGGCCTGGGTTGGGCGGTTCGTTTCGACAAGGGTCCCTTCCGTGGTTCCGAGGCCCTCGCCGCTGAACGCGATCGCGGCGTGGCTCGTCGACTGGCTGGGTTGGTAACTGAAGGGCGCCGACCACCTCGAGAAGGTTCTCCCGTGCTGCGAGACGGTGTGGTCGTCGGCGACGTCACAAGCGGAAACTTCTCGCCTGAGCTTGGTCACGGAATCGCGCTCGCATTCCTGCCCCCCGATGCAACCGTCGGAGATCAGTTTGCTATCGACGTTCGCGGAACGCTTCTTGAAGCGACGGTTGTGAAACCACCGTTTGTTCGTTGATTAGTTTTCGGCGAAGGCTTCAATCGGCGGACACGAACACACAACATTTCGATCGCCATAGGTGCCATCGATGCGGCTCACTGGCGGCCAGTATCGAGCTGCTACGTGCCCAGCGGGCCAGCCAGCGATCTCTCGAGAATAGGAATGGTCCCAGGAGTCGCTGGTGAGATCTGCGGCGGTGTGGGGCGCGTTGTGAAGTGGATTGTCTTCTGCTGGCCAATGACCTGATGCAACCAAATCAATTTCTTTTCTGATCGCCAGCATGGCGTCGCAAAAACGATCGAGCTCGGCTAAGCCTTCGCTCTCTGTGCTTTCAAACATGAGTGTTCCGGCGACAGGGAATGACATTGTGGGAGCGTGGAAACCAAAGTCGATCAGTCGTTTCGCGACGTCGTCGACGGTGACACCTGTTTCTTTCGTGATCGGACGAAGGTCAAGGATGCATTCGTGGGCCACGAGGCCGTCGCGCCCTGTGTAGAGGACTGGATACGCACCCTCGAGTCGGCGGGCCACGTAGTTGGCGTTAAGGATCGCGACGTGCGTTGCGCGCTCTAGACCTTCCGGACCCATCATCGAGATGTATGACCAGGGAATTGTGAGAATGTTCGCAGAGCCATAGGGCGCCGACGAGACAGGACCCACGAGCGGACCAGAGACGGAAGCGTCTCTGTTGGGTCCGGCGGACGGCACCACCGGATGGCTCGGCAAATACGGAGCGAGATGAGCCCGGACAGCGACCGGACCCACGCCTGGACCACCACCACCATGGGGGATACAGAAGGTTTTATGCAGGTTCAGGTGGCTGACATCGGCGCCGAAGTGGCCAGGACGGGCGACGCCCACAAGAGCGTTGAGGTTGGCGCCATCGAGGTACACCTGACCACCAGCATCGTGAACGGCTCCGCAAATTTCGCCGATGGCCTCTTCGAATACTCCGTGGGTGGACGGGTAGGTGATCATCAACGCGGCCAGTTGGTCGGCATGTTCGGAAATCTTCGATCGAAGGTCATCGACATCGACGTTGCCGTTTTCATCGCAGGCGATCACGATGACTCGCATTCCGACCATTGCGGCGCTCGCCGCATTCGTTCCGTGCGCTGATGCGGGGATCAAGCAGACGTCTCGCTCGGAGTTGCCGTTCCCTAAATGCCAGGCTCGAATCGCGAGGAGCCCGGCGAATTCGCCTTGGGATCCGGCGTTGGGCTGGAGTGAAACCGCGTCGTAGCCGGTGATGTCCGAAAGCCAACGTTGGAGGTCAGAGATGATCGTTCGGTAGCCCGCTGAATCCGCTGGATCCACATATGGATGAAGTCCTGCGAACTCGGGCCAGGTGATTGGCTCCATCTCGGCGGCAGAATTCAGCTTCATTGTGCATGAGCCGAGGGGAATCATCGCTCGGTCGAGAGCAAGATCGACATCGGCCAAGCGTCGTAAGTAGCGAACCATTTCTGTTTCGCTGTGGTGCGTTGTGAAATTGGGATGCTCGAGATAACTCGTGGTGCGTTCACTTGCGCTCGGAATTGATTCTGGAGCTTTGTTGTCTAAAGCGGCGACGGAAATATCAGTAGCACCTGCACATGTCAGCAGAGTGGAGATCGTTACTGGTGTTGTGGTTTCGTCGAATGACACTGAGATCGTGTCTGCATCGACCCTCCGCAACTCAAGGCCGGCAGATCGTGCTGTTGCAATTAGCGCGTCAGCACCAGCGGGGACCGCGATTGTGAGTGTGTCGAAGAACGTGGTGTTGATGATTTCGAAGCCCAGCGATTGAAAACCAGCAGCGGCTGCGGCAGTAAGTCGATTCACTCGTGTAGCTATTCGGCGAAGACCCTGAGGTCCGTGCCATGCGGCGTAGAGAGCTGCCATAACGGCAAGAAGAACCTGAGCCGTGCAGATGTTTGAGGTCGCCTTTTCGCGACGAATGTGTTGTTCTCGAGTTTGCAATGCAAGTCGGTAGGCAGGTCGACCGGCGGCGTCGATTGAGACGCCCACAAGTCGCCCAGGAAGAACCCGCCGATGTTCGTCGCGAGTAGCGAGGAAGCCCGCACTAGGACCGCCGAAACCGAGCGGGATGCCAAAGCGCTGAGAGGATCCAACAACAACATCGGCTCCGAGTTCGCCCGGGGGAGTGATGAGGCAGCACGCAAGGAGATCAGTCGTCACCGCAACGAGGGCGCCCGCAATATGTGCGGAGTCGATCGCTGGTGCGAGATCGCGGATCGCGCCCGATGATCCTGGATGCGAGAGCAACACGCCGAACACGTCTTCAGCGACGGGATCATTCACATCGGCGAGTTCGATTGTGAAGCCAAGCGGTTCGGCTCGAGTTTGCAACACTGCGATCGTCTGCGGATGCGTATCACGGTCAACGACAAATCGATCGCCCCGTTTTCCGTTTGATCGGTACAGAAGCGTCATTGCTTCTGCTGCTGCAGTTGATTCGTCGAGCATTGAAGCGTTGGCGATGTCCATCCCTGTGAGATCACACACCATGGTTTGGTACATCAACAGCGCCTCAAGACGACCTTGAGAAATCTCAGGCTGATACGGCGTATACGCGGTGTACCAAGCAGGATTCTCAAGGACGTTGCGTCGGAGAACTGGTGGCGTCACGCAGTCGTACCACCCACAACCTATGAGTGAGGTGCGTACGACGTTTCGGTCAGCGATGGAACGCAAACGCTCGAGCATTGTTGCTTCGTCAACCGCGGCGGGGACCGCGAGGGGAGTGGTTGATCGAATAGACGGCGGTACAACGGCGTCGATCAGCGATTCAAGTGTCGGTTGACCGACGACCGCGAGCATCCGCTCGATGTCGGACTCGGATGGCCCTATATGGCGGCCGACGAACTGGTCGGCAGCAATAAGTTCTTCAAGTGACGGGCGGGGATCAGTCATGGTGGCCTCGATGGTCGCGACGCGTCAGCGTCTTCGTCGGGACCCCGCTCTGTCGTGGTACCTGAGAGTTTCGCTTCGAACGATTTTCGATGCCGAACCTGGCACGTGTCTCGTTGTCTACTTTCCCCGTCGGTGAGCCATTCACGTTGGTGATGACTGCTCTCCAGAGTTGCCTACGCAAGCGGTACATGAGCCTGAGAGTTTCCCGGGGGGTTGCTCCTTCGGCGCCACTCGACCTCCATTAGATCTCGTCGATCGTCCGAAAGTTGAGTGATCTCTCCCGCAAGCGGTGATCAGCGTCAGTTGTGTTTGGGAACCTAGTCGAAGAGGTCCGGCTGTTCGCGCACGATGGTCGAGTACAGCGGTTGGAAGGAGAACCATCCAGCGAAATTGTGCCCGATTTGATCGTGCGTCATGGCTGCGCACTCATCGTCGATGGAAATTGGTGACCCGGCAGCCATGGCCAGTAGCTGGGCTTGGCAGCTTCGTTCCATGGTGATGTACCACCAGGCGGCTTCATCGACAGAGTGGCCAACGGTCAACAAACCATGATTACGGAGGATCGCTGCCTTCTTCATGCCGAGACCTTCAGCGATTCGCTTGCCTTCACTCGTGTCGAGGACGACGCCGGTGTAGTCGTCGAACAACACGTGATCGTCGTAGAACGCGCAGGCGTCTTGCGTAATCGGATCAAGAAGTTGCCCGAGCGAGGAAAACGCTTTGCCGAAAATGGAATGCGTGTGAGCAGCGGCAATCACGTCGGGTCGAGCTGCGTGTACCTGTGAATGGATGGCGAATGCGGCTTGATTAATTGCGTAGTCGCCATGAAGGATGTCGCCATCGTGGTTGACGAGGATCAGATCGGAAACGCTGATCAAACGAAAATCCATGCCGATGGGATTGAGCCAAAAGCAATCGACATGCTCAGGGTCGCGAACGGTGATGTGTCCAGCGACGCCCTCACCAAATCCGAACTTTCCAAAAAGCCGGAATGCCGCAGCAAGACGCTCTTTTCGGTGCTGACGTTCATCCTCGAAATTGTCGAAGACGGGAATGTCGTAAGGGATCGGCTTGCTCGCCGCACGAACAACACCGAAATTGTCAGGATCGAGGCTTGCAGTCATCGCAGCTCTCCATTGATTTGGGGGAGTCACCCCGGTGTGATGGACCGATCCTATGTCCGCCTTCACATTCACTGACGTCCTTGACTGCGTTCGTGTTTGCTGTTTGTCTGGCGAGGCAGAAGTTGTTCTCGAGTGAGGGGAAGTCCGGTGCGAATCCGGCGCTGTCCCGCAACCGTGTGAGAGTCGTTTCCGAGGCGAAAGCCCGAGATCGACACTCGAGTCGGATCACCGAACCCGAGAGCGAGGCTCACTCTCACCGTCGTGGAATGCGGTGTCGAGCCCCAGATCTAGCGCCATTTGGTGTTCGACGAGGGCCGGCAGTGCGGAATCGTCGGTCCAGAAAAAGGACATCATGCGCACTCAAGCCACTCGAGTTCAGATTCGCATCCGGCGCGGAACGGTTGCTGTGTTCGTCGCTGCACTCTCATTTCTGTCGGTTTCGATTGCTCCCGCCTCGGCAGTTACTACTCCTGCCTCGACGCTCTCCTCTGACTGGCTTGCGGCGCAGGTAGGAGCCGATGGATCGGTCAACGTTCCTGGCGAAACATTCTCGACCACGACGCAGACCATGTACGTGGCCAATGGGCTCGCAGCCTCAGGCCAACACCGCGACGCTCTTGGCCGAGCGATGGCGTACATCAGCACCCATGTTGATGATTGGGTCGTGAACGATGGAAGCGGATCGACAGTCGCACCAGTCGGTAGTGATCTGCCTGAACGACTGGGCGAATTGCTATTGCTCGTGCGTACCGTTGGGGGAGACCCGACCAGCTTTGGTTCGCCGACGACAAATCTGGTTGCCCGCGTTCAAGCGTTATACGGAGTTTCCGTTGCGGGTTTCTACGGGTGGCAAGAGCCTTACTCCGCTGTACAAGACCAATCGTTCGTCGTCATGGCGTTAACGGCAGTCGGATCTCCTGCACCGGCGTTGGCGGTGCAGTGGATTGTCGACCAACAGTGCACTGGTGGAACCGATGATCCAGCATCGATTGGCGGATGGATGTCGTTCCGTTCGAGGACAGGTGGTGTGCTTGATCCGTGCTCTGCTCCGGACGCGTTCAACTACACAGGCGCCGACACGAACTCCACGGCCTTCGCGATCCAAGCGCTCGTAAGCGCATCGAGGACTTCGGCGGTTCCCGCTGCGCTCACCTTCCTCCGTGCAGCCCAAACGACGAGCGGACCACAGGCGGGTGGCGTTCCCTGGTTCGCTGGGGGAGACCCCGACCCCAACTCAACCGCCCTCGTGATTCAGGCGGTGCTCACTGCTGGGCAGGATCCAGCAGGGGGAGTGTGGTCAGTCGGTGGTCAGTCTCCTGTTTCGGTTCTTCCCACGTGGCAGATCACGACACCGTCATCCGACGCTGGTTCGCTCTACGCCGCGTGGCAGCCGGGTGTCCCGAGCTTGCTGGCGACCTATCAGGGCCTGTGGGGACTCACGCTTACGGCGTTTCCCTTCCCGGTCTTGCCGAACGTCACGCCGACACCTGAACCCAATGCTCCCGACGTTGTTCCCGTATTCACTGGCTGAATCCCGTAATATCGTCACGTGACGAAATTGGCTGTGGATGAGAGTGGCCGAGAAAAACCAACCCTTCGATGTCGCTGGTGCGGTCGGCCCGTCGAACCGCGCGAAGGGCCCGGACGACCCCGGTCGTTTTGCCGAGACGGTTGCAAGCAACAGTCGTACATGGCCCGAAAGCTGGCGCAGAGTCATGGACTCGAGGACAACGACGTCATTGTCGACCGATCCGCCATCGAGGAGCTTCAAGGATTGCTGTATTGCCTTCAGGCGGCCGTTGAGGACGTTCAACGTGACCTTGCCGGATCGTCAACGCCTCAGGACGTCTCCGAGGCACTTGCCTGGCTTATGGAGAATGCCGAGCCGCTGGCAGCGGCTCGGCTTGAGCCACGGATGGCAACGATCATCTAGGGGCGCAGTATCGAGTGAGACCTGCTCCGTCTTCTTGACCCATAACTTTACATAACTAGGATTATCGGCAACCAAAGTCAGAAATGGCGCTGGGACCGCAATTCAAGTCAGCCCCTCCGCTACCGCTGAGAGTTCGCCACCCAGGTGCCCGGTGTCGTTGTAACGACGCAGAATCCATCGGTCACCAAGCACGATGAGATGAGCGATGGAGGCGTTGTCGGTCGCGGCGAAGGCCAGTGGCTTTGATCCGGTGGCATGGGAGAGCGCAGCCCCTATCGCTCCCCCGTGGCTGACCGCCACAATCCGTTCTCCGGGATGGGCGGCATGGATTCGGGTGATTGCCCCAACAACTCGCTCGTGGAGCAGAGTAAAGGATTCAGCGCCTGGAATCGCGCTCCAGTCCTGCGTTCGCTCGACCTCGAGGAACGCCGGGTCGCGTTCGGCCACCTTTTTACGGAAGACCCCTCCCTCCCACTCCCCTAGATGGATCTCTCGAAGGTCGGGCTCAACGATGGCCTGCTGGCCGATATGGGCAAGAAGCGGTGCCGCAGTCTGAGCCGTGCGCTGAAGAGTGGTGACGTAGACGGCCGCGAGTTCCACGTGACGCAGACGCTCTCCGACCTGTACTGCCTGCCAGTGTCCGTAGTCCGTGAGCGGCGGATCGCCTTGGCCGCCGACGAGCGTAAAGGGCTCGCCGTCTTTGTAGGCGGCCGATTGACCGTGGCGAACGAGAAAGACCTCGGTCGCTCCGGGCGGTGCTTGAAACGGGCGCTGTCCATACTCAACGTCATCGTCACTCATTGCCCGGAAGGTAGCAGTGGGGTCCGTCTGATGGGCTCGTTCGCTCTGCGCACACGCTCAGCGTTAGCGTGGCCCACCTATGTCACGCCGCATCGAAGTTGAACTCACTAGTACTCGCGAAGACGGAACCTGGACCTGGCGAGCTGCCGGCGCCAAGTTGCCCAAGGGTGAACTCAACGGTTCTCTGCTCTTTGCTGGAGCAAAGGTCGGCGACGTGGTGCGAGCCGATGCGGACTTCATGATGGATGGCATCGACATCATTGCCGTGCTTCCTCCGAAGGGTGCACGGAAAGAGCCCGAACGAATCGAGGTTGTTGGGACACCTCGTCGTGATGACGAACCACTCGTGACAACAAAGCTCGCCCCGAAGGGACGCGGTGGAGATCGCCGCGACCGCAAGCCACGACGCGAGGGTGACGGCGAAAAGCGCGATGGTCGTCCGCCGCGTGAACGCAAACCACGTACTGAAGGTGAAGGATCGCAGGACGCTCGTCGTAAGACCGGTACCCGCGCTCACCACCCGAATCGTCCAACCTCGCCTGCTCCAGAACCGAAGCCGAAGGCCAAGCGACTTCGCGCCGGACGCACGCATCGCAATGCAGCACTTGCCGCACTTCCGGCCGAACAAAAGCCAATTGCGGAGCAAGTTCTGCGCGGAGGAATTCCTGCAGTTCGTCAGGCCGTTGAAAAGCAGAATGAAACGAACAAGGCAGAAGGCAAGCCGGAAATCAACCCAGCTCCGCTGTTGCAACTCGCCGAGCAATTGATGCCGTCACTTCGTTCTGCTGAATGGCGCGACAAAGCGGAAGCAGCACTCGCCGATCTGCCTGAACTCGACCTTCGCGATCTCCGCTCGGTCGTCGTTGCTTCCGACGCCGGGGCGCGTGATGACGAAACCCGCGCTCTTGCTGAGCAACTCAAGGCTGGGCTCGCGCAGCGTGTTGAGTCGGAACAAGCTGCGTGGCTTACCGAAATCAGCGAGCTGCTTGCTGGTGGACGCGCTGTTCGTGCATTGCGCGTGAGCTCTCGTCCCCCCAAGGCGGGCGCACCGCTTCCAGCCGAGCTCTCAGCGAAGCTCACCGACGCGGCTGCAGCGTCTCTGACACCAGAAACTGGCCAGGACCGCTACGCAACGGTGCTCGATGCTTTGGCGTTTTCACCGGTCCGCACCCAGGTGACGCCGGTTGGTATTCCGGCGGAGCCGACACCGGAGCTTGTCGCTGCCGTAAAGAAGGTCGCTGCTCGGCTTCCGCAGATTGCGGCATTGTTCGGCATCGAAGCAACTGCGCCCTCGAAGTCGAAGCCTGCGGCAAAGCCTCGTCCACCGAAGCCCGTACTCGCCGATGCGCCAGCGGCCGCAGAACCTGCCACCGACGCGGCAACTCCATCGACGATCACCGAAGACTCGGCTCCAGATGTTGAGGCCATTGCGGCACCAGAAGCTCCTGCGGAAACGGCTCCTGAAGCGTCACCAGAGGCTCCCGTCGAAGAAGTCACCGGCGAAGACGCCTGAGTTACTCCCCCAGTAGCTCGAGGAGTTCGAGTGGGTGGGACAAAACGATGTCGCCGGGTTGGGCAATCGCTCGCGGATTCCAGCCCGCGAGAGCAAACGTGACGCCGGCGTTTGTCGCGCACTGACGATCGTGGCCGGTATCGCCGAGGAACACCACCTGGTCGGGAGTGACGTCGAGTTCTCGGAGTACCGGAGGCAACGACTTCGGTCCAGCGAAGGAGTCTGCAAACAACGCGACTTCTGGGTACCACTGCAGACGAGTGAGTTCGGCAGTTCCCGAACGCGGATGTTTGTTTGAGCACACCGCCCAACGTTCGAACGATGTGATCAACGCCTCGACCCCGGGGAAAGCTTGCGCCTGATTGGGGTTGTAGGAAGCGAGGTACTCCTCCACCGTGAGGCCAAGACGATCGCACTCATCGGCAAGTACATGCCCATAGGTGATGTCGTTCCGATCGACACCAAGGGCGACGAATGCGTCGGCCAGCGCGGCATCCGAATCGATGAGCGTTCCGTCCAGGTCACAAACGGCAACCTTGCACCTGGGCGGGGCTTGGCGTTGAATCCCCGGCCAGCCGTCCATCTCCACATCGTAGTTTCGTCACGTGACGAAACTGTTCGCGATCGACCGATTCGCTAGTGTTCACCCATGGTCGAATACGAAGTTCAAGGTCACGTCGCACTCCTCACCCTCAATCGCCCCGAAGCCCGCAATGCGGTGAATGACGTTGTCGCGCAGTCGATGACCGAGGCGCTTGAACGTATGGAAGCTGAACCCGATGTCTGGGTCGGCGTTCTCACTGCGAACACCACCGGTCACAAGTCACCAGTGTTCTGCGCCGGTGCCGACCTCAAGATGATCAACTCAGGTCGCGCTGGCGATCTCGCCACCGCCAAGGGCGGCTTTGGTGGATTCACCACATTCCCGCGTACAAAGCCCGTCATCGCTGCAATCGATGGACTTGCAACTGCGGGCGGATGCGAAATCGCCCTCGCTGCCGACATGATCGTCGCATCCGAGCAAGCACAATTCGGGCTCGCCGAAGTGAAACGCAACCTCGTTGCTGCCGCGGGTGGCCTCTACCGCCTTCCAAAATTGGTCGGAAAGAACGTGGCTCTCGAGGTCGCACTCACTGGTGAGCCTCTGACGGCGAAGCGTGCCTACGAACTTGGCCTCGTGAACCGAATCACCGAAAACGGCAAGGCCCTTGAGGGCGCGATGGAACTGGCGAACGCTATTGCCGCGAACGCCCCTCTCGCCGTTTGGGAAAGCCGTGCGCTCGTCATCGCTGCGGACTGGGACGACGAAGCAACTATCAACAAGAACACCGCTGCCGCGTTCGGGCGAGTGCTTTCTTCTGAAGACACCACTGAAGGACTCACGGCGTTCATCGAAAAGCGTGCGCCGCAGTGGAAGGGTCGCTGACCCTTCAGCGATTGATTAACGAAGGTCCCTTCGAACGGTTATCAACCGAGCGGTGAGTCCAAGTCGTTCATACAGGTTCTTCGATTCGCGGGCGCCCGGCAGCGCCTGAGCGTCGATTGCGACTGCTCCAATTCCGATAGCCCAGGCGATCGCAGTCTCGAGGAGTACTTCTCCGACTCCTACGTCGCGAGCCTCTGGCGTTGTGTAGAGATCGGTGATCGAAACGATGTCGGAATCCTCTTCTTTCGACAGGATCGCGATCGAGTAACCAACGACCGCCCCCTCCCACACTCCGCACCACACCATTGTGTTCGGGTCAGCGAGAGCAAGCTCAACGGTCTCAGATGGATCCTGAGAGCGTCGGAATGACGCGAGTAACGCCTCTCCCCCGCGCTGCGTTGCCATCTCCGTCGCGGCTTCGACGAGGAGTTGAGAAAGTTCGAGCAGATCGTTGAGTTCTGCGGGGCGTGAAACCGCCGACATCGCTAATTCCGCAACTGACGAATGCGATTCAAGATGGTCTTGCGAGATCGCTGGGCACGCTCATAGGTCTCAATGCGATTGAGACCTTCTGAAGACATTCCGGTAAGCGATGGCAAAACCTGCGCTGCGGTGAGCTCGTCGTAGTTGGGAATGAGATCGTCGATGGATGCCAGCTTGGCCGCAGAAGATTCCGGTCCAGCGCTGGCATCGGGAGCATGAATGTTTACCGTCGTCTGCGTCGATGGCCGTGCGGACTCCGAAACGATCTTGAGAAAGGCGTTGAGGTGTTGTTCAGCGTCGATGATCGACTCGCGAGCCTTGGTATTCGTCGCACCTAACGCGAACTGACCGACCAGTCGCGCGTTGGTGGCCTGAGTGCGACCTCGTTTCACCAATTCGGGAAGGGCATCGGCGCCATTGGCCATGAGTCCGATCGGTGCGTAGAGGAAGAGATCGAGCAGCTGCTCGATCGGATCGACGGCGGAATCGCTCGTCGGAGGAGTCATCTCAGCCCTTCGCCTTTTTGGCTGGCGCCTTTTTGGCCGGAGCTTTCTTGGCTGAAGCCTTTTGGGCTGCAGGTTTCGCAGAAGCCTTGGGTGCTGATTTCGCTGGCGCTTTCTTGGCCGGAGACTTCTTCGCCGCGGCTTTCACTTGACGATCAAGAGCACCAGATTCGATGTGCTCAATCGCCGGGCATGCGGCTTCACCCACCGGACAGTTCATGGCCCCCGGAGCACCGAACTGACCCCGGTTGACGAGAAGGAAGCAGCCGGTGCACATGAATTCGTTTGCCTTTTTGGGCGTGACGCCTTCAGCGATATCGGTTGGGGCTCGCGGCTCGGGCGCAACTTCCTCGTCTTCTTCGTCGTCGTCATCAGCGGCGGCGATTCGGTCTTTGAGGATTGCGTCGAGATCGGCCTCGACATCGTCAGGGTTGAGATCCTCGTCCTCGTCGTCTTCGTCTTCTCGCTTCGGGCGCGCCGCAAGCGCAGCATCGGCGGCTGCTTCGTCGTCGTCATCCTCGAGTGCGACGTCGTCGGCAAGAACTTCCTCGAGGTCGTCACCGAGTTCACCTTCGAGGTCTTCGCCCTCGAGTTCGACGTCGAGTTCTTCCTCGTCGAATTCTTCGTCGATGGGATCGTCAGCCATGGAGTCCTCAGGTCGGGGCCACCGCATGGCGGCCGGGTGATTCGTGCCGCGGATGATAGGCACACTCGCGGGTGAAAATGGTGCCTTTCGGGTCAGTCACCGTAAAAGGTGACAAACGACACGTAAGGTCAGGAGCCCAAACGTCGACTTTCGGCTCGCCGCTCAGCTTGTAGGCGCTCGAGTTCGGGCTCGGCACTGTGGTCGACGAACCGCATCATCGAAGCAATGGCGTGGTGACCAGCCTGTTCAGCGATCAATCGGTGCATTTCCTGGCCCACGATGCGATAGGCCGGGTGGCCCTGCGGAGTGGTCCGGAGCTCGATGAGATGCATCGCTTCGCGAGCATTCATCTGCATGGAGAATCGCACTCGATAGGCCAGAGACACGGCATAGGAAGATTCTGCGGGGAATCGTTCGTCGAGCGCTTCGTAGAGCGACGCGGAACGTTGCATCGCTTCATCGAACGTTGCCGCCACGCCCGCGTCGTCCACGGCAGCTGGACGGGTATACCCGTGAAGCGGAGTGAGCTTCTGCCAATCGATCGTGAGCATCCGGTGCCGCTGCAGATCTCGGAATGCTCCGTAATCAGCGAGAATGTCGAATCGGTAGGACGGACGCTCGAGGGCTCGACCAGGCTTGTGACGACGATTGTCACGTCCGCCCTCGTACGCAGTGAGAACTGCGATCCGTTCCTCGACGGACATTGCTCGGACGCGATCTTCGATCTGGCGCTCCGGCAATGAAAGATGCGGGTAGAGAGCAGCCGTCACGAGTTTGATCTCTGCGTCGGGGTCAAAATCGACCAAGGCCACAACCGGTGCTGGTTCGATGTCGTCGACGCCAGCAAAAAGTCGACCGGCGATGTCATCCATGGCTGATCGACTGTTGTGCATGTAGTCACTCCACGCGACACCTCGGTCGTCGAGATCGACACGCTTGAGGAACGACGGAACAACTTTGCGGAGCTCGGTGAGCATGAGGTCGGCGTAGGTGCGCGCCTCGGGAAGCGGATGGGCTCGCATACGCAAAAGAAGCATTTCGTAGCCCTGTCCCGTGCCGTAGATACCCACATTGGAAAGGGAGGAGGCTGGAAGCAGGCCGCGAAGAGAGTCGAACGCTTTCGCTCGAATCGCTTGTCGGTAGACGAAATCGCTGTCGGAAGGATCTTTCGGAATTCGCTCTTTGATGTCTTCGACAAGAATCGGCAAGAGATCGGCGTAGGTGTCGAAGAGTCGGTCCATGTCACCGACGTACCGAGTTCCCAGACTCGATTGCAACACCTCTGGAGGTCGATAGAACCGATAGCGACCACCGATTCGAGCGTCGTACGAGATGTACCGAGTCGACTGTTCGAGGTACGCCATCAGGCGGCCCCACTCAAGAACTTTCGTCAGAAGGTTGGATGCCTGTTCGCACGCGAGATGCACACCACCAAGCTGTGCAACGGAATCGTCACCGTATTCGAAGAAGACCTTGTCGTAGAGCTCCTCGGCTCGGCGGAGACCAATCGTGGCATCGATGGAATCGTCGCCGCTGATGTCGAGCTCGCCGACAAACTCATCGAGAAAGAGCCGTCGGAGGCTTTTGGGAGACCGCGAGTACCGAGCGAACAACGCGCCTTTCACTACCTCGGGGAGATTTACGAGTGCAAAAACAGGCCCGTAGAGGTTCGTGAAATAGCGACGGAGAACATCTGCCTCTTCTGGGCTGAATTCTTCTGCGACGTAGACGCTCACGGCGGGCGAGCGTACGGCCTCTACCGGCCGCGGCCGCGGATGGCCTCTTGGTTGTCGGTCACCGCTTCGTGGCCGCGAACGCACTCGTGACTGATTCGAGCGCTGCAGGAGAGGTCCACAGGTCGACGATCGTCATCGCCATGGCCTTGGCGCCGTCGATAACGCCCGCGTCTCCCGTTGGCGAGGCGGCGAACTCGGCAAACCCGGCAGTGTGAATACCGACCCCGCGAGGGGCCACCGAGACCATTGGATGAATCGAAGGCACCACGTAACTGACATTGCCCATATCGGTGGAACCCACGACAGCACCGGCATCACCAGGTTCCACAACTACTCGGCCCAGGTTCAAACTATTTGTTGCGTACAGGTCCTCAAATGCAGGGTTACGAAGCAGATCGGCATACGCCGGTTCGAGCCACTCATATGCCACGGTGCAGCCTGTCGCCGTGGCCCCGGCAGTTAACGCAGAGAGGACTCTTGGCTTCAGCGCTTCGAGTCGTTGGGGATTTGCCGCTCTGATGAACCAGTGCATTGAGGCAGTGGCCGGAACAATGTTTGGCTTCTCTCCCCCGTCAGTAAAAACGCCATGAACTCGCTCTTCCGGGCGTATGTGCTGACGAAGCGCAGCAACGTTCATATACCCCAGGACTGCGGCATCGAGAGCGTTACGGCCGTCCCATGGATGTGCAGCCGCATGAGCGGCTTCGCCATGCCAAGTGACCTGGATCTGCTGAACGGCAATGGTTGTCATCCAACGAAGGTCTACATCGGCGGGATGGATCATCATTGCCGCATCGACGCCTTCAAGAGCGCCTCGCTCGATCATGAAAACCTTGCCGCCGCCGCCTTCTTCCGCCGGTGAACCCAGCACAGAAATTCGCCCACCGATTGCATCGACGACTGCCGCGGCGCCAACCGCCGCACCCAGTCCAGCGGCAGCGATGATGTTGTGCCCACATGCATGCCCGATACCTGGAAGTGCGTCGTATTCACAAAAAACAGCGATGTTCGGTCCGTTTGAACCCTTCAATGCTTCAAATGCGGTCGGTAGACCGTAGGCACCTCGGCGGACCGAGAAGTCCAGACCCTCAAGAGCAGTGGTGAGAATTTCGTGGGCGTGGTGTTCGGCATAGTTCTCTTCGGGATTCGCATGGATGGAATGCGAAATTTCTAGGAGAAGATTGCGATGCGCATCAATGGCATCGACAGCCATCTTCTTTGCTTCAGCTGCGTCCATCCAGCAACGCTACATGGGGCTGCAAGAGGCGTGGCGGGTCACACCACGACGTAGAACGCGTCAGGTTCGACTCGAACTGAGAGTGAACGTCCTTGCACTGTGAAACCACCATCGACGCAAACCGACATCGACCGTTCAAAAGTCAGAGTTTCGGTCTTCGTGCGCCGGTGTGACAACGAAGGATGAGGAAGATGCGTGCCAGTCCGCGCCCGGGAACGGGCGATGCGCCGCTCGCGCCACTTCAGATCGCCAGTGGTGATGTCGACGAGTCCATCTCCAGGATGCGACCGCGGACCCAAATCGAGGCCTCCAAACCATTGGGCGTTCATGATGGCAACAAAACCTGGACGGAAAGGTTTACCAACAATGACGTGAGCAACGAACGGATAGTCAACACCGTCGATTGATGCGATAGCGAGGTCGACAGGGGCTGTCAGTGCCTCGGCTCCCGAGAGGTGCTCGACATCACCGGAACCTCCGAAAGTCCTGCATAAGTCTCCTCCGACGAGGCCAATCGTTGGCGACTTGCCGCCACTCGTACGAAAGGACAGAACGACATCTCGCAATTGCGAGTCTGATGAAACGACGGGAGCCCCTTCGGGCAGTGGCGCCAGGATGCCGTAGTCGCTTCCCTTTTCTATGGTCACAGCGAGTCGTCCTCAACCGCCGCGACCACAGCTGTTACATCGGCCTCTACACGACCGCGACCGGAGACCGCCACGACGCCTCGATACAACGCATCCGCCGCCTCCGACGCAGTTCGGGCGCAGGCTGCATCGGTTTCCGAAATCTGTCTGAGCAGATCGACAAGTTGTTTCATTGTTCGTACGAAATCTCCGCCCGGCATGTCGTCGTCACTGAGAAGATGATCGAGGTCGTCGCCCGCAGCCCACGCATGGGCAAGTGCAAAAAAGCCCGCATCGGGAGCACGAGTGACCGCTAGTCCGAGCGAAATCTCGTCTCTCGCAATCGCGTGAGTCAGATCTTCGAGTTGTCGCGCTCGATCTGCGACCTCCCTCCGAGGAAACCACGGCGAAAGTTCTGGGCCAGAGGCCCGAGACTCAAACACGAACGCACTCGCGAGACCGGCGAGCTCCGACGGAGAGAGATCATCGAAGAGTCGTTCCTCAATCGCTTCAGCGATTGCCAGATCGGACTCGTGGTAGATCCGTACAAGACGGTCGCCCCGCTCGGTGAGTTCCCACCCGTCAAGATGACCCCATTGCTCAAGCATTTGGAGAATTCGGTCAAACTGCTCAACCAGCGAACCAGTACGCGATCGAATCCGTTTCTCGAGACTGTCTATTTCTCGACGGACCCGTTCACCGTCTCGAAGAGCGCGCAGATGCATGTCACGGTCCGGACACGCGAACACCGGATGGAGCTCAATTGCATTGCGATCCTGTTCGTTGCGGTTGTTACGGCTGCTCTGGTCAAGTGGCTGCCGCTTCACAACGCGGTCGAGTTCAAGAGACACCGCCTTCTGAAACTTCGGCTTCATAGGCGTGAAAGGAACCGGGAGGTCGATATGGCCGACAACGGTCGGCACTTCCTCGAAGTCCCGGGAACCAAGCTGTAAGACGTTGCGCCGAGCATTCAATACCTTGACGCGCGCTGAACCGCCCTTCCGATTCGACACCGAAAGAACGGCAACTCGGTCATGGCCACCGCTCCCCTCGAGCCACAGCACATCACCTGGTTTCAACGATGCAAGCGCTCGTTCGATGTGTGAGCCGCCGCTTCCGGGGGCGCGCACTCCGCGCTCGCGATCTAGCGCAGCCTTGTAGCTACGAACGTCTCCGAAATCGCATGAAGACTCTGATTCGAGCCGTTCAAGTTTCTCGAGTTGTCCGGCGAGCCTGTGTTCCTCTCGAGCGACATCTGCGTCAGCCTGAAACTGCGCAAAACTGTTTCCAAGAAGCCGGTGTGCTTCACCAGCGTCATAGCGTCGAACAAGATTCGCCGCCATGTTGTACGTGGGTCGAAACGAACTTGTAAGCCGAAAGCTTCGGCTGGCGGCGAGCATTGCCACATCCTCAAAGGATACGAATGGCGACCAAAGGACGACCGCGTTTCCGTGATTGTCGATGCCCCGTCGTCCGGCGCGTCCGGTGAGTTGCGTGTACTGAGCAGGAGTCAGAAACTCGTGGCCTTCACCGGTGAACTTTGTGAGTTTGTCGATGACAACGGTTCTTGCGGGCATGTTTATACCCAACGCCAGTGTCTCTGTCGCGAAAACGATTCGAACAAGCCCTTCGACGAAACACTGTTCCACCGCTTCTTTGAATGGCGGAACAAGGCCCGCGTGATGGCTGGCAATTCCCCGTTCGAGCGAATCCAGCCAACGTCCGTAGTCGAGAACACGAAGGTCGTCATCTGAAAGATCCTCGACATGGGACTCGGCGATATGTCGAATCCGATCACGCTCTCCTGCGGTGGTGTAGCTCAATCCGGCCCGCGTGCACGAGGTAACGGCCTCATCGCATCCAGCGCGGCTGAAGATAAAGAAGATTGCCGGAAGCATTGACCGCTCTGCCAACAGCTCAACCACCTCGACTCGACCAGGAGTCGAATACCGCCGACGACCACCTCGGGCCCGATCCCGTGGATCGATGTCGTACTCGTGTCCCCGACGATCTGGCTTGCCGCCGTTGAGAGTGGGTAACAGTGCAAGACCATCTTCAAGTCGATCGGCGACGAGGTACCAGTTGTCGAGTTCGACGGGCCGCTTGGTCTCGACCACAACTTCGGTCGGGCCACGTACAGACGAGATCCACTCCCCCAACTCATCCGCATTCGACACCGTGGCCGAGAGGCAAACGAGTCGAACGTGACGTGGGAGGTGAATGATCACTTCTTCCCATACCGATCCACGTGCAGAGTCTTGGAGATAATGCACTTCATCGAGGACAACCCAATCAAGGGCATCGAGCGCTGAGGAACGTGCGTAAATCATGTTGCGAAGCACTTCAGTCGTCATCACGACAATTGGGGCATCACCGTTGATTGCGGTGTCACCGGTCAACAGCCCGACGGAATCCTTCCCGTGGACCTCGATGAGATCGTGAAATTTCTGATTCGACAGAGCCTTTATAGGGGTGGTGTAGAACGCCCGCCGTCCCGAGCGAAGCGCAACGGCGACGGCATGCTCCGCAACCTTGGTCTTGCCAGATCCGGTTGGGGCCGAGACCAAGACGGAGACTCCTCGGTCTATGACCTCGATCGCGTCGCGTTGGAATCGATCTAATTCGAACGACGTCGAAGGATCAATCGGTAACGACGGTGTCATTTTCGTCTGTCAGTTGTTCGTTTTTCTCAGCTTTGCGTTTTGCTCGCTTGCGGAATCCGAGTACCGCTGCGCCAACCCCAACCGAAACCACGTACAAAATCAGCATCGGAACGGCGAGAGCGATCATTGAAATCGGATCACCACTTGGTGTGATGACCGCGGCGATGATTGCGATCACGACGATTGCCTGACGCCACCATTGAATGAGCTTGCGGGGTGTCAGAATGCCGATCAGTTGGAGCGCAACAAGTAGGACAGGGAACTCAAATCCCACGCCGAATGCAAGCATCATCCACACGATGAGAGTGACATAACTATCCGCCGTGTAGAACGGCTCAATCTGCGATCCACCAATCGTGGTGAGGAACTCAAGGGTTGGATTGAGAACGTAATAGGCAACCGCTGCGCCGCCGATGAAGAGCACAACTGCGCTGACAGTAAAGGGAACCGCATACTTCTTCTCATGCGGGTAGAGACCAGGCGTTACGAATCGCCAGACCTGCCAGACGATGATCGGCATGGCAACAGCGATGCCGATGTATGCCGACATCTTGATTCGAAGACCGAAGGCCTGAAGTGGCTCTGTTGCGATGAATGGCTGACCCGGTTGCACCTCGTTAAAAGGGTGCTTCAAGATCGCCAAGACATACGGATACAGAAACCAACCGAGAATTGCACCAACAGCAACCGCGATTGCAATTTTGAACAGACGAGTCCGGAGCTCGGCCAAGTGCTCCCAAAGCGTCATGTGACCCGTTGGTGGAGCTGTTGCGTCGTTACTCATTCGTGACTCAACTGCTCACTTCGTCGTCGCTGTCGGGTCGCGGAACCGAAAGATCGCCGACGAACGGTGTTGGCGAACCCGCGCTTGCGCTTGGTGTCACGGGATCAACGGGCGCAACCAGTCGAGGACCGTCCGTTGTCCGGTCGAGTGCCGTATCAACTGATCGAGCGTCGCCAATGTCCATAGCTGAGCGGACTTCTTCTTCGAACCCCGAAGTGACCCTTCGGATCTCGGCAAGCACCTTGCCAACCTTCCGCGCTGTCTCAGGAAGTTTTTCTGGACCGAGAAGCAACAGCGCCAGAAGCAGGACCACGACGATCTCACCGCCACCGACGTTGAACATGATCCACATCGTACTCCCGAGCGTGCTGGGGTTCCCCTCGAGGGCAAATGGCACAGACGCAGCGTGTCTGTGGTGCAGGCTGTTGCGGTGACCCGTCTCCCCTCCCTTCGGCCACCCATCGGCTTCGCCCATCGTGGAGCACGAGCAAACGCTCCCGAAAACACCATCGAAGCGTTTGAATTGGCCCTGAGACTTGGAGCCACCGGTCTTGAGAGCGACGTGTGGCTGACCTCGGACGGCGTCGCAGTTCTCGACCACGATGGTCTCGTCGGTCGTCGGCCGCTTCGGCGAGCGATTGCTGAATTGACGTCGACTCAACTCCCCTCGCATATTCCCAGCCTGCAGGAGTTCTATGAACTCGTGGGATCTTCCGTTGATTTCTCGCTCGATATCAAAGATCCCGACGCGACTGCCGAAGTCATCGCATGCGCAAGAGACGTTGGCGCCGAAGATCGACTCTGGCTTTGCCATCCTGATCGAGTCTTGGTGAGCTCTTGGAGAGAACTGTCGTCAGCGGTGCACCTCGTTGAATCGACGCGAGCCTCCAAATTCCTAGGGAGTCCTGAGCTGCATATCGCTGGCAGCGCCGATCTTGGCATTCAAGTAATCAATCTTCACCATTCAGACTGGACTGGCGGCTCTATCGCAATGGTCCATCGTTTCGGACTATTGGCCTTCGGTTGGGACGCTCAGTACGAACGAATTCTTGACGAACTTCTTGACATCGGAATCGACGGCATTTTTAGTGACCATGTCGACACAATGATGACGTCGATCACGAAGATGACGGGTTCTGCGACAACCGAAGGGTAACTCGCAATTGCTTCGTGTTGAAGGGTTCGTCGGCTGCGTTAAAGCAGTCCGAACCTTCCAAGGGGCCAGACCGTCACAAACGCTCGACCCACGATCGACGATTGTTCAATCGGTCCGAAATAACGGCTGTCTTTCGAGTCGCCGCGATTGTCGCCCATTACCCACACTTGACCTTTGGGGACCACACAAGGGGCCTCGACGGAGCACTTGTTCGGAGCGTTCGCACTACTCGTCACCGTCCCGTCGGGAAGGTACGACTCGCTAAGACGATTTCCGTCGACATAGACCGCACCATCGATGAACGTGATCGATTCGCCAGGAAGTCCCACGACACGCTTGATGAGATCAGGGATATTGCTCGAAGTCTCTGACGCTGGACGCTCGAAAACGATGACGTCGCCGCGGTTGACGTCATGGAGGTGATAACTGAGTTTATTTACCAGGACGCGATCGCCCTCGTGAAGAGTTGGGTACATCGAGAGTGATGGAATGTAGAACGCCTGCAGGAGAAAGAGCTTGACAACAAGCGCCAGAATGATGGCGCCAACAATTACGACGACCCATTCGACAATCCCGGCTCCACGAGGTCCAAACCACTTTTCAAGTCGGCGCCTCCGCGTGCGACGCACACGAGTTGGAGCAACAGGGTCGACAGCAGGACTAGTCACAGAGAGTGCTTTCCGAGTGGAACGAGACCGGTTCGTTCCGGCGTTTCGATCAGACTAGCCACGGTAGAGCGCAAGCAACCTTCGGGCCGCAGTCGTTTCGACGCCGGCGAGGCTCGGAGAGGCATTGACAACCTTCGCTTCGGGGCCAAGACGAAGGAGCAGTCGTTCGAGCCAGGGAAGGGAACCGATTGCAAGTGTGATTGTCGTCGTCCCATCGGGGTGCGGTTCGATCGCCTCCGCTGGGTAGTACTCGGTCACCCACCGCGCCTCAGGCTGAAGTTCGAGTGTGATCTGACCCAAGGCGTTGGAGCCGTCGAAGAGCGTAAAGGTCGGGAGCGGATCTGGGACGGTAAAGGCTTGGTCAGTGAGGACCACTTCGCGGATTCTGTCTATTCGGAAGAGTCGTTCGGCCGAACTTGAGTGACACCAGCCTTGGAGATACCAGAGGCCACCTTCTGAGTGAATGGCCCACGGGTCGATTCGACGGTTCCCGGTGTCGTCGCGGCCGTAGCTGTAGTAGGTGATTTCAACCGCGTGACGTTTCTCGATAGCAGCGCGTAGTTGTTCAATAATTGCATCGGGAGCGGTCGCAATTCCGACATCCACAGCAGTTTCTGATGCCTCACCTAGTGACGTCAGCACTTTTGAGAGCCCCCGAGCGAGAGCGCTCTCTTGGTCGGCCCCTGGCACAGAGAGGAGTGCTTTTGCCGAGGTCAGAAGCGCAAATGTTTGCTCGGCGGTGAGGCGAAGGGGACGTCGGAAGTAGTCGGGAAGGTCGATCGTGACGGTATCGGCGTCGACGATGGCGTTGATGAGCAAATCTGGCGTGTAGGGATGTATGCCAACCATCGACGTGATGATGAGGCAATCACGCAGGTCGTCGGCGTCGATTGCAAACCGTTCGCTGATCTCGCGAATCGACGCCGTGCCATCCGGTTGGTTGGCCACCCACGGCACAATCGCGAGCGTCCGATCGAGGCGTTCTGCAGCTGTCATTTCAGCCATGAACTTCCGCCACAATTTGCTCAAGCCATTCGACCATCGCCGACCGGGCAGTTTCAGGCGAAAGAATCACGCAATGATCGAGGTAACTCAACACAAAGGACCGGAATGCCGGCCAGTTCGCGACGGGAACTTCGAACGAGACGGAGCCGTCGGCGTGATCAGTCGATGTACAGGACATGAGTGATTGGCGAGCGAAATCGGCTACCTCAGGATCGAAACGGACCCTGGTGAGAGTCGGCTCATCTTCACCAAACTCCCAAGGATCGGCCTGAGGAACAGGCGACACCGGAATCGGGTGGAGCTGGCTCCCGGGATCGTCGAGCTCGACTGAGCTACGGATCCGATCGAGTCGGAAAGTACGTTGATCGTCACGTTCGCGATCGAAGGCGGTGAGATTCCAGCGGCCCCGCTTGAAGTCGAGATGCCAAGGCTCCACCGAACGCGTTGAAACTCCCGTCGCACTTTCGTAGGCGAACGAAACGGCTCGGCGTTCGGTCACTGCGCGAAAGAGCGGAACGAGAGACGCATCACTTGGTATCTCGGTGAGTTCACCGACAGGGACGCCAAACGGGTTCTCGGTTGCTGCATCGACCACTCCCCCAAGCCGCCACATAGCCCGAGCCATGTCGCCCGGAGATGACCCAACGGTGACCGTTTCGAGAGCGAGATGGAGGGCGGCGAGCTCGTCGCTCTCAAGTCCAGGATCGGGTAACTCGTATTTCGATTTGTCGACTCGGTAGGCAGTGAGGTCGGCGGTTGCGCCCGCAACCACCTCGATCGGCACCCCGAGACTCAAGAGGTCTTTCTTGTCGCGTTCAAAGGTCCGCCGAAAGGACTCGTGATCTGCGTTGTATCCAGGAACGCGCTGTTGGATGTCGACAGCACGAATTCCCTGAACTGTGTCGCTCAAGGCGGCCAACAGATTCATCTGGCGCTCGAACTTCTCGGCAGATTTATCGGTAGGTGTCATTCACACATCTCTAGAGCTGGAAGGAACGGGCGGATTACAGCGAGGCAATCAATTTTTCGACCCGCTCGTCATGGGAACGGAACGGGTCCTTGCACAAGACGGTGCGCTGGGCCTGATCATTCAACTTCAGATGCACCCAGTCAACGGTGTAATCGCGCTTTCTTTCTTTGGCCTTCTTGATGAATTCACCTCGAAGACGGGCGCGGGTCGTCTGAGGAGGTGTGTCGATTGCCTCGTCGATTTCAGTGTCGTCGCATATTCGTTCAACCAAGCCGCGGTCCTGCATGCGATAAAAAACTCCACGACTCCGATTTATGTCGTGATATTGCAGATCAAGTAGTCCGACTTTGGGATCGGTGAGCTCAAGTCCGTGGCGTTCGCGGTAGGCCTCAATCAACTTGTACTTGATCACCCAGTCGGCCTCACGATCTTGACCGAGGGGGTCGTTTTCGATTGTGGTCAATGCCTGTTCCCACATCCCAAGCGCTTGCTTTTCAAGCGGCGAGAAATCTCTGCGATCGGCATAACGTAATGCTCGGGTGAGGTACTCACTTTGGATCTCGAGGGCTGTGGCCTCTCGTCCATTTGCAAGTCTGACTTTTCGGGTGCACGTCATGTCGTGGCTGATTTCGCGAATCGCCCGAATCGGATTCTCGAGCGTCATGTCGCGCATGACCACATTCGGCTCTTCGAGCATGCGAAGGAGAATCGCAGTGGTGCCGACTTTGAGAAATGTGGCGTATTCGCTCATATTCGAATCGCCCACGATTACGTGCAGTCTGCGATAGCGCTCAGCGTCAGCATGGGGCTCATCGCGGGTATTGATAATTGGTCGGCTTCGAGTCGTAGCCGAAGATGTGCCTTCCCAAATGTGCTCCGCCCGTTGCGAAATACAGAACATTGCGCCTCGGGCCGTTTGCAGAACCTTGCCGGAACCGGCGTAGATCTGCCGGGTCACAAGGAAGGGAATCAAGTTGTTCGTGTAATGCGCAAGATCATCATTTCGGCCAGTGAGATAATTCTCGTGACAGCCATACGAATTGCCGGCCGAATCGGTGTTGTTCTTGAACAGGTAAATATCGCCTTTGATGCCTTCGTCAGCGAGACGCTTCTCGGCCGAGGTCAGCAATTGCTCAAGGATGCGCTCCCCTGCCTTGTCGTGAACAACCACGTCGTGGATCGAATCGCATTCCGGCGTTGCGTACTCGGGGTGCGATCCGACATCGAGGTAAAGACGAGCTCCGTTCTGGAGAAAGACATTGGAACTCCTCCCCCATGAAACAACTCGCCGAAAGAGGTATCGAGCGACTTCGTCGGGACTCAGGCGGCGCTGCCCGCGCAACGTGCACGTAACGCCGTACTCGTTTTCGAGCCCGAAGATCCTCCGCTCCATGCCGGCACGCTATCGGCGACCGCATGCAGAGGTGCGATCAACTCGGAATCAGTCCTTGAGCAGGAATTCCGGGAGGTCGGTCCGCTCGATTCGCCGAAAAGCGCGACGTTCGGCGCCACGATCAAGTACTGCAACTTCGAGGTCGGATGCATCGAGCGATCGATCGGGGCCAGCGAGAGCCGAGACTGCTACCGCAAGAACAGCCCGCAAATCGAGTTCTGGAGCCCAGCCTTCTTCGAGTCGATTCGAAATCGCGTCAGCGTCTCCGCCGAGAACGGTGAAGCGGTCCTCGTCCATGACGGTGCCGTCGTAAAGGATGTGGAAGAACTGATCGTCAGCGGACGTGTGACCCACTTCAGCAACAAGGATCTCGACCTCCATCGGCTTCATCTCGTGAGTGAATACCTGGCCGAGAATCTGTGCGTACTGGTTGCCCAAACTCCGTGCATCGACGTCTTCTCGACTGTAGGAAAAACCTTTGAGGTCGGCGGCACGAACACCAGCGATTCGGAGCTGATCGAACTCGTTGTACTTGCCGACTCCGGCGAACGCGATGCGATCGTAGATTTCGCTGACTTTGCGCAATGTTGTGGAGGGATTCTCGGCAACGATGGCAATGCCATCAGCGAACTGCATTGCCACGAGTGAACGTCCTCGAGCAATACCTTTGCGGGCGTAATCGGCCCGATCCTTCATCACCTGTTCGGGTGCGACATAGAACGGCATGCTCACAGGGCACCTCCTGCAGTTTCGGTTGAGGTCTCCGAGAGGCGTCCGCCCCCATCTCGAGCCGAGAGTGACTCAAGAAGCCCCACAAATCGTTCAGCAATTTCGGCATCGGGCACCCGCTGAAAACCGTCGGCGGTGATCGTCGCGATCACTGGGTAGATGCCTCGAACCATGTCAGGTCCCCCGGTCGCCGAGTCCTCGTCGGCCGCTTCAAAGAGCGCGGTGATCGCCAAGTCGACTGCCTGGTCGCGAGTGAGTCCCTCGTGAAAACGCATCTTCACCACTGAACCTGCGAGCGAGCCTCCAGATCCACTTGTCGCGAAATTGGACTCTTCATAGCGACCACCGGTGATGTCGTACTGAAAGAGCCGACCAGTCGCCCGTCGAGTATCAAATCCGGCGAAAATTGGAACTACTGCAAGTCCTTGCATGGCCGCAGGAAGGTTGTTGCGAACCATCTGACCGAGTTGATTGGCCTTACCTTCAAGAGAGAGCTGCGAACCTTCAACCTTCTCGTAATGCTCAAGTTGAAGCTGGAAGAGTTTCACCATTTCCATCGCCGGACCCGCAGCCCCTGCGATCGCGACGCCAGAGTGACGATCGGCAGGAAAGACCTTTTCGATCGCCCTGTGGCTGATGATGTTGCCTGAGGTTGCACGACGGTCTCCCGCCATCACCACACCGTCGGCATAGCGAATGGCAACAACGGTGGTGGCGTGGGTGATCGGCAACCTCTCGTCGACGGCAGCAGTGGGGGCCACGGGAACTAGGCCCTGGGACTTCGCAAGTGCTGCGAAATCCGGTCCTGGATCTTCGGCTGGATTGAAGAACGGCATACTCACGGACGAGAGGCTACCGGTTGGATCGCGAACCACCTAAGGCGGCTACTCGCCACCCTTTTGCACAAAACTCCTCACAAAGTCCTCGGCGTTTGTCTCGAGGACCTCGTCGATCTCGTCGAGGAGATCGTCGAGTTCCGCTTTGAGTTTTTCGCCCGTTTCCGAACTCGGTGGAGTTTCGTCGACGGCCTTTTCCGGACGATCGGCTGGTGTTCGTCTGATCTGTTCACGTTCAGGCATGGCACCTCCTAAGATCGATTTCGCGCACTCCGAAGAATGAGAACCCACTCGCCTACGCATCAAGTTGGGCGAGCAACTCGGACGCATTCTGACTGGATTCGATCACGCTAGCCACATGTGCAGCGGTTCCACGGGACGGCTCCATCATGGCGACTCGACGTAACGGTTCGACTCCTATGTCGAAGACGAGCGAATCCCAGTTCGCCGAGATGATTTCGTCTCCAAACTTCGCAAGGCATGCTCCGCGGAAGTAGGCCCGAGTGTCCTCTGGCGGGAACGACATTCCTCGGACAACCTCCTCTGGGGGACAAATGGTTTCGAGACCCACTCGCCGAGCGAGTGATTTTTCTGGTCTGAGGTCGTGATACTGAAGATCAAGGGCGTGGAGTCTCGCGTCGCCCCACTGCAACCCATGACGTTCTCGGTAGCCGTTGATGAGGCGATGTTTGGCAACCCAGTCGACCGTGGTCGAAAGCGATTCCGGGTTTGATTCAAGTCCAGTGAGAGCGTCGTCCCACCGTCGAATGATCTCAGGGCCGACACTCGAGCCGACCACCGCGTAGCCATGTCGGTCCGCCCAGTCCACTGCACGCTCAAACAGGTAGCGCTGCACTTCGAGCGCAGTTGCAGAACCACCTGCCGCAAGCGCAAGAGGTGTCGAAAGTGAGAGATCGGTACTCACCGTCCGCAGCGCATGAATGGGATTGGCGAATCGGAGATCACGTTTGATCCAGTCGTCCTCGATCATCGCAAGGACAATTGACGTCGAACCGACTTTCAAAAACGTTGCAACTTCACTCATATTTGCATCGCCAATGATGACGTGCAGCCGCCTGTATTTCTGGGGATCAGCGTGCGGTTCGTCGCGGGTGTTGATGATCGGACGCTTCAGTGTTGTTTCGAGTCCAACCTCCTCTTCGAAGAAGTCGGCGCGCTGGCTGATCTGAAACGGGACTGCGTCGGAGGAGAGACCGATTTCGCTTCCTACTTTTCCCGCCCCGCAGTAAATCTGACGAGTCACAAAGTGCGGTGTGATTTCGTTGACGATACGGCCGAACGGAAGTTCGCGGTCAATGAGGTAGTTCTCATGACAGCCGTAGGAGTTTCCTTTGCCGTCCGAGTTGTTTTTATAGACAACAATCGACTGTCCTTCGGGCAGAAGGGCATCGGCCGCACGCATTGATTGTTCCAAGATCAACTCAGCAGACCGGTCGAATGTGACGACGGAAAGCGCGTCACCGCACTCGGGCGTTGAGAGTTCGGGATGGGCGTGATCGACGTAATACCGGGCGCCGTTCGTGAGTACAGCGTTGACCATATGTGTCTCGACTTCGGGCGGCAACGCATCAGGGCTGGCGGAGCCCCGAGCGTCTGAACCAGGAGTTTCAAACTCAAAGTCCCAGCCAACTCCAGGAGCGCCGTGCGCGGTGCCGCCTGAACGGTTGAGGTCGCTGAGATAGGAATTGATCAGGATCGAGGACGCGGTGATCGGATTCGGATCCTCGACCCCTCGGTACACGATGCCGTATTCGGTTTCGATCCCACAGATCTTCCTGATCGCCACGAAGTGAACCTACCGATTCTTCCTGCTCGACGTCAGAGGTACTGACCGGTGCCGACGCGTTCAATTGAGCGTCCGCCTGAGGTTTCAGATTCAGAATGTTTCACGAGCGTGCGGATGTAGATGATTCGCTCGCCCTTCTTTCCTGAAATCTTCGCCCAGTCGTCCGGGTTCGTCGTATTGGGAAGATCTTCGTGTTCTTTGTATTCCTGGTGAATTGATTCGAACATGTCATTGACTCGAATACCGCGTTCACCCGTCCTCAAGAAGCGCTTGATCGCCAATTTTTTGGCCCGACGAACGATGTTTTCGATCATCGCTCCGGACGAGAAGTCTTTGAAGTACATGATCTCTTTGTCGCCGTTTTGATAGGTGACTTCGAGGAACTGATTGGCCTCGTCGGCTCGGTACATCTCGGCGACCGTCTGTTCGATCATCACTCGAACCGTCTTCTCTGGGTCTCCACCACCGAGCGAGTCGATCTCGAGCACATCAAGCGGTAGGTCTGCCGTGAGATAACGAGCGAAAATCTGTCCCGCTGAATGCTCGTCGGGGCGTTCGATCTTTATCTTCACGTCAAGTCGGCCCGGACGCAGAATTGCCGGATCGATGAGATCTTCCCTGTTCGACGCCCCAATCACAATGACGTTCTTGAGTGTTTCAACGCCATCGATCTCGGCCAGTAGCTGCGGCACGATGGTTGACTCCATGTCGGAACTGATTCCGGTGCCTCGCGTTCGGAAGAGCGAATCCATTTCGTCGAAGAACACGATGACCGGCCAGCCCTCTTCGCTCTTCTCGCGAGCACGCTCGAAAACGAGGCGAATCTGCCGTTCGGTTTCGCCAACGTATTTGTTCAAAAGCTCTGGGCCCTTGATGTTGAGGAAGTAGCTGCGAGCATGATCATCGCCAGAAACTTCAGCAACCTTCTTCGCAAGGGAGTTTGCCACCGCCTTGGCAATAAGGGTTTTGCCGCAACCTGGGGGTCCATAAAGAAGGATGCCCTTCGGAGCGGGAAGCTTGTGCTCGGCAAAAAGACCGTGGTGAAGGAACGGAAGTTCGACTGCGTCCATAATCTGTTCGATTTGCGAATCGAGTCCTCCTACGTCGGCATAGGAGATATCGGGAACCTCTTCAAGGACCAATTCTTCGACATCTGGGCGGGGCAACTTCTCGAGAAGCATCGACGCTCTTGAGTCGAGCAATACCGAGTCACCGGCCCGGAGCTTGACGCCAAGAAGGTCGGCCCCAACCTCGACAACCTGCTCCTCGTCGGCCCGGCCGACGATCATGGCGCGATGTCCGTCGCTCAGGAGTTCTTTGAAAGTCACGACCTCACCGGTGCGCTCCGGCGCGCGGGCAAGTACGACATTGAGTGACTCATTGAGGACAACTTCTGAACCACGAATCAGTTCGGCCGCAGAAATATCCGGATGAAGTGAGACTCGAACTTTCCGGCCGCCCGAGAAGACATCAACTGTTCCATCATCATTGTGGTCAATGAACGTGCCGTACGCAGCAGGAGGCTGGCTGAGTTTCTCGACTTCATCGCGTAGCGCGGCGATGTGGTCTCGAGCCTCACGAAGGGTAAACGTCAGCTTCTCGTTCTGATTGACAGCTTGAGACAACTGGCCCTTTGTCTCGAGAAGGCGCTCTTCAAGGGTGCGGACTCGTTTTGGAGCATCTTGAAGGCGACGACGGAGCGAAGCCACTTCCTCTTCAAGGACACGGAACTGTTCCCTGAGCTCATCATCGGGGAAGTTGTTGCCAATAATCGGATTCTGGGGACTCAACGAACAGACCTCCTTCTCGTTCGAGGACCCTATCGGCACTGTCCGCGAGCTGGCTGACCCGACCGCGTGGTTTGGGACGGTTTGAGAAGAAAGTTGGGCCCGGTTCTTCCGGCAGCCGCAGAGCCACTATGGTTTCGGACGTTCCCATTTCCCCCTCACGAAGAGGTGTAGTGACACATGAAGGTCTGGATCGATCAGGATCTCTGCACAGGCGACGGACTTTGCGAGGAGATCGCGCCTGACGTGTTCACGCTGCTCGACGACGGTCTTGCCTACGTCAAAGAGGGCGACAAGGTGTACTCCGATCCGGGTGGCGCTGCTGGTCTCGCCAACATCCCCGACGGACAGCTCGATGGTGTCATTGAGTCCGCCGAAGAATGCCCCGGAGAATGCATCTTCATTGAAGTTGAGTGAATTGCAACCCGTTCTCAAGTGAACTTCTGAAAGAGCCCCAGCCCAGCTGGGGCTCTTTTCGTTTTCCGAGTCATCCGAGCGCGAATATCAGTCGGTCTCAGCTCACGCAAGGACCGGTGCTGACACCAGCACCGTTGATGGTTGCGAGCACAGCTTGGAGTTCTGAGGGTGCCAGAGCGTAGGCAACATTCTCGACGTCACGAGCAATCGCAAATGCAACGCCAACGACAATGCCCTGAGGGTTCGTAAGTGCTGATCCAGAGTCGCCGGGGCGCAGGGAAGCAGAAAGCTCAAGGACCTTCCGCTCCGTACGGTTCGAGCCATAAATATCGCGGCCGGTTGCATTGATGACACGTGCAACCTTAAAAGGCGCAATTCTGAGGGGCTCTCCGCCGGGATGCCCAAAGACTCCCCCTGTTGTGCCCGCCCCCCACGCCGTTGCGTCCGATGCCAGTTGCAGAGCCGGCCGATCAAAACCGATCACCCTGACGACGGCGAGGTCACGCTCAGGGTCGAAAGCGACAACAATCCCGTCGAAACGGCGACCATCATCGCGAATAATCGTCGTCGTTCGTTCACCTGCGACGACGTGGGCGTTGGTGGCAACCAAACCGTTGCTCGCGACAAAGCCGGAACCGTCTTGAACCTTGTTGCACGCCGGTCCTTCGACCTTGACGACCGAATGAGCCACTGCTGCGGCTGTTTCGAGCGTGAGCCCCGTCGAAGCCGGCGGCGTTCCCAAATTTGGAGAGGGCCGTAGCGCGTCGAATACATCGGGAAACGAACCATCGCCGATAACCGATCGAAGAGCCTGCATCGCGTCGGGAGCGGGTGGCAACGAATTGTCGACAGTCCGTGCGATCCAAGACCTTGAGGTCTGCGTGGAGAGCCAACCCGGGCTCGCCACGAAAACCGGAATCACGAGCCACAGGATGACAACAACGCCAGCTAGGCCAGCGAGGGCGCCCAATGTACGGTCGAGAATCCCGAACGCTCCATCGCGACGACCAGGAGAAAGTCGTCCCCCGACGACGAACCCAAGTGCCTGCCCGATCAAGGCGCCAACGAGCAAAAGCCCGATGGACAGCACAAGCACGAGACCATGGTTCGCCGAACCCAGTTGGTTGAGGAATTTCGGTAGAAGCCACACCGCGAGGGCCAGACCAGCGGCCAAGCCGATCCAGGACACGACCCTTGTGATGAACCCGAGGCGGTAGCCACCGATAACTGCAAGGACGATTGCGCCGAGGAGCACAACGTCGATGACGCTCACTGAATCGACCGCCGAGGAATCAACGCAGCGTCTCGCTCAGCCGCCGAGCAAGCGGGCGTGGGTGAGAAATCCCGTATGAGCCACCATTCGATGATCGGGACGAACGGCAACACCTTCGACGTGCCAGGTGCGATTCAGTACTTCGAGAGTTTCGGGCATATCAAAGGCACTTTGTTCGAGGGCCTGCCGAAGCTGCATGACCTGAACGATGCTGGGCGTGTAAGCCAAAAGAATTCCGCCGGGGTGCATCGCCTTCGCAGCATGGGGAACGACCTGCCACGGCTCCGGGAGATCGAGCACGACACGGTCCAGATCGGTTTCGTCGATCCCGTCGTAGCAATCGCGCAACTCAACTCGGTATCGCTCGAGTGCTTCGGCGCCAAGAAACGCCTCGACATTTTCCTTGGCTCGATCAGCGAAATCTTCGCGAAGTTCGTAACCGACGATCTCGGCGCCCGCACGAAGCATCGCCATCGACAACGCTCCCGAACCGATACCCGACTCGAGGACTTTGGCACCGGGGAAGATATCGGCGTGCATGAGGATCGGCCCGAGGTCCTTCGGATAAATGACCTGAGCGCCGCGAGGCATCTTCAGAACGAAATCGGACAACGTCGGCCGAACGGCCAAATAGGCGACGTTCTTGGTCGATGACACGGTGACGCCCTCGGGGGATCCGATCAGCGAATCATGGGGTACGAAACCCGAATGGGAATGAAACTCCCCCGCCGGTTTCAAGGTGATGAGGTAGCGGCGCTTCTTTGGGTCGATGAGGAGAACCCGATCGCCCACCGCAAATGACCGACTCACTGGACTGATCCTGATCGGGTTGGTCCAAGATCGACTGACACAGCGGTTACTCCGGTTCGTTGGGGAAGTTGGCCACCGGCTCGATCAACAAGCCGACAGAAGGCACAGATTTCAGAGGTCGTTGGGGCCCCACATGATGCACAGGCTCCGAGGCCCTCGCGGTCGATGGATGCTTCAACTTCGAAGAACGCCGCCGCTCGATCGAGGAAGCCGAAATAAAACGAGTGCTTCGCGCCTGGCGACATAGCCTCGATCTCGTTGAGAGCATTCTTGTAACTCAGATGCTTGTTCCCCGCCGCCATCGGACATTCATCGACGAGATAGTCGATCCCCTTCACGATGCAATAGGCAGCTGTTTCTCGCTCGGCGAGACGCACTAATGGCTTTACCTTCTTGGGAAAACCTTCACGTGCGGGAAGAACCGGAAGTTGGCGACCGAGATACTCGGTATGCCAATGCAGCGTGTTACCGAAGAGAACAGCGGCTTCGTCGTCAAGATTGTGGCCGGTGATAAGAACGTCGTACCCACCCTCAATGGCTGCCTCATCGAAGAGATGTCGCTTTGAAAGACCGCAAGCCGAACAAGGCACTCGCTTCGCCGCTCGTGAACCGTTTGGAATGTCGAAGCCGAACGTTGACGGGATGTCGACTTCAATCAAGGTGAGATTGCGGGTTTGCGCATATGCCCTGGCGTACTCGCGAGACGTGTCGCTGTACTCGCCGATGCCAAGCCCGATGTAGAGACCATCGGCGTTGTATCCAAGGTCGATGAGAAGGTCCCAGATCGCGAGCGAATCCTTACCACCAGACACTGCAACAAGCAGTTTGTCGGTAGGCGAAAACATTTCGAATTCGTCAATTGCCTTACGCACTTGGCGATGGCACTGCTCGATGAAGTGCTCGGCGCAGAAATTGGAATTGTGGCGGCGGATGTCGATGATCGCTGGCCCGCGACAGGTCACGCATTTCACGAGGCGCCGCCTGAGATCACAGGACGAATTTCGATGCTGTCGCTATTGGACAAACTCTCATCTCCGGGCACGAGCTCTCCGTCGCGCACGACGAGCACTGCCTCACGGTTGAGATCGAGTTGGGCCAAAAGATTGATGATGGTGATCGGACCCTCGATCTCGAGGTCCCGTCGCGGATTATGGAGTCGAACCTTCACCCGCACATGATCGCAGGCCGGAGGGTCAAACTCCTAGGCGCGATTTGCTCGCCGCTGTGACTTCCGATGTGAACGCTTCTCTGCCTTACGAGTTTTACGACGTTGACGACGAGTTGGAGCCGCAGGCGCGTTACGCAAAACGATGGTTTCGCCAACGTCAAGCCTGCTCCGATAAACGACTTTCGGCTCCGGACGAAGGGCCCATTGAAGGGCCCTGAGGGTCCATGCAGCGATACCCAAGAGGAGCCAGGGTCGGCTGCCGCCAAAAAGTCCCTTTGTGAGCGCCCGCCGCCGAACGTCAGAGAGAAGACTCATACGCGGCGAATCTCAACAAAGGTCCGGCGCTTCCGGCCGCGCCGGCTGCCCAAGGCAAAGGCAACGACGACGAGTGTGACAGCAACTGCGGCAACAGCAATTGTCGTGTAGCTCCGAGCCTCAGATTCGACGCCCTCGACTTCGGTTTGAATATCGCGAAAGCGCTGCTCAATGTGATCACGGGTGATTGGACCGCTGGTGCTCATCGGTTTCCTCCCGGAAGTGCACTCGTCGGTTGCGTGCCAACGCCACCCTTACCGATACGAGAGATGGCGAGTGCAACCAGGCCGCCCAGCACAACAGCAACTATCAGGTACGGCACCCACGACCAGAACCCGACAAAAACATCACCAGTCTGGGTTTGCAATGCTCGCAAACCAGAGAGACCGAGCAAGAAGACTCCGAGGGTGACGACAACCATCCCTCCAACGCCAAACGCCAAGTAGCGGCCGATGTTTCGAAGCGGATCAATTGTCTCCTGGCGGGCATAGGCCACGAGGAGATCCCAGAGGTCCTGCACGATCTCAGAAATGGATTTTGAGGAAGCCACAGTTGATCCTGATCCTTGGGTGTCTTTGGTCGGAAGGGTCGAGAGCCCTCCGACTCAGCAAGGGTAGGAGTATCCCACTCAATTCACGCATCCGGAAGACGCCAGCAGCTTGACCGCCGACGGCCGACTCATTCTTCAGGGTTGGTGCCGTCATTTAGGGCATTGATCGCATCGACAATCGCCGACTGTTCGGCGAGCGAGTCCAGGAGGCCGGTGAGGCGAGCATCTGGGTCAGGCGCTTTCAAGGCTGCGAGCCGGTCGAGCGGCCCGAGGGGCGAGAGGGCGGTGAGTTGAAAGGAAGCGATGGAAAGGTCGGCATCGAGTTCCGGTTGCGAGTGGTCGGCAGTCCGGTCGACACCTAGACGTTCCATGAGACTCATCGTCGCCTCGAGAGTTTGGTCTGCGAGACCTTCGGTCTTCGATGATGTCGCTCCATCAGGCCATGCCTCCGCCCGGCATCGCGGGAACGGGTCGTCTGGCAACCATTCGACGACCCGGAGTCGCTCGACACCAACTCCCAAAACTGCCCATCGACCATCGGGTGCCTCTTCGGCCTGAACAATTCGAAGGAGCGCGCCGACATTGCTCCGTTGGTCTCCCCCACCAACTTCGCTCCCTCGTTCAATCAGCACAGATCCGAACAGTCGATCTTCGGTCAAGCAGGTCATGATCAACGCCCGATATCTCGGCTCAAATATCTGGAGAGGAAGCCCGACACCAGGAAGCGCGACGGAGCCGAGAGGAAACATTGGCAACTCGCGCGACCATCCTGAACTGATTGCGCTCATTTAATTGGAAGCGGTCCGAGCAGATTGATCCGAGGACCTTTCGCATAGGCCATCAAGCGATCGGTAAATCCGTCGGCAACTCCAGTCGTCCGGATGTCCGTGCCGTTATGGATAAATGCAAACGTCAGCGTGTTTCCCTGAGGCGTATCAGCGAAACCTGCGAGAGCATTCACGCCGTTCAACGTGCCGGTTTTGGCTCGAACTCGACCCGTCGACGCGGTTGAAGCCATGCGCTTACGTAGCGTCCCCGTTCGACCGCCGACAGGAAGCGCTGCCGAAAGATCGCCATTCTTGGAAACAGCAGCAACCAAGGCGAGATCGAGAGCGCACGTCATTCGATCGCTTGTGTCGAGCCCTGATCCGTCGACCATGACCAGTCCGTTGAGATCGAAACCTTGACGAGTGAGCGACTCTTTCACCGCGTCGGTTCCTGCCGACGTGGTCCCCTGCCCTTTCGCCTGAAGTCCAATTTCTTTCAGTACGATTTCTGCGGTGGTGTTGTCGGAATTGGTGATCATTTCCGAAAGAACCTTGGTCACGGGCACTGATTCAAACGAGGCGAGGTCCTTGGCGTCGGAAGGGGCGCGTCCTGTTGTTGCCCCGCCGCCAACTTTGATTCCTCGGGTGGTGAGAACTGTGCGAAGCGTCTGCGCGAACAACAGAGGCGAATCCCCTGCTTTGCGGTTCGTGGTCGCGTCGTTCGGTGTGTCCGCGTATCCCGTAGAGCCGTCGTTCACCAAAAGAGCGGAGAGTGGCGCGACCGTTCCGCCGACTTGGTATCGCGTTGGCCAAGTGGGAATCCATCGGACCGAGTCGTACCGCGAATCGTCGCCGATGATTCCCCCGGTGATCTCCTTTACGCCAGCATCTTTCAGCGTGTCGGCAAGAGCAGTGAAGTCCTCAAAAAACTGGTCAGGATCGTCGAAGACTGTCTTGTATCCCGAGGTTGTAAGTAATGGATCTCCGCCGCCGACGACGTAGAGGTCACCGTCGACGACTCCGTTTTTCGGCTGCTTCGTCGAGACGAACCGCGTCGTAAACGTGGCATCGGGACCGAGGACATCGAGAGCAGCCAGGGCAGTGGCCAACTTCATGGTCGACGCTGGTGCGAGAGCATCTTGCGGGGAATGCGCAAAAATTGTCCGGCCATCTTGCTGGACAAGAACACAGGTCGAACCAACAACCTTGTTCAAGTACTGCTCCAGTGAGGTGGTGATTTCCGGGTCGGCAGTCCCAGCCTGAAGTGCACCTGGGAACCTTCGGGCCGAAAGTATCGGCGTCGCTGGTGTCGATGATGAAACGTCTGCGACCTCTTTGGGGGCAGCCATTGTCGGAGACGCCGAGACGAACAGCACGGAAACGACAGCGACGACAATTACGGCGAGGTGACGATTCGACATCAGTTTGAGACAGGTACTTCTGTTGCAAACGATGCCAACCATCGTTCACGCTCGTACAGAAACGAAAGCGCCTTGACCGCGCGCTCGGCCGAAGGGAAGCAATAGCGGTCGGCTTCACGCACTGCTGTTACGGCTGCGTTCGTTGGGTCAGCAATCGCCAATTCTGAGGCGATGAGCACTGGTTTGCGAGCTGCAACGGAGGCAGCGACAGCTACCTCGACATAACGAGAATCTTGTCGATCGTGAAAGGCGACGATTCTCTCGAGCCCATGCTCAGGATAAAAGGGACCCTCGCGTTCAAGTCGACCTTGGTTGGATTGAATGCCCATTCCAAGGACAAGCGTTGCATCGATATCGGGATGGCCTACGACCGCGTCGAGCACCGCCGGCACAGTGTCTTTGGTTTCGCCGCCGGCAAGATCGATCGGATTGTTCCGACTCCATCGAGGAGGTAGTAGCCCATCGAGTGTCGTGCGCAGATCGTCGGGAAGTTCGACAAGATCAAGAGATGTAGTTGCGGTGGCATCGGCGGCGAGCACGCCCCATCCTCCCACGGTGGTCACGATTGCTAACCGCGGCCCAGTCGGGATGGGAAGAGTGGCGAACGCAGCGGCGATATCGAATGCTTCGGACACGGAAGCTGCACGGGCGGCACCGACCTGACGGCACATTCCGTCGAAAACCCGATCGTCGGTGGCAAGCGATCCAGTATGACTCGCTGCGGCTTTGGCCCCTGAACCCGAGGCGCCGCCTTTCACGATGACCACAGGCATGCGACGGCACACCGCTTCGAGACGATCGGCAAATTCACGACCGTCGGTTACGCCTTCGAGGTACACGAGACCAACAGAGGTTTCTGGGTCTTCGGCGTAGTACTCGAGCATGTCGATGACACCAACCTGCGCCGCATTGCCGACGGAGATCGCCCGACTAACGCCCACGCCACTCTGCCGCGACAAGTTCATAAACGACGAGACGAAATTGCCGGACTGACTTGCGATACCGATTCGTCCCGGAGGTGGATACGGAGCAACAATCTGGGCACACAAGTGCGACGGCGTCGACACCAAGCCTTGTCCGTTAGGGCCGATGAGAAGTAGATCGAGTTCATCGGCGAGCGCGACGAGTTCAGCTTGTCGATGCTTTCCTTCGTCGCCGGACTCTGCGTAACCAGCGGAGGCGATGAATGCGGCGCGAATACCCTTTGCAGCTGCTTGGCGGAGCAAGTCAGGATTCGAGATAGCCGGCGTACACACGAACATGAGGTCGGCGACGCCATCGGGAATCTCCGTGAGATCCGCAAAAGTTGGTCGACCCAAGACCTCGGCTCGCTCACGATTCGTGGCAAAAACGTCTCCGGCGTAGCCGCAAGACAGAATGTTGTGCAGCGCGACGAAACCAAATTTTCCAGGATGGGTGGAGGCACCTGCCACAACTATTGCCCGAGGATCAAAGAGCGCTTTGAAATGATCGGTGCTGATCACGACGTCTCTCCGGACTGATCGATCTCGACGAGGGCATCGAGTGCGACGGGGAACCCGTCAACGATCATGACCGGGTTGAGATCAATCGAAACCAATCCTTCGATCTCGCTCGACGCAGTCGAAAGTGCGCACAACAAATCGGCGAGTGCATCAAGATCTACTGCCGACTCACCACGAAATTCACCCAGCAGTGACTGGCTTCGAAGTGACGCCAACATGTCGTAGGCGTCGTGACGCCGAAGTGGAGCGAGCCGAACGGTGACATCGGCAATTGCTTCGGCGAGTACTCCCCCGAGACCGAAAACGACTGTCGACCCGAAAAGAGGGTCGACAGAAATGCCGGCAATGAATTCGCGGAGTCCGTTCGCCATCGGAGCAATCAGCACGCCAGTTGCGTTGTCTTCTGGACGCGCCGCCTGAAGCAATTCCTGACACGAATTACGGACGGCATCAGGACCTTTGACCCCGAGATGCACCAATCCCCGCTCCGATTTGTGAGCGATATTCGCTCCGCAGAGCTTTAACGCCATTGGAGAATTGGACCGACTCGCGAACGCCAGCGCCTCATCCGAACTAGTGACGAGAGCCTCGGGCAGGAATGGCACTCCAAACTTTGAAAGTAACGCCTTCGAATCCGATTCGGAAAGGGTTGTCGTCATGGTTCAAGTGCCGCCCGGAAGAATGATCGAAGGTGTTCGAGTCGCTGTTCGAGGGCATCGAGAGCAAGTGGGTCTCGATCGAGAAGACCTTCGATGAATGGAAGATCACTGAAATAACTCAGCAGGGCGCCGTAGCCGGTGAGCATCAGCTGTTCAGCGTCGAACCGTCGGAACGTACCTGCTTCCATTTCAACCGTGAAGTACGCGACCGCTTTTTCGAAGAGCGGACGCAGTGCGACACCGAGGTCGACACCGAGCCTCCGTCCACCATCAAGGGCTTCTCTACGAACGATTCGGACGAATTCAGAGTTCTCCATAAAAAAGGTGAACCCAGCGGTGAGCACAAGGTCGACCTTCTCCCAACCTTGGACCGGAGAATCGGTGGCGGTATCGACCTGGATAATCCAACCCGCCAATGCCCGATCGAAGACCTCTTTGTAAATGGCTTCCTTCGAAGGGAAATGGTGAAGAACACTCGAGCGACGAATACCAACTGCACCTGCGATGTCGTTGAGAGACGTTCCGTCGAAACCATTCTCAGCGAAACAGAGCTCTGCCTCGATGAGGATTACCTCACGAGTAGGAGTCACACCTTCCCCAACGGCCATCGGGCAAGGCTAGCGGTGGGCTGTTCGACGAGCAGGCGACTCCGATTACCTTCTCTGCTATGGAGATTCTCTCGGCACTTTTCATCGAAGGCATCGATACCCGGCAGGTGGCTGGCCCATCCACCCGCATCGACATCACTGGCGTTCAGTTCTCCGCCATCGCACCCAACCCGGTACCGGCCACGATCGAACCCCATTTGTGCGTGATCGTGCATTGCCCTCTCGGATCACGAGACACCGGTGCACTTGAGGTCACCTATTTGAGGGGCGACGAGCAGATTGCTCGGAATGTTCAACCCCTGCAGGTGGAACCAGGCAAGTTCAACTATCGGCTCGTCCGCGCCGAACTGACGTTTGAAGACTACGGAACGATCGAGGCGCATTGCCGCGTTGACCTAGGACCGGTCACCGTCGTTCCATTTACGCTGTTGCCGCCCGTCGCCTGATGCGAAGCGCTGCTGCGCTCTCGACCCATCCGATCGCGTCACATGCAACTGGCGATGTCATCGCCGACATTCTTGACCTCGGAGATGGACTTCCCGACCTAGCGATCGTTTTCGCAACCTCAGCATTTAGCGGAGCCGCGGAAGACATTCTCCGAACCGTGAAGACGATCTTGCAGCCGACGAGGCTCTTGTTCGTTGCATCTTCGGGAGTCCTCGGCGCAGGATCGGAGGTCTCGTCGGGAGCCGCTCTCAGCCTCTGGACCTTTTGGTCTGAATCGGTTGAAGAAGTCGTGACATTTGTGCGCCTTGACGAAGGTGTTGATGCTCTCGACTATTTCTCGACCCGACTGCTCGCCAACGCGGCAACACTCATCGTTCTCGGTGATCCATCCCTGCCAATGGTGACGCAAACCGTCGATTCTCTGTGCGAACTGAGCATTACAAAGAACATCTCAGGTGGCCTGCTCACGGGATCAAGCGGCGCACCACTCCTTCGCGACGGCAACTCGGAGACCTACGGCTGTGTTGCCATTGCTCTCGACACTTCAGACGCTCAGGCCACTCTTGCGCATCGGTCCTCATCCATCAGCAGAACGATGACCGTCACCCGTTCGGTCGGGTCGATGGTTTGCGAAGTCGACGGAGCAGTGGCCCTTGATGTCGCCTACGACGCTCTCTCGCAGGTCCCGTCTGAAGAGCGCAGCCGCACTGCAACTCGACTTGCACTGGCGGTCCACGATTCAGACTCCGCGACGGTCATCGATGTCCACGAAGTCTTGGGAGCAGACCGTGAAAGCGGTGCGCTTGCCATAGCTGCGGTCCTGCCCGCCGGCACTGTCGTTTCGTTCCACCGAATCGAGGGCTCCGACTCCTTCGCTGGACTCGATGCCGCCCTCGGTGGACCCACAGCAGCCGGTGCGCTTCTCTTTACCTGTCTAACCGTCGATCCGGAGGCGGACCGCGAAGGAGTGAGCGACCTCGGGCCACTCACGGAGTCACTCGGAACTGCTGCCTATGCAGGAGTCCACGTCGCAACAGCGATCGGACCGGGATCAAGCGGACCCGGACTGTCAGCTGCTCCCCTGTCAGCAGTCATCTTCGGACGTCGCCACCACTAAGGTGCGGCCGTGACCGACAGCAGAATCGAATCCCGTACCGTCGACGTTGTCCGTGGCTTTGCCATGGATGCTCCCCAGAAGGCGAACTCCGGTCACCCCGGAACCGCCATGGCCCTCGCACCGCTGGCCTATGCGCTTTATGCGAGGGTCATGCGCTACGACGCCAGCTGCCCCGAGTGGCCGAACCGCGACCGTTTCGTTCTCTCAGGTGGTCACGCATCAATTCTCGAGTATTCGATGCTGTACCTCACCGGCTTTGGGTTGACACTCGATGACATCAAGAACTTCCGTCAGTTCGGGTCTCCAGCCGCTGGTCACCCCGAGCGTGGCCACACACCCGGCATTGAAGTCACGACCGGCCCACTCGGGCAAGGCCTCGCCAACGCAGTTGGTCTCGCACTCGCTGAACATGCCCTTCGTGCGCAATTTGGTCCCCAACTGTTCGACCATCACACCTACGTGCTCTGCGGTGACGGGGATCTCGAGGAAGGTATCTCCCACGAGGCGGCATCGCTGGCTGGCCACCTCGGCCTCGACAAGCTCGTTGTGATTTATGACGACAACCACATCTCGATCGATGGCCCCACCGAATTAGCTCTCTCTGACGATGCCGCTGAACGATTCCGTTCTTACGGGTGGCATGTCGAGAACGTCGGCGAGATCGGCGAAGACATCGACGCTCTCGAAGCTGCAGTAAACCGAGCCAAAAACATTGATGGCAAACCATCACTGATCGTTCTCCGCAGCCATATCGGTTATCCCTCGCCGAAGTTCACCGATACTGCTCACGCTCATGGCAATCCCTTTGGTGCCGAAGAAATTGCGGCGACCAAGGCAGTGATGGGTATGCCCGACGAATCGTTCTGGTCGCCGGAGGATGTTCTCGAGCACATGCGTGCTGCAGGCATGCGTGGCCGTGAAGCTCGCGAAGCGTGGTATTCGCTCTACGAAGGCTGGACCGAGAACCGGGCCGAGCTCGACGCAGTCCTTGAGGGACGTGGACTTGAAGGGTGGCGGAACTCACTTCCTGTCTGGGAAGCAGGAGAATCCGTTGCTACTCGCAATGCGGGCAAGAAGGTGCTCAACGCTCTCGCTCCTGTCGTACCGGGGCTCATGGGCGGCGGGGCCGACCTCACCGGGAATTGCGGCGTTGAACTCGACGGCGGGGTTGCCTTCTCTCGGGTGAATCGTGATGGTCGTCAGATCCACTTCGGTATTCGCGAGCACGCAATGGGTTCGGTCATGAATGGCATGGCGGCGCACGGCGGACTCATTCCGTTTGGTGGAACGTTCTTCGTCTTCGCCGACTACATGCGTCCGCCTGTGCGCCTCGCCGCACTTTCGGACCTCCACGTCATCTATTCCTGGACCCACGACTCCGTTGGCGTTGGTGAGGACGGACCAACACATCAACCGATCGAACACCTTGCATCTCTTCGAGCGATGCCAAAATTGCGAGTCATCCGACCCGCTGACGCGAACGAAACGGCACAAGCCTGGAGGATCGCAATCGAGAAGGGCGGACCGACGGCTCTCGTTCTGAGTCGGCAAAACCTTCCCGTTCTCGAAGGTACGGCGGGGAACACCGACGTCGAACTCGGTGCCTACATACTTCGCAACACGAAGTCGGATCCAGATGTCGTACTTATTGGCACTGGGTCGGAAGTGTCGTTGTGTGTTGCTACTGCTGATCAACTCGCAACCGAAGGAATTTCGGCCCGAGTTGTGTCCATGCCGTGCTGGGAATTGTTCATGGATCAGGACGACGACTACCAGCGATCAATCCTCGGTGAGGGAATTCCCCGAGTTTCCGTCGAGGCGGGTTCCACCTTTGGATGGGCACTGTGGGCCGATGCTTGCGTTGGCATCGACCACTACGGCGCCAGCGCTCCTGGACCCGAACTCATGGAACTCTTCGGCATGACCGTTGAAAACGTCATCGAACACGTACGTCTCGTCCTCAACTGATTCGGAGCATTGCCATGTCACGACTTACCGACCTCTATGTAACCGAGGACCAGAGCCCGTGGCTCGATAATGTCCGGCGCGACTGGATCGAAAACGGTGAGATGCAAACTTGGGTCGATCGAGGCGTTCGAGGCGTCACGTCGAACCCCACCATCTTCCAGAAGGCTATTTCTGGCGGCGATGCGTACGACGATCAGTTCCGCCAACTACTCGCAAGCGGTACATCTGTCACAGACGCCTACTGGGAGCTCGTCGTCACCGACATCAACAACGTTCTCAACATTCTTCGACCGGTCTACGACTCAAGCAACGCTATCGACGGCTATGTCTCGATCGAAGTGTCGCCTCTACTCGCTCGCGACACCAATGGCACCGCTTCAGCAGCTCGTCACCTTCACGCGCGTATCAACCAGCCAAACCTCTACATCAAGATTCCCGGAACCGTCGAAGGTCTTCCGGCGATCAAGGCGATGATCTCCGAAGGGATCAGCGTCAACGTCACTCTCCTCTTTTCACTTGAGCGCTATCGCGAGGTCATGGAGGCATATATCTCCGGCTTGGAACTTCGTAAGGGTGACCTATCGGCAGTGTCATCGGTTGCATCGTTCTTCATCAGCCGAGTCGATTCCGAAGCCGATAAGCGCCTCGAAGCGTTGGGTTCGGATGAAGCAAAGGCGCTGATGGGCAAAGTTGCCGTCGCCAACGCACAGGTCGCGTATGAAGCATTTCTTGAGACGTTCAGCGGGCCGCGATGGGAAGCCCTCGCGGCCCGAGGCGCCCGTCCTCAACGTCCACTTTGGGCGTCGACGTCAACGAAGAACCCCGACTACCCCGACACGCTGTACGTGGACTCTCTCATCGGGCCAAACACGGTCAACACCATTCCCGAGAAGACTCTCGACGATTTCGACGACCACGGGACTCTCGCCCGAACGGTCGACGCGGACCTCCCCGGGGCACATGCGATTCTCAACGGATTTGCCGCTCTCGGACTTTCGCTTTCGGATGTCACGACGCAGCTCGAAGACGAAGGGGTCGCATCGTTCTCGAAATCTTTCGACGATCTGCTTGAGTCGCTGACGGAGAAGGCGAAGACTCTGAAGTGAACGGATCGCTCGTCGTTGTTGATGACGTCGCCGCTTCCTTTGCACAACTCGTCGCTGATCGGGCTGCAGCCAAAGCGACTTCGCAGTTCGCTCTTGCGTTCTCCGGGGGCTCCACAGCCCGCGAGTGTTACGCGCACCTTGCGTGTTTCGGCACGTCAGCCATTGATTGGTCGACTTTCGACGCATGGTGGGGAGATGAACGATGTGTCCCATTAACTGACGCAGATTCGAACTACAGGCTGGTCGAAGAGTCGCTCCTTTCCAAGGTCCCCGCGTTGGCGTCGGTCCAACCGATGCGTTCTGACATTCCAAACGCGGCTGACGTCTACGACCGGCTTGTGCGTTCCGTGCCTCCCATTGACATCATTCATCTCGGTCTTGGTCCCGACGGCCACACAGCGTCTCTCTTCCCTCAGTCTGAGGCGCTCACTGCTCCCGCTGAGCGCCTCGTGGTTTCAAACATCGATCCGCTCGCCCACAACCCACACGAACGGCTGACGTTTACGTTCAGTGGAATCGCCCGATGCCGCTCTGCTGTCGTCACGGTCGCCGGTGCGTCCAAAACCGAAGCGTTACATCGCGTTCTCGACGGAGACCTCACCGCGCCGGCTACTCACCTCGTGAACGCCGACCTCATTTGGCTCGTTGACCCAGAGGCCTTGGGTTCTCGCACCGCCCGATAGGGTCTCTCAGATGTCAAGGCTTGATGCCCCGCTTGAGGAGTTGATGTCGGAAGCCCGGTCTCTTCGCGACCGTGCCTTCGGAGTCCGAGTGACCTACTCACCAAAGGTCTTCATTCCTCTGACGATGCTCTGCCGAGATCGCTGCGGCTACTGCACGTTCGCTCAACCCCCGGCCCGCCTGGAATCCCCGTATCTTTCGCCTGCTCAGGTTCGCGCCCTTGCGATTGCGGGTGCACGTGTCGGCTGCCACGAGGCGCTTTTCACTCTTGGCGAAGCTCCCGAAGATCGCTATCCAATCGCCGCTCAGTGGCTTACTGACAATGGCTACGAGTCCACGATCGATTACGTCGCAGCGATGGCACAATTGGTCCTCGACGAAACGGGCCTTCTCCCCCACGCAAACGCCGGTGCACTGCCAGCAGATCAGTTGGCACAATTGCGCAAGGTCTCCCCGTCACAGGGAGCAATGGTCGAGTCGTTGCGGGACGATCTTGAATGTCATCGGGGTGCGCCAGACAAAACACCCGAACGTCGACTCGCAACGCTTGAAGCCGCCGGCGAACTCTCGATTCCGTTCACGACCGGCATCCTCGTAGGCATCGGCGAGAATCGGGACGATCGCATCGCCGCATTGGAAGCAATCGCTGCATCGCACCTTCGCCATGGACACGTGCAAGAAGTCATCGTTCAGAACTTCCTGCCCAAGGCCGGAACGGCGATGCATTCCGCCGAACCGTGTCCTAACGATGTCTACCTCGAAGCAATCGCATTGGCGAGGTTGATTCTCCCTCCCGATATTCATCTGCAGGCTCCGCCCAACCTTTCCGACGACTTTGGCGTTCTTCTCGACGCAGGCATCGACGATTGGGGCGGCGTCTCACCGGTCACTGCCGATCACGTCAATCCCGAACGTCCTTGGCCCGACCTCGACATCCTTCGCACTGTCACTGAAGCGAAGGGCTTCACGCTTGCTCCCCGGCTTACTGTTCATCCCGAGTTTGTTCGCAACGACACGAAATGGATCGACGAAGATCTCCGCTTCTCCGTCATGGATCGTTCCGACGCCGAGGGTCTCGCTCGCGACGATGCTGGCGCCGTCTTTGTGCAGTCACTCAAACCGGCTGCGCCAGAGCAAGTCGACGATGGCGTTGAAGTTCTCCAAATCGGACCTCGTTCGACGATCTGGAGTGCCGGCTCTCGCATCACTCCCCCCACCTATGTGCCCGCAGAAGGCAAGGCGAGCGGTGCGGTCGCCGAGGTCATCGAAGGTGTGCGGCTTGGGCAAACACCAGAACTCGAGGAAATTGTCACACTCTTTGGCGCTCGTGGCCCCAACTTCGCGGCAGTTGCCCAGTTGGCCGACGAGTTACGTGCCGAAGCAGTCGGCAACACCGTCACGTGGGTTCATAACCGGAATATCAACTACACCAACGTCTGCACCTTCAAGTGCCGGTTCTGCGGATTCAGTAAGGGGCCGCTTTCTCTGAATCTCCGAGGAACGCCCTACTTGCTCACACTCGACGACATCGCGCAACGGACTCGTGAAGCTGCAGAGTTGGGCGCTACCGAGGTCTGCCTCCAGGGAGGCATCCATCCCGATTTCGACGGCGACTACTACATCGATGTCGCTCGAGCCGTCACCGACGCTGTGCCCGACATCCACGTTCACGGTTTCACCGCTCTCGAAGTCACCGAGGGTGCACGCCGACTTGAAGAGCCGCTCGGCTCCTACTTGCTTCGCCTCAAAGAGGCTGGACTCAAGACCCTGCCTGGCACCGCAGCGGAAATCCTTGACGATGAGATTCGCGCAATCATCTGTTCCGACAAGATCAACACCGAGGAATGGTTGGAAGCCCACCGAACCGCTCACCGTGTCGGTCTTCGATCAAACATTACGATCATGTTCGGATCCGTCGAGCGACCTGTCCACTGGGCTCGTCACATCGTTCGAACCAGAGACCTTCAAAAAGAAACGGGTGGCTTTACCGAGTTCGTACCGTTGCCGTTCGTGCATATGGCAACACCGCTGTATCTCACCAAAAAGGCGCGTCGGGGGCCAACCTTCCGAGAAACGCTGCTGATGCACGCGGTTCCTCGAATCGCCTACCGAGGCCTCATCGACAATATCCAGACCTCGTGGGTGAAGCTCGGTGTCAGTGGGGCGCAGCAAGCCCTGCAAGCGGGCGCCAACGACCTTGGCGGAACGCTCATGGACGAGAACATCAGCCGAGCAGCAGGTGCGGACCATGGACAAGGAATGGAACCGCAAGACTTTGCCGACCTCGTCGCACCACTCGGGCGCACTCTCGAGCAGCGAACAACCCTGTACGGACGACTCGCCGGTGTTTGAGCTAATCCAACGTGTCGTCGGGTTCGCTGAGAAGTCCGATCGCTTTCTCGACTGCCCGCCGAGCCCGCGTTAATCGTTTCTCGTCGACCGGGAGTTCGTGTCCCCCAGCGTCGATCGATTCGCGCAAACGAACAATTGCGAGGTCGGCCAATTCCTCGGCAATCGATTCGAGGCGTTGACGGATCTCGTCGAATTCTCCAGCCATGTCGACATACTTACTCACCGAATGCGACAGAGTGAGCAACTAGGGTTTCGCTCGTCCTCATTCCAATGAACTGAATGGATCAACCCATGGCTGGGCAACGAAGCGAAATCAGTGACGATGATGTCCACGAGTGGATCTCATTCGATCTCGATGGCGAGACGTACACCTTCGATGTCACATGGCTCACGAGCAATTGGAAGTGCATCTACGGAGATGGCTGCCTCGGCATCGAAGAAGAGCCCGATGCAAACAAGATGCTTGGTTGCTGTTCCCATGGCGCCCATTTCTCCGACAAAGAGGACCGAAAGCGCGTCGCCGAAGTTTTTCCTCGACTGCGCGACGACGAATGGCAGTTCAAAGAGGTAGCTGCAAGTCTTGGTGGTCCGATCCACAAGGATCACGGCGATTGGGTGACCCGCCGCCATGAAGGGGCCTGCATCTTCCTAAATCGTCCCGGATTCCCAGGCGGCGCAGGATGCGCGTTCCACACCGCGGCGCAGTCTCGGGGCGAGAATTTCATCGATTGGAAGCCCGAGGTCTGCTGGCAGGTTCCGGTTCGACTCGACTTCCACATCGACGACAACGAGTACGAAACCAACATCCTTCGCGAATGGAAGCGACGCGACTGGGGCGAAGGTGGCGACGACTTCCATTGGTGGTGCACGGAGGACTCCCGAGCATTCGTCGGCGACGTACCCGTCTACGTCTCGAGCAAGGATGAAATCGTTGCGCTCGTTGGACAAGGCGCGTACGACCGCATTGTCGAACTGATCGAGCAACGCGGCACGCAGGTGTTCCTGCCGCATCCTTCGGTAAAACGAGCAGCGGCGAGCGCCGACTAGCGATTACTTCTTATTTGTGCGGCGCCGGTCAGATTCTTTGAGGATGCGCTTACGCAACCGAAGTGACTGAGGTGTTACCTCGACGAGTTCGTCGTCTCCGATGAACTCAATGGCGTTTTCCAGCGTGACCTCACGCGGCGGAACGAGCTTGATGGCTTCATCAGCAGAGTGAGTACGAATATTCGTCTTCTGCTTCTCGCGCACGATGTTGATCATCATGTCGTCGCTGCGAGAGTTCTCGCCGACGATCATGCCCTCGTACACCGCCTCACCAGAACCGATAAACATTTCACCACGCTCTTGGAGGTTCCCGATGGCGTAGCCGGTTGAGGTTCCTTGACGGTCCGAGATCATCGCCCCACCCTTACGAGTTGGGAGATCCCCGACCCACGCAACCCAGCCCGCGTTGTGCTGATGCATGAGCGCAGTACCGCGGGTAGCGGTGAGCAGTTGCGAACGAAAACCAATCAGGCCACGAGCGGGAGCTTCAACGGTGACGATGGTTCGACCGGTATCGCCAGGACGAAGGTCGGTTACGCGTCCCTTTCGGGGCGCAAGAGCCTGAGTAACGGTACCGACATGCTCATCGGGAACATCGATGACAGCACGTTCGAGTGGTTCGTGCTTTGTGCCGTCGATGTCCTTCACGATGACCTCTGGTCGGCTGACCTGAAGTTCGTAACCTTCACGGCGCATGGTCTCGATGAGCACTGCAAGTTGGAGCTCGCCACGTCCCGAAACTTCGATGATGTCTGGCGACTCAGTCGGCTCGACTTTGATCGAGACGTTGCCGAGGATTTCTTTGTCGAGACGATCGCGAAGGTGTCGGGAGGTCAGGAATTGACCCTCCTTGCCCGCAAGCGGCGAGGTGTTGACACCAAACGTCATGCGAAGAACCGGCTCATCGACGGTAAGTCGAGGCAGCGCGACCGGGTTCACGGGATCGGCAAGGGTGTCGCCGATCTCAACCTCGGGAAAACCCGCAACGATAAAAAGATCGCCGGCACGAATGGCGTCAACTTCGAGACGACCGATTCCAGAGAACGACATGAGTTGCGTGAGCTTGCGGCGAAGTGGGTTTTGGCCCTCGTCTTCTTCACAGAGTGCAACCTGTTCGCCTCGTCGGAGCGTGCCCTGCACCACGCGACCGATCGCCAAACGACCCAGATACTCCGAAGCATCAAGATTGGTAACGATGGCTTGTACCGGCGCATCGGGATCACCCGTTGGAGCCGGAATGGTGTCAACGATGGCTTGGAAGAGCGGAGTCAGATCGTCATCCGCGCCAGGCATTCCGATTCCCGAGACGGCTTTGCCATCACGGGCAATCGCAGAAATGATCGGGAACTCGATGGAATCTTCGTCAGCATCGAGATCCATGAAAAGTTGGTAGATCTCGTCGAGAACTTCCTCGGGTCGAGCATCTTGGCGGTCGACCTTATTGATTACAACAACGGTGGGCAGGCCCAATCCGAGAGCCTTCGAGAGGACATAGCGGGTTTGGGGAAGCGGCCCCTCAGCGGCGTCGACGAGGAGGATGACTCCGTCGACCATTGAGAGAGCTCGCTCCACCTCACCACCGAAATCAGAGTGACCCGGGGTGTCGACGAGGTTGATCTGAACCTCATTCCAAGTGACAGAAGCCGCCTTCGCGAGAATGGTGATCCCTCGCTCGCGTTCCTGGTCGTTCGAGTCCATAACTCGATCGACCACGGCGGCATGATCGCTGAAGGTTCCGGTGGCGCGCAGGAGGGCATCGACCAAGGTGGTCTTGCCATGATCAACGTGAGCGACGAGCGCGACGTTGCGAAGCGGGACTGAAGATGAGGGGGGCACGAGTGTCTTTCAGTTCGGTCCACCGGTGATGGACCGATGGAAGTTCAGGAGGGCCAAACGTTTTCGTCGCGTTCGGCCTCGGCGTCGTACATGCACCACGACGAGTGGTCGTGGCCCGGCACGGCCCCACACTCGGGGCACGGTTCGGCATCGCGAGCATCGAGGATCGCGTCAAGATTGTCGTTGGTGCGCTTGAGGGCTCTCGCTTCCTCAAAACGCCGATGTCGACCCTTTTTCAACGGCCAACTCCCGTCGGTGAGATTGCTCGCAAAGTGTATCGGCCCACGAGGGGTGCCTGTGGCATCTCTCGTCTATTTCTCCTCATGTGAACGGCCGCCGGGACCGTTCTTCGATCACAAGTTCACCGTTTCCGGCAAAAGCCACCGCTGCGCCACCCTCAAGAAGGCTCCGAACTGGCCGACCAGCAAGCTGATCTCGCCATCCTTCGGCCAATCGGGCGCCATCATCACCACGAAGGAAGGCCTCGATATCGCCTCGGGTCGCCAAAAGGGATGCGTCGATCTCAAGATCCCTTGCCAGTTGGGAAATCCATGCCGAAATCAGAGCAATCGCCGGACGGAGGTCCTTCTCGACTCCCCCGGGCACCACGTCGTCAACGATCGGAGACCGGTCAGCCTCTCCGGCGCTCACCGCAGCGAGAATCTCATTGACGACGTCGTCTCGGGTGCCCCGATCGAAGCCACGGACCTTTTCGAGGTCTCGCCGATCCTTGGGTGGGCGCTGGGCGATCCCAGTCAGCGCGATATCAGAAAGCACATAGCGGACGGGGATGTCCAGCGAGGCAGCCCGACGCTCTCGCCACGCGGCAAGCGAACGAGCAACGGTGCGAGCTGAGCCCTTCAACTGCCGTGCTTCTTTGATTCGCCGCCACGCCTCTTCAGGGTTCCGCTGTCCTCGAAGCCGGACCCGCTGAATCTCGCATTCATCCAATGCCCACGACAGCCGACCCCGTGCATCGAGCTGCTCGACGATCCGGTCACGAACCTCGAGCAGGCGAGCAACGTCATTGGCCGCATAGACAAGTTGTCCGTCGGTAAGCGGACGTTGCAGCCAGTCGGTGAGGCGATCGCCCTTACCAACTCTGAAATCGACAAATCGTTCGTAGATCGTCGTCAGCGAGGGCGTACTGAGACCCAAGAATCCCGCCGCAATTTGGGTATCGAACAAGACCCGAGGAACCGTCCCACAGGTGAGCTCAAGAATCTCGAGGTCTTGGTCCGCAGCGTGCAAGACCGCTACGGCATCGCTCTCAAGTATTTCGGCGAAGGGTCGAAGGTCAACCGCTAATGGGTCGACTAAAACAAGATCGCCAGGCCAGGCGATCTGCACGAGAGCAAGTTTTGGGTAATACGTGCGCTCTCGATGAAATTCGGTATCGAGTGCATAACTGGGTTGGTTCCGGAGAAGGTCAATGACGCGAGAAAACTCCGCGTCAGTGTCAACAATTCGGAACTGAGGTTCGGTCACGTGTGTCCGTCAGACCGCAGAAGTACCGCGCACGACGGGACGTCCGCTGTCGATCCAACCGTTTGTTCCACCCGCAACATTGATTGCGTCGATGCCCTGTGCCCGAAGAAATTCCGCGGCTCGTGCGCTGCGCCCACCGAGCGCACAGATCACATAGACCTGAGCGGTCGCCGGAATTTCGCCCACACGATCGGGAACTGTCGACAGCGCGATGTGAATGGCCCCAGCAACATGACCGTCGGTGTATTCGTCGTCTTCGCGCACATCGACGAGGACTGCGCCGGCGGCAAGTAGTCCTTCAAGTGCGTTGAGGTCGATTTCTGGAACTGAACTCACCGATGGCCCTCGTTCTGTGGCGGCGTTGTCTACGGACCGGCAGCGTAGCGTTGCAGATCCTCGGGATGATCGACGTCATCGACTGCCCCAGGAGAAACCGTTGAGACTTCAACGACTTTGAGACCGGGAAAGACATTCCGCGGAGCGCGTTCGCCTCGCTCAAACGCCGCGCGTACGTGCTCGTAGGCGAGACTCCGCCGCCAGGCCGCAGTCAGGGGCTGCACCCTCCCACCCACGCATGCATAGGCCACAGCAGAGTCGTTTGCTTCCGAGAGTCCAGACACGAGAGAGAGTGGTGTTTCCGCCTCGACCAGTGGCGTGTCGCAAGCGAGAACAACGACGACATCGTGGCGGGCCAGACGAAGAGCAGTGAGGACTCCGCCCAACGGACCTTCGCCCGGAAAATCGTCCGGGATCGCTCGGTCGATGTCAGTAAGCAGCCCCAATGCCTCAACATCGCCACCGACGGTAAGAACCTCCGAGGCACCTGCCGCTCGGAGTGCTCCAGCGACGATCGACGTCAGAACGTTCCCATTTACTTCAAGGAGCGACTTGTCCTGTCCCATCCGTCGAGACAAACCACCGGTAAGTACAACTCCAGTGAAATTCAGCGCGGCCATCGGCAGACTCTAAAGATCAGCTGGTGGCCAAGCGGGATCACATTGACGCAGGAATAGCTCGCAGCGTTCAGCTTCGTCGAGTTCACCAATTGCGGCGGCAGCTTTCGCGAGACCATTCAGACTCGAAAGGAACCCTCGATTTGAAGGGTGTGTCCAGCGAACATAACCAGACCCACGCCAGCCGTTCGCTCGAAGGGAGTCGAGTCCGCGGTGATAGCCCACACGGAAATAGGCATAGGCCTCGATTGTCGAAGAGGCGTTCTCCCCCATTGCGGCCCACGCTGCGCTTGATCTCGGAGCGCTACTCACGACTGCGCCGATCGCATCGAGGCGATTCGACTCTGATCGCCTCGCTTGTTCAAGCGCATGACGCAAAGCGGCGGGTTCTTCAGGGAGCACCGTCTCAGGGGGTCCAGAAGTTGAAAGGTTGACGGGTCGCGAATCATTCACGGTGACACGCTACGACGGTTTCGCAGTGATCACACTTGCGAGAACATCTCTTAGCAAGGACAAGAACTCCTCAGGATGAGAGGCCTGCACATTGTGAGAGGCGCCATCGACGATCACCGCCGATGACTGAGGAAGGCAATCGACGAGCCACTGCTGGGCCATCTGGCGATGGCCCCCCGAAAGGGATCCTCTCGACACCACCACTGGCATCCGTAAATGCCCAGTATCGAAAGGGCAACCGTTCCTCACGCTGACGAGTTCGGACACCATCGTGGGCCCCTCAGAGAGGCGCTGAGCGCGAACCACTTCGGGAAGGGCGTCCCACACAGCCTTTCCTGCGGTGCGCTCCATCACTCGCCGCACCGCCTCTTCCGGAGATTCATCTTCGAGGCGACGACCGTCCTCACCCCGAATCGGCCACCAATCGAGCCATGGGAGGGGCGCCTCGTGCACGACAACTGCAGCGACCGACTCTGGCGAATGTGATGCGGCCGACAACGCAATTGTTCCGCCCAGGCTGTGCCCCACAAGAACTACCGGACCGCTTCGTGAAACAACGTCAATCAATGCCTTGAGGTCAGCAACGTGATCGGAGAACACAGGCACGCCAACCGCCGTAGATCGCCCGTAACCTCGTCGGTCGTAGACCAACCACGATTCTTTCGTCATTCGACGCGTGACGTTGAGAAACGTTGCGCCCCGATCCATCACCCCATGAACGAAGAGAAATGTGTGTGTGGCTGCTCGTTCAAGTCGCCCGATGTGAAGGCCGTCAATGACCTCCCGCTTCATGGTTCTACGGAACTTCGATGACGCGAACGGTGTCGGTCACACGCCCCTTCGAGAACCTCGAACCTCCGACAACGACGACGAGATCGCCGGTATGAATCTCGCCCATCTTCTTCGCAAGCGAAATTGCTTCATCAGTGAGTTCGTCAGCGTTCCCTGTCGCATCAAGTAGGTACGGAGTCGTGCCCCAACTCATCGTGAGCTGAGCGACTGTTCGCGGATCAGAAGAGAACCCGAGAATCTTCGCCTTTGGCCGGAATCGGGCGACTGATCGAACAGTAAAACCGCTCTGCGAAATACACAGAATCGCTGCCGCACCGATCTCACTTGCGGCTCGTTGCGCTGCCGATGTCACAGCATTGGTAACGCGTGATTCAGCACTGTCCCCCGTGGCAAGTTGCAACGATGCAAGTAGAGCCGGCCAGCCTGCGTAATCGAACTTTTCGTCGGCTCGTGCTGCAATCCGCGACATGACATCGACGACATGTTCGGGGTCATCGCCAATTGCCGTCTCACCCGAAAGCATGACCGTCGATGAACCGTCGAAGACGGCGTTCGCAACGTCAGATGCTTCGGCACGCGTCGGGCTTGGCGAGTGAATCATCGACTCAAGCATCTGAGTGGCAGTGATAACAGGTCGACCAGCAGCGATACAGCGGCGAATAATTTCTTTCTGCAGATGTGGCAATTCCTCAATCGGGAATTCAGATCCGAGATCACCACGCGCCACCATGACAGCGTCGGCAACCTCGACAATTGAAGCCAAGTTCTGCACCGCGGCGCGCGTTTCGATCTTTGCGACAACCATCGGACCGCGAGGCGCAGGTTCAGTTCCCACACGACGAACATCATGGGCGGAACGCACAAACGAGAGTGCGATCATGTCGATACCTACCTCGACGAATGCGTCGAGAAATCTGAGATCCTCAGGAGTTGGTGTCGCTATGCGCAACCGGTCCGATGGGATGTGAATTCCGGGTCGACCCGTGAGGTGCCCACCATGATTCACTCGCACCCGAAGGTGGTCACCTTGACGGCCGAGTGACTGCACCTGCACTGCGCCATCACCGAAGACCAATTGGTCTCCTTCGTGGATATCTGTCAGTAGATCCTCGTAATCAACCTGGAAGACCTCTGCCGTGCTCGGGTCGGTGCCGGGAGTTATCAAGAACTCCTGGCCGTCAACGAGTAGTACGCCATCACCTGGAAGTTTTCCGAGTCGGACCTTGGGTCCCGGAAGGTCCGCCAAGATTCCGACAGGCCGGCCAACCTCGGCGGCCACAGCACGAATGCGGTGATAACGCTCAAGCGCTAGCTCGAGGGACTCGTGGGAAAGGTTGATACGAGCGATATCCATGCCCGACTGAATGAGACCCTTCAGCACACGCGGATCATCAGAGGCTGGGCCAATGGACGCAATGATCTTCGTGCGACGAGTCATGGCTCCACGCTACCGGTGATGCTCATTACCAGCGGAACACTTTTGCTCGAGACCGCGCTCCCGCTCCTAGTTCAGAAGCGCTCGCAACTGGGCGGCTGCGAACTGGAAGCCTTTTGCCTCGTCAGGGGGCGCCTCGGCCGCGACGGCTTCAAGGACGCATGAGGCGCGATCGAAATCCCCCGAAGCCTCATAGGCCCGAGCCAATTCCGCGCGTTCCCAAATGGATGCATCGGGAAGAAGGCTGCGGAGCCGAGTGGCAATGATCCGTGAACGATGATCGTTCTCGTTCGTCGCAACTTGAGCGAGGTTGTTGAGCATCCGTCGGATGATTCCGCGCGGTCCTATTGGAGAAAGCATTGAGGGATGCCAGGGCACACCGGGACCGTGCAGCTGAGTGAACAACTGCTCGCAGCCGAACGCATCAAGTTTCTGGCCACCATCGAACGCGTCGACATAGATGCCAGACTCACGATCGAGGGTCAGAAAATGCCCCGGCATCCCGATCCCGGCCATTTCCCGTCCGACGCGACGACCAACTGACATCAACACGATCGACAAGGTGATGGGTATACCGAGACGACGATCAATCACCGCGTCGAGGAAGGAATTGTTTTGGTCGTAGTAACCGCAGGTGTTGCCGAGGAAGCCGAGATCAGTGAATACGTGATCTAGAACGGCCTCAAGCGATGGACCGCAACCTGAGGCGAGGCGATCGAGCTCCGCGAGTCGTTCATCGACAATGACGTCCTCGTGGAAATGTGAAGCAAGAACAAAGGCGGCCTCGTCAACAGCGATTAATCGCTCGTCGCTAGCCATAAGAATCGCGAAGCGGTCAGTCGATCCCACGAGCCTGAGGGTATCGGCGTTGTGCGTTTTCGCATCTGTCCCCTACCAAAGCGGTCTACGGTGCGGTCGTGCGGAACGCGCCTCATCCTTTTCTAGAACACGATGGACCGATCGCCTTCGCACATCGTGGAGGAGCCGGAGACTGGCCCGAGAATTCGCTCGAGGCGTTCGAGAATGCCGTCGAATTGGGATTCCAGTACGTCGAGACCGACGCCCATGTCACATCTGACGGAGTCGTCATCGCTTTTCATGACGACCATCTGGACCGAGTGACCGACAAGGTCGGCCTCATTTCCGAGTTGCCGTGGTCTGAGGTCTCACAGGCCCGCATCGACGGCATCGCCCCCATTTCATTACTTGAGGACCTCTTCAGAACCTGGCCGCACCTACGAATCAATATCGACCCGAAACACGATGAAGTTGTCGAACCGTTGGCCGACCTGCTGCAACGGATGAAGACCCTTGATCGTGTCTGCCTCGGATCGTTCTCCGACCGACGTCTCGAACACTTTCGATCCCGATTCGGTGATGAAATCTGCACCTCGATGGGGCCGAAGGGAGTCGCTCGCCTTCGAGCGGCGAGTTTCGGGATCGGCCGAAACGTACCTGACGGCGATTGTCTGCAGGTTCCGACCCATGCTGGGAAGGTCCCACTCGTCGATCGTCGCTTTCTCCGTCGAGCTCATCGCGCTGGCCTGCAGGTGCACGTTTGGACAATCGACGATGCCGACGAAATGCATCGACTCCTCGACCTGGGAGTCGACGGGATCATGACCGATCGTCCTGCAGTGCTGCGTTCAGTTCTTGAGTCTCGAGATCAATGGGACGGTCAATCCCCAGCGTCTCCATCCGATCACTGATCCACGCAACTTGACTAAGTTCACCAACCGCAAATCGCTCGCCTAGTGTCTGAATGGTTGACAGGTCGGTAGGTTCTGCCTAGTTTCCGATCTGTGGCGAAGGTCACACGGGGGCGGTCGATCCCTCGCGAGTCGAAATCCGAGATCCGTTTCCCATGCCGCAACTGACCGTCCCACCCCACACTGAGGCGCCACGATGAGATTCGTCCGCAGGAAGATCGTGCAGTTGGTCGTTGTCCTGCTGTGCGTCACATTCCTGTCGTTCTTGCTGCTCGAACTACTTCCTGGCGATACCGCCACGCGTTTGTGTGCGGGTGCCGGTGGCCAAGAGTGCGTCGATCAAAAGCGCGCAGAGTTTCACCTCAATGATCCAATGCCCGTGCGTTACGTACGGTGGCTGGGCAATGCCGTCACTGGCGATCTCGGAACATCGGCTCGAAATGCCCAACCAGTTTCCGAGGCACTTGCAGAACGAATGCCCGTGACGATTGAACTTCTCCTCTATTCACAATTCCTTGCGCTACTTGTCGCAGTGCCTCTGGCATTTGCTGCTGCGAAGAGAGCGGGTGGCATCCTCGACCGCACCTCAAGCGCCACGCTGTTCATGCTGTTAGCGGTGCCAAACTTTGTGATGGCGATGCTCCTCATTTGGATCTTTCCCGTCACACTCAAAATCGGCAATGCAACCGGTTACACCGCCTTCAGCAAGGATCCAATCGCGAGCCTTGCGTCGCTCACCATCCCCGCCGTATGTCTCGCAGTTGCTGAAATGGCCGTCTATATGCGTCTTCTCCGCACTGACCTCATTGCAACGATGCAAGAGGACTTCATTGCGATGGCGCGAGCAAAGGGAATGACCCCCCGCCGAGTTCTTTATGGCCATGCGTTTAAACCGTCAACGTTCTCCCTCATCACCGTGATCGGACTCAACTTCGGTCGCCTCGTCGGTGGCACCATCATCCTCGAGGTCATCTTCGGACTGAACGGTCTTGGTGGCTACACCTACGCAGCAATTCAAGGACAGGACTACGTCCCCGTGCAGGGCGCCGTCGTCGTTATTGCGTGTGCGTACGTCTTTGTGAATTTCCTTGTTGACCTCCTCTACGCCGCCCTCGACCCCAGGATTCGTCATGCCCGCGCCCTCGCCTGACGCCGCCGGCCGTCCCGCCCCGAACTCTGTCTTTTCCGCCAGTGGCGATCTCGCCACTGAGGTCACGCGCATTGCCGATGGCGATGCGTATAACACCGAGGAAATTCATACGCTGGATCCCGATCAGGTCGAAGGTGCCCGTCCGAAGAAGCGCCTTGGTCTGTTCTTCTGGATTGCAGCGGGCTTCTTTCTTTTAGTTGTGGTGCTGGCGATCACGGCTCCTTGGCTACCGATTAAGAATCCAGCAAAGGTTGTTGGGCGGCCTCGTCTCGCACCAAGCGCTCAGTTCTGGTTTGGCACGGACGCTCTTGGCCGGGACATTTTCAGTCGTGTTATTTGGGGTGCGAGAGCGTCGCTTGCGGTTGGCTTCCTTTCAATCATCTTTGGTGGCGTCATCGGAACGAGCGTCGGAATCGCCGCTGGCTACTTGCGGGGCAAGACAGAAACCGTGCTCATGGTGATGATGGATGTCCTCCTTTCGTTTCCCGCACTCCTCCTCGCGCTTGCCATTGTGAACTTCACAGATTCGAAAACAGTCGTCACCGTTTCGATTGCACTGGGAATAGTTGCGATCGCCCCGACCGCTCGACTCGTGCGGGCGAATGCGCTGATTTACGGTCAACGCGAGTTCGTCACTGCAGCTCGCTCACTCGGCGCGAGTCACATTCGTATTCTTCGACGTGAAATTCTTCCCAACATCATTCCGCCACTGTTGTCATTCTCGATCATCGCAATTGCAGTCGCGATTGTTGCTGAAGGGGGACTTTCCTTCCTCGGTCTTTCCATCGACGCTGCGTCGACAGCGACATGGGGCAACATGATTGTGAGCGGTAAACCAGCACTTGAAAACGGCGCACCCTGGATTGCTCTCATTCCGAGTGCGGTTCTCTTTCTCACCGTTCTTGCGCTGAATTTCTCTGGGGATCGCATTCGTGAATTCACCGATGTGAAGGAGGCGTGATCATGACCGACACCTCTCCGCACTCCCAGAATTCTCCATTACTTGAGGTTCGAAATCTCTCTACGTCATTTCGTACCGAGCGCGGCGTCGTGCGCGCGGTCGATGACGTTTCGTTCGTCCTTCAACGCGGCCAGACACTTGGCGTCGTTGGTGAATCAGGCTCGGGGAAGACTGTTCTCTCCCGTTCAGTCATGGGACTTCTCCCGAATCGAAATGTGATTCGGGAAGGGCATGTGATGTACGAAGGCACAGACGTCATCGGTTACAACGAAAAACAGATGAGTCATGTCTGGGGCGCCGAAATGGCGATGATCTTTCAGGACCCAATGACGTCGCTGAATCCGGTCATGAAGATCGGTAAGCAGATCACTGAATCACTTCGACATCATCTCGGTGTTGACAAAGAGGAGGCGAAAGCAACAGCGACTGCTCTTCTCCGTCAGGTTGGCATCCCCGAGCCCGAGCGACGACTCAACGAATACCCCCATCAGCTTTCAGGTGGCATGCGCCAACGCGTCACGATCGCTATTGCACTGGCGTGCGGTCCGAAGATTCTTTTCGCCGACGAGCCAACAACTGCACTTGATGTCACGGTGCAGGCACAGATCCTCGACCTTCTTGACGATCTCCAACGAGACCGTCATATGGCGATGATTCTCGTAAGCCACGATCTTGGGGTCGTCGCCAGCCGCACTGACGAGATCATGGTGATGTACGGCGGAAAGGTTGTCGAAAAAGCGGCCACATCCGAACTTTTCCGCAACATGAAGATGCCGTATACCGAAGCTCTGCTTCGTTCCATTCCGCGTATCGAGAGCCCAAGCCATACCCGCCTCGAGGCGATTCCCGGACGACCACCGAATCTCCTATCGCCCCCCAAGGGTTGCAACTTCGCCCCCAGATGTCGCTATGTGCAGGAAAAGTGTCTGAACGAGGAGCCACCGCTCGAATCCGAGAACGGCCATGAATGGCGTTGCTGGTATCCCGTCGGTTCTGACGCGAATCGCGAGGCCCTTGAACGCAACACTGCGGCCGGTGTTCCTGTTGGCATCCCTGCACCTGGTTCGATGAGTTCAGCAGGAGGCCTCTAATGGCTGGTTCAGGAACCGCTCATCTCCGTGATGCATCGGCATCTCTCCTACGCGCCGAGAACATCGTCGTTGAATTCCCGATCGGATCAACGGGTCTCAAAGTTCACGCGGTGAGCGATGTCAGCCTCGACATACTCCCCGGCGAAACCTTGGGACTTGTAGGCGAATCCGGCTCAGGAAAGTCAACAACCGGTCGGGCCCTCATGCAGATGCCCTCCCCCACATCCGGTTCGGTGCTCCTCGAGCAACAGGACCTCACCACGCTGTCGGGAACTGATCTTCGGGAAGTTCGCCCCCAGATGCAGATGATTTTCCAAGATCCAATTTCGTCGCTAAACCCGCGACGAAAGGTCACCGACATCGTTGCGGAGCCACTTCGAATCTGGAAACGCGGGACGACTGCCGAACAGGCCGCTCTCGTTGAGAAAACGTTGGAATCTGTCGGTATCGATCCCGAGGGAGCACGCACACGCCGTCCGTCCGAATTCTCCGGCGGACAATGCCAACGCATCTGCATTGCTCGTTCGCTCATGCTCGAGCCGAAATTGCTTATTTGTGACGAGCCCGTTTCCGCTCTCGATGTCTCCGTCCAGGCTCAGATTCTCAACCTCCTCCAGGACATGAAAGAGCGCTACGGACTCACGATGCTCTTCATCGCTCACGACCTCGCCGTCGTCAAGAATGTGAGCGACCGTGTCGCAGTTATGTATCTCGGGAAATTGTGTGAAGTCGGCAATCCCGACCTTTTGTATTCGACTCCTGCGCACCCGTACACCAAGACGCTGCTCGATTCGATTCCGCCACCCGATCCCGACGCTCCGAAGGGCGACTTCGCTGGGCTTTCCGGTGAAATCCCCTCTCCCGTTTCGCCGCCCAGCGGTTGTCGATTCCGCACTCGATGCCCAAACGCGCAAGATCTTTGTGCGCAGGTTGAGCCCGTGATGACTGCAGTCGGAGAGGACCACTACGTGGCCTGCCATTTCCCTCTCGAGGGAACTGCTGTCTCTCTGTAACCGAACGACCTAGACGTTGAACTCAGGGTCGTCGGCGGCAGCCCAGCAATACCAAGCAGCGACGCTTCGATAGGGCCGAAACCGATCACCAAGCGGTTCGAGTTCTTTCGCGGTCGGCATCACTCCGCGGTTAAATGCTTTCCCGTAGCCATTGCGCACCCCGTAATCGCCGGTTGGCCAGATATCGAGACGCCTCAGCGTGAACATCAGAAACATCTGTGCCGTCCATGGACCGATTCCCCGCACGGACGTCAGGTGAGCGAGCACCTCCTCGTCTCTCAACCGACCGATGCGATCGAGCTGGACTCTTCCGTCAGCGACATGTTCGGCCAAGTCCACCAAGGAGGCCGTCTTGGCTCCCGAAAGCCCGGCCTCACGCCATGCGGTTTCGGGAACCCGAAGGACGGCCTCGGCAGTGAAAGGGCCATTTACGTGGCCTCGGACTCGGCCCCAGATCGTCTCAGCGGCTCGACCGTTCAGTTGCTGTGAGGCGATGGCATTCGCCAGTGACTCAAAGCGACGGCTCGCTGGAGGGGCAGCGGAGACTCGCATCGGGCCGTGGCGAGCGACGAGAGCTGCCAAGACAGCGTCACGTGCGGCAAGTTCTTCCGAGGCAGAGCGATGGGACGTGGCCATGGCCTCAGCCTAGGAGGGCCCCGAGTTGTGCCACGATGAGCCCATGGCATCTGCTCCGGAATTCACCATCGACACATCAACCATTTACCGAGTCACCATTGCGACGCCGAAAGGCGACATCGTGATGGATCTTGATCCCCGCATCGCCCCGAACACGGTGAACAATTTCGTCACCTTGGCTCGCAGCGGCTTCTACGACGGGCTGAAGTTCCATCGCGTTGTTCCAGGCTTTGTGATTCAGGGCGGCTGCCCCACCGGCAATGGAACCGGCGGACCGGGCTACAAATTCGCCGACGAGCCCGTGCAAGGCAATTACCGCGACGGTGCAGTCGCCATGGCGAATTCAGGACCAGACACCAACGGATCGCAGTTCTTTATTTGCCTCGGCGACCAACTTGGTCTCCCGAAGCAGTACAACCTTTTCGGTACCACCATCGCTGGACTCGATGTTGTGAAGACCATTTCCGTCGGAGATGTCATGACCTCGGTAACGGTTGAAGAAGTTCCGATCGAGGGCTAAGCCCGTTGCCGTTACGCGCTAGTCCTTCGTGGCAACCGCGTTCGGAACCACATTCATCTTGGGCTCGTAGGCCTCTGTCTCGACGTGGCGAGCAGCAGTGCCCAATGTGGCGCGCATCGTTTCTCGGCAGTCGTCACACGGCCCGTAGAAGCGAGCGCTGGCAGGCAATGAACATCGTGGACAAGTGAAATCAAGTGGCGCGGTATCGAAAAGATCTGTACCCATCCGTTCATCCTCGCGCAAGAAACGACCGGGCACTGTGCGAACTACGGCACGTACGCGCCCATCCACGCAAGCGCACTAAGCGCAACGACACCGCCAGCAAGCACTGTCGTTATGACGCGATCAACCTTTGCGTTGCGAGTGAGAATCGCGAGGGTGAGCGCGATCGGAAACGCATTTATCCCGTAACGCTCAAGCGAGTTCAGATTCTCTGCTCCCAAAGCAGCCATCAGAACGATTGCCGCAAAGATGCCGTACGAAACGGGCCACCAACGGAATGTCAGCACAAGCAACACGAGAAACGCGATGGCGAAAGGAATATGAAGACCGTCTGCGAGTCGTTGCGTGCCAAACATCTGCGAAAAGCCTTCCCACATCCGAGTCACGGGATTCGCCGAGGTTCCACGCAAACTGTTCTGGACAGTGAAGGGCAGCCAGCCGTCCCCAAACACATTGTTGACCCACAAGAGGTACCCGCCAGTCGCAGCAAACGGCGCAAGGACAGCAGCGACCCCCACAGCACGCTCAGCGTTTTTCGCCTGGCGCCAGACCCGGGCCAGCTCGATGAGGGCCGGAGCAGCAAACGCGATTCCGAGAGGTCGCGAGAACCCAACGACGAGACCTGCGACGACTGCCCATCCCCATCGTCGGGTTCGTATCGCCCAAAAGCCGAAGACCGCAGCGAGGAGCCATAACGATTCTGCGTATCCCCACGCAAGAACGAATGCACCCGGGAACAGGCAAACGACCCAAACCGCACGGTTTGCAAGCTCTGTCGAGCCTCGTTCGAAAATCACGAGTCGGCGGATCGCTATCGCCAGCAGAAGCGAAGCCACATTGGCGATCAGAATGAGGGCTACGTCAGTTCGACCAAGCGTTACGACCGAAAACGCGCGTCCGAGAAGCGGGAAAAGTGGAAAGAACCGCAGGCCGTCAGGAGCGACGAAGTTGTAACCATGGGCAGCGATATCGCGGTACCAGGTGCCGTCCCAAGCAATGAGTCCCTCGGTGAGCACGTTTGGGCGATCTTTTGGAACAAGGTGTTCAGATGCTGCGTAGGCCGTGATGAATCCGGCAGCGATCAAAACCCGCGTTGTGAGCCACGGAATGATGACCTCTCGCAGATCAGTAACAACAGCCTTTGAACGAAACGCCATCGTTGATGTCATGAAGGTGCAGCGAATCGAATCAGCGACGCATGTTCAAAGTATTTGGAACCATCATCTGCGAGAAGCGTCTGAGGGGTACGAGCCGCTGCGAGCGCATCGACAAGTCCAGCGCATTTTCCCTCAAGTGTTTTGTAGGAATCGTTCCAGACCAGATAAATCGAGTGGGATGCACCGCCAGCAGCAAGCACTCGAGAAGCGAAAGCGACAGGGTCAGATGCTTCGTTGCGAGATGCGTAGTCAACCCAATCAACAAATTTTCCGTCTCCATAGGTCGGATAAGCGATCAATGTCAGATCAGCGGGCATCACACGCACGCCTGCCGGACCGAGTTGGTCGGGACAGAAGATAACGATGTCGCCCGGCTTCGAACTCGCCGCAACGATGTCCGCCGCCGTCTTCAGTTGTGTCCGTTGATAGACGACATTCCAGAATGCGCCTATCGAGAGAAAGCCACAAAAAACAACCACTACACCGAACCGAACCCAGCGCGAAGCGAAGCAAATGCAGCCAGCTGCAGCGAGGAGAGCGAGGAACGGAAAGATCACGGCCGAATAACGACTAGCGAAAGCGCTCGACGAGGCGTATGAAATAACGCAACCGATCGCAAAGGTGAGCGCTGCGATCCACGCTGCTCCGCGAAGCGCGGGACGGGTCCGAAGGTCGAGTGCGGTTGTACGTCGATCGACGGCGAATCCGAAAAGACCCAGAACTAGGGCTATGGCAAACAACGCTCCAACTAATGCTTGTTCGCCGTAACCGCCACCACCGTTGTCCGCCAGCACGACTGAAAGAGCCGAGGTGGGACGGGAGGCCTTGGCCCAAGGCGTGCCTGTGTGAGCCGACTGATACAGCATTACCGGCAGCCACGGGACGAAGGCAACACCAGCCAAGACAAGAGCAATGACAAGGCCAATCCATGGACGACGGGCCGTACGATCAGGCGATCGCCAAATCTTCCAAAGAGCGGTGATGCCTAGGGCCCCGAGGAGCCAGAGGCTCCAGTAGTGCGTGTAGAGCAGTGCAGTGCCGACCACTGCCACGCCAATGAATCGCGCGATCGTTGCCTTGTCGCGATCGACAATGTCGTCGACAAGAAGCCACCCGATGACCACCAAGAACATGACCAGCGAATACATGCGGGTTTCGTTGGAGTAGCGGACCGCAAAGGGTGAGACAGCGACAACTGCAACCGCAACCCATGCCAGAGTCGAACCACCCTTTCGGCGGCCGAGGATCCAGACCAATGGAAGCGTCGCGAGCCCGAAAAGCCCGCTGAGACTTCGAACGGCTACATCACCGGATCCGAAAAGCGAGATCCATCCGTGGAGCAGGACGTAATACAGAGGTGGATGGCCATCGTGCTTCAGCGCTTCTGAAAGCTGCCCAAGCGGCAACCTCGCGAGGTCTGCTGATAGGGCCTCGTCGAGCCACAGGGAGGACCGGGTCACAAACCTAGTGGCGATGCCGATTACAAGGGCGACGAGAGCAAGACCGACTATTTCTGGCCGAGCCCCCTCTTCTGACGGGACGTCTGACTGGCCCGGTTCGATGACGTGCATGGCTTCGCAGAGTACTGCCGCTCCTCGATCTCGGCGGTCACCCGGGTCATCAACTCTCGAGGGACTCTTCGGTACACTGCCGAGGTTCCTCATTGCGAAAGTGACCTGATGACGACTCCCCCCGAAACGAGCACCGGATCCAACCCATCGGTGGTCATCATCGGTGCCGGTCCCGCCGGCCTCACAGCAGCATTCGAGCTGTCCAAGGCCGGCCGCACGAGCACAATTCTTGAAGCCACCGACGCCGTCGGTGGCATTTCGCGCACGGTTGAAGTTGATGGCTGGCGATTCGACCTCGGTGGCCATCGTTTTTTCACGAAGGTGCAACCGGTCGAGGATCTCTGGCACGAAATCCTGCCCGACGAAGACTTCCTCATGCGTCCACGAATGAGCCGCATCTTCTACGACGGAAAATATTTCGA
>CALBSE010000028.1 GCA_937927725.1 uncultured Actinomycetes bacterium
ACTTCCTCATGCGTCCACGAATGAGCCGCATCTTCTACGACGGAAAATATTTCGATTACCCGCTCAAAGCATCCAATGCCCTCAAGAACCTCGGCATTGTTGAAGCGGTGCGTTGTGTTGTGTCGTATTTCTGGGCCAGGGCGAAGGTGAGCATCGCAAAGTTGTTTGGCCGGCATAAGCCCGAGGAAAGCCTTCAAGACTGGATTACCAACCGTTTCGGCAAGCGCCTGTTCGACCACTTTTTTAAGACCTACAACGAAAAAGTATGGGGGGTCCCGGCCAGCAAGCTCCAAGCCGACTGGGCCGCTCAGCGAATCAAGAACATGTCGCTTTGGAACGCGGGCATCAATGCCATTCTCGACGCCATCCCCGAGTGGGTTCCCTTTGTCCACAAGGGCAAGTCGACCGACATCACATCGTTAATTGAGGAGTTTCAATACCCCAAATATGGCCCCGGGATGATGTGGGAAACCGCCCGCGACAAGGTTGTCGCCGCGGGGTCAACGGTCCACATGGAACAGAAGGTCACCCGCATCGAACATCACGAAGGTCGCGCCACTTCTGTGACCACGAAGGGACCCGCTGGCGAAACAACCTTTGCCTGCGACGAGGTCATTTCTTCGATGCCAATGTCCTCACTGTTGAAGGCAATGGATCCGCCTCCGCCGGCTGACGTTCTGGCTGCAGCCAACGACCTGCGCTATCGCGACTTCCTTACGGTTGCCCTCGTCGTTCCCGAAAGCGCTGGCTTCCCCGATAACTGGATTTACATCCACTCGCCCGCCGTCATCGTCGGACGTATTCAGAACTTCAGTTCATGGTCGCCGTACATGGTCAAAGAAGGTCGGACGTGTCTCGGTCTCGAGTACTTCGTTTTCGAAGGAGACAAGCTTTGGAATTCACCCGATGACGAACTCGTCGCGCTTGCAACCAGGGAACTTGAAGCAATCGGCCTGATCGAGCCCGGTCGCGTCGAATCTGGCTATGTCGTCCGCGTTCCGAAGGCCTACCCCTTCTATGACGAGCGCTACAAGGCAAACGTTCAGCGTCTCCGCGAATGGCTTGATGACTGCACGCCAAATGTTCATCCGGTTGGACGCAACGGCATGCACCGTTACAACAATCAAGATCATTCGATGTACACGGCGATGCTCACCGTCGAAAACATCGTGAACGGCTCGACCTACGACGTTTGGGAAGTCAACGTCGAAGAGGAATACCACGAAGAGAAGGCACCGTCGGGTGGTTCTGGCACCGGACGAGACGCACCCGTCATTGAACGCGACGCCTACGACGCCGGACATCCAGTTCACCAACCCCCTTCGTAACTCTCCATGACTTCCACGGCCTCGATCGGCGACATCACCGCACTCGCCTCCGAGGCCGGTATCGAAAGAGTTCACGTCCTTGCTTGGCGTGACCTTGTCGACATCGAAGCTGGAGGCTCAGAGCTCCATGCTGCTCGGGTCCTTTCGCTGTGGGCCGAAGCTGGCCTCGACGTCTCAATGCGCACGTCGTATGCACAGGGACATCCCTACGAGGGCAGCCGAGACGGCTACCGGATCGTGCGCAAACACGGCCGATTTATGGTTTTTCCTACAACTGTCGTCAGCGAATTGCTGGGGGGTCTCGGTCCACGTGATGGCATTGTCGAAATCTGGAATGGCGTTCCATTCCTCACCCCTGTTTGGGCACGCGGTCCCCGCAGCACCTGGATCCATCATGTCCATCGCGACATGTGGGAAATGGTCCTTGAGCCCGGGCTCGCGAAAGCGGGAAAGTTCTTCGAGCACCGAATTGCACCGCCGTTGTATCGACGCACCCCGATTGTCACGCTCTCGGAGTCGAGCCGAACAGAGATAGTCGACTACCTCGGACTCTCCGCTGCAAAGGTCCGAGTTGTTCCACCAGGTATCGATGAAAAGTTCCACCCAAGTGGCGCAAAATCGTCGGCTCCTCTTGTTGTTGCCGTCGGTCGCCTCATGCCCTCGAAACGCTTTGAAGACCTGATCGCCGCAATGGCCGATGTCCGCACTGCAGTGCCAAACGCAGAACTCGTCATCGTTGGCGATGGCTACGAGCGGCCAGCACTTGAAGAGCAAATCGCAACCCTGGGAGCGAACTCTTGGATTCGATTGGCCGGTCGGGTGTCTGACGAGGAGTTGCTCTCTCTGTACCGACGTGCGTGGCTCGTGGCGAGCGCGTCCATAGCTGAAGGCTGGGGTATGACGCTCACCGAGGCTGCGGGTTGCGGAACTCCATCAGTGGCGACAGACATAGCGGGCCATCGCGATTCGGTTTCACCAGGACTCTCGGGGTTACTCGCTCGGTCTCCTCGAGAGTTCACCGAGCAAATCACTGCTGTACTCACCGATCCCTCGCTTCGCGATCAACTTTCATCAGGAGCTCTGCAGCATGCTGCGACTCTGACATGGACAGCAACTGCGTTGGGCACGTTCACGCCGCTTGCCGAGGATGCTCTTCGACGCCGCAGAGGTCGGCGCTGATGGCTCCGCCGGTTGTACTCGTACCCGGATTTGCCACTTCGGCGTCACGCACATGGGGTGACAACGGTTGGCTCGATCTACTGAGCGATATCGGTCGGACGGCAATTCCTCTTGACGTGCTCGGATCTGGATCTTCAGAAAAGCCACATGATCCTGCTGCCTACTCCGCGTTCGAACAGCACCTCCTCAACCGTTTCCCAACTGAACCAGTTGACGCAATTGGTTTTTCACTAGGGGCACGAACGCTTCTGACGCTTGCGGCACAGCATCCCGAGCGGTTCCACTCGCTGATCGTTGCAGGAGTCGGACGCAACCTTTTTGAACGAGACGGAACTGGAGAGTCGATTGCCGCAGCCATCGACGGCACAGGAAGTGCCGATGACCCCATAGTTCGTTATTTCGTGCAACTTGCAGAGGCTCCCGATCAAGATCCTGCTGCGCTCGCTGCGTTCATGCGCCGCCCAAACGGAGTAGGGATCACTCCCGAATTTCTTCAATCGGTAACCTGTCCCGTACTCGTCGTCCTTGGTGACAAGGACTTCGCTGGCCCCGCCGATCCCCTGATCGACGCTCTTCCGAATGCGCGACTCGTTACGCTGCGCAATGTCGATCACTTTGCGACTCCGAAAGATTTCGGATTCATCGACGCCGCTCTCGACTTTCTCTCATCGAGTACCTGACGGTGTCCGAGTTCGTACTCGGCGTTGATCTTGACGGGGTCTGTGGAGATCACGCAGAAGCGTTCAGAAGAGTCGTGGCCATCGAGCGGGGCATCGAGCTCTCGTCGCTTCCACAGCAACAAACCTGGGACTTCACCGAATGGGGAATGGATCGACAGGAGTTTGAACTCCTCCATCGACGTGCGGTCGTTGAACATCGAATGTTTCGCACGATGCCGGTCATACCCGGTGCAGCCGAGACACTCTGGAGGCTTTCCGATGCTGGGGTTTGGATTCGACTCATCACTCACCGGCTCTACACAAACTGGGGTCACGCGGTAGCGGTCGCAGATACCGTGGCGTGGCTCGACGAACACTCGATCCCCTACAGAGACCTGTGCTTTCTAGGTGATAAGCCTCAAGTCGAAGCCAATGCCTATGTGGATGATGCACCTCATAACGTTGCGGCGCTGAGAGCATCAGGGGCAGACGCAGTGATTTTCTCTCAGCCCTACAACTCCGAGGTTGAGAGTCCGAGAGCTGCGGGATGGTCCGAGGTCGAAGACTGGGTTCTGACGTTGATGGCTTCGAGTGGGTACACCGTGCAGCCGACGATGCCGCTTCGGATCGATCGCTCCCCGGGTGCTCTCGGGGGTGCCCGCTAAGGGAACAAACTGAGTTACTCCCGGTTCGTGACTGACGGCGGGCGGAAATCCCGAAATTCGTCAGTGCACGCACTACCTTCTTGGTGCGGGCTGGTAGTTCCGCACGTGCGGACGGTTTCGTTCGTGCTCACCCAACACAAGGAGCGTCCATGAGCGACACATCCCAAGGTCCGGGCTGGTGGCAGGCCTCGGACGGCAAGTGGTACCCCCCGGAGCAAGCACCTGGCGCAGCGCCTCAGCCGTCTGCGGGCAGACTCGATGTCGGTGCCGCTCTCTCCTACGGCTGGGAGAAATTCGTCGCCAACTTGAGCACGATGATTCTCATCGTCATCATCTTCTTTGGCGTGCAATTTGTTTTCAATATGGTCATCCAATTTGTGCGTCCAAGCGGCCTCATCGCTGGATTACTCGTGACCGGCATCATTTTGGCAGTCGGCATCTTTGTCGGCTTCATGGTTGAAGCGGGCCTGGTCCGTGCCGCTCTGGCGATTACTGATGGGCGTCCGCCTGAAGCAAGCATGATGTTCTCAACTGAGCGCCTTGCCCCGTTCGCCATTGGCGCCATCATTGTTGCGCTTCTGTCGTTCGTCGGCATCTTGGCCTGTTGTATCGGCTATATCGTTGTGCGCCTGTTCCTTCTTTTCTGGGCGTTTTTTGTACTTGATTCCAAGCGCAACGACGAACCCGTCGACGCCATCAAGAACTCGTTCAATCTCGTGAGCAAGAACGCCGGCGACGTGCTCGTGTTCGCAATCGTGATTGTCCTCATCAACCTCGTTACCTGCGGTCTCGCAATTGGCATCACAGAGATTGCAACTGGCTACGCCTACCGTCAGCTCAACGGCGATCCTGTGGCTGCTTGATTAGTCACACTTCGCACAAGAGGCCCCCGTCATTGACGGGGGCCTCTTCGCGTACCGCAGGGCATCGGGGAACTCAGCGGAGCGGCGCTGCTGCTGGATCAATCGGGGCGGGAAGCATCGTCTCACCCATAAGAAAGGTGTCGACCGCAGCTGCGACAGATCGACCTTCGGCGATCGCCCAAACGATGAGGCTCTGACCACGGCCCATATCTCCAGCGACGAAGACGCCATCAACGTTGGTCGCCCAAGAACCGTCCCGAGCCACGTTGCCACGTCCATCAAGTTCGACACCAAGCTGCTCGAGGACGCCACCTGACTCTGGACCTACAAAGCCCATCGCTAGGAAAACCAGATCACAAGGAAGTTCGAACTCGGAGCCTTCAACTGGTGCAAATGTGGGACGACCATCGACGACCTCGGCGGCTACTTCGACTGCTCGGAGAGCTCTGAGGTTTCCACTTTCGTCGCCAAGGAACTCAAGCGTGTTCACTGCGTACACGCGCTCGCCACCCTCTTCATGTGCAGACGAGGTGCGGTAGACGATCGGCCAGGTTGGCCAGGGGTTCTCTGCCGGACGCGACTCGGAGGGTCGAGCCATGATCTCGAACTGATGAACAGAAATGGCTCCTTGACGATGCGAGGTTCCGAGACAGTCGGCGCCGGTGTCGCCACCGCCGATGATCACGACTCGCTTCCCTTCGGCGTGAATCGGGCTGCGTTCTAGATCGCCTTCCTGCACCCGGTTGGCGAACGGAAGAAATTCCATCGCTTGGTGGATACCCGCAAGTTCGCGACCCGGAATGTTGAGGTCCCGTGCGGCTGTTGCGCCACCAGCGAGAACTACCGCATCGAATTGCTCGCGCAACTGTTCGCCGGTGACGTCGACACCGACATTCACATTGCAACGGAACTCCACGCCTTCGGCCTCGAGCTGCGCAAGCCGGCGATCCAGATGCTGTTTTTCCATCTTGAATTCCGGGATTCCATAGCGGAGGAGTCCACCCGGACGATCTGCGCGCTCGAAGACAACAACGTCGTGTCCCGCTCGGGCCAACTGTTGAGCAGTCGCAAGTCCTGCCGGCCCGGAGCCAACAACCGCGACAGAGCGGCCGGTCCGCAGTGCAGAGCGCTGCGGTTCAATCCAACCCTCTGACCATGCCCGATCGATAATTTCTACTTCGACCTGTTTGATCGTCACAGGGTCTTGGTTGATGCCGACAACGCAGGCAGCTTCGCACGGAGCAGGGCAAAGCCGGCCAGTGAACTCGGGGAAGTTATTCGTTGCGTGAAGACGATCGATGGCGTCGCGCCAACGATCGCGGAAGACAAGATCGTTCCAATCGGGAATCAGATTGCCCAGAGGACAGCCGTTATTGCAGAACGGGATGCCACAATCCATGCACCGACTCGCCTGCTCACGCACTTTCGCGATGGGGAAGTCTTCGTAGACCTCTTTCCAATCACGGAGGCGAACAGGAACCTCACGTCGTGATGGAAGTTGACGCTCGTACTTCATGAAACCAGTTGAATCACCCATGACGTTGTCCTCTCACCCTCGCGCTGCGGCCATAACCGCATCGATCGGATCCGTGCCCTCTGCGAGTGCTTTGCGCTCTGCTTCGAGTACCCGCTTGAAATCCTTTGGCATGACTTTGACGAACTTGGAACCGTCCTCTGCCCAATTGGCGAGCATCGATTCGGCAACAGCAGAACCGGTCTCGTGGCGATGCTTCTCGACACGATCTCGCAACCACTCGAGGTCGTCACCATCTGGTCGATCGAGGTCAATCATCTCGGGATTGACTCGGAGTAGGAAGGTGTTGTCGGGGTCGTAGACGAATGCAACTCCTCCGGACATGCCTGCACCAAAGTTTCGCCCCGTCGGACCTAGTACGACGACGCGTCCACCGGTCATGTATTCGCAGCCATGATCACCAACGCCCTCGACAACTGCGGTAGCGCCGCTGTTACGAACACAGAAACGCTCTCCTACGATTCCACGAAGGAACATTTCACCGTGTGTTGCGCCGTAGAGGACAACGTTGCCAGCGATGATGTTGTCTTCTGCTGCGAAGGTTGCGCTCTTCGATGGCCGCACAACGATGCGGCCACCCGAGAGTCCCTTGCCGGTGTAATCGTTGGCATCGCCCTCGAGCCGCAGGGTGATGCCCTTCGGCAGGAACGCTCCGAAACTCTGACCGGCTGATCCTTCAAAGGCGATCGTGATCGTGTCGTCAGGAAGCCCTTCGCCCCCGAAACGACGAGTCAATTCGGCCCCGAGCATCGTGCCAACCGTTCGGTTGACGTTACGGATCGGAGACGCAATCTCAACTCGTTCACGACGATCGAGCGCTGGCGCCGCTTGACGAATCAACTCATTGTCGAGTGCGAGATCAAGGCCGTGATCCTGCGTGGAAATGCATCGACGGCTCGCGCCCTCGGCGAGCTCCGGCACGTGGAGGATCGGAGAAAGGTCAAGACCCGAAGCCTTCCAATGCTCAACAGCGTTCTTCGCATCAATGAATTCAACTTGGCCAATGGCCTCGTCAAGAGTGCGGAAGCCAAGCGCAGCGAGAATCTCGCGGACTTCCTCAGCTATGAACTCGAAGAAGTTCACCACAAACTCAGGTTTGCCTGAGAACCGCGCACGAAGCTCTGGGTTCTGTGTCGCGACGCCGACAGGGCAGGTGTCGAGATGACAGACGCGCATCATGATGCATCCCGAAACCACAAGTGGCGCCGTCGCGAATCCAAACTCTTCCGCTCCGAGCAGAGCTGCGATCACGACGTCTCGACCGGTCTTGAGCTGACCGTCAACCTGCACAACGATGCGATCACGAAGGTTGTTCAGTAGCAGCGTCTGCTGAGTCTCGGCGAGGCCAAGCTCCCAAGGAGCTCCAGCATGCTTGAGTGATGTCAGCGGAGAAGCGCCGGTGCCTCCGTCGTGTCCTGAGATCAAGACAACATCGGCGTGAGCTTTTGAGACACCCGCCGCAACTGTGCCAACGCCGACCTCGGAGACGAGCTTCACGTGAACCCGAGCTTCGTTGTTCGCGTTCTTGAGATCGTGAATGAGCTGAGCCAAATCCTCGATCGAATAGATGTCGTGATGCGGCGGAGGAGAGATGAGCCCGACACCAGGAGTTGAGTGACGAGTCTTCGCAACCCATGGATACACCTTGTGACCCGGAAGCTGTCCGCCCTCACCGGGCTTGGCTCCCTGTGCCATCTTGATCTGGAGATCATCAGCATTCACGAGGTATTCGCTCGTGACACCAAAACGTCCGGAGGCAACCTGCTTGATAGCGGAACGGCGCGAATCGCCATTCGGAAGCGGGATGAAACGCTCTGCGTCTTCTCCACCTTCTCCCGTATTGGACTTGCCGCCAAGACGATTCATGGCGATCGCAAGGTTCTCGTGTGCCTCAGCAGAAATGGAGCCGTAGGACATTGCTCCGGTCGAGAAGCGCTTCACGATTTCCGAGACAGGCTCGACCTCGTCAATTGATACTGCTGGACGGGCGCCAACCCGAAGCTCAAAAAGCCCCCGCAACGTGGCGAGGTTCTTCGATTGATCGTCAACGCGCGAGGTGTACTCCTTGAATACGTCGTAGCGACCAGAACGCGTCGAGTGTTGGAGCTTGTACACAGTCTCCGGATTAAAGAGGTGGTACTCCCCTTCGCGCCGCCATTGGTACTCGCCGCCGACCTCAAGCGAACGATGAGCTCGCTGCGTCGGGTTTTCGGGGTTCGCAAGACGATGACGAACTGCAACCTCGGCGGCAATTTCGTCGAGTCCGATGCCGCCGAGACGACTCACCGTTCCAGTGAAATATTCGTCGACAAGAGCATGCGACAAACCGACAGCTTCAAAGATCTGCGCTCCGGTGTAGGACGCAACAGTGGAGATGCCCATCTTGGACATAACCTTGAGAACGCCCTTACTTGAGGACTTGATGTAATTTCCGATCGCCTTGATCGGGTCGATCATTTCGGTACGACCTTCAGCAATGAGATCTTCGATCGTCTCGAAAGCCAGATACGGGTTGATTGCGGCAGCGCCGTAACCGATGAGCAAACACATGTGGTGTACCTCGCGGGCATCACCAGCTTCGACAATGAGTCCGACTCGAGTTCGCGTTTTTTCTCGGATCAAATGGTGGTGCACGGCGCTGGTGAACAACAGCGACGGAATCGGCGCCATCTCTGCGTCGGCACCGCGATCAGACAGCACGAGCATGGTCGCACCTGCTTCGATTGCATCAGAAGCGAGGCGACGAACATTTTCGAGAGCTTTTGCAAGCCCCTCTCCACCAGCTGCAACTGGGTACAAGCACGGGATGACAACTGTGCGAAAATCCGATGCACCTTCGTGATCTGCGATGTGCACGAGAGTGCGCAATTCATCGTTGTCGAGGATCGGTCGTTCAATGACGATCTGCCGACACGATGACGGTTGCGGGTTGAGAAGATTTCCCTCAGGACCAAGCGTTCCGCTCACAGCGGTAACAAGTTCCTCACGAATCGCATCAAGCGGAGGATTCGTCACCTGGGCGAACAACTGAGCGAAGTAGTCGAACAGGAGACGCGAACGCGATGAGAGAATCGCGATCGGCGTATCGGTACCCATCGAACCAATTGGTTCGAGGCCATTTTTCGCCATCGGCTCAAGAATGAGCTTCATCTCTTCGTTCGTGTAGCCAAAGAGCTGTTGACGCTTCACGACCGCGTCATGCGAAATAAGCGTATGCGGCTGCGAAGCGAGCGACTGCAGTTCGAGTTGATTCGCGGCTAACCAATCGCCATACGGGTGCTGATCGGCGAGGTGATTCTTAATCTCTTCGTCATCGATGATTCGACCTTGAGCGGTATCAACGAGGAACATGCGTCCTGGCCGAAGTCGGCCCTTTTGAACGACGCGAGCAGGATCGACATCAATGACGCCGACTTCTGAGGCCATGATCACGAGGTCATCAGACGTCACCCAATAACGCGAGGGACGAAGCCCATTGCGATCAAGCACTGCACCGATCACGGTGCCATCGGTGAATGCGATGGAAGCGGGGCCGTCCCACGGTTCCATGAGCGAAGCGTGGTACCGGTAGAAGTCGCGCTTGGCTCGAGGCATCGAAGGCTGATGCTCCCAAGCCTCGGGAACCATCATCAGCACGGCGTGTGGAAGTTCGTAGCCACCCATGTGAAGGAGTTCCAAGACCTCATCGAATGTTGCCGAATCGGATGCACCTTCCGAACAAATCGGGAAGATGCGATCGAGGTCACCCGGGAGAAGTTCAGAGCTAAGTAGCGCCTCGCGCGCTCGCATCCAGTTGCGATTGCCCTGCACGGTATTGATTTCACCGTTGTGGGCAATGAATCGGAACGGATGCGCCAATGGCCACGACGGGAAGGTATTGGTCGAGAACCGTGAGTGAACAAGCGCGAGAGCAGATTCAACTCGCGGATCACTCAAATCGGTAAAGAACTCACCGAGCTGTGTCGTGGTGAGCATGCCCTTATAAACAAATGTGCGACTCGACAAGGATGGGAAATAAACCCCACCTTGCGACACGGTTCCAAGTTCGTTCTCCGAGCGCTTACGGGCGAGATACACGCGACGATCAAGCGCAAGACCGTGGAGTCCCTCTCCGACGACGAATGGTTGGAAGAAGGAGGGCTCAACACTCTTGGCCTGAGACCCAATCATCGAGTCATCGACAGGAACCTCGCGCCACCCAAGAATCGAGAGACCTTCTTCAACGAAAATCGTCTCGATCGCGGCACGAGCAGAAGCGGAGGCAACCGCGTCGGCAGGAAGGAAGGCCAAGCCTGTCGCGTACTGTCCTTCGTCAGGAAGATCGAATGGTAGAACGGCTCGGAAGAAGGAATCGGGGATCTGAATGAGGATGCCGGCGCCGTCGCCAGTGTTCACCTCGGCGCCAGCGGCCCCGCGATGATCCATATTGCACAGCGCACCAAGTCCGTGACGGACAATCTGATGGCTGCGTTGGCCCTTCATATGAACAACAAAGTTGACGCCGCAAGCGTCGTGTTCGAACCGGGGATCGTAGAGACCTTGTGCGCTGGGGAGCCCAGACGGGTGAAGTGATGACATGCGTCTTCCTGCGTTGCGTGGATCGGCAGATCGGCCTCGGGGAGGCAGAACCTGGGGGGATGACACGCTCACGATGGGGACGACGCTGGCCCCGGAGCGGAGGTCAGATTGTACACAGCAAGAGGCTGCCACCCTCCGGTCGGGCGACCGAGTGCAGATTGGTAGCAAGGACAAGGTTTCCACCCCACCGGTAGGGTCTGACGCTGTGGAACGTCATGCCCTCAGCCCCAGCTCCCATCTCGATGACTTGGCCGCTTACATCTCGGCCTCGCCATCGCCCTTCCACGCCGCAGAGGAGACCTCCAGTCGACTCAGAGCGGCCGGCTTTACCCTTGTAGACGAAACGCGTGCGTGGCCGACCGAGGCTGGTCGATACATTCTGCAGCGAGGCGGCGCCCTCGTTGCCTGGTCAACCGCCGGCCCCGCCGACCCCAGGTCCGGCTTCCGGATCGTCGGGGCCCATACCGATTCGCCCAACCTCCGCCTCCGACCTCGCCCCGACCACCAATCGGCCGGGATGGCCCAACTCGGTGTCGAGATCTACGGAGGAGCGCTCCTAAATTCGTGGCTCGATCGCGATCTGGGCATCTCAGGTCGGGTTGGCGTTCGCTCCCAGGATGGTTCCACCCACGAGGTTCTCTTCCGATTCGATGATCCCCTTCTTCGAGTGCCGCAATTGGCCATCCATCTCGACCGATCGATCAATTCAGATGGCCTCAGACTGGACCCACAACGTCACCTTCAACCGGTCTGGAGCACGTCACCTCAGAGTGTGCCGACGTTTAGGGCCTGGCTGAGCGATCAACTCGCGATTCAAACTGACGCGCTCTTGACCTGGGACCTCATGACTCATGACCTCACTCCCCCCTCTCGTCTTGGGGTCGATCAGTCACTCTTCGCTTCTGCACGTCTCGATAATCTTCTTTCTTGTCACGCCGGCTTGGTCGCTCTCCTCGAGTCCTCGCCAGACACTCCGACCGTTCCTGTCCTTTGTCTGTTCGATCACGAAGAGGTCGGAAGTCAAACATCGACCGGCGCAGCGAGTCAGTTACTCCCGACCATCCTTGAACGAATTTCCCTTACCTCCGGATGTACACGAGACGAGTGGTTCGCGTCCCTCGCGTCGTCGGTATGCATCTCCGCCGATGGCGCTCATGCGACCCACCCAAATTGGCCAGAGCGTCATGAGCCCGATCATCCCGTGCTTCTTGATGGTGGCCCTGTTCTCAAATGGAATGCCGATGCCCGATACGGCACTGATGCCCCCGGTGCCGCGCACATCCTCTCACTGGCTGAACGCTTTGATATCCCGATGCAAACCTTCGTTTCACGCAATGACATGCCATGCGGTTCAACAATTGGCCCGGTTACCGCAGCCCGCCTCGGCATGACCACAGTTGACGTCGGGGTCGCACAACTCTCGATGCATTCTGCTCGTGAAGTCACCGGGGTCGTCGATCCTTTTCGTTTCACACAACTTCTTTCGTCGTTCCTTTCGCGTCCTGAAGCCGCTCTCTGATCGATGGATCTCGGTGAAGCCTGCACCGTTCTCGGGATTGCAGACGGCAGTTCCGAGAAGGATGTTCAAACCGCTTTTCATGACCTCATGCGGCTCCACCATCCGGACGTTGCGTCCAACAGTGCCGACAGCACGAGCAACGTCGTGGATCCATCTCGTCTCACCGAGGCCTATGCAGTCATCGTCGCATCGATTCGAACCTCCACCGAAGGACGAGTTCCGAGCAGCGAGTCGTTACTCCGCGATTCGCCCCGACCCCCGTCCGGACATTCCCCCATCACTTCTGAGCATGATGGCGACACCATCTGGATTGAGGCGCCACCCGACGAGGCCTACCAACGCCTCCTCGACGCCGCAGCCGCCCTTGGAGGCATTGGGCATGTCGATCGCACGCTTGGTCTCCTTGAAGTCATTGTCCGCTTCGAGGGCGGACCCTCGTGTTCGGTCCTGATGACGCTTCAAGGACGCGCTCACGGCACCGACGTGTTTTGCGAGATGGAATCGATCGAGGCCGAACCAACCCCGTCGATCCTCCCCATCCTTGATGCACTCGTAGAGCAACTGCTCAGTCCGAACTGAGCATCCGCGCTCAGCGGATCCTCCGCCGCGAAAATGGGTGCCTGACAAAGAGCGAAGGAGATCAGCGAATGGCAGTCACGGGCCAGTCATGGATGCTCGACTCCATCGCTTTTCACCACGACTTCGAACAACGTTTGCAAGGGTCCGATGGACTCGTTGCGCTTCGCGATCGGGCCGTCCAAATCTGGGACGGCGTCGACCCGGTGGTCCATTCCTATCTGGCGTCCCTCGTCGTGTCCTCTCCTGACGATTGGTACCGAGCGTGCGAGGACACGTTCTTGGTGGATTGGTACCGAGTTTTGATGGCCCCTTGGCTCACACCAACTCGGTCGATCCAAGCTCCTGACGCACTGCGTCGTGGTCTCCCCCATCTAGGTTGGCACGCAACGGAGTCGAGACGGTTAGCTCGGGGACGAGAGCTACTGACACTCGCCGAACGACATCTAAGTTCCAGCGCCCTCGATCGACTTCTCGTTCGATTTGGATGGGGCCACAAAGGGTGGCTCGATATCGAAGACATCAACGGAGCGCTTGATCGAATGAGAAAGCTTGATCCTCGACAGTTCCGGAAACACCCAGAGTTGGTCGGCGTTGTTGAAAATGCTTTCGAAGTCTTTGAATCGGCGGCGACCAAGCCTGACCACGTCTTGCTCATCATCGCCGATTAACACATCGGAAACGGCCTCTATCCGGCAAGGACTTGAAGAACTGCCGTTGCTTCTGGTTGCAGTTCGAGGACATCGGCGCCGCCCGAAGTTCGCCGAGGTGTTACAGGTAACGCGACTGGTTCCGGAGAAGCGTCGTTCATCGTCCAGGCCAGACCGATTGCGTCGAAATAAGAAAATGTTGATCCTCGTTTCATTCCTGAACCAAGGGCGTCGGGGAGACCGAAAAGGTGTAACGGATTTTTCTCGCTGCTCACTTTGTGCATCAACGCTGTAAGAAATGCTCTCTGCCGCTCGGTCCGTCCGATGTCGGCAGTTCCGTCGACACGCCACTTCCCGTCAACGAACTCCTCGTAGTACCGGCTGCGGACGTACGCCAACGCCTCTGTCCCGTTCAGATGATTTGGACCTGCCTTCGAAATTGCAAGACCGGAATGATCATCTTTTGCCGGAAACGGGAAATCAACGGTAATGCCGCCAATGGAATCGACGAGTCGACCGAAACTTACAAAATTGATCTCGAGATAGTCATCAACAGGAATACCGATCGACCTGACTGCCGAAATTAAGTTCGACGGTCCGGACGCAAATGTCGAGTTAATACGCCCCTTCAGACCCGTCGCCGGATCAGTCACCCAGAGGTCCCGTGGTATGGACGCGAGTTGCGTCTTGCTCCCATCGACGTGCAAAACCATGATCGTGTCGGTGCGAGCACCTGACACTTCGCCTGTGAGAAAGGCGCCGGCGTTGGGATCGTTCGCAGTGATTCCGGCCCGAGAATCGGTTCCGACGATGAGATAGTTAGTTCCCGACCGTGACCCCCTTGGCGACAGCGCAGCCGAAACATTGACAGTCGGGATCTTCGAAAACTGCCACCACCCAAACGAGAACACGCTGAGCGGTAGCAAAACGATGAGAACAAGCAACACGGCGACAATCGTTCGGGGTTTCGGTCGGCGCCGTCGATGTCTTCGTGCCGACTGTGGCAGCAAACTGCGACCGCTACCTCCATCGCTTGCTGGACTCGACGATGGCCGAGTGGTCGGTGTGCGACCGCTGCTTCGACCGAGAACGGGCCGGGAGCGCTCCCCGTTTGGCGCATGACCTGGCAATGCCCTCTCACTCGTGGAGCGCCCCAAAACTCTTCGGCCAGACCCATCTCGCTCAGTCATTGGTGGCCAGACGCAAAGGCATTCTGAGAGCGTACGGTGGCGGGCCCCACGAACAGGGTCGCCTCGATGGCGGAGTCTTCAACCTGCAGTCACTAGCCTCCAGCGCGTGAACGAAGACGTCGTGATTGTCGGGGCCGGACTTGCCGGATTGGCGTGTGCACGCACACTGCATGCCGCCGGTATTGGCGTTCAGATCCTCGAAGCCTCGGATGGAGTTGGTGGTCGAGTCCGTTCCGATCACGTCGATGGCTTCATTCTCGATCGCGGATTCCAGATTCTGCTCACCGCCTATCCCGAGCTTGAGCGCTGGTTCGCTCTTGACCGTCTTGAACTTCGTCGCTTCCAACCCGGGGCGACGATCTGGACCGGATCCGATTTCCGCACCGTCGGCGATCCCCTCCGAAGTCCACGCGATTTACCTTCGACCGTCTTCGCGCCGATCGGATCAATCGCTGACAAGTTGCGCCTTCTTCGATTGATTGCATCGGTACGTCGTGGTTCAGTCCCGGATCTCTTGCGCCGGCCCGACTCATCAACTCGTGCGGAGCTCGAGCGACTCGGTTTTTCGAAGCTTTTCATTGAACGCTTCTTTGAACCACTGTTCGCTGGCATCCAACTCGATCCCGACCTCGAGGTTTCGTCGCGCAGGTTTGAGGTCATCCTTCGCATGCTTGCCGTCGGAGACAGCGCCGTACCAGCGAACGGAATGGGGACGCTGTCGGACGAACTCGCAGCCGGGCTTCCCAGTGACGCGATTCGCTGCAACTCACCTGTTCGTTCGGTAAGTGGAACAACAGTCACGCTCGCGAATGGAGAGCGACTCACGGGAGATGCACTTATCGTCGCCACCCACGGACCAGCTGCCTCCGAACTCCTAGGACTTCCCGATCCTGGCTCCCGACCCGTCGCCGCCATTTGGTTCGACGCAACCGAAGAGCCCATTCGCAATCGTCGAATCCTCCTTGACGGCGCCCATTCGGGGCCAATGAAAAACCTCGCTGTTCACAGCGAGGTCGCCCCCAGCTATGCCCCTTCAGGCAGAACGCTTTGTGTCGCATCTATTCCCGGACCGAGTGCACGGACGGCCGAACTCGAGACACAGGTGCGCACTCAACTTGCGGCCTGGCACCCGGGCGCCCGGTCCTGGGAAACGCTCAGGATTGATGTCATCCCCCACGGCCAGCCCCTCCAACTGCCACCACTTGACCCGAGGCAATCTGTACGGCTCGGACGAGGTCGCTACGTCTGCGGTGACCACCGTGACACGGCATCAATTCAAGGTGCTCTGTTCTCTGGACGTCGAGCCGCCGAAGCTGTTCTTGCCGACCTACAAACGCGACCTGTCCCGTAGCGATCAGCGACCCTCGATCGCTTCAATAGTTCCCGAGTCGATAAGAGCACGGAGTTCTGCGTGGTCGCGCTCTGTTTGATCCGCATAGTCCTTCGAAAATGACGCAATCGCTCGATCGAACACATCGCCTTCACCGAGATATGCGCTGATTGCGATCGGATCGCCGGTTCGGGCATGTGCTCGCGCAAGCGTCATACCGCAGACGCCGGCGTAGCTGGCGAGAAGAGACGGCGTCATCGTTGCAACATCAGCTGAGCCCTTCATGTCGCGCAATTGACGAATGTAATAATGACGTTCACGGAACTTGGTCCAACCCAAAAACATGTCACTGGCAGCTTGCATAAGGCGCTGGCCAACCACAACCCGTTCGCCATGCGTCGAATACTTACTCGCTCCGATCCAGTGTTCCAGAACCGACCGATTTGCCTCTTTAATCTGTAAGAACAGTGGATCATCGTCCTCGCGATCAGCGGTGCACAAAGCGATCCAACAATGAGTGCCCACGCTTCCCACGCCGACAACCTTGCGAGCGATGTCGACAATTTCAAAACGTCCGAGAAGAAGTCGCTTATCTTCTTGCAGAGATTCTCTATAACGCTCAAGGACTGTGTGCACAGCGTGATAAGTCGTCAGCTCCGGAAGGTGTTCGACGATTGGTGGAGTATCGAGAATGACACGGCTGCCGTCGACCACGACCGTCAATTTGTCGAGGGCCTGCAACGTCGTATGTCGACGAGCCCGTTCGACGAACTTGTTCGAACGCTTCTGCTCCTCCGTCGGCAACATTGGGATGATCTTTTCGACATCCACCTTTGCGTACCAAACCTCGAGTTGTGATTGATCGGCAAGAACCGCCATCCACGCCCGGTACGAAGAGACGCTCTGAAGCGTGGCCGCCTCAGCCTGTTCTGGGGTGAAGCCATTGTCGCGAGCCGCAAGTTCGACGCTCGCCGCTAAGCGCTTGACGTCCCACTCCCATGGACCGGGGAGCGTCTCATCGAAATCGTTTACGTCGAACAACAAGTTGCGTTCGGGCGATGCGAAGAGTCCAAAATTCTGAAGGTGCGCATCACCACATACTTGAACGTCGAGCCCAGTTGTCGGCGTCGTAGCGAGATCGGCCGCCATCACTGCCGCCGCTCCTCGATAAAACGTGAATGGTGAAGCCGCCATACGGCCCCAGCGCAGCGGAATGAGATCAGGGAATCGACGGCGGTTCTGGTCATTGAGAATCGCATAGGGGTCTCGTCGGGTCGGCGGCGCTGTCCAACCGGCGTGCGACGACCGCTGAGTCACCTTCCGACGGTCACGTCCCAACTGACGTCGCTCGGCTCGACTCAGCAATTCACCTCCCGTATGCATGAGCGGACCAAGTTGAGGCGGACTACCGACACTGACAGGTTCATCAATCGACATACCGTCACCGTACTGGTGTCGCTCTTGGCACGGAGGGGCGGATTGGTTGTGTAGGTTCAGGTCATGAGCGAGTTGGAAGTTCTCACCTGGTCCATGTTCGGCGAGGCCTCATACGAATTAGCCCGCATGATCGACAGCGACGGGTTCCGCCCTGACCTCATCTTGTCGATCGCCCGAGGAGGCCTCCCGATCGGCGGGGCACTCTCGTACTCACTCGGCATCAAGAACACACATGTCATGAACGTCGAGTACTACACGGGCAAGGGCGAGCGTCTCGAGTTCCCGGTCATTCTCCCGCCGCCCCTCACGCTTGTGAACATCGAGTCGTCGAAAGTTCTGATTTGTGACGATGTCGCCGACACCGGTCACACGCTGAAAATGGTCGTCGAATATGTGGCTTCCCAGGTGGGCGAAGTTCGCACGGCGGTGGTGTACCAGAAGCCGGAATCGGTCATCGATTGCGATTACGTCTGGAAACACACCAACGATTGGATTGACTTCCCGTGGTCAACCAAGGCTGCCCTCGTGAATCCTCACGCGTCAGATATTCACGACTGACGCCCTACCGTTCTTCTCGTTCGTAGGGCTTACCCAGCGCTGCTGGCGCGCCCAATTGTCGCCGTGATGACGCATTTGAGGCGATCACCAAGACCACAATGGTCATTACGTAGGGAAGTGCTGCGAGAAACGCAGTCGAGATGTGAAAGCCACGAGCCTGCAACGTAAGGCTGAGGCTTGACAGTGCACCGAACAGGTACGCGCCGATCAACATGAGATCAGGCCGCCAGAAACCAAAGATCACGAGAGCCAGGGCGATCCAGCCCTGACCGGCAGTCATTCCGTCGACCCATGTGGGAACAATCATCAGAGAGAAGCACGCTCCAGCGATGCCAGCGAACGAACCACCCAAGATGACATGCGCGTAGCGATAGCGAGCAACCGGAATTCCGACCGAATCGGCGGTCTGAGGGGATTCACCCACAGCCCTGAGGTGCAAACCCATACGCGTCTTGAACAGGTAGAACGAAGCTGCGGCAACCAGCGCCCACGACAAATACGTCAGCAATGTCTGGTGGAACAGAATCGGGCCAACAATCGGCGCATCGGCAAGCCCGAAAACATTGAGGCGGAGGAATTGATTCGCCACCGGCGTCTGCCCGAGATGCCAGATTCCTGCCAAGTAGGACGAGAGGCCTGCTGCACCCGCGAAAATCGTGAGTGCAAGGCCGGAGATAATTTGATTCACCCGCAGAGTGATCGTGAGAAAAGCGTGGATCGATGCGCCCAGCCCTGCCGCAATCATGGCGGCAAAGATTGCTAGTGGAAGCACAACGATCGCTGGACCACCAACGTTTGTTGAGACCCATGCAGCTGCAACAGCACCGAGGAGCATCATTCCCTCAACCCCAAGGTTCAGCACACCACTGCGTTCGGCGAGAACCTCGCCAAGCGACGCAAACACGAGTGGGGTGCCATAGAAGATGGCCGAGGCCATAATCACAACGAAGATGTTGTCGTTGATACTCATGCCGGCTCCAACGCAGTCTCGGAGCCGCTGTTCTGCGTCGAGCGTTTGATCCGATAGCGAGCGAGAACCTCACCACCCAGCGTGCAGAACAAGATCAACCCTTGGAGCACTCCGACGAGGCCCGATGGAAAGTCGGGTCCGCGAAGGGCGTAGCCAGCGTTCGTGATGCCGCCCAAGAGGATGGCGACGAAAACAACCGCTACCGGATTCAACCGAGCAAGAGCGGCGACCACAATTCCCGCGTAACCGAATCCGGACTGTTGAAGACCCTTCGGATCAAGAATGTGGCGGAAATTCCCAACATCGGTAGCACCACCAATACCGGCGAGTGCTCCGGACAATGCGGCAACTGCGATGATCACACGGTTGGGTTTGATACCTGCATAGCGAGCAGTCGTTGGAGCGCCACCCACAACACGCATTTCAAAGCCGAACCGAGTTTTGCGCTGAAGAACATAAAGCCATCCGGCAATGACCATCCCCAACAAGAAACCAAACGGCACAATCACAGTACCGAAATCAAGTTTCGGCCACCAAGCAATGACAGGGAGAACTTTCCCCTTTGGGAACACCGCGCCACTTCCGGTGAGTTCGCGCCAGAACGAATGCGAATCGAAAATGAGATACGTGGCAATAACCGCTGCGATGTAATTCAGCATCAACGACGTGATGATTTCGTTCGTTCGGAAGCGAGTCTTGAGGATTCCTGGGATGAGTGCCCACAACCCACCACCAATTGCACCAAACACGATCATTGCTGCCACCGCGAGAACGCCGGGGACATCCGCACCCAATTTTAGGGCGATGCCGGATCCGAAGATTGCACCCATGACGAACTGACCTTCGCCACCGATATTGAAGAAGCCAATACGGAATGCGACAGCAGCACACAAGCCGGTGAAAAGAAGCGGAGTTGCAGAAACCAATGTTCCACTGAACGCACCGTCAGAAAGAAAGGCGCGATCGACGATTCGGGCGTAGACCGAGAATGGGTTCTGACCAGTAACCGAGAGAACAACAGCACCGACGAGCAGCGCAACAAGGAACGAACCGACGGGCACTGCCCATGGGAGCCACTTTGGCAAATCGCTACGAGGCTCAAGTCTGAAGCCGAATCGCTTCATGCTGACTCCTCCATTTGACCACCCATGAGAAGGCCGATCCGCTGAACATCGGCATCGACTCGGTTGACCGTGTCGAGAACACGACCCTCGTACATCACAGCAATCCGGTGAGAGAGTGAAAGAACTTCATCAAGGTCCTCGCTCACGAGAAGAATTCCGACACCTTCTTCGGCAGCGGTGAGGAGTAACTGGTGAACGATTGCGACTGCACCAACATCGAGACCCTGAGAAGGAGATGCGATGACGAGAACTTTGGGATCGCCGGACATCTCGCGAGCAAGCAGAACCTTCTGCACATTTCCCCCAGAGAGGCGACGCGTCGGCGTTGTCTCGGAAGGTGCTCGAACATCGAACTGGGTCATGAGATCGCGAGCTTCTGCGTCGATCACCGACTGTCGCAGAAACGGAGGCCGCGACACGGGCGGTCGCCGGTACTTCTTGAGCGCCATGTTCTCGGCGATTGTCAGGTCTGGCGCTAGTCCAGTGCCCATTCGATCCTGAGGGACATATGACACTCCCAATCGAATCGGGTGACGGGTACTGCCGTTCTCAAGCGATTCGCCATCGACGTACACCGACCCAGAGGATGATCGTCGGAGCCCGGCGAGAATCTCCACGAGTTCACGCTGTCCGTTACCGGCAACACCGGCTACACCAACGATTTCGCCAGCTCGGACGTTAAGACTCACACCGTTGAGCGCTTCGAGGCCACGATCTCCGTTGGCGCACAGATCGCTGATTTCCAAAACAACGGGAGCGCTTTCGGCAACGAAGAGCGAAATTGACTCCGCCGTCTGTTTGACGGATTCAACCGAACGTCCAACCATCAATGATGCCAGCGCATTAACATCATTCTCGGTCACAGTTTCCACAGATCGGCCATGACGGAGCACCGTGACCCGATCGGCAATCGAGGCAACTTCGCCGAGTTTGTGGGAAATGAACACCACGCTTCGGCCGTTTTGGGCCATCGACTTCATCGTCGACGCGAGTGCCTCTGACTCAACGGGAGTGAGGACGGCAGTTGGTTCATCCATGATGAGGACACGAGCGTCTCGATACAGCACCTTAAGAATTTCGACCCGTTGTTGCTCACCAACGGAGAGCTGCCAGATCTTTGCGCGCGGATCGACAGGCAAGTCGAACGACTCACTCAACAACGCGATTCGCTCTTCGATCGCGGGAAGGTCGAATCGACCGCTAATCGGATCGTGGGCGGATCCGAGCGCTATGTTTTCGGCAACAGTGAACGTTGGAATGAGTCGGAAATGTTGATGGACCATTCCAATGCCGGCGGCGATCGCGTCGCGAGGCGAATGGAATGTGACCTTTTGGCCACCAACTTCGAGCCAGCCCGAGTCTGGTCGGTAGAGGCCAGTCAAGATATTTGAAAGCGTTGTTTTGCCGGCGCCGTTTTCGCCAAGAAGCGCGTGAACCTCGCCGACTCGAACATCGAAGGTGACGTCCTCATTGGCAATTACGCCTGGAAACTTCTTGGTCACGTGAAAAGCAGCCACCGCCGGAGCGGTGGCTGCTTCCACGAATGAATCTTGTGTCACAGTTCGGACACTATCCCGATCAGCCCTTCGGGCTGCCGGTGATTCCCTTAACGAAGTAGCTCATTGTGTAGAGGTCCTTCATCGTGAGGGTTTGACCCTTGGTGATGACGGTCTTTCCGTCTTGGTCCTGACGATCAGCAAGACCCCAGTACCAACCGAAGGCGTCGGCTTTGCCGCTCTTCGCCTTTGTCACCTCGGCGTCCATAAGCGCCTTCGTGTCAGCTGCGACGGTTGCACCGTAGGGAGCGAGCGACGTGTAGTTGTCGGCAATGGTGCCGTAGTAGTTGTTCTGCTTCCAGGTGCCGTCGATGAGCTTGTTGACCTCTGAGAGCTCAAACGGTCCCCAGTTGTAGGTCGCGGCGGTCTGCCACACAGAGCTGTAGGCGCCGGACTGGTCGGAGTCGTATCCGAACCACGGGAGATTGGCGGCCTTCGCAACTTCGCCAGCTGACGGGCTGTCCTGATGTGAGAAGAGCACATCGGCGCCAGCAGAAACCAGCGATTCTGCCGACTGACGCTCAACGGCGGGGTCGAACCATGTCTTGGTCCAAACCACATTCACCTTTGCAGCGGGGTTCACTGACTGAGCGCCCAGGGTGAAGGCGTTGATGCCGCGAATGATCTCAGGAATCGGGAACGGGGCAGAAACACCAATGGTGTTGTTCTTCGTTGCCTTACCTGCAGCGATACCACTGACGTACAACGAATCTTCGCCAGCTCCGTAGTACTCGTTGTAGTTCGACGGCACGCTCTGACCAAGGGTGATCGAGTCACCGGTCGCCATTTCGAACTTCACCTTCGGGTTTGCCTGCGCGGCTGCCTGCATTGCGTCCTTGAAACCGTAGGACGTTGCGAAAATGATCTGGTTGCCGTCCTTGATCAGGTCGTCAATCACCTGAGCAACTTCTGGACCTTCAGGAACGTTTTCCTTGTAGGTGGTCTGAATTTTCGAACCAAGTTGGTTGGCGACGAACTCGCGGCCAGCGTTGTGGGTCTGCGACCAACCACCATCGTTAATGGGGCCAACGTAAATCCATGCAGCCTTGACGGTGCCGCCACTGCTGCTACCGCTGCTGCTCTTTCCACACGCTGTGGCCACTACGGCAAAGACGCCGAGCAACGCGAGTGCGACGATGCCGACCGAGCGGAACCGACGGCTTGAATATGACGGCTTGGTACCCATGATCTCCTCTAGGGGGTGTAGTGGATGGACGAAATGGTGCCCCAGAGGGACCCCGCCCGATGAGGAAACTAGCCCCCAAAAGTTCACCCAGACGACATCAACTCTGTGAAATTCATGTTTCGTCAGTGACCGACATCTGACCCCTGAGAAACCGACCTCCGCTAGCGTCCCAACGTGCCCAATTGGCTGTTCGAGTTCATCAACCCATGGACCACTCCCCTCGCCATCGTTGCGGCGATCGTCATCGTGGCGTGGGTGTGTCAGGTCCGAGGAAGGTGGCTGGCCGTCGTTGCCCTTTTGGCCGCTGTCGGGATTGCCCTCTGGCAAGCCTGGAAGTCCGGACCGCCAAACGGGCTCCTTGATTTGCAGATCTACACGAATTCAGCGAGAGCGTGGGTGAACGGTGGATCCATCTACGACTACCACGACCCGACCTTCCACCTTTCGGCCACCTATCCCCCCATCGGCCCACTGCTGTTTACTTCTCTCACTCCGCTGACCGCCGATGGCAGAGAAGTGCTGTTTACCGCGATCAATCTTCTCGCCCTCTTCGGCTGTGCCTGGTCTGTTGCCCGTCTCGCCCGAATCGATGCCTCAAAACGATTCGTATGGACCGCTTGGGCATTTGCTGCTGCGACCGTGACAATTCCGGTATGGCTCACACTTCGCCAGGGGCAAATCAATATCGTCATCTGGCTGCTTGTGCTCGTTGATCTTGATGCGATGCGTAGGTCTTCGCGCTGGGCGGGTACCGGCGTTGGAATTGCGACCTCCATTAAATTGGTCCCCGGACTTTTCATTGTTTGGATGGCAGCCACCAGACGGTGGTGGTCAACCCTTCGGGCGATCGGAGCCTTGGCGCTTGCGACTGCGATCGGGTGGGCCCTTGCGCCATCAGATTCGAAGCTCTACTGGACAGACCTGATTTGGCAGTCCGACAGAATCGGCTCCGTCAGCGATGCTCGGAATAACTCAGTTCTCGGCATGATCGCCCGTGGGATCGACCCAGGGCCTCTCCGCACATGCATCTGGCTCGCTCTTGTTTCCGTCGTTCTCGTCGTCGCCCTTATTCGATCTGTGCACGCATCCCGGGCCAATGACTACCTCGCGGTTGCTGCCATTGTCGGTTGCGCCACAGCTGCACTCAGTCCGATCTCTTGGACGCATCACTTGGGCTTTTTACTCGTCGCTCTCGTTGCATTCGTTCTACAAGCCAAAACGCTCAAAGCGAAGACGCTTTGCGCAATCGCGTGGCTCATCCTCGTCGATCCGGCAGGACACGGAGACGAACCGTGGCTCTCGACAGTGCGCGCCTTGATGGTGATCGGCGCGGTCTGCTTCACGCCTATCCGATCAGCCGTGGGCACCAAACAGCTCGACGACGATCAGACGGAGACGACTCCGAGCAATCTCGAAACAAACTCCGCGCTTCCGTCCTGAAGTTTGTTGCGCTTAATTGCCATTCCACCGATCACATCAGCACCACGATCTTTCACAATGGCTTCGAGTTTCTCGAGTGTCTTTCCGGTTTCGATCGCGTAGGTGCAATACACCGCCGCTTGTTTGCCGGTCAGGAATGGGATTTGAGAGAGACGACCTGGGTTCGCAGGCTTTTGGCCGAACAGAAAGAGACCGTCGGTCCAGCTACCCACAATGACGAGATCGGCAGTAGCCAGCGCTTGATAATCAACATCTGCTGTGGGGCACGAAACAGCGCTCACGCCTCGGGCACACAGTTCGTCGACGATGAAGCCCGCCGCCTTCTTGGTATTTCCCGTAAGACTTTCGTAGATGACGATCGCGTTCACAGTTGCCTCCGTAAGTGCTCCCACTACCGTAGCCGAGGCTCCACGTCAGTCCTGACCTCAGGAACCATGGAAGGCTTTGAAAATGACCACACTGACAGGCCTGAACTGGTGGACCCTTTTCCCACTTTTGTTGTTGGTTATTGCAACGATTGCTGTCGTTGCGCGCATCGTCATTCGTCGCTTCTTAGGCCATCACGCCAGCCGCTCGGTGGGACACGCGGCTCCGCTCATGCCGACACTAGGAGCGCTCTTCGCCTTTCTCTCGGCCTTCGTGATTGCCACGGAATGGACTGCTCAGTCGTCTGCCGATTCCACAGTGGCCCACATCGCTTCGGCGAGCGCTCGACTGGCATGGGCCTCAACCGCGCCAGGAGCAGATACGTTTCACATTCAAACCGCCCTGAGTGCCGATCTCTCCTACACCGTGACAGCCGGCTGGAAACAGCTACAAAGCGGAAACGAGGTCGGACTCATCGAGACTGAGACCTACCGGAATCTTCAGAAGACCGTGCGTGACTCGGCCTATTCGCCGGGAGTTTCAACGCCGGCCTCGAACGAACTCCTCGCTGCAGTAGACGATCTTGGAGCGACACGACGGGAACTCGCCAACGCAGCGGGCCGAACGCTACCAACCCTTCTCCTCGCAGTCCTTGCGTTGAGCGGAATCATCCTCACGATCAATGCCGTGATTTTGGTCGTCGAAAGTCCCGGGAGGTCCTCATTTGTGGTTCTCTCGGTCGTCCTCTTGGTGGCCTTTGACCTTGCACTGCTGCTCGTACTCGCTGCTCCATTCCGCGGCACACTCGAAGCCTCCACCACACCGGTTGAATCGGTGGTGCATGAAATCAATTCTGGGTTCTTCACGCGTTAGGTCGCTCTCGCGGCAGGTACCGTACGGAGATGGCTGACTTCGTACATCAGGACCTTCTTCCCCTCGGACCAGATACCACCGAATACCGACTGCTCACGACTGAGGGTGTCGAGACAGTAGAAACTCCCGTCGGAAACTTTCTCCGTGTGTCACCCGATGCAATCACGACGCTCACCTCGGCTGCGATGTTCGAGATTGCGCATTATTTGCGCACGCCCCACCTCGCACAACTCGCGAAAATCCTTGATGATCCCGAAGCGTCGGGCAACGACCGATTCGTCGCGTTAGATCTGCTTCGCAACGCAAATATCGCTGCAAGCGGAATTCTCCCAGGTTGCCAAGACACAGGTACGGCAATCGTCAAGGCGAAACGCGGACAGTTCGTTCTCACCGAAGGCAACGACGAGGCCGCGATTTCGCGAGGGGTCTATGACACCTACAAATCCGACAACCTTCGCTACTCACAAATGGCACCTCTTGACATGTATCGAGAGGTCAACACCGGCACCAACCTTCCAGCAGAAATTGAAATAGCAGCAGTCGATGGCGACGCCTACAAATTCTTCTTTATGGCCAAAGGCGGCGGCTCCGCGAACAAGAGCTACTTATTCCAAGAAACCAAGGCCGTTCTTAATCCGACTTCGATGCTCAAGTTCATCGCCGAGAAGATGGACCTCCTGGGCACTTCTGCCTGTCCCCCGTACCACCTTGCTGTGGTTGTCGGCGGAACCTCAGCCGAGTTCGCTCTGAAGACCGCAAAGATGGCGTCGACGAAATATCTCGATGCGCTTCCGTTCGAGGGAAATGAATTCGGCCAAGGTTTCCGTGACCTCGAACTTGAAGCCGAATTCCTGAAAGTCTCACAACAGTCAGGCATCGGTGCGCAGTTTGGCGGCAAATACTTCTGCCATGACGTTCGTGTCGTCCGACTTCCCCGCCATGGCGCCTCGTGCCCGGTCGCTATCGCCGTTTCATGCGCCGCCGATCGACAGGCGCTGGGCAAGATCACCGCTGACGGCATTTTCCTTGAACAACTTGAGCATGACCCCGCGCAGTTCCTTCCCGAGGTGACAGACACCATCCTCGGAGGTGACGTAGTCGCGATCGACCTCAACCGACCCATGTCGGAGATCCGTCAGATGCTTTCGAAGTTGCCGATCAAGACTCGGCTGAGCCTTAGCGGACCAATGGTCGTGGCTCGCGACATCGCCCATGCCAAGTTGAAAGAGCGCATCGACGCCGGCGAGGGTCTTCCGCAGTATCTGAAGGATCACTGCGTGTACTACGCCGGGCCCGCAAAGACTCCCGAGGGTTACGCATCGGGATCATTCGGGCCCACAACTGCGGGCCGCATGGATTCCTACGTCGATCTTTTCCAAGCGAACGGTGGCAGCTTCGTCATGTTGGCGAAGGGCAACCGCTCGAAGGCCGTCACCGATGCGTGTAACCGTCATGGCGGTTTCTACCTCGGATCAATCGGTGGACCAGCAGCGCGACTGGCCCAGGACTGCATCAAATCGGTCGAGGTACTTGAGTACCCCGAACTGGGCATGGAAGCAGTTTGGAAGATCGAAGTTGAAGACTTCCCCGCTTTTGTGGTCGTCGACGACAAGGGAAATGACTTCTTCGAGGAAGTCATTAAGAGCCGTCCTGTCACGCTGAGCTAGCCCCAGTCGGCAACCTGAGATTTCTCTTGGGTTCGCCTTACCGTCATTGGACGTACACCTGACGTTTCTAGCGTCGGGGGCTGCATGGTCTCCTCAATGGGCGCCCGACGATGGTTCTGAAACGACTCGCCTCCGTCCCACTCGCGCTCGTCGTCGCTGCCACATTTACGCTGGCGAGTGCACGATTGGCAACGGCTGGCACTCAGTTATCCATTCCGGACGCGCTGACCCAGTACGAGGCTCGCCTCGGTCCGCTTGTCAGCGCGATCGGAGAGTTTCAGGATGCCCAACGCCTCCATCGCGACGTGAGTGATCGCGTCGTGGCGGGTTCCACTCATTTGGACTCGGCCCTGCGTTCACGCGATGAGGACCGAGCAAAATTCTCCGCTCTCGCTGTCTACGCGTACATGGACAGAGGCGCTCGAGGCGACGAGGCCGAAGTTGGATCCCAGCAGGGCGTTGCACTCGCATCTTCTCGACTTCGCGCTGATGAGCGCGAAGTTCGAACCGCTCAAACTGAAATCAATGACGCTCTCTCCTCCGAGGCCAAGGCGGCAGACAATGAGGATCGAGCACAGTCGAAAGTGGTGAAACTCGAACGTCAGATCGGAACTGAGCTCACTACTCTTGAAGATTCCCTCAAGGAGCGCGCCGCAACGCTTCCCGGACCCGCTTACAGCGCGTACCTGCGTGCCTCAGCATTTTTGAAACAGGCAGACCCAACCTGTGACGTTCCTGCTGCACTTTTCGTAGGCATCGGACGGATCATGAGTAATCACGGACGAGTAGCAGGATCGGAACTTTCTGCCGCCGCTCTCACTTCGAACCGGTTAATTGGCCTCGCCGGAATTCCGACAGCCGACCACGACTATGGAATTGTTGACCAGTCGCCGAACGAAGATACTCGCGTGGGACCACTTCAAGTGCTTCCCAGTCAGTGGCTGGAATTTGCGCCAGTCAACGTCATTGAATCCTCTCCAGAATGGCTTTATTCATCAGCGATCGTCGCCGGTCGCGTGCTTTGTTCAACACACGCTGATCTCAGCACCGACGAAGGAGTGCATCGGGCCCTCACGACGTTCACCGGCAACTCCTCTCTCACCGAAGCGATACTCGGCTCCGCACGACAAATCGCGAGAGGCGCCGATATCGGTTTCGGCAAGATCCCTGCAGACGCTCGAGTACTTTCCGCCTTCGACCACCTCGAGCCTTCCGCTTTCGATAGTGGTTCCACCGAAACATCTCGGGCTGCACTCATTTCATGGTCGCAGCAGCGACTCGGAACACCCTATTCACAGTGTCTCGGGGCCGATGCTCGCCCCGAAGACCCGGAATGTCCTCCGGGCACGAACAGATTTGGCCTGGGATTCTTTGACTGTTCGGGTTTTGTGAGTGCAGCGTACGCGTCGGTAGGCCTCGCTCTTCCAACGACCACCGATGCGATGCTGCTCGATAGAGCGTTCAACGACCTCAAGGTGGGAGACGAGTACGACGCCGAGAACGACCTCGCTGGCGATGTGCTTCTGATGGATGGACACGTCGCCCTCTCGCTCGGCAACGGATCGATCATTCATGCAAGCGGCGGTCAGTTGACCGAGGAAGTGTTGCCCGCATGGGTGCGCAACGGAATCCTCGGCGTGTACCGACCGCTCCCCTAACGGGACCTCACGAACGTGGAGCTGGGCTCCATGGCTTGTCTCGGTACATGTCACGAAGATCCTGCTTGAGGACCTTGCGCAACGTTTGATTGCGAGGGAGTTCGTCGACAACTTCGAGCTGCTCTGGAATCTTTTGCACCATGAGGTCGGCACCTTTGAGGTACGCGACCATCTCAGCGAACTCGATGTCTTCGGTTCCGGGCGCACGCTCAACGACTGCACACACTCGTTCGCCACGCTCCTTATCAGGAAGACCAATGACTGCGACGTCTCCGACCTTGGGGTGTTGGTAAAGGAGATCTTCGATCTCCTTCGCCGAAATGTTCTCGCCCTTCCGAATAATGACGTCCTTGAGGCGACCTGTGAGCACGACGTGGCCATCAGCGTCGAGATGGCCGACATCGCCAGTTCGGAACCAACCGTCTGCATCAAATGCGTCAGCATTCAACGAAGGATCGGTATACCCCTTGAAGACCATCGGCCCCTTCAGGCGAACTTCACCGTCCTCTCCTTGCGATGCAACGGCTCCTTCAAGCGTGACGATGCGAATTTCACACGCAGTTACCGGCTTGCCATCGGTGTACATGAGTTGTGCTTCGGTGTCTTCCGGCCCGCCCTGGGCAATCATCGGACATTCGGTCATTCCGTAGCCATGACAAACAGGGATACCCATTTCGGCCATGACTTCGACGTACATCTCAGGTGGCTTTGGTGCACCGCCACCAGAGAGCAACCGGAGGGACGGAATGATCTTCACGTCGGGTTGCGTGCGTTGCTTGGCCAAATACATCTGGTAAAAGGCGGGACCGCCGCCGGCCATTGTTGCTCCCTTACGGGCAAACAATTCGACAGCAACGTCTAAAGAGAACGCCTCGATGAGCACGGCACCACAACCGCGGTACAGGAGCATCATCAGGTAATCGGGGCCGGCGATATGTGCGTACGGGAACGCGATGGAACCAATGTCATCAGCAGTCAGTTGGACAGCGTTCGCGAGACCGAATCCGCCGGCCATAAGAGTGCCATCGGTGTGGCGTACGCCCTTTGGAGCCGATGTCGTGCCTGAGGTGTAGTAGATCCAACGAACTTCGTCGCCATCTGTGGGAGCCGGAGGAAGCGTGTACGGCTCAGCCTGAGGCAGCTCGTCATACGCGATCATCACCGTGGGTTCAATGCCGAGATCGTCCATGATGCGGCCAGCCATCGCGTTGAAATCGAAGCCATTCCAATCACCTGGGATCAGGAAGTACTCGGCGTCGGTTTGTTGAAGGACGAAACCAACTTCACGGTCGCGATAGATGGGGATGATCGGGTTCTGCACGGCGCCAATTCGAGCGAGCGCAAGCGATGTGATGACTGTTTCAATACGAGTCGGAAGTTGCCACGTGACACGGGAGCCATGACGCATTCCGAACTCGTGGAATCCGGCGGCGACGCGTTCGGAGATATCGCGGAGTTCTTTGAACGTGATCTCGCGATTGTCTTCGATAAGCGCGACGACATCGGGGGTTGCTGCGGCACGAGCCTCAACCAATTCCCACATCGTTGATGCCTGTTCGATTGACGTCACTTCAGCCACGGATTCCTCCTCGTTGGGGACGACCTATCTTGCCCCGTTCGCACCGGCCAAATCACCACCGGGCGAGAATTCTCCGGCCATGTCAGGATGAGCCCATGTCCGAAATGATGAAGGCCTTCCGTATCGTCGAATGGGAGCACCCTCCCGAATTGACCGAAGCCCCTATTCCAACGCCCGGACCGGGCGAAGTACTGGTCAAGGTCGCGGGCAATGGCCTGTGTCACTCCGATGTCGGCATGGCATTGGCCCCCGCTGCGTTCATGGAGCCTTTGGGCTGGAGGGTCCCGTTCACCCTTGGTCACGAAGTTGGCGGTCATGTCGCTGCATTGGGCCCCGGTGCGCTTGGTTTCGCGGTCGGCGACGCCGTTGCGGTCATCAGCCCTCATTCCTGCGGTCACTGCATCTGGTGCGCCCGCGGCCAGGACAACAACTGTGACGATTCAATCGTCGGACGTGGCTACGGAATCGACGGTGGTCTCGCTCGATATGTACTGGTCGCAACGACCCGCGAACTCGTAAAGCTCAACTCCCTCGATCCCGTCATCGCTGGGCCCCTGACCGATGCGGGAGCAACCTCGTACCACGCCGTGAAGCGAAGCCTTCCAAGAATCCCACCGGGCGGTACCGCAGTCGTGATTGGCGCTGGCGGACTCGGCGCCTACGCGATTCAGTATCTACTCGCACTCACGAGCGCACGGGTCGTTGCCATCGACGTTTCCACCGATCGCTTGGCCTACGCCACTGAACTTGGAGCACACGACGTCCTCGAAGGAGTCAATGACGACACAACCACCGAGTTGCACCGCCTCCTTGGTGGTGGAGCAAACGCAGTGTTCGATTTTGTGGGTATCGACCAAACAATCACCCACGGTCTCCAGAGCACCGGAAAAGCCGGCGCCTACGCACTCGTCGGGGCAGGGAACGGTTCCTTACGCGGAACAATGTTCGACAAGCTGCCCCGGGACGGCGAAGTCTTTTCCTTCCAAGCGCCAACAATCGCCGACACTCTCGAGGTCATCGCACTCGCCGAGAGCGGCAAGCTCCGCGTCGATGTCGATCTCTTTCCGCTCGATCGCGTTGCCGAGGCCTACGAGAAAATGGAACGCGGCGAACTACGGGGACGGGCAGTCGTCATCCCTGACTGATCCATACTGCCAATTTAATCGCCGTCAGTTTGCAGATACGGCGTCGCTTGAAGATCGTCAACGAGACGCAACATCAATCTTCCGAGTTGTTCGCGCTCTTCAGGTGTCCAATCGACAAGGGCCCGAGAGAGTTGGGCACCGCGAACTCGCTCGAAGCGATGAGCCATCGCCCGACCCTCTGGTGTCGCAACGACCAGAACAATGCTCCCATGTTGAGGACTCGAGCGCCGTTCAACGAGTCCCTCTTCCTCGAGAACACGAATTTGCCGACTCACAGCCCCAGTGTCCATACGAGCGGCTCGAGCCAAATCGCCAACTGGCAATGGGTCGCGATCACCAAGGGCTCGCAAAACATTCATCGCCTGCTGCGGAAGAGCGACGCGTGCAGCACCGGCCATACCGGCGTGCACGCGTCGGCTCGACAGCAACCGTTGCAATCGGGTCAGCCCCAATCGCACTGACTGCAATTGCGCCTCAATATCGTCCTGGTCGTCCAGGTGTTCTTGGTCGCCCACGGACATTGAAACTAGGCGCGTTGAAACGCTGGACTCTGATGATCTGGAACAACGTCAAGCGGAACGGCAATCTCCGCAACCGTCGGACCGATTTTGTCGGCGATGGGCTGCAATGCCGCTACGTCGATGTCGTACACACCTGCCGCATTGTCGGCCAGCACTTTCCGAAGGTCAGATTCGCTCCAACCCTTGAAACTGTGACGAATCGATTCGATGCTGAACGGCGAACATGCTTCGTTATGTGGGTAGTCACTCCCCCACATGCACTTGTCGATACCGATCTCGTGGAATGTCGCTGCCTCGCCAGGGGACGGGAAACTTGACCCCAAGAAGCAATTGCGCTTGAAATAATCACTGGGCTTGTGCGGGAGTACGCCAGATGCAGGCATTCCGATTTCACCGATGCGTCCGCGGACCATCTGAGCGTGCAGCCCGTCCATTCGTTCCAGCACCGGCGGCACCCATGACGCTCCCTGTTCGGTCATAACGAACTTGAGACCCGGGAAACGCTCAAACACACCGGACATCGTGAGATGCCACAGCGCGCGGTTCGCGAAGAACGGAGCCTCAAGAACGAACATCGTGATGGCGGCGTCGTGATTGCCGTAATTCGGAATGCCACTACCGCCAGCGTGATGAGTGATCGACATATCAAGGTCTTGGCACGTGGCCCACAACGGGTCATAGATCGAGGAAAACAGCGGATCGATCCATGGGGTATCTGGTGAAACGCCAGGGAGAAGAATGCCCTTGAGCCCGTTCTCCTTTGCCCACTTCACATCCTTGATGGCTTCGTCGACATCGTTGAGCGCGATCTGGGCGAGGCCGACACGACGCAGCGGGGCCTCGGCCACGAAATCGAGGAGCCAACGATTGTGAGCACGAAGCCCGGCAATCCGCTTCGGAAAATCTTCCGGCGACGGTGCCGGAGCGATAACAACGCCGGTTGGGAAAAACGGTGGAACCGTATTCGGAAAGAGAATCTCGCACGCGGTGCCTTCAGCGTCGAGGTCGGCGAGGCGGCGTTCTGTATCCCAGTTGCGGGTACGTCCATCGTCCTGAAGGTCGCGGAACGGATTGGAGTACTTACCCCTCCAAGCATCGAACTCATCTCGCCACTCGGGGTCGAGATACTCGCGGTACTGCGCGTGACTGCCACCGGCATGTCCGTCTGCAGAGATGATCACGTAATGGTCATTCGGGGCCATGTGTTGCTCCTTTGTACCTAGGACGCGAGTTCGACTCGCTGGATTGTGAGGCCGAACGTGCCGGCTCCTGCGACCCTACGCCTAAGTGTTGATCCAGTCAAGGGTCTAGCAAGACTGAGCGCGGCGAGGTCGGTTACCCGACCAATTGAAAGTACGGGAGCACGATGTCGTCGGCCCCGCCGCTGTTGTGAAAGACGACCTCCACTGCTTTGCCGATGGCAACCGCATCGTCCTCGCATCCAACCAGGTTGGACAGAACGTTCCAACCCTCTTCCATCGTGACGATGATCGGCACGTACGGCGTCACGAAGGCGGGGGTAACCGGACGCCAGACACGCGTCCAGCTGTAGATCTCACCCCTGCCCGAGCTGTCCACCCATTCAAGCGACCTTGATGCACATGCGGCACACAACAACGCTGGTGTGTGTGTCGGTGCACCGCAGTCGAGACAGCGCTGGAAGCGCAGGACGCCTTCGCGACAGCCTTGCCAATAGGGCTCGGAGATCGGTCCCGGCACCGGAAGCGGAATATCGCCTGATTGCGGAATCAGCAAACTCATGGCCGATCCTTTCCAAGTAGCAGCACGTCAGTGAAAAGCGCCCCGGCACCGCCACCCGTGCACATCGCAACTTCGGCATCGGGGACTTGAGAAGAGAGGCATTCCCCACGGAGTTGCTGAACCCCGCGAACGACTCGCTGGAACAACTGCACCGACGCACCACCGTGACTGAACGACATGGTTCCACCATCAGTGGTGATCGGATGACGTCCACCAGGTTCGATCACACCGGACATCACATAGTCGCCACCTTCTCCTTCGGCACAAAAGCCGAAGGCTTCGAACTGGCGAATGAGCTCAAAGGAGAACGGGTCATAGAACTCGCAGATATCGACGTCTGACGGCCCCAAGCCCGCGACGGCAAAAGCTTCTTCCGCAGCGCGCCGGCCGACATGACCTGCAATGAGATCGGGACGTCGAACACCTCCGAGGTCCCAGACTGGTGGATGCTGATACGAAGGCCCGTAGTGATCAGTCCCTCCGCCGAGCAGATACACGGGCGCCTTTGCGGTGTCGTCTGTCCGATCGGCACGAGTGAGAACGAGAGCCGTGCCTCCTTCGGAGGTCATTGCACAATCGAGAAGATGGAACGGATCCGCAACCATGCGACTTTCGAGAACATCAGCAGCAGTGAATGGACCTCGACCGAAATACACCGCTTCTGGATTGATGTGACCGTTATTGCGAATCGTCGCCGCAACATGAGCCATCGACTCGGGCGTTGTTCCGTACATGTGCATATGTCGACGCGCCATGAGGGCGAACTCCGCTGCGGTGAACATGCCGTAGGCAGCGACAAACTCGTTCGTCGGTCGCGTCCACGGAGCCGTCGACGCGTGTTGTCGGTAGCTACCTGCCTCCCCCGTTGCAATCAAAACGGTGTTGGCGAGTCCACACGCAATAGCCATCGCCCCTTCGATGACGGCGGGTATTCCGAGTGGAGACATTGAACGCCATGCAGGGCCTATTCGGCTTTGGTAGAGGAAGTTGCTGGCGATACCGCCAACGACACCATCGATATCGCGCGGCTCCAGCCCAGCATCGGCGATGGCGCCCAGCGCAGCCTCGAGAGCGATGCTCTGCGTGTCGTGACCTTCAAGCACTCGTGCCTGTTTGGTGTTGTACACGCCCACGATCGCTACATCGCGAAATGGATGACCCACGGTGTTGCCTCACTCCCCCAGCGATGTATCGCCACAATGGCGACACGATGCCTCGTTCCTTCCTAGCATCGCACCCATGACTCCTGCTGCCCGACCACTTTCGCTCACCCTGGAGGATGGAACCGTCCTTGCCGGCGATCTCTACCTCCCCGATGACGACACTCGGTCTGCTCCCACCGTTGTGATGAGCCACGGTTTCTCGGCTACCCGGGCGATGGGACTTCCGTGGTTTGCGGAGTCGTTCGCGGCTTCCGGCTATGCCGTGTATCTGTACGACCACCGCGGGCTCGGCGAGTCGTCGGGCGAGCCACGCAATGTCGTCGACCCGTGGTCCCAAACCCACGACATGTGGGAGGTCGTTGATCAACTCCGGACTCGAACCGAGGTGCACCCCGACCGCGTCGCAGTGTGGGGTTCAAGTTTTAGTGGTGGAGAAGCGATTGTTCTCGGCGCCCTCCATCCAGAGGTGAAAGCCGTCATCGCGAATGCGCCCTTTGCCGGCCTCGGCGATCTCATAGCAAACCCATCGCATGCAGAACAGCGGTTCGTCGCGATGCGTGTGGCCTTTGATAACGACTCACTCGATGTTGGTGTTCGCGAGATCGGACCAATGGCTGTTGTTCTTGACGAAGGGATCGAAGCAGCCGTCTTGCCCCAGCCCGAGTCCTCGGACTGGTTTCTCGCTCAAGGACCCCAACATGGTTGGGCGAATTCCGTCACGATGATGATGACGACGACGCCCCCATTCGACCCGGCAGCCTGTTCTCCATTCCTCGACGGCACCGCGCTCCTTATGGTCGTCGCAACAAACGACGTAGTCGCATCCACTGCAGTTGCAATCGACACCTATGAACGGGCATCAGGACCAAAACGACTCGCCATGATCGAAGGGCATCACTTCAGCGCGTATGAAGATCCAGCACGCGACGAAGCTTTCGACGCAATGGTCGATTTCCTTGATGAGTTTCTTTGAGTGCGCGGTTAGGGAATTACTAGCTAACGACGACGTTCGGACGAGGGATGCCTTGCATCTCGCACAATGCAAAGTAGCCAGCCAGCGACGTTGCCCCATCGGTAACTGATTCGACGTTTCCGTCGGCATCAAGGTTGAGGTTCGCTCCGTACATGTGGAACCAGACCTGGGTGTCGTCTTCAATGCACTGAAGCGTGTGCTCGGAACCTGCTGGTTCATACAAGAACGAACCGGCCCTATTTACGTAGTCGTATTCCTTGTACTTCCAACCACCGCGCACGGTGTAACCCCACACCGGGCCGGTGTGCTTATGGGTTTGCACTTCGAAACCCTTCTGCATGATGTTTTCGACAATCCAAAGACCTTCTTCGATCTTCACCTGCAGCACGCGGAGCTTGTTGCCATTACCAATGTCAACCCACGGGAGTTCATCAGCACCAATGTGAACGGCTTCGGGTGCATCTGAATGAACGAGTGTCATGTCGGGAGTCTCCTTGAGTGACGGACTGTTCAGATGTTACGCGGTCAACGCATCCCGCGGACGAGTCGGCCCGGACGTGCACCAGTGTCCTCGTCGTCTTTGCGGGTAATAGCACCAGCCACGATGGTGAAACGGTAGCCAGAAGCTCGCTGAATGAGCCGATGTCCACCGGCGGGAAGGTCGTGGACAAGCTCGGGATGCAAGAGGTGAAGATTCTCAAAATCGATCACGTTGAGATCGGCGCGCTTTCCAACTTCAAGTGAGCCTCGATCTCCAAGACCATAAACAGTGGCGGTTTCGAGGGTTTGCATCCGTACGGCCGACTCAAGCGAAAGCCGCGGGCCCCGTGAGCGATCGCGGACCCAGTGCGTCAGCACCATGGTCGGCATGCACGCGTCTACAAGAAGGTTGCAGTGCGCCCCAGCATCGGACACGCCAAGCACCGATGCCGGGTGCGTGATCATGTCGTAGACGCCTTCAAGACCGGCGTTGGCGTAGTTGTTGATTCCCGCCATCATCAGTGCTCGACCACCGCGGTCGAGCATGCGGTCGTACATCATTTCCATCTCACTGATGCCCGCGGCCGCCGCGAGTCCGGCGATGCTTTCTTCGGGGCCGGGCTCCTGGTCAATGAACTCGCTCATCGGGAAGATGATCGATGCGCCGTTCTGAGCAAAGGTTGAAATTCCCTCGTAAAGCTCTCCGCTCGGAGGGAGATCTTCCTCGGAAAGAATCGCCGATTTCACCGCAGGATCACGAAGTCGCTCGACCAACACATCGAGGTCACCGTTTGATTCCTCGCGCACCTTTCGGAACGTTGGCCGGCGAAGAAATGCGTGCGAGGACGTTAACCCGATAAGCAGTCCCTGACTCTTGGCGGAGACCTGCGGGATGACACGTGCACCTTCGGAGCGCGCATCGAGTGCGAGATCAAGAATCTCTCGGTAAAGACCGATATTGCTCGGAATTTGATTGAGGATCATCAGGACCGGAATCGAAAATTCAGCCGACATCCGCCGCATCCAATCGAATTCCTTCACCAGCATTTCCGGATCGGAACTCACGACACCTAACGGCGACACTTCAAAGACTGGTTGACCAAACTCGTGCATCGCCTCGGCAATGGCCCATAGTTCGTCCGTTGACGCATGCGTGCCTGGCACGTAACTGCCATCTGGCGCCTGATGAGCGTACGTACGCGAGGAGGAGAACCCGAGTGCTCCCGCCTCAAGTGCTTCGGTGACGAGAGTCGCCATTTGTGCGGCTTCCACTGGAGTCGCAGCGTGGTCACCGACGGCTCGGTCGCCCATCACCCACACGCGTAGCGCACCGTGGGTGATCTGGGTCGCGACATCGATCGACCACTGACGCCTGTCCAGAGCATCGAGATAATCGGGGTAGGTCACCCAGTCCCAAGACATACCTTCGGTGAGCGCAACCCCGGGAATGTCTTCGACGCCTTCCATCAGCTGGACGAGTTGTTCACGGCGTTCGGGCGCTACGGGAGCGAAGCCAACTCCGCAATTGCCAGCAACGATGGTGGTAACCCCGTGAGAAACCGAAGGCTCAAGAATTTCATCCCACGTAATTTGCCCATCGAAATGGGTATGGATGTCAACAAAGCCAGGGGTTACGAGAAGGTCAGTGGCGTCGATCTCCTCGATACCCTCACCGACAACCGTGCCACCGACCTGAGTCAGCACGCCGTTCGTAACGGCGATATCTCCGACGAACCGGGATCGACCGGTGCCGTCGACGATCGTTCCATTCCTGATCACCAAATCATGTGCGCTCATTGACGAGCCCCTACTTCAACGATCCGACCTGGACCACCAGCGGAGTCGACCTGCTGACCGGAGCGACGAATAGGTGTTCCGTTGACCAAGACGTGACGAACGCCTTCGGGCTGATCGGCAGTGAGACGCTCAGAGTTCGCAGGGAAGTCTGCAACGCGTCGAATCGGGCCCGGAGCAACCGTGCTGGGGTCGAAGACAACAATGTCAGCCCAAGCCCCTTCGCGAAGTTCGCCGCGATCAACCAAGTTGAAAAGGTCGGCTTGAGATTTTGTAAGTCGATGAACTGCTTGCTCAACTGTCATGACGTTTCGACCTCGCACCCAGTTACCGAGCAGGTCGGTTGCTTGCGGAGCGTCACAAAGTTGGCCGACATGAGCACCAGCGTCTGAGAGTCCGAACGCACAGTGATCTTCCGCGATCAGAAACGCGACTTCCTCGGGGTCATCATTCGCAACGACACAACGGACCCGCAGGAGCAGATCGGGCTCGGTCAGTGCAAGGTCAAGAATGAGATCGAAGGGGTCGGCTCCTCGTTCTGCGGCTATTTCGGCAACCCGACGACCCTCGAGCGAAGCATCCGCAGGACATTCACTGATTTCAAATGTCTCCCACCGAGGAACCATGAACGTGCCAGTGGACCAACCTTCGCGAACCCTTTCACGCCATTCGGCATCGGCGTAAGCGGCGCGGCGTTGCTCAAGAGTCCCCGACATCAACTCGGCGAAAACGCTGTTCACGTTGAAGGTGAACGGCTCCGCCAATGACATGGCAAACGAAAGCGGACGGGGCGACACCTGTGGCCAAACAACCGCGCCTTTCTCCCAACCAGCCCGATTCAATTCAACAAATTTTCGATGTGTCATTGTCGGCGTGCTCAGGAGTGCGGTGATTGTGAACGGGGCGCCGGACTCAATCTGAAGGTCGTAGATATCTGCAAGCGGGAGAATCTCCCCCGGCGTCACCTCGACAACTCCCTTACCAACTTCGCCGACGCAGTTGAACAGGGCTTCGAGCTCATCACGATTCGCAAAGCGCGATGGAATTGGTTTTCCATCTACGCCTCGATGGGTCGGAGCAACGCTGGTTGCGAAACCAGCTGCGCCAGCCTCGAGCGCCTCAGTGAGGACGGCCACCATCTGTGCAATTTCTTCTGAGGTCGCCTCTCGCTCGTACGCATCATCGCCCATCACGAAAAGACGAAGTGCCGTGTGTCCGATGTAGGCGGTGAAATTCAATCCGAGAGGAAGCTCTCCAACTGCGTGAAGGTATTCAGGGAACGTCGAGAAGTTCCAAGGAACACCGGCAGCAAGCGCGGCGACATCCATGTCTTCGACATTCTCAAGCGTTCTCGCGATCAGTTCCCGATGTTCGGGGCGTGTAGGGGCAATCGAAAATCCGCAGTTTCCGGCGATCACGGTTGTGACTCCGTGGAAACTCGATGGAGTCAGGGAAGGATCCCAAAAAACTTGGGCGTCGTAATGGGTGTGGATATCGATGAAGCCGGGAGCAACAACACAGCCAGACGCGTCGAGTACCTCATCGCCCACCAGATCAGGCCCGATCGCGACGATGCGACCTTCGCGAACGAGGACATTGGCGACGAACCCTGGCGAGCCCGTGCCATCGACAACTGTTCCTCCTGCAATTACCAATGAAGTCATGTCCTTGAGTCTTTCATCTTCTTGATGACCGAGCGCCTTCAGGCGGTCAGCCGAACCGGAAGCCTTTTCACACCGTTATTGAGGTTTGATCTCACTCGCTCAGGCTCACCGGTTAGTTCAATCTTCGAAAATCTGGCAAGCAACTCTTCGAAAAAAATTCGCCCTTCAAGGCGAGCGAGGTGAACGCCCAAGCAGAAGTGTTCGCCTATCCCAAAGGAGAGTTGAGGGTTCGGGGACCTCGTGATGTCGAAACTCTGCGAATCCTCAAACACTGCTTCATCACGGTTAGCGGACGTGTAATACATCGCCACCTTGTCACCCTTCGCGATCCTCTTCCCTCCGAGCTCAACATCTTCAGTCGCCGTTCTGCGGAAGTAGTGCAGCGGATTAAACCAACGAAGAATCTCTTCAACAGCCGCTGGAATCAACGATGGATCATTCCGCAACGCTTGAAGTTGTTCCGGATGCTCAAGAAGAGTCCACAGGCCTCCGGCGAGCATCGAGACTGTCGTGTCGTTCCCCGCCGTAATCATCTGCACGAGCAAACTGCCGATATCGGGATCCGTGAGAAACCGGCCATCGAACTCTTGGCCGAGGATGACGTCCATCAGATCGCCTTGAGGCTCCATCTTCCGTCGCTCTGCTGCAAAAGCCATTCCGTACATCGCCATCTGCATCGATGAGTCAGCGCTTCCCGCCTCAGTGAGATCGCCATCTGGATTCAGGTCAGGATCCTGACCGCTCGTATTCATCTGCGACAGACGATGGAGTCGATCCCAATCCCCCTCCGGCAGACCGAACAGCCGACCGATGACCTGAGTCGGCAATGGCCCAACAACGTGATGCACAAGTTCAACGTCCTGCCCGTCGGTGCAATGATCAAAGATCTCAGACGTGATCGACCGAATTTGATCTGCCATGCCTGCGATCACGCGCTGCGCGAATTCTGGAGCTAACGGTTTCCGATAGGCGATATGTCGTGGAGGATCCATCGAAAGCAACATGTCTCTCATTCGAGCGAGACGATCGGGATCTAGGTCTTCGAGTACGACCCCACCTGCCTCACACGAGAACAGAACCGGATTCCTTGAAACATGTACGACATCGGCATGGCGCAGTACTGCCCAGTATCCAGCCTGCCCAGGAATCTCCTGCCAGATCACAGGGTCCTCACGCCGAAGTCGTGTGAACTCAGCGTGAGGAGCTCCATCGACATACGTGTCGGGACTGTAGAGATCAACCATCGTGCTGTCCTCCCCTCGGACACCCCCCGGCGTCACAAACCTTCGGAGTCTTACCGAAGTACTCTGCGCCGTGCCGGAATCTCCGATTCCTCAAAACGTTTGTAGACGACAGGAACTTTCATGGATATCGCAATGACCATGCCAACGATGGTTGCGCACGACCGCACCGACACATTGTCCTGGTGCCGGGCGATCGACGAGGGCCCGTGGTCGAGCCTGGCGGTGCCCGAGCGAGTCACCTATCCAAGCCACTCGTGGGTCGTGGAACTTTCTGCCGCGGCCGCACTCACCGAACGCGTGCGCCTCTGGACCACGATCATTGTGCTGCCTGCACACGATGCAGTTGACGTCGCCAAGCAGCTTTCTTCCGTCGACCAACTCTCAAACGGCCGTCTCACTGTTGGTATTGGTGTTGGTGGTCGCGAGCACGACTACAAGGCCATTTCCGGTTCATTCGAGCGACGCTGGTCCCGCATGGACGAGCAGGTTGAGACGATGCGTCGGATCTGGAACGGCGAGCCGCCGTTCGAAGGCGCAGACCCCGTCGGCCCACCCCCCGTTCAAGCTGGAGGCCCACCATTTATCGCCGGCGCTATGGGCCCGAAAGCAATTGCCCGTGCCGCAAAATGGGCAAACGGGGTCGATGACGGTTCCACGGTCTTTGGCATTGACCCCGCCGCTACCGATGCAGCGTTTACTCGCATTCGCGACATTTGGGCTGCCGAAGGCCGGACCGATGCGCCACACATCTCTGCCAGCCTTTGGTACGCACTCGGTGATGGTGCCCAAGAGCGCCTGTACGACTACGGCTATTCGTACATGAAGATCTTTGGCGAAGAGGTCGGAACGATGATGGCTTCCATGCTCGCAACGACGACACCCGAGTCACTACGGAGCGCTGTCGAAACGCTCGATTCACTCGGCTGCGATGAACTCTTCCTTGTCCCTACGACCGCCGATGTCACCGAACTCAATCGCACACGCGATGCACTCGGAATCTGAACGGAGCTTGCGATGACTGACATGACCTATCGACACCTTGGCGACAGCGGCCTCATGGTCTCGACCGTTGGCCTGGGTTGCAACAACTTCGGTATGCGCATCGATGCTGCGGCGACCGAACGAGTCGTCGGCGCTGCCCTTGATCACGGCATCACCATGTTTGACACTTCCGATTCCTATGGCGATTCCGAGATCTTTCTCGGCAAAGCGCTCGGATCTCGACGCGATGACATCGTTCTCGCGACAAAGTTCGGGAGCGACCTTCGCGGAGCGAACGGACCCGATTGGGGTGCCCGCGGTTCGCGCCGGTACATCCGTAAAGCCGTCGAGCGATCACTCTCGCGCCTCGGAACCGATTACATCGATCTCTACCAACTCCATATGCCAGATCCGGCAACTCCTATTGAAGAGACTCTCAGCGCTCTCAGCGACCTCGTCCACGAAGGCAAAGTTCGCTACATCGGAAATTCGAATTTTGCTGGATGGCAAATTGCTGATGCGGACTGGATCGCACGAACCACTGGATCGGTTCGATTCGTAAGCGCTCAGAACCACTACAACCTCATCGAACGCGGCGCGGAAACCGATGTCCTTCCAGCCTGCGAACGTTTCGGTCTCGGTCAACTCCCCTACTTCCCACTGGCCAGTGGCCTGCTGACGGGCAAGTACCAGCGCGGCGTGGCGGCCCCCGCCGACGGACGCATTGCGGCGTGGCATATGGATGCAATGCTCTCCGACGCAAACTTCGACAAAGTTGATGCCCTGGTGTCATTCGCCGCCGAGCGAGACCTCTCACTTCTTCAGGTGGCGCTCGGCGGACTCGCGTCACGCCCAGCTATTGCCTCGGTCATCGCTGGAGCAACATCGCCCGAACAAATCGCTGCCAACGTCGAGGCCGGATTGTGGTCGCCTTCGCCAGATGATCGTGCCGCACTTCAGGCTGCACTCAGGTAATTCAGACTGGCAGAGGTCCCACATCGGTCAGTTCGACGACGTTGCCACTCGGATCAATGACGAATGCGGCGCGAACTCGAGTGCCAAAGTCGATCCGTTCTGATGGTGCAGACAGAAACGACACTCCGGCATAAGTGAGTTCGCTCATGACTTCGTCCCAGTGATTCCCATTGATATGCAAAGCGAAGTGCGGAAACCCCGGTCCAGGAACGGGCATTGACTCGTTTTCGATGAAGTGCAGTTGTAGATCTCCAGCTCGAAGCCACATACCCGGGACTCCAAAATCAGGCCGAGGCAATTCCGTCAGACCCAGAACCCCGATGTAGAAATCACGAGCCTCGTCCAGGTTCGTGCAAACAATCGCCACGTGAGAGAAACCAGCGATGGGCGGTCGTTTGGCGCTCAAAACACAACCCTGTCGGATCGAAGTTGTTCAACGTCGCTTGCGCGTCCGAGTTCGGCCAGAATTTCGTCAGTGTGCTCTCCAAGCATTGGAGAAACGGTCTGCAACGTTGCTGGCGTTCCTAGGAAGCGAGCAGGGTGTCGGGGCTGACGAACTCGCCCAGCCACAGGGTGATCAAACTCTTCGAACATTCCAATGGCTTTGGCATGTGGGTCATCAGGGAGATCTTTGGGTTCAACCACCAACGCGAACGGAACCTTCAAAGCTTCCATTCGCTGCGAGATCTGCTCACAAGTAAACGAACCAGCAGCAAGATGACATTTCGTCATGATCTCGCCGCTCAACTCGGGATGTTTTCGGCGCTCGCCGATGGTTGCGACTCGGGGATCGTCATGGCCATCGACGCCGAGGGCGTCGCACATTCCGTGAAAGTCGGCGTCGGAAGTTGGTGTAGCGATACCAAACCCATCGATGAATCGAAACGGCTTCGATCCTTGTACAAAACTCGAATTCATCGAACCGTCGGAATCCATCATCATCTCGTTGCCCGCAGCATCGGCCCAAAGGAACGACACAACGGAATCCGCCATCGAGAGTTCGACGTGCTGACCGCCCATACCCCGCTCACGAGCAAAGAGCGCCGCGGTAATTGCTTGCACGGCATACATGGCCGTGATCTTGTCGGCGGCGGTTTGTCGAAGGAACACTGGCGTTCCGTCGTCTGGGTCCGATTGATTGGTTCCGAGACCGGCGTAGGCCTGTATCACGGTGTCGTAGGCACCACGCTGCGCATAGGGACCGGTCTGGCCAAAACCCGACAACGAGATGTAGACGAGATCATCTCGGCCTTTCGACAAGTCATCCCAGCCAATCCCAAGACGTTCCGCAACTCCGGGACGCATATTTTGAATGACAACGTCACTTCGTGCTGCGAGCTCTCGCACAATAGCGAGACCCTCCGCCGTCGCCATATCAAGTGCGATTGATCGCTTTCCGCGGTTACAGGATTGAAAGAGAGCGGAGACTCCGTTGACGGCGACCCCGACCCAACGAGCGAGGTCCCCAAGCCCGGGGCGCTCGACTTTGATGACGTCAGCGCCCTGGTCGGCGAGCAACGCCGCCGGGTAGGGCCCCGTCAGCGCTGTCGAGATATCAAGAATTCGAATTCCTTCTAACGCTCCAGCCATGGTTCCCCCCGGAAGTAGTGGTCAGCCGACTCGACGGTATCGCCAGACCGAGAGCGGAATGAAGATCGCCATGAAGATGAATGACCAAATAATCGCAAGCATCACCCAGTGACCGGTGTTGGCACCGGGGCCACCCTGCATCAGCCCACGAGTGGCATTGACCATGATGCTGACCGGTTGGTGTTCGGCAAACCAGCGCAACCACGGCGGCATCGACGAAGCAGGCACGAAAGCCGTCGATGCGAACGTGAGCGGAAACAGAATCGGGAACGCCATGAGCTGTGCGGTTTCACTATTCGATGCCGAGAGCCCGATGTAGGCAAACACCCACGAGAACGCGAAGGCAAAGAAAATCAAGAGAGCGAACGCCACAAGATAAAGCCCGAACGATGTGCCAATCCTGAACCCAACCAGGAAGCCAACGATCGTGATCAGGATGACGACGAAAACGTTGCGCACAGAGTCAGCAAGGGTTCGACCGAAAAGCACTGCGGAACGAGCCATTGGAAGTGAACGGAATCGCTCAATAAGACCTTTGTGGAGATCCTCAGCCAAACCGACGCTTGTGCTCACGGAACCAAAAAGAACGGTCTGCACGAAGATGCCTGCCATCAAGAAGTTGACGTAGCTCATTCCAGGTGTGGCGATTGCGCCGCCGAAGACATAACGGAAGAGCAACACAAACATGATTGGCTGAACGCTCGAGAAGAAGAGCTGATCAGGGATGCGCAGATACGCGACAAGGTTTCGTTCGGTCACTACGAGACTGTCGCCAATTGAGCGACGAAGCTTCGACCGCTTCATCGGCACTGCAGCCTGCGGTAGCACGGTTGCGCTCATGCTTCTGCCTCTTCGAGTTCTGCTCGGCGACCAGTAAGGCTCAGGAAGACGTCATCGAGACTTGGCTCCCGAAGCGTCATTGTTGTCGGAGCAATACCCGCCTCATCAAGCGTGCGTAACGCGATCATGACCTGTGAAGGGCCGGCATCAATTGGAAGCTCCACCATCGTGCCGTCGAGTACCGGCGGCGCCGGCCAGGAAGCTTTGAAGAAGTTGATCGCCGAAGCGGCTGTTGTTGTATCGGCAAAGCCGAGGTCGAGAACGGTTTCACCGAGAGTCGACTTGAGTTTCGAAGGCGTTCCTTCAGCAATCACAGCACCGCGGTCGACGACCACGATGTTGTCAGCGAGACGGTCTGCCTCTTCGAGGTACTGCGTTGTGAGAAGAACTGTTGTCCCGTTCTCCACGAGATCTTCGACGACCTGCCACACCGCTGTTCGACTGTTTGGATCCAGACCAGTCGTTGGCTCATCAAGAAACAGAACAGGTGGGCGAACAACGAGCGCTGCAGCAATGTCAAGGCGACGACGCATCCCGCCCGAATAGGTCTTCGAAGGGCGATTCGCAGCCTCGGTGAGATTGAAATGTTCGAGCAGTTCGTCGGCAACGCGAGAAGCGTCTTTCCGTGACAGTTGGAAGAGTTGCCCCACCATGCGCAGATTCTCACGACCGGTGAGGTTTTCATCGACCGCTGCGTACTGTCCTGCGAGGCCGATACTGGCGCGCACCTTGTTGGCATCTTTCACGACGTCGAGTCCATTCACTCGAGCCCAGCCAGAATCAGGGATGAGCGTTGTCGTCAGAACTCGCACCGTGGTGGTCTTCCCGGCACCATTGGGCCCGAGAAGTCCAAGCACCGTTCCCTTCTCAACAGCGAAACCGACACCATTTAAGGCTCGTACATCGCCACCGAAGGTTTTTGTGAGGCCCTCGGCCTCGA
>CALBSE010000029.1 GCA_937927725.1 uncultured Actinomycetes bacterium
CAAAAGGCCCGGGCGCAGAGCCCGGGCCTTTTCACTGTGGTCGGGACCGGCGTCGATCCGGTGACCTACCGCTTTTCAGGCGGCCGCTCTGCCAACTGAGCTACCCGACCGTGGAGACCAAGTCTCCGTCCCTGACGCCCCGGCGAACCGGTGCGGCAGTTGGCGGTCCCGACGGGATTTGAACCCGCGACCTCCGGCTTGACAGGCCGGCGTGCACTCCAAACTGCACCACGGGACCAGAAACTGCTGCGCACCCCCAACGGGATTCGAACCCGTGTTACCTGCGTGAAAGGCAGGCGTCCTAGGCCGCTGGACGATGGGGGCTCTTGTGCCGCTAGGGCCTGCAGACCATAGCAGCCCCCTCAGGCTGGTCCCCAATGCTGAGCGGAGCCCGGGTTAGGCAGTGCGAGCGAGAGCGTCAACGACCATGCCGACGAACACACCGAGGAACTCATACAGCGCCCATGCGGGCAGTTCGGGGTCGTCAGGTTCCAGTTGGGGAAACCCGTCTTCGCTGACGTCAAGGCGGGTGCCCAGAACGAGGCGGACGGTATTGAGTCCGATCATCCAGGTCTCGAGTGTGGCTCGGTCGAGCTCGGCATCGTTCGCCGTGGCCGACACCCGCTCCAGCGCTTCACGTCGCGTGCGGAGGAGGTCGCTGTGTACGAGGTCTCGATAGGCCTCGTTCACTGACTCGTCAGACGCGTGAGCAACGGGGAAGACGCGACGGAGCATTGGGTCTTGGTTGGGAGCGTTCTCGCTGTCGAGTGCGGCAAGGACGTCGTCGCACACAGCGGCGATGACTTCGCGCAGGTCTTCTCGCAGGTTGATGATGAATCGATCGGGGCCTTTACTTTGAATCGTTCGCTTGAAACCGAAGGCCATGTCAGTCCTGTTGCATCGTGGCCCAGAGGCCGTGTTCGTGCAGACGGAAAACATCGAGCTCTGCTTTTTCTTTCGAACCATTCGAAACGACGGCGCGACCCTTCTCATGCACATCAAGCATGAGTGACTCGGCTTTCTCGTGGCTGTAACCAAAAACTTTCTGCAAGACGTAGGTCACGTAGGACATCAGGTTAATGGGGTCGTTCCATACAAGAACGATCCACGGACGATCGATGTCGACGTTTGTGTTGATCGATGGTTCATCGATTTCGACGGGAGCAACGTCAGCTGCACGTGGACGCGTCATGTCGTTGCAGGCATTGCTTCACTCGCATCGGACTCAACAGGACGGGCGATAAGTGAAAGATCAAATGACAGCGCAGCGATCCAAACAACAATGCTGCCGAAAATATGAACAATTACAAGGCCGGGCGGAACACTTGTGAAGTACTGCACATAGCCGATTACGCCCTGCAAAACGATTGCGGCAACGAGATACTTCGCGCGTCGATCAACACCGAGCGGTGCACCTGTTCGATGAAGAACAAACACTGTGATGACGGTAAGAGCAAGGAATAACCAAACGGTGCCGCTATGAATGCGCGCAACTGTTGTGATGTCGAACGAAAGTCGCTTTGCGTTTTCGTCGCCACCATGCGGACCAGTGCCGGTAACGATCGTGCCAGTGAAGATGGTGATTGCAGCCGCAAAAACGAGTAGTCGTCCAAAGATGCGAATGTTGCGCGGCACAACAGGTAGCGCAGGCGACGGTGCGTACTTTGATCGTTCGTGGAGAACGAACGCGTTCCAAATCAAAATCATTGAGAGCGCGAAGTGGGCAATGACGAATGGCGGTCGAAGTACGAACAACACTGTGAGACCACCGAGCACGATCTGACCGATGACGCCGCCAACCAATCCGAGGGACCACCAGGTGAGGTCGCGCCGGCGCGGTGATCGCAGGAGCGAACCGAGCACCGCGAGGATCACGGCAACCGAAACCAAACCGGTGACGGTTCGATTCACGAACTCGATCATGGCGTGGTATTCGAAGGGCGCGACAACGCGGTTGTTTTCGCAGGTCGGCCAATCGGAGCATCCGAGTCCCGAACCAGTCAGGCGCACGGCGGCGCCGGTGACGGTGATGAACACCTGCGCAAGCAGGGCCAGGAGGGTGATGCGCCGGTAGGCCCGAGGAGAGAGTCGAGGCAACCGCACGGGGTCGATGGTACGGGAGCCAACACAAACTCCCCTAACCCCAATGGCTCTCTTTCTCTGATGAATCCCGGGGACGAGCAGCCCGATTGTCTGGTTCTGGATCGGCGGCCCTAGTCTCAGTCCCGATGGAATCGGTCGCGCAACCACCCCTCGCGGCGCGGCTGCGGGGGTATATCGCCCTTACGAAACCCCGCATCATTGAGCTTCTGCTCATCACGACCGTGCCCACGATGATCGTGGCCGAACGTGGTTTGCCGTCGTGGTGGCTCATGGTGGCAACGGTGGTGGGTGGTACGGGCGCGGCTGGCGGAGCCAATGCCATCAACATGTATGTCGATCGGGATATCGATGCGCTGATGCGCCGAACCCGCAATCGCCCGTTGGTCACCGGGCTTCTTCAGCCCCGAAATGCCCTGGTTTTCGCCATTGGCCTCGAGGCAGTGGCCTTCGTGTGGCTTTGGGTCTTTGTGAATCTGCTGAGTGCGGTCCTGGCGGTGGCCGCCTGCTTGTTCTATGTCTTCATCTACACGTTGTGGCTGAAGCGCACCTCGAGCAGCAACATCGTTATCGGTGGCGCTGCGGGAGCGGCTCCGGTGCTCATCGGCTGGTCGGCCGTGACCAATTCCCTTGCCTGGGCCCCAGTTCTGCTCTTTGCCATCATCTTTTTCTGGACCCCGCCCCATTTCTGGGCGCTGGCGATCCGGTACGAAGAGGACTACACCGCGGCCGATGTTCCGATGCTTCCGTCAGTGGTTTCTCGTCACGAAACCGCCGTCCGGATCCTCGTGTACACCCTCATCGTCTGGGCCCTCACAATTGCCTTCATCCCCGTGGGGCATATGGGCTGGATCTACGGGGTGCTCGCGGTCGGACTGGGTGGGTTCTTCACCTATTTATCGGTGCAATTACTGCGCGATCCGACCACGGCCAAGGCGATGCGACTGTTCACCTTCTCGATTACGTGGGTGACCTTGCTCTTCGCTGGGATGGCGCTTGACCAACTCGTCCGATCAGGGCTCTGAGGTCACTCGCCGGGACCTTCACCATTTTCTCGGAAGAATCCGGCCGATGGTTTTCAATCAGGTATCCGGGCGTGTGTAGGGTGAGACCCGTCCCGCCCTTGATCCGGAGGGTCCCCCCTTCGGTCGAGACCGGCCCGTGCCGGCCCGAGTGTGCACGCTCGTACGAGGTCCTTACAGAACATGGCTCTAACCGACACCCGACCGGAATCCGGCACCGACGCAACAGCGGTCGCTCCTTCCGTCGTACCCAGTCCGCTCACCATCTTCGGATCCGGTGATCACAAGGCCGTAGGCACGTTCTACGTGTTGGCCGCGTTGGTCTTCGGTAGTGCCGGATGGATCGCTGCTGCTCTTGCTTCAGCGCACATCATCGGTTCAGGTTCATTCCTGACCGACACAACCGGCACGCAGTTGCTTCAGACCTCCAAAATAGGCCTGATTTTGCTGGTTATTGTGCCGCTGTTCCTTGGCATTGCGACCTACATCGTGCCGTTGCAGGTTGGTGCGAGCACGGTTGCGTTCCCACGCGCTGCTGCAGCTGCGATGTGGACATGGTTGCTTTCTTCGGGCGTGTTCATCGTTGCGTCGTTCATCGACGGCGGCTTCGGTGGCGTGCGTGCGAAGTCGGTAAGCCTCACGCTCTTCTCGCTTGGTGGACTCATCGTTGCCCTGCTTCTTGGCACAGTGTGCGTGCTCACTACCGCAGTCACGCTGCGCACCCCGGGCATGACGCTTGACCGCGTTCCGATGTTCACCTTCTCGATGCTCGTCGGTGGCTCCATCTGGCTGCTCACGCTTCCGGTGCTGCTCGCCAACCTTCTTCTCATTTGGGTCGACCACCGCTACGGCGGCGGCACCGTGTTCGGAGCGGCCAGCTCGCAGTTCGGTCAGGTGTCGTGGATCGCTCACGAACCGCAGATCTATGCCTTCTTGATTCCTGGCCTCGGCATCGTTGCCGACGTGGTCGCCACCCTCACCGGGGCTCGCCTTGGTCAGCGCAACCTCCTTCTCGTCGCAATCGGCGCCTTCGGTGTGCTCAGTGTTGGCGCCTGGGCGCAGCCAGTTATGTACCCGGCGTTCTCCGAGGATCTCGTCTGGCAGGCCATGGGTCTTCTGGTGCTGCTTCCGCTGTTGCTCCTTCTTGGTGGCGTTGCCGCTGCGTTCAAGGACGGCAAGCCTTCGCTCAAGAGCCCACTTGGTCTTGCGGTGGCGTCAATCCTGCTCACCATCCTTGGCGTACTCGCCGGTGCGTTACTTGTGATCTCTCCGCTTGAGCTCCGCACCACGAGCTTCTTTGCCAATGGCCAAGCGATCCTCATTCTCAGTGCTGCTCTCGCAGCTGGTGCTGCGGGCATCGGCTATTGGGGCCCGAAGATGACCGGCCGCCAGTTGGCCGACGGCATTGGCAAACTCAACGTCCTCGTCATGCTTGGTGGTGGCGTCCTCGGCGGCGCTGCACTTTGCGTGCTCGGCTTCGCCACTCGCTTCACTGGCCTTTCCGGTGCTCACGACACGCTCCTTGTCGTGTCGGTGATCGGTTCGGCGCTGTTGGCCCTGGGTTCACTTCTTGTCATCCTCGCTCTTCTCAGTGGTACCCGTAAGGGTGCGCCCGAGGCTGGAGCCGATGCATGGGGCACCGGTCAGACCCTCGAATGGGCCTGCCCCTCGCCGCCCCCCACCGGAAACTTCGGTGACCTCGCTGTCGTTCGTTCGCCCGAGCCGTTGCTCGACGAGGAGGCCTGAGCATGACCGCCCACGTCCTTCCCCCGGCTCCGCCCGTTCAGCGCCCGCGCGTGCTGGTCGTCGGTTCCGCCTTTGCTGCTGCGGCATCGTTCATGGTCTTCATTGGCCTGATCGGTGTGTACCTCGCAGCCCGCGCCGATGTCATTAGCTCGGGCTCGGCCTGGCTTCCGAAGGGCGTCGCAATTCCGCTGCAACAGCCGAACACGATGTTCATCACGCTGATCATGACGGTCTTCACCATGCAGTGGGCCGTTTCTGCCATTTCGAAGAACGACCGAGTCAACGCCTACCTCGCGCTGGGCCTCACGCTCATGCTCGGTATCGCCACGATCGTTATGACGACTTATCTCTGGCACCTCATGAAGCTTGATGTTGCTGCCGGAATCCAGGGTGTTCTCATTTACACAATCACTGGCGCACACATCGTGATGCTGGTGCTGGCGATGTTGTTTGTCGCCCTCATGGCCCTTCGGGCCTTGGGTGGGCAGTTCACTGCTCGCCAACACGATGGCATTACCGCTGCTGCCGTTTATTGGTACGCAATGGTTGCCGTTTATGCCCTGATCTGGATCTCCATCTACGTCACCAAGTAGGCCGCCATGCTCTCCTCGCGGATGTTCACAACAGCGTTTCGGTTTTTCGCCGGTCTGGCGATCTTCTCGCTGATCGCCGCGTTCGTCGTCGGGTTCTCGAGTCAGAACCAGTCGTTAATGAACCGTGTTATCGGACCGCTCTCCCTTGGCTGGAAGGGTGGCATTGGTAATCACTTCGCCTACGCCTTCTTTGTCGGGCTCTTTGCCGCCGCCGCGGCCCTTGCCGGTCTACTCATCGCCTTTCGCGATGCCGATCCTGAAGCCGAGGCCCAGGTCGTTCACATGGAATCGGTGCCGCTTACCCGTGCACCGTCTGGCGTGAACTACCTCCCCGCTCTCGGCGCACTTGCGTTTGTGCTGCTTCTTATTGGTGTGGCCACCGAAACGGGTCGTCTCACCTACGCCGCCGTTGCGGTGCTTTTGGTTGTGGCCTTTACCTGGACCGTTCGCACGTGGGCCGAGCGTGCCACCGGCGACGATCACACCAACGCCGAGCTCTACCACCGTTTCATCGACCCGTTCCGGGTACCGGTCATCTCGATTCTGCTGATCGGTCTGGTCGCAATCGGTCTCTCCCGAGTTCTTCTTTCGGTCTCGAAGGTTGGTTCGGTGTGGGTCTTCGGCCTCGTCGCACTCGTCTTCTTCCTCGTTGCCGTGCTCCTTGCCCTGAAACCGTCCTCGGCCAAGTGGGTCACTACCGCGGTCGTGGTCCTCGGCGCCATCGCCATCATCGCCGCTGGTATTGCCGGTGCGGTCGTAGGCGAGCGGAAGTTCGAAGAGCACTCCACAGGCGCCCTTTCGGTTCCTGGAACCGTGGGCCTGTCACCCGCAGCTCCCATTGAGATTCAGGGCGGAACGCCCGCATGAGCGAGCTTCGCTCACGTTCGTTGCTGACCCGGGCGAAATCTTCCGCCCGGTTGGCGCGTTTGGTTCAGACTGGTGAACACTTCGTTCACAGCGTTCAGTACTTCAGCAGTTCCAGTGACCGGGGCCTTGTGTCATCGGTTCGTTCGCTCCGGAGCGGGTTCGTCCCCGCCTCTCGAGGAGAGTAAATGCAGCGCCTTCCGAAAATTGTCCGAATTCTGGCGGTCGTCTCATTCACGCTCGTTGTCGTGTTGTTTGCGGCACTGATTGTGAATGCATTCCAGAACGGCGGTAAGCCGCTTACGAGCCTCAACCCGCAGGGTCCATCGGCCGAGAGCATTCAGAAGTTGCTCATTCCCGTCACGTCGATTGCCTTCATTGTCTTCCTTGGCGTGCTTGGCGCGGCGCTGTTCATTTCCTGGAAGTTCCGCGAGCGTAAGGACTCCGACCCCGACGAGTTCCCGGCGCAGGTGCATGGCAAGACCACGCTCGAAATCGGCTGGACAATTCTTCCCGCTCTCATCCTCGCTGGCATTGCTGTCGGCACGGTGATGACGCTCATCAATCTCAATCGCAAAGAGCCGAACTCCATCAATATTCAGGTCGCTGGTCAGCAGTGGTGGTGGCAGTACAAGTACGACGTCAACAATGACGGCAACTTCGACGGACCCGAAGACATCACCACGGCAACGGAAATGGTTGTTCCTGCCGGAAAGCCAATTCAGGTCACCACGACGTCAAACGATGTCATCCACTCGTTCTGGATTCCCGGTTTGAATGGCAAGAAGGACGCCGTTCCCGGTCTCCGCAGTCCGCTCAAGTTGCAGGCCGATGAGCCCGGAATTTTCCGTGGTCAGTGCACCGAGTTCTGCGGTCTTTCCCACGCCAACATGCGCATGCTTGTTCGTGCAGTGTCGTCGAGTGAGTACGACGCGTGGGTGAAGAACCAGCTCAAGGATCACGCTGCCGATCCGACTGATCCCACCGCACTCGCCGGCAAGAAGGTCTGGCAGTCGCTTTGCGCACAGTGCCATGTGATCAACGGCATCAACGACGTCAAGATGAAAGAGACCAAGCCACCGCTTGTGTCTGGCGTTGCGCCGAACCTGACGCACCTCATGACGCGCGGAACTTTTGCTGGTTCGATCTTCAATCTCTACGAACCCGTGAACTCTGATGGTTCGCCGTTGCCGATGGGCGACGTTGCAGCCGCGGGCGATCCGGGTGCTGCACTCACCGGCGGCAAAGTAGATACGGCCACGGTTAATCGGGTCACGCTCGAAGCATGGCTGCGCAATGCCCCGGCATTGAAGCCGATGTACCCGCAGGGTGGACGCGGCATGCCGAACCTGAATCTCACTGAAGAGCAGATCGACCAGTTGGTCGCATTCCTCGAGACGCTGAACTGAGCAACGTGATGAACATCCGCACCGCATTCTTTGGAGTTGGTCATGGCATTAACTGAAGACCGCCCGCTCGCCCTCCCGTCGGGTGAATCCGTCGAAAGCACGAAGCCGCTTGGCGTCTTCACGCGACCCACGGCCGAGACCGGCGTGCGCTCATGGTTCACCAGTGTTGATCATAAGAAGATCGGCATCATGTACGGCGCCGCAGCAATTTTCTTCTTGCTGATTGGTGGTTCCGAGGCGCTTCTTATTCGTATGCAGCTCTGGGCTCCGCGTGGTTCTCTGCTGAGCGCCAACCTGTACAACCAGGTGTACACAATGCACGGCACGACGATGGTCTTCCTCGTTGTTATGCCGATTGGTGCTGCATTTGCGAACTATCTCATTCCCCTCCAGATCGGTGCTCGAGACGTCGCGTTCCCCCGAATTAATGCCTTCAGTTTCTGGGCGTTCCTTTTCGGTGGCGTTTTCATCAACTCCAGTTGGTTGATGGGTGGCGGTGCTGATGGCGGTTGGTTCATGTACGCCCCGAACAGCGGTGTCATCTTCTCGCCAACCCATGGCATCGACTTCTGGAACCTTGGCCTGATCATCACCGGTGTCGCCTCGCTTACCGGTGCGGTCAATCTGATTGTCACGGTGCTCAACATGCGAGCTCCGGGCATGACCCTGATGCGAATGCCGATCTTTACTTGGATGGCGCTCGTTTCGCAGTTCCTGCTTCTGTTCGCTATCCCCGTTCTCACATCGGCGCAGATTCTGCTCATGCTCGATCGTGGGTTCCACGCCAACTTCTTCAACGTGGCGAAGGGTGCGAATCCGCTTTTGTGGGAGCACCTGTTCTGGATCTTCGGTCACCCCGAGGTGTACCTCATGATCCTTCCTGCGTTCGGTTTGGTGTCAGAAATTCTTCCGACCTTCGCTCGTAAGCCGATCTTCGGTTACCCGTTCATCGTGTTCTCGGGTATCGCTATTGGCTTCATGGGTTGGGGCGTGTGGGCGCACCACATGTTCGTTTCAGGTATCGGCCCGATCTCTGTCACCACGTTCTCGCTCACCACGATGTTCATCGCAGTGCCGACGGGTGTGAAGATCTTGAACTGGACCGCCACCATGTGGGGCGGCAAGTTGAAGTTCAGTTCTCCGATGTTGTTCTCGATCGGTCTCGTCACGATGTTCACCATTGGTGGTCTGTCGGGCGTCATGCACTCGGTTGCCCCGATGGATTCACAGCAGACCGATACCTACTTCATCGTCGCCCACTTCCATTACGTGCTCTTTGGTGGAGCGTTCTTCGGATTCATGGGCGCGTTCTACTTCTACTGGCCGAAGGCGTTCGGCTACATGCTGAACGAGAGTTTGGGTAAGGCGAACTTCTGGTTGATGCTTCTTGGCTTCAACCTCACCTTCGCCCCGATGCACGTTCTCGGCCTGCAGGGCATGAGCCGCCGTATCTACACCTACGACCCCGGCTACGGCTTCGAATTCTGGAACAAGGTCGCTACGATCGGCGCGTTCACGCTTGCCAGCAGCATCGGCCTGTTCGTGTTCAACATCTTCTACAGCAAGGTGAAGGCGAAGAACCTTCCGCCCGTCGGTCCCGATCCGTGGGACGGCCGCACCATCGAATGGATGGTCCCGTCGCCGACGCCGGTGTACAACTTCGATCCGATCCCGAGCGTTACTCGTGTCGACGACTTCTGGTACCGCAAGTACGGCGAGACCAAAGACGGCAAACTCGTTCGCATCGCATCGACCGCCGAGGTCGCGCAGCAGCGCACCGACGGTAAAGGCATTCACCTTCCGTCGCCGTCGTACTGGCCGCTCGTGTTGGCGTTTGGTCTTCCGATTGTTGCCTACGGCGTCATCTTCAGCTTGTGGCTCGCGCTTATCGGCGCCGTCATCGTTATCGCTGGTATCTATGGCTGGGTCATGGAACCGCCGGATGACCCCGATGCTGCTCACGACGACCATGGTCCCGAGGCACATGCTTCCGATGGTGGCGATGCCGCGATTCCTGAATCGGTCGATGCAGTGAAGGAGGTCGAGACCGTTGGCTGAAACTCTCACCTCCCGTCCGACGATTGCTGATGCCGATGCGCATCAGGCAAGCGCACATATCGATGCCGATACCAACACCGGCATCTCCAACACCAAGTTGGGGATGTGGTTGTTCCTGGCGTCGGAGTGCTTGCTCTTCGGCGGTCTCATCACCACCTACCTGCTCTACAAGCACCCGCTCGAGGGCCCAACGCCGCACGAGATCTTCGACATTCCCTTCACGTCTACGTCGTCGTTCGTGCTTTTGATGTCGTCGCTCACCATGGTGCTGGCCGTCTCGGCCATCGAACGTGGCGAGCATCAGCGCATGCGAGTCTGGATCGGCGCCACCGCCGTTCTTGGCGCAACGTTTATCGCTGGTCAGATCTACGAATTCACCGTGTTCGTTCGCGAAGGCCTCGGCTTCACCACCAGCCGATTCAGCTCAGCGTTCTACACACTCACCGGCTTCCACGGCATCCACGTCACGATCGGCATCATCATGCTGGTGTCGCTCGTGCTGTTGTCGCTGCGGGGCAAGATTCCGGAACATAAGGCTGAGACCGTCGAAATCGTCGGTCTGTACTGGCACTTCGTTGATGTCGTTTGGGTCGTCATCTTCGCCGTCGTGTACCTCATCCCATCCTGATCGAGGAGCATCACATGACTGTTACTTCACATGACAACGTTCCCACCACCGTTCTCGATGGTGCCGTAAAGGATTATTCGCGCGACAAGGTCTACGTCCTGACTGCGATCTTCCTTGGCGTCGTAACGCTGGTCGAAATCGCCACGTACGCGTTCCCCGATTTCCCTGTATGGGCTGACGAACTCGTCGTTCCGGTCCTCATGATCCTTATGGCCGTGAAGTTCTTCACGATCGTTTACGTCTTCATGCATTTGAAGTTCGATAAGCCGATCCTCACCCGCATCTTCTATATGGGTCTTGTTCTTGCGGTTCTGGTGTACGTCGCAATGCTTTCGACCTTCCGTATTTGGTTCCACGGCCAGCACGGCTGAGCCCAGTCGGTCTATGAGTGACCGACGATGATGGCTGACATGTTTGCGAGCGAGTTCCCTTCGTTCACTCCCCATTGGGAAGTGTGGGGACTCGTTGTCGCGATTGCGTGCGGTGGCTTCTACGTCGCTCGCGTGATTGGCCCGAAGGTCGTTGAACCGGGAACACAGGTTGTGAGCCGACGCCAGGTCGTTTCGTTCTGGGCGGCGCTGGCGTTTATGACTGCGGCAACGGTGTGGCCGCTGCATGACATTGCTGAGCAACGGCTGTATTCCGGTCACATGTTCCAGCATTTGCTGCTGACGCTTGTGGTTCCGCCGCTTTTCTTGTTGTCCTGTCCCAGTTGGTTGGCTGAACTGTTGGTGCGTTCCGACGGGCGCACCTGGCACATCATCCGATTTCTTGCCAAGCCCGTGTTGGCCTGGGGCATTTTCAATGCCTGGAACCTTTTGAGCCATTGGCAGGTCTTCGTCAACACTGCGGTCACAAATGGTCCGTTCCACTTCGTCGCCCATGTGATCTTTGTGCTCACGGCGTTGTTGATGTGGGTGCCGGTATGCGGCCCGTGGCCGCAATTGCGTCTGTCGCTGCCGGCGCAGATGGTGTACCTGTTCGCCCAGTCGATCATTCCCACACTGCCTGCTGCATGGTTGGTGAACGCTGGCGACCCCGTGTACAGCTCTTATGACCAACCCATTCGGTTGTGGGGCATTTCCGTCATGGATGACCAAATCGCTGCCGGCATGATTATGAAAGTGCTGGAAACGATCTACTTGTGGGCGATCATCGCCAGCATGTTTTTCCGATGGGCCGCACGTCACCAAGAAGCTGAACGTCAGGGATTATCACTTACTGAACGCGAGATTCTCGAATGGGAAGAAGGCGAACACGGTGGCCTTGATGGTTCGCCGGTGGATGCACCGAGAACAGCGGCCCCCTTTTCTGAGTCCTAGATCGCAAAAGTGTGACCAATGGCGGGTTGCAAAGTGGTTAGTAGCCGATTGCGTTGTTGATGTTGGGAGTACGGTGAAACGATGACATCTCGTTCGGGTCCTGCGAACCGCTTTTTGTGACCGGCGATCGTTGGCGGCGGATCGCTGATCAGATCGAACGGATTGATCCAACTCAGTCGCTGGGCCATCGGGTCTGCGCGGTTGCTGCCGACCTTCTCTCTGCCAACGATGCGAGCCTCGCTCTCGTCGTCAATCACGCAACAAGTTGGATTGAGGGTTCGGATGATCAGGCAGTCATCCTTGACGAACAGCAGTTTTCGCTTGGTGATGGACCAACGTTTTTGGCGATTGACTCGCTTGCACCCGTAATGGCGATCGATATGACCTCACCCGAAGCGCTCCGAAGGTGGCCTGCATTTGCTCCTGTTGCAATCCGGCACGATGCGATTGCCGTGTTTGCGTTCCCGCTGCGAGTTGGCGAGGCACGACTCGGCGTGATGAGCGCGTATCGGAGCGCACCCGGCGAACTCACAGCTGCCGAATATGCCGACGGACTGGTCGTGGCCTCACTGGCAACGATGGCGCTGCTGCAAGAACAAGCGGGCGCGTCGCCGGGCGATCTGGCCGCGGCATTTTCACCCGGAGTCACGCATCAGTCTCAGGTGCAACTGGCTGCGGGAATGGTGTCTGAACAACTTGATATCCCAATTATTGAGGCGTTGGTGCGACTTCGGTCCTACGCCTATGCCAACGAACAATCAGTGAACTCCGTTGCACGATCAGTCATCTCTCGGGAGTTGGCGTTCCATGAAGAGGAAAAGTAATGACCACATCAACTGAAACAGAGTTTGAGTTGCCAGATGCCTCGCAGCTGGCGGCGGCCTTTGTGGATCTCGCTCGTTCAGTGAACGACGGCAAAGACATGGTGGAAGTGTTTTCCATGCTGGCCGAGAGGTGCGTGGGGGTTTTGTCTGTGGCGGCCTGCGGGATCCTGGTTATCGACCCAATGGGCGAGCTCGAGGTCATCGGCTCCTCAAACCACTCTGCGCACTTGCTTGACCTTTTCCAAGTGCAGAACGTCGAGGGTCCGTGCTTGCTGTGCTGCCGCACAGGCGAAGCAGTCATTGATACGGAGCTCTCCGCGAGCGGTCAATGGCCCGGTTTTTCGCTGGCCGCCCGAGAACAGGGCTACTTGGCGGTGTACGCCGTTCCGCTAGCCGCCCGCGGCGTTGTTGTTGGTGCGCTCAATCTGTTTGCTCACGAACCAATTCGTGACGATGAGATCGTGGTTGCGCAAGCACTTGCTGATGCGGCCACCATCGCGTTGCTGCAGGCCGATCCCCACGAGGACGCTCTTGTTGTCACGCGGCGGCTTCATATGGTGGTTGAAGAACGCAACACGATCGAACAAGCAAAGGGCGTTCTTTCTCAGAGATTCAGTATCAATGCCGAAGAAGCATTTGTGCAGTTGCGCCGAGCTGGTGAGCGAACTGGAACCCGATTGGTGGACGTCGCGATGTCGGTCGTGACCCGTGACAACTCCTACGACGCTGCACGATTGTTGGCGAATCCGATTGAATGAGTCGGGAGCGACTCCTCGTCGAACAGGCCGCGACGTAACTTCAGGGGGATATAGCGACGTCGTAAGTCCACTTGAATCAGCAAAGCAAGAGATCCGTGGGTATGTTCCCCATGAATCGGAGCGGCTCCATCGTGGCGAGCGTCCGGTTGGAGAGCGTGTTGCCGGGCAACCCGAACTCGTCCGATTCGTTGTGGCAATCATCCCGGCCTACAACGAAGAAGAGCGACTTGCTCGCACACTTCGATCACTCGCCAATCAAACTCGCCCTGTCGATGCGGTGATTGTGGTTGCTGATAACTGCACCGATGGCACTGTCGCAGTTGCGTTGGCTGCGGGTGCATCGGTGGTGGAAACGGTGGGCAACCCCTTTCGAAAAGCTGGTGCATTGAATTTCGCGCTCGCTGAAATTCTTCCGACGCTCGACGAAACCGATGCTGTTCTGTTGATGGACGCGGATACGCAGTTGTCAGAGGGATTTATAGCTGCGACGACAACGCGATTATGGGCGGAACAAGCTGGTCGGCAGGTCGGTGGAGTTGGCGGCATCTTTACTGCCGACGATGATGACTGGAAAACCGTCCGGCAACTGCAAACAAACGAATATGTTCGCTACGCCCGGCACCTTGGTCGACGTCGCGGTCGAGCATTGGTAATGACGGGTACGGGGTCGGTGTTCTCCGTTGGGGCCCTTCGCCGAGTCGTCGCTGGACGCATCAGCGGGGAACTGCCAGATAACGGGGGTACTCGTGGCGTCTATGACACATCGGCTCTCACCGAGGACAACGAACTCACGTTGTGTCTGAAAGCGTTGGGCTACCGGACGCTCTCACCCAAAGAGTGTCTGGTGTTTACGGCGATGATGCCAAGTTGGAAACTTCTGTATCAGCAACGGCGGCGATGGCAACGCGGCGCACTGGAAAACATCATTGCGCATCGACTCCGACCGCACACGCTTCCGTACGTTCTTCGACAGTTCCTCACCTATGTGGGTGTGATCTTTGTTCCGTTTTACATCGTGACTCTGACGCTTGCATTGACGACCGGTTCGGGCGTAGACGCGTTCGTTCCGTTATGGGTGTTGGTGGCGTTCGTTTACATCGTTGAACAAACTTGGTCGGTGCGTCGAGGAGGTTGGCGGGCAGTACTCATGTCCTTGGCAATTTTCCCCGAACTATTCCTTAACTTGTTCCTTGACGTCGTTTACGCGTTCGCGTTTTCGGGAGCATTGTGGGGAACCTCAGAAACTTGGGGTCGTTCGTCCGACAATATGACGCTTTCAGGAAAGCCAAAGGGAGACGGACTCTTTATTTCGGGCTCGCATCGCAATCGGACAGTGTGGTGGGCAAGAGTGATCGAAACCTCGATTGCCGTAATGGTTACAAGTTGGCTCATTGCGTTGTTTCTTCTACCGAAAATCGCTTTGCCACTTGCATGGACACTGTTGGCTATTTACGTCTTAAGCGGATTCGCGTTGACAGTGTTCCGACTCATTCCGTTGAAGATGACCTGAGAGCGTTTCACTCCCAACGGAAAAACCTCACTGCTGCGAGTGGCGCAAGAACAGCCCATACGCCAAGAACGATCCAGGCAGAAACAGCGGGGCCGGCTCCGCTGCGCAGGCACGACTGCAACACCTGACTGAGTGCCCCCGAGGGCAGCACTTTGCCGATCGTTCCTAAGAAACCTGGCATTTCGCTGAACGGAATGATCATTCCGCCGAGTAGCAGCAGCAACAGATAAAGACCATTCGCCAATGCGAGCGTGACGGTTCCGCGTAAGGTGCCCGCCATCAGCAGACCAATACCGCCAAAGGCAAACGCTCCGAGCACGACGGCAGGAATTGCGAGCCACGGCGTGCCTCCCGGGTTCCAGCCCAGAAGAAATGCTGCGAACACAATGAGTGCGATTTGCAGGATGAGGAGAATCTTTACCATGCCGATCTTGGCGAGCACCCAACGGCCTCGACCGAGCGGCGTCGAGCCGAGGCGTTTGAGCACTTTGTAATGGCGTTCGAACCCAGTGCCGATTGCGAGCGCGACCATAGCGTTGGACATCACCGCAAGTGCGATGATCCCGGGCGCAAGGAAGTCGACGCGCTTGTCGACTCCAGTAGGAATCGGGAGGACCTTTACTGCGGAGAAGAACACGAGCAGTAAGAGCGGAATCGCGATGTTGACCAGCAACTGCTCGCCGTTGCGAAGGCTGAGCAGTAACTCGGAACGTGTTTGTGCAAGCAGGGCCTTCATCGACGGGACCTCCGTCGGCGAGTCGTGGTGGGCTCTGCAACAGGAACAGACGCATCGGCAGTGAGGCGCAAGAACACGTCTTCAAGACGTTGACGCCCGGCGCGCAGGTCGGCCAATGGAAGATCCATCTCGGCCAGCCACGCGGTGATTGCGGCAACCATCGTTGGCGTTGCTGCAGCCGCAACGACGTATTCGCCTGGCGAAGGTTCCGTGACAACGGCACCGATGCGCTCACCGAGTGAAGAACTGTCAAGGCCTGAAGGTGCTCCGAACCGAACCTCGTCTGCCTGTGAGGCACGCATGAGTTCGGTGGGGGTGCCGTCGGCCAGCACAACGCCGTGATCAATGATGACCACGTGGTCGGCGAGTTTTTCTGCTTCCTCGAGATCGTGTGTGGTGAGCAACACGGCCACGCCACGGTCGCGCAGATCGGCAATCACCCGGCGAATGAGTTGGCGTCCAGCAGGATCGATCCCGGCAGTGGGCTCATCGAGGAACGCGACATCGGGTTGTCCAACCAAAGCGAGCGCGAGCGACAGCCGCTGCTGTTCGCCGCCGGACATCGAACGCCAGGTTGAGGATCGATGATCGGCCAGCCCCACGAGCTCGAGCAGTTCATCGGGGTCGAGGGGGGAGTCGTAGTACGACGCAAAGAGATGCAGGGCTTCGGCTGGTCGCATGCCGGTGGCGACGCCGCCGGACTGCAACATGACCCCGATGCGGGCCACGAGCTGCCGATGGTCGGCCACAGGGTCGAGGCCCAAGACCCGAACCGAACCGGCCGAGGGGCGGCGATAGCCCTCGAGGGTTTCGACGGTCGAGGTCTTGCCGGCTCCATTGGGGCCGAGGAGGGCCGTGATCTGCCCGGGCATGGCTTGAAACGACAGTCCATCGACGGCGACACGATCGCCGTAGCGAATGGTGAGGTCGGTGACCTCGATCGCAGGTTGGGACTTAGAAGAAACCACGATCTGACGCTACCGGGCCGACGACTACGGTTCAGAACCGTGATCGACGTTCGCCGAATCCGTTCCGACTACGACGCTGTTCGAGCCTCACTTGCCCGCCGCGGCGATGATGGGGCCCTTCGCGATCTTGCTCAGGTTGCCGAACTCGACGAAAAGAGCCGTCAGATCGCCGCCGAACGAGATGACCTGCGAGCGCAGGTCAATGGCTTGTCCAAAGAGGTCGGCCACTTACGCCGCGACGGGAATGTGGCCGGCGCCGAAGCGCTGCAGGAACAGAGTCGATCTCTCGGAGAGCGCGAGCGTGAAGTCACTGCCGCGGCTGACGAGGTCGCTGGTCAGATTCGTGATCTTCTGTTGCACATCCCAAATCTTCCATCGCCCGATTGCCCCGACGGCAAGGGCGAAGCCGACAACGTCGAAGTGAAGCGCGTGGGCGTTGGCGACGATCCGACAGCATGGGCCGAGCATCAGCGTGTTCCTCACTGGGACATCGGCACTGAACTTGGCATCCTCGATTTGGAACGTGCCGTGAAGATGTCTGGCGCAATGTTCACGATGTTCCGCGGTCAGGGCGCAACGCTTTCACGGGCGCTGTGTCAGGTCGCGCTTGATCGCAACGCCGATGCGTTCGAAGAGGTTCGTCCGCCCACGGTTGTGCTGACCGACACCATGATCAGCACTGGCCATCTTCCGAAGTTCATAGACGACGCATACCACCTCGAACGTGACGACCTCTGGGCCATCCCCACTGCCGAAGTTCCACTCACGTCGTTAGCACGTGACGAAATTCTTCGTGGCGCCGACCTCCCGATGCGTCTCATGGCGCAAACGGCGTGCTTCCGACGTGAAGCAGGTTCGGCGGGGCGTGACACGCGTGGTTTGTTGCGCGTGCACGAGTTCGACAAAGTCGAGATCCTTGCCTACGCGACTCCGGAACAAGCACCCGCGTTGCACGAAGAATTGCTCGCCCGCGCGGAAGGTTTGATCGGTGCACTCGGACTTACCTACCGAGTGCTTGACCTTTGCACCGGAGACATCGGCAACTCCTCCGCCCGAACCTTCGACATCGAGGTCTACGCGCCTGGTGTCGATCAATGGCTTGAGGTTTCCTCGGTGTCGTGGTTCACCGATTACCAGGCTCGTCGCGCCAATATTCGCTACAAGGTTGAAGGGGCAAAGGGCAACGAGATTGCCCATACCCTCAACGGTTCGGCGCTTGCTGTTCCGCGAGTTTGGGCAGCAGTTGTCGAAACCCATCGTCAGCCCGATGGCACCGTGCGAATCCCCGAGATTTTGCAGCCGTACATGCGCGGCGCATCCTCAATCGGCTGAATTCAGCCTGTTTCAGCGGTTCCGGCATCTCGCAGAGGAATACCTAAACGACCGCGCCAATTGCCTTTCGCAACCTCGAGGCGTTGAGATCCATAAATGCTGCGATGGGAACTGAAGACATACGCCAGCACACAGGCAACGGCAGCGGGAACAAGCGCGTGACCACCGAACAGCTCAACGGCCATGATCGTGCAAGCGAGAGGGACGTTGGCGGCGCCAGCAAACACTGCGACGTAACCGACGGCAGCCCCGAGTGCGATTGGTAGCCCGAGTGCGGGTGCCATGGCTGCGCCAAGTGTTGCCCCGATGACGAGTAACGGCGTGACCTCGCCGCCGTAAAAACCAAAACCAAGTGTGACTGCAGTGAAAAGCAACTTCAATGCAAAGACCCAGCCGCCGGTGGTGTTGCCATCAAGCGCACTCGTCGCAAGAGGAATAGAAAGACCGAGGTATTGGCGAGTGCCAACGGCAAGGGTGAGTGCGATAACGACAACGCCGCCGAAGAGTGGACGTGCAGGTGGCCACGAAATAAATTTTGCGCCAAGCGTCTTTATCGATCGAGTGGCAACGATAAAGAGCGCACCAACCAAGCCAAACACGATCCCCATCACCGCGAGCTTCAGCAACAAACCGACATTGGTCGTGACTGCAGCCAGTTCAGGAGTAGGGACATGATGGACACCGAGGCCGCGCACGAGGAGATCGCCAACAAGCGCGCCCGTGAGTGAAGGAACAAGAGCTTCGTAGCGGATACGACCAATGCTCTGAACTTCGAGACCAAAGACCGCTCCCGCAAGCGGAACGCCGAACACCGCCCCGAAGCCCGCTGACATCGCCGCGATCATCAGGATGCGACGTTCATCTCGCGAGAGTGGCAGGCATCGCGCGATTCCGTCGCTGAGACTTACCGACAATTGAATGCCTGTTCCTTCACGGCCCGCTGAACCCCCGAACAACTGCGTCACCAAGGTCGAGACGAAAATCAAGGGAGCCATCCGACGGGGTACGCCGGCATCGGGTTCGTGGATTTCGTCGATGATGAGGTTGTTGCCTTCGGCCGATCGACCGCCGCTGTAGTGGTAGAGACATCCCATGGCGAGGCCGGCCAGCGGTAGGAACCACAGCAACCAGCCGTGCTCGACGCGTGTGTCGGTGGCCCAGTTCAGGGATGCGAGGAGGGCAGCCGACGCGAAGCCAGAAACGACACCGACGCCGATGCTCAAGATGACCCAGCGAAGCAACCAGAGGGTGAGGTGGGCGTGTTCGCTCACTCCGCCTGCGAGTCGTGCCAGGAACTGGCGCCATCGGGATGACATCGCATCGACGCTACCAGTGCGACGAGTTGGCACTTGAGTGAGTTCGGGAGTGGACTGTTGCTATGAGCGCATCTCCCGAACTTGATGCTCTGCGGGCCACGCTGCAAGAAAAGGGATTGCGTCGAGCCGACCTGCTTGACGATCCGTTCGCGCAGTTCGACTCGTGGTTCCAATTCGCGATCGAGGCCGATCTACATGAACCGCACGCCATGGTGGTTTCCAGTGTGGGCGCCGACGGAATGCCGTCGTCACGTCATGTGCTGCTGAAGGGTTTCGACCACGGTTTTGTGTTCTTCACGAATTACACGAGCCAGAAGGGCCGCGAACTCAGTCAACACCCGCAGGCCTCGATCTGTTTTCCCTGGAACATTTTGTCTCGACAGGTCCGCGTTGTGGGAACGGTCGAGAAAGTCACCGAAGCAGAAAGCGACGAGTACTTCAGCACCCGCCCGCGCGGCAGCCAAGTCGGTGCATGGGCCTCGCATCAAAGCGAGGTTATTGCCGATCGTTCAGTTCTTGCTTCGCGGTGGGCTGAAGCCAATCAGCGTTTTGAGGGCGCAGAAGTTCCGCGGCCCCCGCATTGGGGCGGGTTCCGCGTGCTTCCTCGTGAGGTCGAGTTCTGGCAGGGCCAGCCTTCGCGGCTGCACGATCGATTTCGCTATTCGCGTGATGCGGCCCAACCCACCGGTTGGCGCGTCGAACGTCTTAGCCCCTGAGCGACTCGGCCTTTAGGGCAGCACCTTCATGACTTCTTCGGCCAACAGGTGAATGTGGTCGAGGTCGTCCATGTCAAGCACCTGCAGATACATACTCGTTGCGCCGGCTTCGGCAAAGGACGCGATCTTGTCGAGCACCTGCGCTGGTGATCCCGCTGCACCGTTTTGAATGAGTTCGTCGACCTCGCGGCCGATGCTCTGGGCACGACGAGCAACCTCGGCGTCATTCGCGCCGACACACAAAACCTGTGCAACCGAATAGGTCATGGATTCGGGATCACGGCCTCGCGCTTCGCATGCGGCGCGGACGTTGTCGCATGACGAACGGTAAATATCGAGTGGAGGGAATGGAAGGTTGAATTCGTTGGCGAATTTCGCAGCCAACGCCGGTGTTCGCTTGGGCCCGTAACCACCCATGATGATGGGCGGTCCGCCCGCCTGAACGGGTTTCGGAATCGCAGGCGAACCAACGATGGTGTGGTGTTGTCCTTCAAACGAATACTGCGAATCGAGCGGCGTGTTCCACATGCCTGTGATGATTTCGAGCTGCTCTTCGAGAATGTCGAAACGCTGCCCGAGCGTGGGAAACGGAATGCCGTACGCAGTGTGTTCGGCATCGAACCAACCAGCGCCGAGACCAAGTTCGATGCGACCGTCGCTCATGTCGTCAATCTGTGCGACTGCGACTGCCAGCTGTCCAGGCAAACGGAACGTTGCCGAAGCGACGAGTGTGCCAAGGCGAATGGTGCTGGTCTCACGAGCGATTGCACCGAGCGTGACCCAAGAATCGGTGGGACCAGGAAGTGGGTCGCCAGCGCCCATGCGCAAATAGTGATCGGAACGGAAGAAGGCGTCGAAACCGAGTTGTTCGGCGAGTTGCGCAACCGCGAGTTGCTGGCGGTATGAAGCGCCCTGCTGGGGTTCAACAAAGATGCGAAGTTCCATGCGCCGAGGCTATCGGCGG
>CALBSE010000030.1 GCA_937927725.1 uncultured Actinomycetes bacterium
CCTTCAATGACGAATCGACCCGCCTCAAGACGCGCCTTACGGCGCCCCGAGAGGCGCCGTAAGGAAGCAATTCTTGGATTATTCGCCGAAAGCGACGTCGGTTCGACGACCACCGGGGCGAAGAGTGGTTCAGGCGCTGGCCGCAGCAGCAGATGCTGCCTCGACCAGGGCGGTGAATGCCGCCGGATCGGTGACAGCGAGATCGGCAAGAACCTTGCGATCGACCTCGATGCCAGCGTCCTTCAGACCGGCAATGAACCGGCTGTAAGTGGTGCCGTTGAGGCGGCACGCGGCATTGATGCGCTGAATCCAGAGCTGACGGAAGTCGCCCTTGCGTGCGCGACGATCGCGGAACGCGTACTGGAGCGAATGCATGACCTGCTCGTTGGCAGCACGGTACGAACGGCTCTTATTGCCGTAGTACCCCTTCGCACGTTCGAGCGTCTGTTTACGGTGCTTCTTGCTGGCGACAGCGCGCTTGACTCTTGCCATCGGTGTCTCCTATTCGTGAGAGATTCAGTAAATGATCGGAAATCGGGTGGGGTCAGATGCCGAGCTGGCGTCGGACACGAGCGGCATCGCCGGGAGCGAGGACGTAATCGCCCTCGAGGTGACGCTTGGTCTTCGGTGACTTCTTTTCAAGGATGTGGTTCAGCCCAGCCTTGCGGCGGGTGATCTTGCCAGTGCCAGTGATTTTGAAACGCTTCTTGGCACCGCTGTGGGTCTTCATCTTTGGCATAACTGCCTCCTGCTGTGATCCGCTCAGGGCGGGTGGGTATCAGGCTTCGTCGATGGCGACTGGTTCGGTCGCCTCGATTGGGGCTGCTGCTGGTTCGGAAGCAACTGGTTCGACCGGGGCCGATTCGGTTGCAGCTGGTTCGACGGGAGTGGAAGTCGAGGTGTCCGAGTCGTCGGAGTGGCGTCGCTTTTCGGCGGCGGCCTGAGCCTTCTTGTCCGGTCCGAGGACCATTGTCATGTTGCGGCCATCGAGTCGTGGATAGATCTCGACCTTGGCGACCTCAGTGACCGCTTCGGCAACCTGGTCCAGAATCTTGCGACCCAGTTCCGGATGCTGCATCTCGCGGCCTCGGAACATGATCGTGATCTTGACCTTGTGCCCTTCGTTCAAGAATTGCTCCACCTTCTTGGTCTTGGTGTCGAAGTCACCCATGCCGATCTTCGGCCGGTACTTCATTTCCTTGACCACGACGTTGGTGCTCTTCTTGCGTGACTCCTTCGCCTTCTGCGCGGCCTCGTACTTGTACTTGCCGTAATCCATGATTCGGCAGACAGGTGGGTTGGCCTTATCGGCCACCTCAACGAGATCGAGTTCAAGCTCTTGAGCCATCCGAAGTGCTTCGGGTAGCGGCGTAATTCCGATCTGGGCGCCATCGGGTCCAACGAGCCGCACTTCGCGTGCGCGAATGCGATCGTTGATCCGGGGCTCGGTGTTGGCGGCCGTAGCTATGGCCGTTCACTCCTCATTCGTGCCAGGTCCTCCCTGCGCATAGTGATTGGGACGTGGCGCCTTGTGTTGATCGAAATCGGAATGGATCCGAAAATGAAAAACGGCAGGCGCCGGACGAAAGCCGACACCCACCGAAACTCCGATATGCGTCGGAGTGACCTGCCAGAACCGGCGTGCGAGCGCACAAAGGAGCCTGACAGAAAGGAGAATGTTGCGACCCGGACGCACGTTTCGGAACGATGCTGCCGCTCTGATGTGGCCGGGTGGGAGCCGAGGCCCCGCTTCCGTTCAGTTGTAAGGCGCCTACGATACCGGGTCCGACCCACCCCAGCGCAATACGAGCCAAATCAGGCTCGGGCACCGGGGCCCGAATGGCACGAAAGAGAGCCCCCGATGAGCCTGTGGACACCAGATGGCGAGGTTCCCGTTGATCGCTCCGGCGCCGAGGAGCGCCCGGCCACCAGTGCATCAGAAATGCTCGGCGGACCCAATCTTGACGACCTCTCCCCCGAGGAACGGGCCCAAGCCGAAGAAATGATCGCCCGAATGGCCGAGGTCCAGCGCCAGCTGCTCTCGCACCCCGCTTCGGTCTTCGTGGCCAATCACCTCATGGGCCTCTATGAACTCGCTGCCGTTCACCTTGACCAGGCCGAGCCCAAGTACGACGAAGTTCGTCTTGCCATTGACGCCATGACCGCAATGCTTGATGCCACCGAGGATCGCCTCCCCGAGAGCGGAGCCGAACTTCGACAGGCCCTCACCGTGCTCCAGACCGTCTACGTGCAACGAGTGAACGTCTCCGAAGCTTAAGTGGAGCGGGTTCAGTTCGACAGATTGCGTCGATCGAACAACACGGCACCTATGGCCAGCATGACGACACCGAATCCCGCGAGTACGAGCGCGTGCCACCACGTGTAACCGCGTGCGAGCGGCGAGCCATCGTTCGAATAGAAGAACGGTGAGATCCACTTGGCGTTGTGCAGGAACGCAACGAGCCCAGAAAGTGAACCAAGCAGGTAGGTGATCGCCGCAGCCGACCCAGTCGCGGCCAAAGCAATGCCACGTGAACCAGTTGCCGCCCCGACCGCGAGCGCAGTCCATCCCACAGCAACACCAAGCAGAACAATTCCGACTGCAGCACCAACTGAATTGACGAAGGCAATCTGCAAATCGGCAAGTGGTGAGGCAACGGCCAACGTGACAACAATGACCGCTCCAAAGATGAACGCCTCGAATGCAATGAGCGCTGCACTTTGCAGGAGAACCCGACGACGGCTGATCGGGTGGGAAAGCAACAAGTCGAGGGTTCCCCGTTCCTCGGAACCGCCAATTGCCGCGGCTCCAGCACCGATCGTGAGTATCAGGACGAAAATCGGAATCATGAAGCCAAACAATTCCCCGGACACATAACCGGCACCAGTGGAAATGTCGTAGTCAGACGCACCCATCAGATCAAGAATCGACTTCGGTAGCTGACTCATGATGTCGCTCAGGCCGGCAGCTCCATGTATCGATGGCCACGTCGCAGCGATCATTGCGATGTAGGTGGCAACACCCACCGACCACCAAAGAAGTGAGCGCCGTCGATCGCGCAACCCTTGGGCAAATACCGGAAATCTACGGAGGATCACGTGTCATTTCCTCTGTAAAGCGCGAGGAACACTTCGTCGAGATCGGCGGCGCGACTCAACATGTCGACGACAGGAAGTGTGCCGAGTCCAGCGAGCACCGCTGCGTAGTCGCCGATAACAGCGAACTCGAAAACATCGCCACGACGAGTCACGCCATCAATTCCGACAAGCGAACGGAGTTGGGATTCCACGAGAGCACCAGCGCCTGCCGCCACCGTGAGAGTGACCCTTCGCACTCCCCGGCCGCGCAGATCATCAACCGTCTCAACGGTGACCAACTTGCCATCACGAATAATTCCGACTCGATCAGCGGTGTGTTGGACTTCATCAAGGGAATGCGAAGAAAGGAAAACCGTTCCACCCATCGCGACGTAGTCCCGCACCAGACGATGGAATTCGTCTTGTACGAGCGGATCAAGTCCGCTCGTTGGTTCATCCAAAATCACCAACTCGGGCGCATGTTGAAACGCCTGGACTAATCCAATCTTTTGTCGGTTCCCCTTTGAGAGTTGCTTCATCGGGCGATCAAGTTGCACGTCAAAACGCTCGACAAGTTCTTCACGTCTGACTGGAGGAGTGTCGGGCCGAAGCGAAGACAACCAATCGAGCACTTGTGTGCCGGTCAGCGTTGGCGGCAACGAGAAATCACCAGGGAGATACCCGGTTCGCGCTCGAATTGCTAACGAATCGTCTCGACTATCGAGTCCGAGCACCGATGCCGATCCCGAGGTTGGTCGGAGAAAATCGAGAAGGACACGAATCGTGGTCGTCTTTCCCGCACCGTTTGGTCCAAGAAATCCGAAGACTTCACCAGTTGGAACGTCAAGATGAACGCCTTCGATGCCCCGTCCGTGTCGATACGAAAGAGTGAGCCCATGGGTGCGAATCGCCGACGCACCCATCAGTTCAGTCTCCGACCGTCGCGATGCGGATGGCTTCCCAGCGTCCCATCCGACCGGGCGCTACCGAAAAAGAAACGGTTGCTCCGTCGTGGATCGTGCGCGTTCCATCGAAAATTGCGGTGCAGTGGAACGGGTACTCGGTTCCGTCATCGCGCCGGATGACGCCGATCCCGCGCGGATCGTCGAACGACGTGACCACTCCCCTGCCATCACTCAGCGGCACGGTCTGCGGCGACGTCGACATCGTTACGGGACGATCTTGGAAATCGGAAGTTCGAGAATGTCCGTTGCACCGGCATCAGAAAGCGCCGGAATGAGAACGTTGATGCCGCTCTTCTCGACAACGGACTCGACCGCGTACCCAGCACCACCGAACAACTCGTTGACGGTTGGCGACTTCATCGACGGAAGTACAGAGATCACCGCATCGAGACGATCGGTGGGAACGTTCAACTTCACGAGCACCTTGCCGCGCGCATCGAGCACGCCTTCGAG
>CALBSE010000031.1 GCA_937927725.1 uncultured Actinomycetes bacterium
TCGCGCGGCGAAGCCGACTATGCCGACAAGTTGTTGTCGGCGATGCGCAAGCAGTTCGGTGGCCACGACGAGAAGCCGGCGAGTGGCAACTGAACCTGTTGCAGATGGGTCAGTTGTCATCTCGACAATTGATGCTGTCGCCGCAGTCACGCTTACCGCAGGTCCAACGGTTTTCTCGCTACTGCCCGAAGTCGGTCTGCTCGGTGCATCGCTGACCCATAAAGGTCGGGAGTACCTCAACTTTCATGGTGGAGCTAGCGCCGCGCGCGACGGGCACACCACCGGAGTTCCGCTTTTGGCGCCGTGGGCGAATCGGTTAGCCGGATCCTCGTATCGGGTCGGATCGAAAACCGTGGACCTTGCCGACCTTCCGCTGCACCGCGACACAAATGGACTTCCGATCCACGGGTTGCTTGTTGGTCGATCAGGATGGGATTTGGTGTCGGTGAAAGGGCAGCCAGGGTCAGCAACGATGGTTGCGTCGTTCAACGCCGCTGCCGACGAGGAACTGATGGCGGCATTTCCCTTTCCGCATGAACTCACAGTCGGGTTCACGGTGTCGCCCGGTCGATTGATGGTGTCAACCACCGTCACTGCCACGGGACGACGCGCGGTGCCGGTCAGCTTTGGTTGGCATCCCTACTTTCGCCTGCCTGATGTTGAGCGCGACCGAATCAGGTTAGGAATGCCTTCGTGCACACGTCTCGAACTCGACGAACGTGGAATTCCCACGGGCGAAGAACACGCTGAGCCCGCCTCCATCGTGAAATTGGCGGAGAGGTCCTACGACAACGCCTACCGACTCGGTCACGATCGCCAGTTGTTGTTGGCGTCGGGTCGCCGACGACTCACTGTTGTCTTTGACCGGAAGTATCCCTACGCGCAGGTCTATTCGCCGGTCGGGGCAGACTTCATTGCGCTCGAGCCCATGACGGCTCCCACGAATGCACTTTGTCGGGGAACCACTCCCATGGTTGACCCTGGCGAACGTTTCACCGCTCGTTTCGTCGTTTCTCTTACATGAACTCAGGAGTTCACATGTCTGACGCCCCGCAGCCAATCGAGCAGTCGAGCGAATGGTGGGAGCTCGCTGCGCATCAGGCCGAGATTGCCGATGTGCATCTGCGCGAACTCTTCGCTGCAGATCCAACCCGCGGCGAGAGGATGAACATCGAGGTCGGCGACTTGTATGTGGACTATGCAAAGCATCGACTTTCTGACGAAACGCTGACGAAGTTGTTTGCGCTTGCTCGACGTGCCGATGTCGAAGGTCTGCGCGATGCCATGTGGGCGGGCGAGCACATCAATGTCACCGAAGATCGAGCGGTTTTGCATATCGCGCTTCGCGCTCCAAAGGGAGTGGTGTTCACCGACGAAGGACACGACGTCGTCCCTGATGTGCATGAGGTTCTTGATCGCATGGCGTCATTTTCGAACCGGGTGCGCTCAGGTCAGTGGGTTGGTCACACAGGAAAGCGCATTCGCACGGTGATCAATATCGGTATCGGCGGAAGTGATCTTGGGCCGCGGATGGCACACGAAGCACTCTTGCCCTATGCCCAAGAAAATATTGACGTTCGTTTTGTTTCGAATGTTGATGGAAACGAATTCTTCGAACTCACGCATGATCTTGATCCCGCAGAGACGTTATTCATCATCGCGTCGAAAACGTTCACGACGCTGGAAACAATGACGAACGCGCACAGTGCGCGCGACTGGGCTCTTGCATCGCTGGGTGACGACGCGGCAATTGCGAAGCACTTCGTTGCGGTTTCGACGAACGCCACTGAAGTTGAGAAGTTCGGTATCGACACCGACAACATGTTTGGTTTCTGGGATTGGGTTGGTGGTCGTTACAGCTACGACTCGGCCATTGGCCTGTCGCTCATGATCGCCATTGGTCCCGAAAACTTCACGGAAATGCTTGAAGGGTTTCGACTTGTTGATGAGCACTTCCGCACAGCGCCGATGGAACAAAACCTGCCGTTCATCCTCGGGCTCATTGGCGTTTGGTACAACAACTTCTTTGGTGCACAAACACTCGCAGTGCTTCCCTACAGCCACTACCTCGCGCATCTCACGCCCTATTTGCAGCAACTGGCGATGGAGAGCAACGGAAAATCGACTGACCGTTGGGGGCGCACGGTTGGAACACAAACCGGGGAAATCGTGTGGGGTCAGCCCGGCACCAACGGACAGCACGCGTATTACCAACTCATCCATCAGGGTACGAAGTTGATTCCCGCTGATTTCATCGGTCTTGTTTCGCCGGCCCACGAAGTGGGTGGTCATCAGGACATCTTTATGGCGAACTTCTTCGCGCAACCAGAAGCACTTGCATTCGGTCGAACCGCGGAACAAGTTCGCGCCGATGGCGTTCCCGAAGCGCAGGTTGCCGCGCGGACGTTTGCGGGCAATCACCCGACGACATCGATCTTGGTTCCTGAACTTTCACCCAAGGTGCTTGGTCAGCTCATTGCGACCTACGAGCACAAGACCTTTGTGCAGGGTGCCGTGTGGGGCATCGACTCGTTCGATCAGTGGGGCGTTGAACTGGGCAAGAAACTTGCGCAGGCGATCATCCCCGAACTCACCGCCGATGCCGTGCCGGACCTGACGCATGACTCGTCGACGAGTGCGCTGATCCGGCGCTATCGCAAAGGTCGCGGTCGGGCATGAGCCTGGCCCGGGACGCCGGTCCCGGGAGCGTGGCAGACTCCTCCGTCCACGGGCGAGGAGGCTGACGGATGAAGGTTCTGGGTATCGATATCGGTGGCACCGGCATTAAGGGTGCAGTCGTCGACACCAAGAAAGGTCATCTCGTCACCGATCGGCTTCGTTTGCTTACGCCCGAGCCCGCAACCCCCGCCGCCGTCGGTGAAACGGTTGCCGAGATCGCAAAGCATTTCGAGTGGACCGGACCTATCGGGTGCACATTTCCGGGAGTAGTCAAAGGCGGAACGGTGTTCACCGCCGCCAATGTCGACAAGTCTTGGATCAATGCCGATGCATCGCGGATCATCGGCGATGCCACTGGTTGTCCCGTGACCATGGTGAACGACGCCGATGCTGCGGGGGAGGCAGAAACGCGTTTTGGTGCCGCTCGCGGAAAGTCGGGCGTGATTCTGACGATCACGTTGGGTACCGGCATCGGCTCGGCACTCATGATTGACGGAACGCTCGTGCCCAATACCGAACTAGGCCACTTGTGGCTTCGCGGTGGCGACGCTGAAAAGTGGGCTGCAGCTTCGGTTCGTGAACGACTTGAACTCGACTGGGCCGAGTGGACGGCTCGCGTCGACGAGTACCTGTGCTCAGTAGAGAAACTGTTCTGGCCAGATTTGTTCATCATCGGCGGTGGCGTTTCGAAAAAGGCCGACAAGTTCATTCCAAACCTGACATGCCACACACCAGTTGTTGCGGCATCACTTCGAAATGCGGCAGGAATTGTTGGTGGTGCCCTCGCAGTGAATCGTCATCGCGACAAGCACGGCACCGATGGACAGTCACATGCCAGAAAGAAGAAGTAGTTCGTCGCTGTTCAGCGAGTCTGAAGTTCCTTCGGCAAATGCGAAGTGTCGGAGAAACGAAACAAGCTGAACGACAATGATGACGCGATGTGCATCGGACGTACGACGCTGATCGAACCGTGAAAGGCAACGAAGCGTTCCCATTCCCACGGGACGGGTTCGATGCCGAGAAGGTGCCCGAGGCTGACTGCATTCGCGCCTGAGTGGGCAACAAAGACAATGCGTGGTCCTTCGTGGTTCATGTTCCACAGCGGCGGGAATCCGCGAGTGCGTTCGCAGCCGATATCACCGAGAAACTCCGTGAGGCCGCCCACAACGCGCTGATGAAACTCGAGGAATGACTCTGCGCCGGGAATTGCTTCCCATTGTTCGTTCAGCGGTCGATTGCGTTGCTCGGCGAACGCCTTCTCAATGACTTCTGACGGAGTGCCTTGCCAAACTGGCGCGCGAATTTCGGCGATCCAGTCATGTGTTTCTGGTTCAAGGCCAAATGCGTCGATGAGCGGCTGCGCGGTTTGTTGCGCACGCTTCAGGGGCGACACCACAAGGCGATCGATGGGGAGGTCGACGAAGAACGAGGGAAGAAGCTCGGCTTGGCGGTGGCCAATGTCGGTAAGAACGGGGTCGTCGACGCCACCTCCGTCGATTTCCCATTGCGGTTGTCCGTGCCGGATGAAGATCAGTTCCATGTCGAGTTCTCTGGGTTAGCCGCGACCTGGTCGACGGCGATGGCGATTGGTCCAACAGCTACGATGCCAGTGGCGACGAAGGTCGGGAGCATCGATCGGGACTGCGACGATATGGCCGGTTCCCGAAGGGATGTCCCGATTGCAGCCGGGGCAAACGTAGGACTTGGTCGCTTCGTAGGGTTGCACGCGTCGGACCTCGACCTCGAGGCCCATTGGGTCGCGTTCAGGTTCATTGGCCATGTCAACCGAAGAACGCCCAAAGAATGAGGCCGAGGCAGAGAATCATGGCAGCGCCGACCATGAAGTAGTCGAACGTTGACCGGCGTTGTTGGCGATGCGGATTGAATCCCACGGTCCAAGTATTCCCTGTAATGGGCTGCGTCCCGCACGCGTACGAAGTTCAGGGCGCTGGTAGCGTCGGGGCTCATGCGTTCCCCCCGAATTCTCGCTGCTGGTTTGACACTGGTCGCAGGCGTCACGCTTGTAGCCGCTTGCTCGGGCGGAAGCTCATCCTCGCCGGTCGCACCTGCGGGTGATCCCGTTCTGGTGGAAGGCCAACAAGTCTTTTCTCAGAACTGTGCGAGTTGCCATGGAGCTGCTGGTCAAGGCGGATACGGGAAAAAGCTCGCTGGCGTCGTCGCCGAGAAGTATCCGAATATCGACGATCAGATCGCGGTCATAACGAACGGCAAAGGCGCAATGCCTGCGTTCTCGAAGAAGTTGACCGCTGAGCAGATCACCGCGGTCACCCGTTACACCCGCGAGGTTCTCGGCAAGAACTAACAATTCATTTGCGTTTGGGTTCGTACGACCCGTGCTTCGCGTAATGGATTGTTCCTAGAGTCAGCATCTCGGCGAAATCGTTCGCCCTTCGTTTGCTGGTTCTCGCGGAGGTTCGATGCTCGCCACTGTTTCTTCAGCGACGCTGTCGGGTATCGATGGCGTTCCCGTCACAGTCGAAGTTCATGTCGCGAATGGTTTGCCGGCGTTCACCGTCGTTGGTTTGCCCGACGCATCGTGTCGTGAAGCTCGTGATCGTGTACGAGCAGCACTGCTGACGTCAGGCTTTTCGTGGCCCGATCGACGAACGACAGTCAACCTTGCACCGACTTCCGTTCGAAAAATCGGCTCCTCGCTCGATCTTGCGATTGCCATTGGTGTGTTGGTGGCAAGTGAACAACTCCCGCCCGAGGTCGTTGCTGATCGGGCCTTTCTTGCCGAGTTAGGGCTTGATGGTTCGCTCCGTCACATTGCTGGCGTGATGTCGCTGGTTGCGTCGTGTCCGCAGCCCGAGATCATCGTGGCGCCGACCTCGCATTCCGAAGCGGCGTTGGTCGAGCAGTCAGTAATTCGTTGTGCACCGGAGTTACGAGTGTTGGTCGACGCGCTTACTGCTGAAGCGCCGTGGCCTCGGCCACCAGATGAGCCGTTCGTCGCTCCGAGCACGAAAGGGCCCGACTTCTCTGAGGTTCGGGGGCATCCGCTGGCGCGTTTTGCAGTGGAAGTGGCGGCTGCGGGCGGACATCACCTCTTAATGGTCGGCCCTCCAGGTTCTGGCAAGACGATGCTGGCCGATCGCCTTCCCGGCCTCTTGCCCGATCTCGATGACTCGACGGCATTCGACGCGACTCGTGTTCATTCGGCCGCGGGGGAGCCCCTCATCGGTGGACTCGTGCGGAGACCACCGTTGCGTGCGCCGCATCACGGAATGAGTGCTGTGGCAATGGTTGGTGGTGGCACGCATCGGATTCGTCCTGGAGAAATTTCTCTTGCGCATGGTGGCGTGTTGTTTCTCGACGAAATGGGGGAGTTCGGCGCCGTCGTTCTCGATTCATTGCGGCAACCGCTTGAAGAAGGTGTGATTCGTCTTGCTCGCGCCGAAGCACGTGTCGAACTTCCTGCACGTTTTCTTCTTGTGGGCGCGATGAACCCGTGTCCGTGTGGCGAAGGGGTTGTGCCTGCTGCATGTCGTTGCACGGATCGTTCACTTGAGCGATATCGCCGAAGGTTGTCGGGTCCGCTGCTCGACCGATTCGACCTTCGTATCGATGTTCATCGACCTGATCCTCGTCAATTACTGGGTGGCGAGCGGGCCGAGGCGAGCTCTGTCGTTGCTGCTCGGGTTCGTGTAGCGCGCGGCCGAGCAAACGATCGCGGCGTTCGATGCAATGCCGAGCTTTCGAGTTCCGCGCTTGAACGCACTGCGCCACTCAACAGCGAGGCCTCAGCTCTTATCGAACGGTCGCTCGAATCAGGACGGCTTTCTGCTCGAGGAATGCGTCGAGTGTGGAGAGTCGCGCGAACGATCGCCGATCTCGAGGGGCATGACGATGCGATCACCGCGGAACATGTGGCGAGTGCGTTGCACCTACGCAGCGATCCCGCATTTCTTATGCGTGCGGTGGCCAGCTAGATGGGCGGCGCGAAACTCCCCGATGAAGCGTGGGTCGTATCGCTATCGAGTTTGCCGGGTGTTGGACCCTCTCGATTGCGGTGGTTATTGACTCAGGGCGAGCCCGAGGCGGTATGGGGCAGAGTCCTGAGCGGTTCGATTGCAGTTGGCGAGCACGACGAGAACATCCGAATTCCGTCGACGTTTCTTGAGCAGTGGAGTGTTGCGGCGGCGTCCGTTGATCCGGCTGCCTATTGGAACGCTCACGTCGATGCTGGCATCGGAGTCATGACTCGTTGGTCGGCATCGTTCCCACAGGAACTTGCCGAGGATGACGATGCGCCAGTGGTGTTGTTCTGGTTGGGCGACATCGATCTCCTTGCGGGTACTCGTGTGGCGATTGTCGGAACTCGTCGGGCGACTCGATATGGCATTGACGTTGCCAACGAATTCGCTCGTGAACTTTCGCTCGCCGGAGTTTCAGTGGTGTCGGGTTTGGCGCTGGGAATCGACGGCGCTGCGCATGCAGGTGCACTTGCGATCAATGGCGCGCCGCCTATTGCTGTTGTCGGAAGCGGTCTCGATCGGGTGTATCCGCGAGCACATCGTGCGTTGTGGCGAGCAGTCGCTGAGCGCGGTGTTGTGCTGAGCGAGTATCCGCTCGGAGCATCTGCAGTTGCGTGGCAGTTTCCTGCTCGTAATCGGATCATTGCAGCACTATCCGACGTTGTAGTTGTGGTCGAATCGCAATCGACCGGCGGGGCGTTGGGCACGGCGGTTGAGGCCGCTCGTCGAGGCCGGACGGTGCTTGCAGTTCCTGGGCCTGTAACCGCTCCAAGTTCTGCGGGTACGAATCAGTTGTTATTCGACGGTTGTGGTCCTGCGCGAGACGCGGGCGATGTACTGCTTGCGTTGGGTCGTGAACCTGAGCGACGACGTACCTCGGCAGAGCAACGTCCCCGTCCGATCGGAAATGCAAAGAACGTGCTCGACGCGTTGCCATGGCAGGCGGTGCCCGTCGAACAGGTTCTCGAATCGACCGGCCTTTCCTTGGGCGAGGCGATGCTGGTTCTCGAACAACTTGAATCCGACGGTTGGGTTTCACAACGCGCCGGATGGATCGAACGCATCGGTCGTGGGGGAGCGCAATGACGACGTGCGACACGATTGCCGAGTATCCGAGTCGATGTTCAATGGTCGCCGTTACAGTTTTGTTTGTGGCTGGTGAAGTAGATCCGTGGTTTCTGGATGAGTTTCAGGCGTCGCTGACGTCTGTCTCCGATGCAACCCTGCGCGCCTACCGAAGCGACATCGACCAATTTGTTGAATGGGTCGCTCGCCAAGAGATCGAATCTCCCGATGACGTAAGCCGCACTACCTTGCGGCGCTACATCGCGGCACTGACAACACGGAAGCTCGCCCGACGAACGATTGCGCGCAAAGCGTCAGCGTTGCGCCGCTATTTCTCTTGGCTTGTTCGCAGCGGTCGCCTCACTGCCGATCCATCGGCCGGTCTTAGCGCCCCAGGTTCAACCGGCCGTCTCCCGCGTGTGCTTCGAGACGAGGAACTCATTCAGGTTCTCGACAATCCTCCTGGAACCACGGCGAATGATCCTCCAGCGATTCGTTCTCGCGACGATGCCGTTCTTGAACTTCTTTATGGCAGCGGCCTGCGCGTTTCGGAGGTGTGCGGTTTGCGTCCAGAGGACCTCGACCTTGCACGCAGACGTGTTGTCGTCTGGGGCAAGGGTTCAAAGCAACGTGTCGTTCCGCTCAGCGCGCCTGCTGTCGAAGCACTCGAACAATGGCTGGGTCATGGTCGGCGAGTCATGGCCACGGCCGCATCGCCGTCCGACGCAGTGTTTCTTAATCGCAAAGGCACCCGCCTCGGCACGCGTGATGTTCGACGACTTCTCGACCGTCGGGCCCCATCCCCAACGCACCCTCACGCGTTGCGTCACACGTTTGCGACTCATCTTCTCGACGGCGGTGCCGACCTGCGCGCGGTACAGGAATTGCTTGGGCATTCCGATCTCTCCACCACTCAGCACTACACGCATGTGAGTAAAGAACGATTGCGCACAGTGGTCGACTCAACTCACCCCCGCGCCTGACGCATCGCCTCCTCGCACTTCTTCCCCGGTGACAACTCCGTACCGGAAGGATCAATGTGCGACCAAAGTCGTTACGCATTCACTTTCGGGTGCTCCTACGAGCACTCTGTTTTGCCAGTGCCCTTCTTCAGATTTCGGGTGGGCTGATCTGCAGTACCGCCCCGAGTGCGAGCGCAACATCGGCATCGGTTGAGTATCGGCCTCCTAGCGATGCGGAAATCGTTGATCATTTTCGTCCGCCACCCGAGCCGTGGATGGCGGGTAACCGGGGTATCGACTACGGCACCAGCACTGGAGCGCAGATCGGAGCGGCGGCAGACGGACGCGTGATCTTCGCTGGGCAGGTGGGTGGCGCATTGCACGTAACGGTCGAACATGCGGACGGATTGCGCACGAGTTATTCGTTTCTTGCGTCGATCGCAGTGAGTGCGGGTGAGCAAGTTCGAGTTGGTGACGTTGTCGGCATTGCGGGAGGGCCGTTTCATTTCGGCGTTCGGTCCCCCGACGACACCTATCTCGACCCCGAAGCGTTACTTGCGGGTTCCTTGCGACCGCGCGCCCGGCTTGTGCCCGGGACTGATCAAGGGCTTGAGCGACTTGGTGCGCATGAACAGCGTTCCTTGCTTGACGTCTTTCTCGATACCGGAGCTGCAGCAGTTGCGGCGACGTCGGCATGGGCATCTCGTACAACTGCACTCGTTGCTCACTATCTCGTTGAACTGAATCCGACCACACACGCGATCCGTGCAGTCGACGCGTTTGCAAAGTGGCTCCACGATCAAGAGACCTGCACGCCATCGACAACGCAAGTTCCCGCACCCGAGTCGCGCCGGATCGTTGTGTTGGTAAGCGGTCTCGGAACATCGAGTGATGCGAACACCGCGTGGGAGATCGATACGAAGTCGCTCGGCTATGCCGATGCCGATGTTGTTCGGTACTCCTATGAAGGAGGCCAAGCGCCGCGAGTGGACGGTAACCAAACGGGCAACATCCGATCGGTCTCGAGCCAGCCACTCAGTGCAATCGCAACGCATTCGTTCACCTCGCTTGATAGTCAGCAATCGGTTGAAACCTCGGCGGATCGATTGTCGGCGTTGTTGCAGTCCGTCGCGGCTGCGCAGCCAGGAGTACCGATCGATGTTGTCGCTCACTCGCAGGGCGGCGTGGTCGCGCGCCTAGCGGTCGAGCGTTCTGGAGCGGAAGATCGCCTTCCTGCAGAAGTCGACACGTTGGTCACGGTGTCCTCTCCGCAACAAGGTGCGCCGTTGGCCACTGCGGTCGTTGCACTAGGCGATAGCCCCGGCGGATCGGCAGCGTTAACTCAGGTTCGAGACGCCGGAGCTGCCGAGGATCTTGACGATCACCTGCCCGCTATTTCCGACTTGGCGGAAACCTCGCCGATCATCGACGAACTCCAGCAACGGCCGATGCCCGACGGTGTGCGGTTTGTGACGATCGGAGGTTCGGGCGATGTCGTGGTTCCCGGAACCGTCGCCGTCGACCCAACCGCCGATGCCAGCATCATCCTGCCGACCGATATCGGCAAAGAGGCCCACGGCACGCTGCCCTCGAGCCCAGCAGCCACAAGGGAAATCGGGCTGGCCGTGGCGGGAATGGGCCCGACCTGCCAACGCCTCGCCGCCGCGACGACGGCGTTCCTCACTGCGGAAACCATTCGATACGGGGAATCGGTGGCGGGGGGAACGGCTGCGGTGGTGGCCGGGGTCCTTCCAATTCTGCCCGACTGACTGCGCCGCCCCGGCGGCCGGTTGGCCGATTTTCCGGCCCTCCCATACACTCGGAACCCGGCCCAACGACCGTTGGGCATGTTGATCACCCGATCGGCATACCTCTACACCTCCGCAGCCGTGCACCCCACGGTCGTCTCCCACCCGGGAAGGCGCCAGCACGGGCCTGCGATCCTCCGAACCGATGGGAAGGAACACCCTCATGGCACCAGTTGTCACCATGCGTCAGTTGCTCGATTCCGGCGTGCATTTCGGTCATCAGACCCGCCGCTGGAACCCGAAGATGAAGCGATTCATCCACGGCGAGCGCAATGGCATTTACATCATCGATCTTGAGCAGACGCTCGGCCGCATCGAAACCGCGTACAGCTTTGTCCGCGACCTCGTGGCCGACGGCGGCACGATCCTTTTCGTGGGTACGAAGAAACAAGCCCAGGATCCGGTTCGTAGCTTCGCTGAACGCTGCGGCATGCCCTATGTGAACGAGCGTTGGCTCGGCGGCATGCTCACCAACTTTCAGACCATGTCCAAGCGCGTTGCGAAGATGAAGGATTACCAGCGCATGCGCGACAACGGTGACTTCGAAGCGATGCCGAAGAAGGAAGCTCTTCTCATCAGCCGTGAACTCGAGAAACTCGAGCGCAACCTCGGCGGTATCCGCAATATGGAACGTCTTCCCAGCGCCATCTTCGTGCTCGATACCAAGAAGGAAGACATCGCTGTTACTGAAGCCAACAAGCTCGGTCTCCCGATCGTCGCTGTGGTCGACACCAATTGCGATCCCGACATCATCACCTACGTGATTCCTGGCAATGACGACGCCATCCGTTCCGCGAACCTCATGGCTCGCGTCATCGCCGATGCTGTCGACGAAGGCCGCTTCATTGCGTCGCGCAAGCGTGGCGCCGTTGCTCCTGAAGGCCCTGCCGTTCTTGAGCGCACGCCCGAAGAAGAAGCAGCTCACGAAGCCGCACAGGCCGACGCTCGTCGTCAGGCTGCCGAAGCAGCAGCAGCGCGTGAAGCACGTATCGCTTCAGAACGCGCAACCGCCGAAGAGGCAATCACGCAGACCGATCCCGCAAACGAAACCACGCAGGAGTCCTGAAAACCAATGGCTGAATTCACCGCCAAGGACGTCCAGAACCTTCGTCAGATCACTGGCGCCGGAATGATGGACGCCAAGAAGGCGCTCACCGAAAACGACGGCGACTTCGAAGCCGCCAAGCAGTGGCTGCGCGAAAAGGGTCTGGCCAAGGTTGCCAAGCTCGGCGATCGCGAGAACGCACAGGGTTCCGTCTGTGTCGTCGTCGACGGCTCCGTTGGCGCCATCGTGCAACTCAAGAGCGAAACCGATTTCTCGGCGAAGGCTGCAGACTTCATTTCGCTTGTTCAGGACATGACTGAAGTTGTTGTCGCCAAGGGCGTCGACGCGCTTTCAGAACTGAACGACGAACTCGACGCACTCAAGATTGCCAAGAAGGAAAACATCGAACTCGGCACCGTCGTCCGATTCGATGCCGCTGGCGGCAATGTTCTTGATTCGTACCTGCACTTGCAGGACGGACGTGGCGTCAATGCTGTGCTCGTTGAACTCGAGGGTGGAACCAAAGAGATCGCTCATGATCTTGCGGTGCATATCGCGTTCTCAAAGCCGGCCTATCTCAACCGTGACGAAGTTCCGGCTGAGGATGTTGAGCGCGAGCGTCAGGCTCTTCTCGACATCACCAAGGCAGAAGGCAAGCCTGAAGCGGCATGGCCGAAGATCGTCGAAGGCCGCATCAACGGTTGGTACAAGGAGCAGGTGCTTCTCGAGCAGCAGTTCGTGCGAGACGACAAGAAGTCGATTACCGATTTGCTTGCCGGCGCAACGCTTGTCCGTTTCGCTCAGGTATTCATCGGGGCCTGATGGCATCCGCGCCCGCCCGCTGGTCGCGGGTCCTGCTGAAGGTTTCGGGCGAAGCATTCGCTGGCGATGCCGGTTACGGCATCGACGGACATGTCGTGCAGCGCATCGCTAAAGACATTGTCGATGTTCGCGCTGACCATCCCGACGTCCAGATCGCCATCGTTGTTGGTGGCGGAAACATCTGGCGCGGGATGGCAGGTGCGGGCGCAGGCATGGATCGTGCGCAAGCCGATTACATGGGCATGCTCGCAACGGTCATCAACGCTCTCGCGTTGCAAGACACGCTCGAGCAATTGGGTCAGCCCACTCGCGTGCAGTCTGCTATCCAAATGGCGCAGGTTGCCGAGCCGTACATCCGACGTCGCGCGGTTCGCCACCTTGAAAAGGGTCGAGTCGTGATTTTCGCTGGCGGAACGGGCAATCCGTTCTTCACCACAGACACCACCGCTGCATTGCGTGCGGTCGAGATCGAAGCGGGAGTGCTGCTCAAGGGCACGCATTCGGGTACCGACGGCATTTACACCGACGATCCCCGCACGAATCCTGATGCCACAAAGCTTGAAGAAGTCACCTATCTCGATGTGCTGAATCAGGGCCTACGGGCCATGGATTCCACAGCGATCACCCTGTGCATGGACAATAATTTGCCCATCGTTATGTTCGATCTCACCGGCGAAGGCAATGTCCGTTCGCTACTCGAGGGCGGCTCGGTCGGTACCCTCGTCCGTTGAGGCGGTCGCTGGAGACCCCGTCGCTCTCGTCGATTTCTCCTGGAGTGTTCCGATGACATCTGAGATGGCTGATCTGCTGCTTGCAGAAACTGTCGAGAAAATGAAGAAGGTTGTCGCACATACGCGTGCAGACTTCTCTTCGATTCGCACTGGCCGCGCTGCACCCGCGCTCGTCGAGAAGATTCCGGTCGACTACTACGGCTCTGAAGTTCCGCTTCAGCAGATTGCAGGGTTCAACGTTCCCGAAGCTCGCCAGTTGCTCATCACTCCGTATGACAAAGGTGCGATTGGTGCGATCGAAAAGGCATTGCAGCAGTCCGACCTCGGTCTCAATCCGAGTAACGACGGCATTTCGATCCGACTTTCGTTTCCGCCGCTCACTGGTGAGCGCCGCAAGGAACTCGTGAAAGTGGTGAAGAACATGGCGGAAGACGGAAAGATTGCACTGCGCAATCAGCGTCGTTCGACTCGCCAAGAACTCGAAGCACTTGAGAAAGACGGAGATCTTTCGAAAGACGAACTCGAACGTGCCGAAAAAGAACTCGACAAAATCATCCATAGCCATGAAGCTGAAATTGGCGACGCGTTGGGTGCCAAGGAAACCGAGTTGATGGAGGACTGATGGCTTCCGACGATCTGTCCCGCGAACCGAGGGCCCCGGGTGACCCTGAAGAAGTTCGGATCATCACCGTCGATGAAATCGCCGAAGCCTCAAATCGACCCGATGTGGCGACCCGACTTCCTGAGCGCGAACTCCCTCCGCCTCCTCCGCCGGTCATGAACGTTGGTCCCCCAACAGGCGAACACGAAATGCCGCACTGGACGGAGCCAGCAACTGGTCAGGTTCCCGCAGTTGTTATTGGTGACAATGCTGGCGATGAAGATCGTGCCTCGATGGCCGACACGCCACGTTGGCGCAGTGAACATGACACCACTGATCACGGAGACCTTTTCGCCGATCTCGCCGCGTCAGAACCGGACGCACCAGTTGTCGAGCGTCTTGGGGCACTCGATACCGATGAACGAATCTCCGACGAGGCCTATCTCAACTTCGACGATGTCGAACTCGACCCGCAGCCTCGACGACGCGGCGCGCGTCGTGGCCGTTCCGCTCGTGCATCTCGCGAAGAAGTCGATCCGCTCTCAGCGATTCTCCTACCCCCCGACCTCGTCGGCCCAGCTGCCGACGCGCCCCCTCCGCCCGCGGCACGCTCTGAGCGCGTGCGTGCGCCGAAGGACGAAGAAGCTGCGCCCGCCGCCTCTACGTCTCGAAATGTTCCGATGGCTGCGGCTGTCGGTATCGGCATGGCCATCTTCGCGGCACTGCTGTTCAAAGCCGGACCCGTGCCAGCTCTGTTGCTCATCGAAGTGGTTCTTGTCGCTGCGGGCTTCGAGTTTTTTGCTGCCATGCAAAAGAGCGGCTTCCGTCCCGCAACATTGCTTGGTCTTGCTGCGGTCGCCGCCTTGCCACTTGCGTGTTACTGGAAGGGTGAATCGGCGATTCCCGCGATCATCTTCCTGACGTTCCTATTCGGCATCGTTTGGTACCTGAGTAGCGCCAGTGGTCGTGCCCGACCCACGGCCAACCTTGGCGTCACGTTGATTGGTGTTGTGTGGGTTGGTGTCTTCGGAAGTTTCGCTGCGCTCATCGTTGACATTCCGGTTCAAGGCGTGAGCATCTTGCTCATTGCCGTGGTCGCCGCAGTAGCCACGGACGTTGGTGGATTCTTCTTCGGACGGGCAATGGGCCGAAGCCCGTTGAGTGCGATCTCTCCCAACAAAACGGTCGAGGGCCTTGTCGGCGGAATGGCGGCAACGGTCTTTGTCGTCTTCGTCTTTGTTGTCGTGCTTGGCGTGAGTTCGCTTGGCGCTGGCAAGGCACTGTTGCTTGCGATCGTCCTCGCCATCGTGGCGCCACTTGGCGATCTGGCCGAGTCATTGTTCAAACGTGACCTTGGCCTGAAAGACATGGGCTCGTTGTTGCCCCAACACGGCGGCCTGCTCGACCGATTCGACGCACTGCTGTTTGTCCTTCCGACGACCTATTACGTGGTGAGAATCCTCGGATTGGGCTGACCCCGCGGGGAATCGCACGTCCTGTCTCGGTAGGCTCAACTTCATGTCGCTGACTCGTGTCGCCCTCGCCGGATCCACCGGTTCCATCGGCACGCAGGCTCTTGACGTCATCGAAGCTGAAGCCGATTGCTTCGAACTCAGCGCCCTTGGGGCTACTGGCCGTCAGCCCGAACTGATCATCGAACAGGCTCGTCGTTATCGCCCGTCGATCGTGGCAATTAGTGATCCTGATGCCGCTCGCTCGATTGCACACGAACTCCCGGGAATCGAAGTTCGCGGTGGTGCCGACGCGATGGCAAGCCTCGCGCTCGATGCCGATGTTGTGGTGAACGGCGTCGTTGGGTTTGCCGGCCTGTCGGTCACGCTCGCAACGCTCGAAGCCGGACGGCGACTTGCACTCGCCAACAAAGAATCGCTCATCGCCGCCGGTCCGGTGGTGCAGGTGGCACGTCGCACCCCAGGTGCAGAACTCGTCCCTGTCGACAGCGAGCACGGTGCGATCCATCAGTGTCTTCGCGCTACCGATAACAAGAATCGCGTTGCTCGTCTCCTGCTTACGGCAAGCGGTGGACCATTCCGCGGTCGCACCGCCGAAGAACTCGCAAACGTCACGATTGAAAACGCGCTTGCGCATCCAACCTGGAGCATGGGTCCGAAAATCACTATCGATTCTTCGACCCTCATGAATAAGGGCCTTGAAGTCATCGAAGCCCATGAACTTTTTGGGAAGCCAGCGGGCGATGCGGGTTATGACATTGGCTTCGACGAAATCGATGTCGTCGTTCACCCGCAGTCGATTGTGCATTCCATGGTTGAGTTCACCGACGCGTCAACCATCGCTCAGCTCTCAACACCCGACATGCGCCTTCCGATTGGTTACGCGTTGGCGTGGCCCGATCGCATCTCTACGCCGTTCGGAAGAATCGATTGGACCACGCTTGGTCGACTCGATTTTGAACCCCCCGACCTCGGAGCATTTCCCTGTCTTGCCCTTGCCTACGCGGCCGGTCGCACGGGCGGTACCGCTCCGGCATGGATTAGCGCCGCCAACGAGGTTGCCGTCGAGGCGTTTCTTAACGGTCAAATCGCTTGGCGAGAAATTGCATCGGTCATTGCGGCAACGCTCGATCGTCACGACGGCGCACCCGCGACCGACGCCGCGTCCGTAATCGATGCCGACGCGCAAGCTCGTCGTGTCGCTCATGAAGAGCTCAACCATCTCGCATCGGCGGTCCGCTCATGACAACACCACTCGAACCAAACGATTCGGAAACCATTGACAGCAGTGCTGTTTCGCGCCCGCCCCTGCTCGAGCGAATTTTCGGAAATCAGTTCGTGTTGCTTGGTTTGCTTCTCTCGCTTCTCGGGTGGGTTGCGTTCACGCGCATTTGGTTGTTCGTTCTAATTGTCGCCATTCTCGCATCGGTGTTCTTGCATGAAATGGGTCATTTCCTCATGGCCAAACGCAATGGCATGAAGGTCACCGAGTTCTTCATCGGTTTTGGTCCGCGAGTGTGGTCATTTCGTCGGGGTGAAACCGAATACGGCCTCAAACTCATTCCGGCTGGCGCGTATGTACGCATCATCGGCATGCATGGTCTCGAAGAAATCGACGACTCCGATGACGAAGGTCGTACCTATCGAGCCCAGTCCTATTGGCGCCGTATGCCGGTGGTTCTCGCTGGCCCCGTGATGAACATTGTTTTGGGTCTGCTGCTACTCGTCGTGGTCTTTGCTGGTTTTGGTCAACCGTCGACCAACAAGTGGAAGGTCGAGACGGTGTCGTCAGGTTCGGCCGCCGCAAACGCTGGCCTGCAACCTGGCGACCGAATCATTGCGTTCGACGGACAGCCGGTCGGGGCTTTTGATGACTTCACCAGCATCGTGCGCGCGCATGCAGGTTCGTCTGGCGAACTCACGGTTCAGCGCGGCGATCAAACGCTCACCCTTCCTGCAACGATCGGTTGGTCGCTGAACACCGATGGCGCCCGTGCGCTACAGCCGCTTCTCCCTGGCGATCGAGTCACGAAAGTTGGCGACATTTCGGTGTCGTCGTATTCCGCGATGCAAGCAGAGTTGCAGCGATTCATTGGTCCCGTCACGATCACCTTTGAGCGCAACGATCGAGCATTTACGACGACCGTCGATGGGCCCATCGCAATGCCCGTCGATGGCGATCGCGGATTTCTTGGGGTGAGTCCAAGCTCGGTGATCGTGCATGCCGGAATAGTTCAGGCCACTGGTCAGGCCTTCAAAGCATTCGGCGACACTGTCGTTGGTTCGGTGCAAGGTATGGGTCGGATCTTCTCTCCGTCGGGAATCAGCAAGTTGGCCTCGCAGGTTGCCAATGGCGGAAGTTCGCATACCTCGGGCGCGATTGAACCGGTGGGTTCGGCATCGACGGGCAGTGGTTCCGGTTCAGGTTCGTCGTCGGCGTCTTCCAATGCCGACCGACCAATGTCGCTTCTCGGGATCATGAACGTGGGAGCACAGCTCGGTGAGCAAGCTGGTTGGGCCGGAGTCTTGGCATTGCTGGCAACTGTCAATATTTTCCTTGGCCTCATCAACCTCGTGCCGCTTCTGCCGTTCGACGGCGGTCACATCGCCGTTGCGACCTACGAAGAGATTCGTACCCGTATTTCAGGCAAGGCCTATCGCGTCAATATGGCCAAATTCATGCCCGTCACCTATGTCGTGGTGTTGCTCATGGTCGGGCTCTTCGCGTCCACGCTATATCTCGACGCCGTGGACCCCGTAAAACTCTCGCCGTAGCCCTAACCTCATCGTTGTGAGCGAGCTTTCCCCCCAGACCCGATATCCACGACGTGCAACTCGTCAGTTGCATGTCGGTGACGTTGCCGTGGGTGGTGGCGCGCCGATCACGATTCAGTCGATGACGACCACCAAGACGGCCGATGTCGAAGGCACGTTGCAACAGATCTACGCACTCGCTGGCGCCGGTTGCGACATTGTTCGTTGCACGTGCAACGAACAAGAAGCCGCTGAAGGACTCGCACACATCGTTCCGCGTTCGCCGCTGCCGATCATTGCCGACATCCATCATCAGTACCGGCGTGCACTTGAAGCGATGGAAGCCGGTGTTCAGGGTTTGCGTTTGAACCCCGGCAACATTCGTCGGCCCGAACACATCAAGGCCGTTGCGCTCGAAGCGAAAGACCGCGGCATCCCGATTCGTATTGGTGTCAACGGCGGTTCGCTTGATCCCGAGTTATACGAGAAGTACGGCGGCAAAGTCACTGCCGAAGCAATGGTCGAATCAGCCAAGCGTGAACTCGCCTATTTCGAAGAGGTTGGTTTCGACGATGTGAAGATTTCGGTGAAGGCATCGAACGTGGCATTGATGATTGATGCATATCGATTGCTTGCCGACACTGTCGACTACCCGCTTCATCTTGGTGTCACCGAAGCTGGTCCGCCTCCTGCCGGACTCGTGAAAGCCACTGCCGGCATGGCCACGTTGTTGGCCGAAGGAATCGGCGACACGATTCGCTACTCGTTGACTGCCGATCCGGTTGAAGAGGTTCGTGCTGGTCGTTGGTTACTCGAAAGTCTTGGTCTGCGTGAACGACGCGGTCTCGACCTCATTGCATGTCCTTCATGTGGTCGCGCCGAGGTCGATGTCATCGAAGTTGCAGCTCGTGCACAAGACGCGCTGACTGATTTGAACATTCCCATCCAGGTCGCCGTGATGGGATGTGTCGTAAATGGTCCCGGCGAAGCCCGTGAAGCCGATCTTGGTATCGCTGCAGGGCGCAAGCGCGGGCACCTGTTCGTAAAGGGCGAGGTCGTCAAGGTCGTTCCCGAACCCGAGATGGTCGAAGCGCTTGTGGAATGGGCGCAGATCATTGCCGACGGGGGAGTCGAAGAAGCGCTTCGCCGCAAAGACGAAGGCGCGGCGGCTGAAGCCGAAGCCGATCGCATGGCGCTCCTCGACGACAAGGGCGACGATGCCAATAACGCCGACGAACGCATTCAGATCATTCGCAAACTCGACTGAGCGAACTGAGCCTCGCCGAGACCTGAAAGGGCGTCGCCTAGCATCGGCCCTCATGGCTAAGGCTCCTGTTCTCACTCCGCAGTCCGAAGATTTCCCCCGCTGGTACCAAGACATCGTGGCCAAGGCCGAACTGGCCGATAACGGTCCGGTGCGCGGAACGATGGTTATCCGCCCCTATGGCTATTCAATCTGGGAGCAGATGCAGGCGGAAGTTGATCGCCGTATCAAGCGAGCCGGTGCCAAGAACGCGTATTTCCCGTTGTTCATCCCCGAGAGCTATCTCAAACGCGAAGCCGAGCATGTTGAAGGTTTCAGCCCCGAACTCGCTGTCGTCACGGTTGCTGGTGGCAAAGAACTTGAAGAACCAGTGGTTGTTCGTCCCACTTCAGAAACTGTTATCGGCGAGTTCATGGCCAAGTGGGTGCAGAGTTACCGTGATCTTCCGCTGTTGCTGAACCAGTGGGCCAACGTTGTTCGTTGGGAACTTCGCCCTCGTGTTTTTCTTCGCACGAGTGAGTTTCTTTGGCAAGAAGGCCACACCGCACACGTCAGCGAAGACGATGGACGTGAGTACGCCGAACGAATTCTGCATGACGTCTATGAGTCATTCATGCGCGACGTTTTGGCAATGCCGGTTGTTGTTGGCCGTAAGACGGCGAAGGAACGCTTTGCTGGCGCGACGAACACGATGACCTGCGAAGCAATGATGGGTGATGGAAAAGCGTTGCAGATGGGCACGAGTCATGAGCTCGGCCAGAACTTCGCGAAAGCCTTCGACATTCAGTACCTCGACAACGAAGGTACCCAGCAACACGCTTGGACAACTTCGTGGGGCGTCTCCACTCGGATGGTTGGCGGTCTCATCATGTGCCATGGCGACGACAACGGTTTGCGCATCCCACCGGCGCTTGCGCCCGTGCAAGTTGTGGTGCTCGCTGTTCGTGATGACGACGCGGTTATTGAACGTTGTCGCACGCTTGCCGAAGAACTCGCCGATGCTGGCGTACGCGTTGAACTTGATGTGCGCGTTGAAACGTCTATGGGCCGTCGTGCGACCGATTGGGAACTCAAGGGTGTTCCGGTTCGCCTCGAACTTGGACCCCGAGATTTGACCGAAGGTGTCGTCACGTTGGCGAACCGATTCACCGGAGCGAAGGATGCGGTTGCGCTCAACGGCATCGCAGCCACCGTCGCCACTGCTCTTGATGCCGGTCAGGCGCAGTTGCTCGCCGAAGCCACTGCGCGTCGCGACTCTCGAACCGTCGAAGTCGCCACCATCGCTGAGGCCGCCGAAGCTGCTGCCACTGGGTGGGCACGAATCCCTTGGGCCAGCCTGGGTACCGAGGGCGAGGCCGAACTGGCCAAATCGAGCGTCACCGTGCGGTGTTTGGTCATGCCCGATGGCTCGCTGCCAACTTCCGACAATGCCGATGGAGCGATTGCCATCGTTGCTCGCTCGTATTGATTCTCGGCTGATTCAGGCCAAAAACCGGGTCTGAACAGGGTTTTCTTGGGCAGAGGGTTGGGCTGATTGGACCCCCCGGGTGGTTGTTTCTGGGCGGAGGGGTCTACACTGACCCCATCGCAATCGTTCGGCAGTACTGACGAAGGCGTGGGCTTTTCGCCCACGCCTTTTGTTTCGGCCGAATTCAGGTGGCGGTGACCCCGCAGTCTGTGATCTTTGAAACCCTTTGGAAGGAGGCCAACAATGAGCGTGTCCGCACGTGTACGAGCACTTATCGAACCATTGGTGGCCGCCGAGGGTCTCGAACTGTTCGATCTTGAACAAGCCGGTCCAGTGCTGCGAGTCACGGTTGATCGTGAAGGTGGCGTCAGCATCGACGACATCACCAAGACGACCCGCGCAATCTCACGGGCGATCGACGAACACGATCCCATTTCGAGCAGCTTCACGCTCGAGGTCTCCAGTCCGGGACTCGAACGCGTTCTGCGCACGCCTGCTCATTACGCGTGGGCGGTTGGTCGCACCGTTTCGGTCAAGACATTCCCAAATCACCCGGTTGGTCGTCGGTTCGCCGGCACCGTTACCGGTTCGACCGACACCACGGTCACCATCGCCCTCGATGAACCACTGGGGGAGAGCATCACGCTCAACCTCGGTGAAATCGAAAAGGCACGCACCACATTCGTCTGGGGTCCCGCGCCGAAACCGGGTGGCCCCAAGAACGGTGTGAAAACCGTGAAGTCGGCGAAAAACACGCCAAAAACCACGAAGGCTAAGAAGGACGCGTCGAACGCGTCCCCGAAGGAAGAGAAGGTCCAGTCGTGATGAACTCCCCTGATCTCATCGAGGCACTCCAGGCACTCGCCATCGACAAGGGAATCTCGATCGACACGTTGTTCGGCGCACTCGCCGACGCGTTCGAATCCGCTTATAAGCGGCTGCCAAATTCGCAGGAATATGCGTGGGTCATCATCGATCCCGATACCGGCGAAATTCGCGTGATGGCACAAGCCCTTGATGACGACGGCATCCCCGAAGGCGAAGAGTTCGAAGTCACCCCGCCTCCCGAGGTCTGGGGTCGTGTTGCTGCGCAAACAATGAAGCAGGTCATGAACCAGCGAATTCGTGAAGCCGAACGCGAAATGAAGTACGAGGAATACGCAGGTCGCGAAGGCGACATCGTCACCGGCATTATCCAGCAGACCGATGCGCGTTACACGCTGCTCGATCTCGGACGCGTCGAAGCACTTATGCCGCAGGCAGAACAGGTTCCGTACGAGCGTCCCGAGCCTGGTGCGCGCGTCAAGGCGTACATCGTTGAAGTTCGCAAGACCGCAAAGGGTCCCCAGATCGTCACGAGCCGCACGCATCCCGGTCTCATTAAGCGACTGTTCGAACTCGAAGTTCCCGAAATCGCCGACGGCGTTGTCGAGATCAAGGCATGTGCTCGTGAACCAGGAGCACGCACCAAGATTGCCGTGTTGTCGAACGATTCCAATGTCGATCCCGTCGGCGCATGCGTCGGTGCACGCGGCGCTCGCGTTCGCATGGTCGTCAACGAACTTCGTGGCGAAAAGATCGACATCGTTCCGTTCTCCGATGAACCGGCCGACTTCGTCATGAAGGCGCTGTCGCCGGCCAAGGTCAAGGAAGTTCGTATTCACGAAGACACCGGCACCGCCGAGGTCATTGTTCCCGACTACCAACTCTCACTGGCGATCGGCAAGGAAGGGCAGAACGCTCGCCTCGCTGCTCGTCTCACCGGTTGGCGCGTCGACATCAAGTCCGAAACCCAACTCGCTGAAGAAGAGGCCTACGCCAATCAGGATTGGGCCGAAGGCGAATGGGTCGTCGACGCCGAAACTGGCGAACAGGTGTGGCAGCCCGCCGAAGGGGGCGAGGCAATGTCCGCAGAGGCCTACGCCCAAGCCGCCGAAGATGTCGAAGAGATCGAAGCGGAAGCCGAAGTTGTGGCCGAAGCCGAAGCAATTGTTGAGGCCGCCGAGGCAGAGGCTGCTGAAGAATCCGGATGGGAAGATCCGGCGTAATCGTCACTATTCCTCGCCCGACGCTGTGTCGTGCGAGGATAGAGACCCGTTCCGTGGCTGTGTCACGGCGGGTCGAGCCCATCTGACGCTTTGTTTGGTGGGTCCCGAACCACGATCACTGAGGTAGCAGTTGCCGTCCAACATCCGTGTGTACGAGCTGGCACGAGAACTAGGTCTCACCAACAAAGAGACCTTGGATCTTTGCGTCGCGCTCGGGATCGGCGTGAAGAGCCATTCCTCAAGCGTCGTCGAGCCCCAAGCTGACCGCGTTCGCCGCAAGGCCGAGCGTGAAGGTCTTGTGCGTGACGTACAGCCCGAGGAACCAGAAGCTCCGGCCAAGAAGGCAGCGGCAAAGAAAACCGCAGCCAAAAAAGCTCCGGCCAAAAAGGCTGCAGCAAAGAAGTCTGCCGATGAAACGGCCGAGGACGAGACTCCGGTCGCGCCCGCCGAAACCGAGCCGGTTGTCGCCGAGATTCCTGTGGCCGAGGCCGAGACAGTTGCTCCCGCACCAGAACCAGTTTCGGAACCTGCTCCTGCTCCCGCACCTGCTCCCGCACCGAAGCCCGTTGCACCCAAGCGCGTCATTTCGTCATCGGGCAGCAGTGGTCCGCGTCGCGAGGCACCGGCTGCACCTGCCGCGCCCGCGTCTGCTCCCGCCGCAGAGGCACCCGAGGCACCGGCCGCTCCGGCTGCACCGGCTGCATCGGCTGCCGCAGCGCCAGCCGATGCTCCTGCTGCACGCGCACCGATGCCGCAACGTCCTCCGACATCCTCGACGGGCAAGCCCATCCCGCCCCCGCCCGGCGGACGTCCCCCGATTTCTTCAACCGGTAAACCCATCCCGCCGCCTCCCGGCATGCGTCGCGAAACGCCCGCTCCCGGTGCGCGTCCTGGTGGTCGTCCCGGTGGTCCTGGTGCTGGTGGTCCCGGCGGTCGTCCCGGTGGCGGCGGTCCTGGTGGTCGTCCCGGTGGCGGAGGCTTCAACGGCCCGCGTCCCGGCGGTGGTCCTGGTGGCGGCGGTCCTGGCGGCGGCTTTGGTGGCCCCGGTGGCGGTGGTCCCGGCGGCGGTGGTCCTGGTGGTCGTCCTGGTGGCGGTGGTCGTCCCGGTGGTGGCCCTGGTGGTCGTCCCGGTGGCCCGCGTCCCAAGCGCAAGGGTCGTCGTCGTCGTAACCGCGACGAACTTCAGCCGATCGATGCACCGAGCTACACCCCTCGCGAAGCACCGATCCCAACGGGTGAAGTTGTCGTAGAGCGCGCGTCAACCGCGCAGGATCTCGGCCCGAAGATGAATCGCACGGCGGCCGACGTCGTTCGCTTCCTCATGCAACAGGGCGAAATGGTCACCGCGACACAGTCGCTGAGTGACGACATGATCGAACTCTTTGCTGCCGAAATTGGCGCATCGATTCGTCTCGTCAATCCTGGTGAAGAACAAGAAGTCGAGCTGCAGAAGTTGCTCATGCTCGAAGAGGACGTCGACGACGCGACCTACGAAGCGTGGCCGCATCGTCCGCCGGTCATCACCGTTATGGGTCACGTCGATCACGGTAAGACCAAACTTCTTGATCAGATCCGTAACGCCAACGTTGTTGCCGGCGAAGCCGGTGGCATCACCCAGCACATCGGTGCCTATCAGGTCACCCAAGACGGACGTGCGATCACGTTCCTCGATACTCCTGGTCACGAGGCGTTCACCGCCATGCGTGCTCGCGGTGCCGATGCAACCGACGTCGTCATCCTTGTTGTCGCTGCCGACGACGGTGTTATGCCGCAAACGATCGAAGCCATTAATCACGCGAAGGCCGCCGACGTTCCGATCATCGTTGCCATCAACAAGATCGACCGAGAAAACGCTGATCCCACTCGCGTGATGCAGCAATTGTCTGAGCACGCGCTTGTCCCCGAAGCATGGGGTGGCGAAACCGTCATGGTCGAAGTGTCCGCGCTTCAAAACCTCGGTATCGACGATCTTCTCGAGAACGTGCTCATCATGGCCGACCTTGAAGATCTCCGAGCCAATCCCGATGGTCGTGCTCGCGGCGTTGTTCTCGAATCGAACCTCGACATTGGTCGTGGTCCGGTCGCCACCGTGCTCGTGCAACACGGAACTCTGCGTGTCGGCGACCCTATGGTTGCGGGTGCTGCCTGGGGCCGTGTCCGAGCGATCATCGACGACAAGGGCAATCAGATCAAAGAAGCTGGCCCTTCTGCTCCAGTTCAGGTGCTTGGTCTTTCCGACGTCGCGATTGCTGGCGATCGGTTCGTCATCGCACCCGACGAAAAGACCGCTTCCAAGGTTGCGGCTACTCGTGAGCATTGGCTCCGTGTTGCCACCATTGGCCGTGAAGCCCACGCAATGAGCGGTGGCGCAAAGCTCGAAGACATCTTCCAGCAGATTCAGGCAGGCGAAGCGGCAACGCTCAACCTCATCCTGAAGGCCGATGTCACCGGTTCGCTTGAAGCACTTACCGAGAGCCTCAAGCGACTCGAACGCGACGAGGTCAAACTCGCATTCGTGCATCGCGCTGTCGGTGGCATCACGCAGAACGATGTCCAGTTGGCGGCTACGTCCAACGCCACGATCCTCGGCTTCAATGTCCGACCCGATCGTCAGGCTCGTGAACTGGCCGACACTGAGCACGTTGAAATTCGTGCCTACGAAATCATCTACCAGGTGCTTGAAGATATTGAGAAGGCCATGCTTGGTCTCCTCAAGCCTGAGTACGAAGAAATCGTTACGGGTGAAGCTGAGGTCCGCGAAATCTTCCGTGTGCCGAAGGTTGGCGCTATCGCCGGCTGCTACGTCACCAACGGACAGATCACTCGTGGCACCAAGGTGCGCTTCCTTCGTGAAGGAACCATCATCTGGAAGGGTTCGGTCGCGTCGCTGCGTCGCTTCAAGGACGATGTCCGCGAAGTTGCGGCTGGTTTCGAGTGCGGTATCGGTCTCACCGATTTCCAAGACCTCAAGCCTGGCGACATCATCGAAACCTACGAGGACCGCGAGATCCCGCGCACCTAAGTTCTGTCGGACGGCTCGCCGTTCGGATTCCTTAGTGTCAACCAGGAGGCGTTTGCATGAGTCGACGAAGCAACCACGGCTCGGCCCGTCAGTATCCGCGCACCGCTCGTCTCAACGAGTTGTTGCGCGAAATCATCGCGGGCGAACTCGAACGCATGGATGACGATCGTCTCCACCTTGTGACAATTACTTCGGTCGACATCGAAGGCGACCTTCGCCACGCCAAGGTGTACTTCGATTCGATTCAGGACGAAGAAGGCGATCCCGAGGTGCTCGAAGCCTTTGGTGAAATTCGCTACAAGTTGCAATCGGCGATTGGCCGTGAAGCACGAATGAAGCGCACCCCAGAGCTTTCGTTCGCGCCTGATCCCGCCGTTCGCGCCGGAGCCCGTATCGAATCGTTGTTGGCCGAAGGCCCCCGACCGGAACCCGACACCACCGAATCGTGAGCGCGAAGAAGCGCGACGACGGACCCGACGGTCTCGTCGTCGTCGACAAGGACGCGGGCTGGACCTCGCACGATGTCGTTGCGAAGTCGCGAGGGCTGCTGGGCACGCGCAAAGTCGGACATTCAGGAACCCTCGACCCCGACGCGACGGGTGTGTTGCTCCTCGGCGTCGGGCGCGTCACGCGCCTGTTGAAATATCTCACCGCGTTACCCAAGACCTATACCTGCGAAATTGTCTTCGGTACGGAAACCTCAACGCTTGATGCGGCTGGGGATGTCACCGCTACGCACGACATGTCAGGTCTGACCTTTGCTCAGATCGAGGCTGCGGTTCCACAGCTCACCGGCGACATCATGCAGATTCCACCGATGGTGTCGGCAGTGAAGATCGACGGAAAGCGATTGCATCAGCTCGCGCGAGAAGGAATTGAAGTCGAGCGTGCGCCCCGTCCAGTCACTATTCATCGCTTCACGGTTGCGCCCACGAAAGATCCACTCGTCATCACCGCCGAGGTTGAATGTTCCTCGGGCACCTATGTGCGCACGTTGGCTGCCGATCTTGGTCACGCACTCGGCGGGGGTGCGCACCTTCGCGAACTTCGACGAACTGCCATTGGTTCATTCACGCTTAGGGAAGCCCACGCGCTCGAAACGGTCTCGCCCGATGTGCTGCTGAGTCCTGCTGAAGCCATGCGGGACAACCCCACCGTGGTGGTAACCGAGGCCGAACGCATCGATGTCGGTCACGGAAAGGTGCTCACCATCGATGAGCGATTCGTCGGCGAGGGGCCCTGGGCCGTTACTGATGGCGAAGGCCGTCTGCTGGCGATGTACATCGCTCATCGAGGCGGCACCGCCAAGCCCGATGTTGTCGTTGCCCCGGTCGACGGACGGTAGCGTTCGATTGGTCATGGACGTCATCTACGACAACGACGAAACGCATCTTGCAGGGCAGGGCTCCGCTGTCACCATCGGCGCGTTCGATGGTGTCCATCGCGGGCACCGTCAGGTCATTGCCACGTTGCGTGGACTCGCTGCTGAGCGCGGACTCCGAACGGTGGTTGTCACCTTCGACCGTCACCCGGCGTCAGTTGTTCGGCCCGACTCCGCTCCACTACTTCTCACCGACCTCGACCAAAAACTTGAACTTCTTGCGGAATGCGGTGTCGATGCCGTCTTTGTTGTGCGCTTCGATGAGCAACGTGCGCAGGAAACTGCAGCCGAATTCATTACGGCTGATCTCGTCGGAACCCTCAACGCGAAACTGGTCACAGTCGGCAGCGACTTCCACTTTGGCAACAAGCGCACCGGCAACGTGGAACTCCTTACTGAAATGGGTGCCGATCTTGGTTTCGAGACGCTGGCTCATGAACTTGTTGACCTGAATGGACAACCGTCAACCGAGTCAGTGTCATCAACGCGAATTCGGGCCGCGTTGCGCAGCGGCGATCTCGATTCGGCAAATGCAATGTTGGGCCGACCTCATGAGGTGCGAGGCATTGTTGGTCACGGCGATGGGCGCGCGCGTGACCTTGGGTTTCGCACGGCAAACCTTGCGATCCCGGAAACTGTTTGTTTGCCCGCCGACGGCATCTATGCCGGTTGGTGTCGCACTCCCGATGGCGTCAACCGAGCGTGCGCTATTTCGCTTGGACGACGTCCGACGTTCTACGAATTCGCCGATACATCGCTGCTCGAGGCACACCTCATCGACTTCGATGCCGATCTTTACGGCGAAGAACTTGCAGTGCAGTTCGTCTCGCATCTTCGTGACGAACTGAAATTCGACTCAGTCGATGCGCTCATTGCCCAAATGGGCAAAGACGTCGATCAGTGTCGGAAACTACTGCTGGGTTAATCGTTACCAGGGTTCGTCGGGAATGCCGAAGTGCTCGCTGTACGCGCGCATCTGTTCGCGACGAGCAGGTACATCAATTCCGATTTGGTCGACGTCGTAGATGACTTTGCCGAAGCGGTCGCGTTCGTGCGTGGCTCCGTACTCAGCTAAGGCTGCCTCGGCTCGCGCATCCATGGGCTGTGCGGCCAGTTCATAAATTCGGCGAATTGTGCCGACATCGTCACCCATGAACTCGTCGAATCGAATATCCATCGACTGTTCTGGGCCCCCGAGAAGCGAGCGATCGCGCATCGCAGCGTTGAGCATGTCGTCAAGGCGATCGGCCCAGTAGTTCGAAATCGCAACGGGGTCGACGGGTGACAGCGATGTGCGGGCCGAATAGGAAACCATCGTTCCCATCGAAACCATCACAGAAATTGGATCACGGTGAGTGACGAGGAATGTTGCGTCGGGGAACGTTGTTGCGAGCGGACCGAACTGTTCAAGGTGTTGCGGTGACTTGAGAATCCAACGTTCACCGCCGCGCAAGAACTGACACGCTTTCAGCACTGTCTTCATGTACTCGTAGTGCGGGGTCTGGTCGTGTGACTTGTAGTAGTCGCGCCAGGTTGGCATTGGCGCCATGGTTTCGAACATCATCGTCGAGAAGTCGATGGCAAGAATCTGGATCTCTTCGTGTACATGCCATGTCGTCATCTCATGCATGCGGTTGAAGTCCGGCATGATCATGTCCATGATTTGCAAACCGGCTTCGGTGCGAGCGAGCCGGGGATCCTCGGGCGTGTTGGCGAGCGCAGCTTCGTCGAGAGATGGAACGGGTTGATTGCTCTCCCAGTAGGGAAGCGAACGAAGTGCGGGATCGCACGCAATCAGATTGTGGAGATGCGTCGTGCCGGTGCGGGGGAGTCCGGCGATGATGATCGGCGCTTTGATTTCGATGTCGTGAATCTCGGGATGACGCGCCAGTAAATCGGCGAGCAGCAGTCGGTTCTTCAAGAGTGTGCTCATGAACGAGGCAGCAGAGATTCGTCCCATCGGTGAAAGGGGAGCTTCAGTGTCGAGAGCGTTGAGCAACACCTCAAGTCGTTCGACGAAATCCATAGGACCGAAATTGTCGAGCCCGGTTTCGGCTGCAGCTTGTGTCATGAGTGCGTCGGCGTTGAGTTCGATCATGTCGGCGAACGGTGCCGCGCCTTCGATGATGGCCTGGGCCTCAGGAGAGAATTGCGGGTCGGCGAGGTCATCGAGGCGCTTGGGCGCCGGTCGGTTCGAAGCAGACATGGTTCCCCTTTGGGCCCGTCCCCCGACGAGCGAACCCGCATCGTAGAGCCGAAAACCCTAAGGGGTGACAGGAATCTCCCCGAATTCGTAGAGAGCGACCGAAATGCCGAATGTGGGCGCGAACGCCCTCGCTGGTACCTTTACCGGGTCGGTTCGCACCCTGTGAGCCGTGAAGCCCCTCCCGATTGCGCCAGGAACTCGTTCCAGCGGATCACGGAGCTGGGTCCAAAACCCACCAGAAAGAATTCTGCATGTCTGCTGAACCCGCAAACCTTCCGCCGAAGGCTGACACGATCGCCGAACACCGGACGCATCCCACCGATACCGGATCGCCCGAAGTTCAGATCGCTCTACTGACCGACCGCATCAATCATCTGACTGAGCATCTCAAGTCACATAAGAAGGACCACCACAGTCGTCGTGGACTTCTCATGCTCGTCGGTCGTCGTCGTCGCCTGCTCGATTACGTCAAGAAGAACGACGTCGAGCGTTACCGCTCGATCATCGCAAAACTCGGCTTGCGCCGATAGTTGCGAACCGGGGGACGACCATCGTGGTCGTCCCCTCGCTGTTCCTGTCTGGGAACAGCTCCCCGGCGATACTGCGTTGTCAGTTGCCGGAGGTGAGTATCGGATCACAGCTCCGATGTTCACCTCTGGGAACTGGTTACGAGGTCGCCTCCAACTGACGGACCACTGTCCGTCGCACAAAGGAGACACACGTGGCTGACGCCATTTCCGTCGACGCTGTCATTCCCGGCAACGCCGACAAGACCATCACTTTCTCTGCCGGCAAACTTGCCGGTCAGGCCGACGGTGCAGTGACCGTCCGTATTGGCGACACCGTCATGCTCGTGACCGCAACTGCGGCCAAGAGTGCACGCGATGGTGCCGACTTCTTCCCACTTACCGTCGACATCGAAGAGCGCATGTACGCGGCCGGTCGTATCCCCGGTTCGTTCTTCCGTCGTGAAGGCAAGGCATCCGATCAGGCGATCCTCACCTGTCGCCTCATGGACCGTCCGTTGCGTCCGTGCTTCCCCGACGGTTTCCGCAACGAGGTGCATGTTGTAGGTACCGTGCTTGCCGCCGATCTCGTCAATCCGCACGACGTTGTTGCCATCAATGGCGCATCGGCTGCTCTCAGCCTTTCGGGCATTCCGTTCGATGGCCCCATCGGCGCTGTTCGTCTCGCATTCAGCGCTGACGGCCAATGGATTCCGCACCCCACCTACGAAGAGGGTTCGGAAAGCCAGTTCGAAATCGTCGTTGCTGGTCGTGCCCTTGGCACCAGTGACGTCGCCATCTCCATGGTGGAAGCCGGCGGCACCGAGGCTCAGTGGCCCGCCATGCAGGACGGCGCCCCCAAGGTCGACGAAGCGGAACTTGCTCGTGGACTTGAGGCCTCAAAGCAGTACATCCTCCAGTCGATCGCAGCGCAGAATGAACTCGTCGCCAAGGTCGGCAAGAAAGAGCCGATGGCCTACACGGTCAGCTCTGACTATTCGCCAGAAATTCTTGCGGCGATGCAGGGTAAGCGTGAGCAGATCCTCACCACCCAGGTGATCGTCGACAAGACCGCTCGTCTTGAAGCCGAAGCCGCGCTTCGCGATCAGCTTGTTGCGGAATTGGCTCCGCAGTTCGCCGATGTCGATGGCGCTGACAAGCAGCTCAAGGCTGCGTTCCGCTCGGTCACCAAGGCTGTTGTTCGCTCACGCATCGTGAACGAAGGCGCTCGCATCGATGGCCGTGGCCCGAAGGACATTCGTCCGCTCTCTTCCGAGGTCGGCATCCTTCCTTCCGTTCATGGTTCTGGTTTGTTCCAGCGTGGCGAGACTCAGGTTCTCAATGTCACCACGCTTGGTATGCCCCGCATGGAGCAAATGATCGACGCCCTTGGTGATGTCACTCGCAAGCGTTACATGCACCACTACAACTTCCCGCCGTACTCCACTGGTGAGACCGGCTTCATGCGTGGACCAAAGCGTCGCGAAATCGGACACGGCATGCTCGCTGAGCGTGCACTCGTTCCGGTTCTTCCTTCGCCCGAGGAATTCGCCTACACGATTCGTACCGTGTCCGACGTTCTTTCCTCGAACGGTTCGACCTCAATGGGTTCGGTCTGTGGTTCGACACTTTCGATGATGGACGCCGGCGTTCCGCTGCGTGCACCTGTCGCTGGTATCGCAATGGGCCTCGTGTTTGCCGATGGCAAGTACACGACGCTCACCGACATCCTCGGCGCCGAAGATGCCTTCGGCGATATGGACTTCAAGGTTGCGGGTACATCCGAATTCGTGACTGCGTTGCAGCTCGACACAAAGATCGATGGCATTCCCGCCGACGTTCTTGCTCAGGCGCTTCAGCAGGCCAAGGAAGCTCGTCTTGCAATCCTCGAAGTTATGGCCGGCGCCATCGCTGCTCCTCGCGAAGAGGTTGGCGAAACCGCACCGAAGATCATCAGCTTCGAAATCCCAATGGACAAGATCGGTGAAGTCATCGGTCCCAAGGGCAAGGTCATCAACGCCATCCAGCAAGAAACCGGCGCCGATATCAGTGTCGACGACGATGGCTCTGTTGGTCGCGTCAGCATCGGTTCGACCGATGGTGGTGCCGTGCGTGAAGCCGAGCGTCAGATCCGTCTCATCCTCAACCCGCCGACCGCTGAAGTTGGTCAGGTGTACCAGGGCCGTGTCGTGAACGTCACCAAGTTCGGTGCGTTCGTGAACATTCTCCCCGGTCGTGACGGCCTTCTTCATATCTCGAAGATTGGTGGCGGCAAGCGCATCGACAAGGTCGAAGATGTTCTCGATCTTGGTGATGCTGTTGAAGTTCGCGTCGACGACGTCGATCCCAACGGCAAGGTGTCGCTCTCTCTCGCCAGCACACCAGTGGCAGAAGTTGCTGAAGGTGGCGAAGCCGTTGCTGAAGCCGCGCCGCGTGAGTCCGCTCCCGCTGCTGCTTCGGAAGAAGCATCCGATGGTGCAGAGCGCGAGTACGTCTCGTTCGAAGATGCCTTCGATGCTGAGATCAGTTCGGAACTGGGCGACCTTGGTCCCGCCAGTGAAAACCGTGGTGGCGGCGACCGTCGCAACGGTGGACGTCGAGGCGGCAACCGTCGCCGCTGAGTCCGTTTCCGTCGCGTCGGTGAACGACGCGGATATTGAACGAACCGAGCTGGCCTCGGGTGTGCGTGTCATCACTGAACGCATGCCCGAGGCCCGTTCCGTCTCGGTTGGTATGTGGTTTGCCGTTGGTTCGAGAGACGAACCCGCCGAAATCGCGGGAGCATCGCATTTCCTTGAGCACCTGTTGTTCAAGGGCACCGAAGAACGGTCGGCTCGATCGATTGCCACTGCGGTCGACGCGGTCGGTGGCGAGATGAACGCGTACACAAGTCGCGAACACACGGCGTATTACCTGCGTCTGCCCGTGAGCGAACTTCAGGCCGGCGTAGAACTGCTTGCGGACGTTGTGAGCGAACCGGCGTTTCGTCTGGCGGAACTCGATGCCGAACGCGAAGTCATCATCGAAGAGCTCCTCATGAGTGAGGACACTCCCGATGATCTTGTCCTCACCGCGTTATACGAGAGTCTGTACCCCAACCATCCACTTGGTCGCGAAACTCTTGGTGACCACGACACTGTTACCGCTATGACCCGCGACGACGTCTCGTCGTTCCATTCGAAGTGGTACCGCCCCTCGAACTTGGTTGTCGCTGCCGCAGGAGCGCTTGAGCATCAGCAAGTGGTCGATGCATTGGGTCCGTTGTTCGCTGGCACCGAATCTGGCGTCGCTCCTACTCGCGAAGCACCTCAAGCTCACCTGCAGTCGCTCGTTCAGATCGATCGCCCCATCGAGCAAGTACACGTCGCAATCGGATGGCGCGGGCTTCCGCTTGCCGATGAAGATCGCTACGCAATGTGGGTGGCGAACCATGTTCTAGGCGGCGGCATGTCGAGCCGACTTTTCCAAGAGATCCGCGAATCTCGAGGTTTGGCCTATTCAGTATTTTCGTCACCATCTTCGTATTCCGATGCTGGTTCGCTCATTGTTTACGCCGGCACTGCGTTGGCTCGCCTCGAAGAGCTTTTGTCGGTTACCGATGACGTTCTTGCAACATTCCTTGCCGACGGCATTACCGAAGAAGAGCATGCGATCGCACTTGGATATCTCGAAGGTTCAATGTTGCTCGGGCTTGAGGACAGTGGTTCGCGAATGGCGCGACTCGGCACTGGTCTCGTGACTCGCAATGACATCACCTCTATCGACGAACACGTCAGGCGAATTCGGGCGGTGACCACCGACGAAGTCCATTCGGTTATCGGTCGTGTCCTTGGTTCTCCACGTGCAGTCTCGGCCGTTGGCCCGTTGGGTGACGGATCTGCTGCGCTTGAACGCTTCGCCTGCGGCTAGTTTCAGCCCATGACGTTGCGCGTTGGAGTCTTTGGTGCTGGTGGTCGAATGGGAAGCACGGTGTGCCGTGCTGTCGATGGCGATCCAGCGTTAGAACTGGTTGCTGCAGTCGACCCGCATCACGCTGGTCTTGATATGCGTCAGGTCACTGGCTGCGATCGTCCGTTCCAGGTATCAGCCGATGGACAAGCGTTCCTCGATGCCAAGGTCGACGTCGTTATTGATTTCACCCATCTCGAGGCTGCTCGCACGAATCTGCTGTGGCTTGCCGAGAACGGAATCCATGCCGTCACTGGCACAACAGGCTTTTCCGATGCCGACCTTCAGTCGTTTCGCGATCAGTTCACCAATTCAAACTGCGTGATCGCCCCGAACTTCGCGATCGGCGCGGTTCTGATGATGCGATTTGCTGAACTCGCGTCGCCGTTCTTTGAAACCGCTGAGATTGTCGAGCTTCATCACGACGCAAAGATCGATGCTCCCTCAGGAACCGCCATGCTCACTGCCGAGCGGATGGCCGAAGCGTCGGCTGAATGGGCTGCCGATCCCACGAAGACCGAAATCCTTCCTGGTGCACGCGGCGGCAAGGGCCCAGCCGACATTCGAGTGCATTCGTTGCGCTTGCGCGGGATGGTTGCCCATCAAGAAGTCATCTTGGGCACGACCGGCCAGACCCTCACACTGCGTCACGATTCCTACGATCGTGATTCCTTTATGCCGGGCGTGTTGCTCGCGACGAAGGCAGTTGCCGATCGTCCAGGTGTCACGATCGGTCTCGACGCTTTGCTCGATCTCTAAACCGATTGCCGATTATCCGGCGTCGGAATCGCTGCTTGGTCCAGCGTGACCGAGTTCGATTTCATCGGCCGCATCTTCAAGCTCGCGGAATGCGTCGATTTCTTTGCGTCCACGTCGAAGTTCGCTGATCCAGAAAAGGGCAACGAGCGAAATGGAAACGGCGAGCAACGGAATTCGCCAATGCGCGATGAAGTTCAGAACCGAATCGATAGGTCCGGCGAACACGTCGCCAACAATCTGGAGCATGAACAGGCGGCCGACTGTTCCGACGATATTCAGTACGGCAAATTTGATTGGGCGCATCTTCGCTGCACCGGCAACGAGGCATACGTAGTTATTTGGAAAGAGCACCACGAGTGGAGCGCCCCATCTGCCAAACCAGCCTTCGACCGCTCGCATGTAACGACCTGTCGTCGGTGTGCGACGCTCCATCCACTTGAGTGCGGCTTCGCCATAAAACCATCCGAGGGCAAAGAAAAAGGGATCGGGCAGAAGGAGTCGAAGCGATCCAACGAGGTAATACGAGATGGAGGAGAGGTGGTTGACGACGAGCACCAGATACCGGTTCTTGGCGCTGAGTGAGATCAGGAGAAGCGGATTGCTGTTGACCAAGTCGGGCCAAAGGGCATCGGCGGTATAGCCAGCTACCACCATCGCAACGATCGGCACGATCAGAAGTGTGAGATGGCGGCGTCCAGGGTGGGTCGTCGGAGCGGTTTCGGGTTCGGCTGACAAGACCCTGATCCTCTCACGTACCATTCGACCGCAGGTAGGCCGCCGGGGGGTCGCCTCAGACAGGGGAGTTAGTGATGAAGGGTCTCATGCAGGACGGTCCACTCGTCCTCACCAATCTCTTTGATCGAGCCGAGAAGTTATTCCCTGCGAAAGAAATCGTGACTGCGACTGCAACTGGCGTTGAGCGTGAGGCATATGGCCAGTGGGCCGAGCGCACCCGACGTCTGGGTGGCGTGCTTGATGATCTTGGAATCAGTGCCGATGGCCGAGTCGCCACATTCGCGTGGAATACCGCCCGGCACCTTGAGCTCTACTTCGCGGCTCCATGTTCGGGACGGGTACTGCACACGCTGAACATTCGGTTGTTCCCCGAGCAGATCACCTACATCGTGAATCATGCCGAAGATGAAGTGATCTTCGTCGACAAGTCGCTCCTTGCACTCCTTTGGCCTCTCGTCGATACGTTCACGACGGTTCGCCACATCGTGGTCATGGATGACGGTAAGGGTGAACTTTCGACCGACACTGGTGGCCGACTTCTGCACGATTACGAAGCGCTCCTTGCTTCGGCGAGCCCGGTTGAATGGAACGTCACCGACGAAAACCAAGCGGCGTCGATGTGTTACACGAGCGGAACCACTGGCAACCCAAAGGGTGTGGTGTACTCGCATCGCTCAACGTGGTTGCACACGATGGCCGGAATGATGGCGGATGGTCTCGGCGTTGGTGAGCGCGACGTCATCCTCCCGGTTGTTCCAATGTTCCACGCGAATGCATGGGGGCTCGCCCATATCGGCGTTGCATCTGGCGCAACGTTGGTCATGCCTGGACCTGACCTCTCACCGAAAGCAATCGTGAATTTGATTGAGTCCGAGCGCGTCACGGTGGCTGCTGGTGTGCCCACGATTTGGATGGGCGTTCTCAACGAAATCGACGGTCGAGATGTTTCGAGTCTGCGCGGAATTCCCTGTGGTGGTTCAGCAGTGCCGAAGCATCTTTCTGAGGCGTACCGAGAAAAACTTGGTCTGCCCATCCTCCAGGCGTGGGGTATGACCGAAACAAGCCCGCTGGCATCGGTGGCCAAGGTGAAGTCGACAATGCTGTCGTTGTCCGAGGACGAGCAGGCCGACTATCGGGCCTCAATAGGTCTCCCGACGCTTGGCGTTCAGGCCCGAATCGCTAATCAGGAAACGGGTGAAGAAGTCCCGTGGGACGGCGAGACCAGCGGAGAACTTCAAGTTGCCGGTCCGTGGATTGCGAAGGAGTACTACAACGATTCGCGTTCGCCCGAATCGTTTACCCCTGACGGATGGTTGAAGACTGGCGACGTTGCGACCATCGATGGCGAAGGCTTTATGCGCATTGTCGATCGCACGAAAGATGTCGTGAAGTCCGGTGGCGAATGGATCTCATCGGTTGAACTTGAGAACGAAATCATGGCCCATCCGTCGATTGCTGAAGCGGCCGTCATTGCGGTGAAGCATCCCAAGTGGTCTGAGCGTCCGCTCGCCTGCGTCGTTCTAAAGCCCGGAGAGACACTGACCCGAGAGGACGTGCTTGAGTTCCTCGATGGCCGTGTCGCCAAGTGGTGGCTTCCTGACGATGTCGTCTTCATTAATGAAGTGCCGAAAACCTCGGTGGGGAAGTTCTCGAAGCGAGATCTCCGGGATCAATTCGCCGGCTATGTCCTGCCGACCGCCTAACGCACTACTGATTGGTTCGTCCCGATTGCCGGAGCACAGTTGGTCACGCCTAGCCTGACGGTCGTGTATCGGTTCCTACTCAAACCTCGTTGGATCCTTTCGCACATTTTTGTTCTTGTCGTTGTGGTGACGATGATCAACTTGGGCTTCTGGCAGCTCAATCGACTTGATGAACGAAAAGCTGCGAACTCGGTTGTGACGAACGCGATGAAGCAACAACCGCAACCTCTTTCAACAGTGCTTCCGGCGGGCACCGCGGCCACCACTGAACAGGTGAAGGCCGCGGATTACCAACCGGTCTATGTGACGGGTAACTATCGCGTTGACGAGCAGGTACTTGTCACCAACCGAACGAACAACGGGGCACCCGGGTACTGGGTGGTGACGCCGCTCGTTCAGGCTGATGGCACCGCAGTGGCAATTAACCGAGGATGGGTGCCCTACTCGTACACCGAAGATGGCCCGTGGGACGACTTCGCTCCACCCAAGGGGACGGTAACGGTCCAGGGGCTACTTCGACAGTCACAGGTCCGCGAAACGAATGGGCTCGTGTCGTCACCAAAAGATGCTGATGTCGGAACGCTGCGGGTGCTTGCTCGACTCGATGTCGGTCGCCTCGCTCAGCAGGTGAATGAACGAATGATCCCCGGCTACATCTCGTTGCGGGCCCAGGATCCGGCACAGGTTGATCTGCCCGTTCCTGTGCCCTTGCCAGAACTGTCTCAGGGGCCCCATCTCGGTTACGCGATCCAGTGGTTTGCGTTCTCCCTGCTGACGATCATCGTCTATCCGCTCCTGCTCCGGCGCTACGCCAAGCGAAAGCAAATGGATGGCGACGATGCTGAGGTATTCGAGGTCTCCGAAGCGAGTGATTTGGCCTGAGACGACAGTGAGACAGATTCTCCGTTAATGTCTCACCCATGCCAGCGGCAGTCGTTGCCTCTTCGAAGCAGGACAATTCCGTCCCCGATCGAATCGTCGAGGCCACTGCGCGACTCATTTCCTCTCAGGGTCTTCGGGCGACAAGTGTCGACGACATCGCTTCCGCCGCTGAGTGTGGACGCGCCACGGTGTACCGCTACTTTCCGGGCGGGCGTGCAGAGCTGCTTGAGGTCACCCTCGGTCAAGGTGTCGAACGAATCTTTGCGTCGTGTGCGCGTGTCACCGATCGTGCAGCTTCGCTAGCCGAGGCGGCGGCTGGCACCATCAACATCGCCGTGCTCGAACTTTCAAACGACGCAGTTGTGCAGCAGCTGTTGGTCGACGAGCCCGACACCATGGCAACGCTCATTTCACCGATGCGTATCGAACCTCTGGTTGAGCGCGCTTCGGAATGGGGAATTGAACATTTCTCTCGCTTTGTTGAACCTGCCATCGCTGCGCACGTCGGCGAATGGTGCGTGCGGGTCGTGACCGATCACCTGCGTTCGCCAGCGCCAGTCATCGACATCACCCAAGCCGACATCGCTCGCACGCTCGTCGACACGTTTCTCATGCCAACACTTACTCACTCCACAACGACTCGTCGTCACTGAGAAGGAGCTCATCATGACCATCAACGAACGAATCATTGGACGCGAAGACGTCAATGACATCGAACAGATCCTCATGATCACCAACACCGATGTCGATTCCGCCATCCACGCGGTGAAAGACAATGCCGACGCCATCTTCACGTGGGACTACGAAAAAGGCGCTCGTCCTGCGCTCAACAAGTTGTACGAGAAGGCGAAGCATTCTCAGTGGAACGGCGAGACCGACCTTGATTGGTCGATCAATGTCGACCAAGAGGCCGTCGTTGCCGCCAATGCCGCCGCCAATGGACGAGGCGCCGAGATGAACCTTGCAGGCACGTTCTTTGAGAAGTGGGGCGACAAAGAATGGAATGAGCTTGGTGTGCAGTCACAGAACTGGATGCTTAGTCAGTTCATGCATGGCGAACAGGGTGCCCTTCTTTGCACCGCAAAGATCGTTGAAACCGTCCCCTGGATCGATGCGAAGTACTACGCCTCAACGCAGGTCATGGACGAAGCTCGTCACGTCGAAGTTTTTGCCAAGTACCTCAACGAGAAGTTGTCGGGTCACTATCCCGTAAACGCGCATCTGAAAATGCTGCTCGACGACATCGTGCTCGACAGCCGATGGGACATGACCTATCTCGGCATGCAGATCATGGTCGAAGGCCTTGCTCTTGCCGCTTTTGGATTCATGCATCAGATGACCACCGAACCCCTGCTGAAGCAGTTGCTCCGTTATGTCATGAGCGACGAAGCCCGCCATGTTGCATTCGGAGTGCTTTCGCTCAAGGAGTATTACCAAGAGCTCACTCAGGCCGAACTCCGCGAGCGTCAAGAGTTCGCGTTTGAAGCAGCTGTGCGTATGCGCGACCGCTTCCTTCAGCAGGAAGTCTGGGAACGCATGGGGGTGCCGGTGAAAGAAGCCGTCACGGTCATCATGCAAGACCCAGGTCAGCAGCTGTTCCAACAGATGCTGTTTGCCAAGATCGTTCCGAACTGTCGCAAGCTGGGTCTCCTCGATGCAGGCGATGGTTGGCTGCGCACCAAGTTCACCGAACTCGGCGTCATCGACTTTGAGCACATGCCTGACACTGAAGAGGAATACGAGACCTTCGCCCTTGCCGAGGGTGAAGTCGCCTCTGTCCGCTGATTAGTCGCCAGCGTTTCCCGCCAAATCCGTCAAGGTTTGGTGGGGTGCGCTGGTACGGTGACACCCATGTCACGTTTCGGTTCGGTGATCACCGCAATGGTCACCCCATTTACCGCCGATGGCGAACTCGATCACGAAGGCGCGGCCGAGTTGGCCCGGTGGCTTGTCGCGCAAGGCAACGATGCACTCGTACTCAGCGGAACGACCGGCGAAGCCGCTTGTCTGACCGACGAGGAACAGATCGCGTTGTGGCACACGGTGCGCGCCGCTGTTGATGTTCCGCTGATCGCTGGTTCGGGCACAAACGACACTCGTCATGCAGCCGAACTCACCGGCGCCGCTGCTGGTGCCGGCATGGACGCAGTCCTCATCGTTACTCCGTATTACAACCGTCCTTCGCAGGCGGGCATCGAAGCGCACTTCCAGCATGTGTGTGCCGCAACCGAATTGCCCGTCATCGTGTACGACATTCCCGTTCGTACCGGACGCAAGATCGGCTCGGACCTCATCCTCCGAATGGCCAATGAGATTCCCAATGTCGTTGGTCTCAAAGACGCCGCTGGCGACCCAGGAGCAACGGCTCGGCTCATTGCCGATGCCCCCGCAGGGTTCGAAGTTTTTAGCGGCGACGATCCGCTCACGCTTTCGTTGCTTGCGGTGGGCGCTGTCGGTGTCATCGGAGTCGCAACGCACTGGGCGGCTCCGGTAATGGCGCAAATGATCAGCGCGTTCCAAGCGGGCGACATCGTTCGAGCGCAGCAGCTCAACGCTCGCATGATCGAAAGTTACGACTTCGAAACTGGCGACCTCAATCCAAATCCCGTGCCGACCAAGGCGATGCTTCGTGCCATTGGTCAACCGGCGGGTCCGTGTCGACCTCCAATGGGATTCGGTCCAGAAGACCTTGAAGAGCGCGCCCTTGCGGTGCATCGCCGGTTGTACGCGTGAGTCGCGACGGAGCAAAGCCCAAGTCGAAGTCGAAGGCGAAGTCGAAGAAGGGCGACGCGTCGGCCAAGGCGCCAAAGGTTCGCGATTCTCAAGGCACGCCAGTTTCGGTCACCTTCCTTGGTGGTCTTGGCGAAATTGGACGTAACTGCGCGTGCATCGAGGTGGAAGGCAAGATCCTTCTCCTTGACTGCGGATTGATGTTCCCCGATCTCGACATGCTCGGTATCGATCTCGTACTTCCTGACTTCACCTACTTGCGCGAGAACGCCGATCGCATCATCGGTTGCATCGCCACCCATGGTCACGAAGATCACACCGGTGGACTCTCATTCCTCTTGCGCGAACTCGAGTTCCCGATTTACGGATCGGCACTCACGCTTGGTCTTGCTCGGAACCGCATCGAGGAAGCCGGCCTGCTTGACCGCACTGAATTCATTCCGATCGTCGACGGCGAACGGCGCATGATCGGGCCTTTCGACGTCGAGTTCATTCCCGTCACGCACTCAGTTCCACACGGAATCGCAACGGCATTTCACACCCCGCAGGGTGTGATCTTGCATACCGGCGATTTCAAGCTCGATCTCACTCCCGTCGACGGTCGTCTCACTGATCTGGCACGTATCGGCGCTATCGCGTCCAACGAGGGCATTCGTTTATTGCTTTCCGATAGCACCAACGCCGAAGAACACGGACACGCCGCATCAGAAACTTCAGTTGGTGCAGTTCTGTACGACCTCTTTCATCGGTATGAAGGCCGTCGCATCATTACGACCTGCTTCGCGAGTCACATCCATCGCGTGCAACAAATCGCCGATGCTGCAATTTCGTTTGATCGTGTCATCGCCACGATGGGCATGTCGATGAAGAAGAACGTGCGTATGGCTCGCGAGATGGGTCTTCTTAACATTCCCGAATCGCGCCTTATGGACATCGCCGACGTTGGCGATCTTCCTCCGGAAAAGGTGTGTGTGATTTCCACCGGTTCGCAGGGCGAACCTATGTCAGCGCTTGCTCTGATGGCGGCAAATGAGAACCGTTGGCTCACGCTTAGCAACACCGATGTCGTCATCATGAGTTCTCATCCCATTCCGGGCAACGAGACGGACGTTTCGAAAGTCATCGATGGGCTTGTTCGCGCTGGCGCCGAAGTTGTGCACTCGGGTATTTCCGATGTCCATGCGTCGGGTCATGCCAAAGCTGAAGATCTCAAAATGTTCTTGTCGATAACTCGACCGGAACATTTCATTCCCGTTCATGGCGAGTACCGCCACCTCGTTGCGCACGCGAAGTTGGCCCGCACGATGGGTGTCGCTGCATCAAAGATCATCGTGTGCACCGACGGCGATCAAGTCACTCTCGACGACACAGGTCTTCGCCCCACAGCGCAGGTGCCATCTGGTTACCTCTATGTCGACGGCATCATCGGTGATGTGGGTTCTGGCGTGCTGCGTGACCGTCGGGTCCTGGCCGAAGAAGGCGTCGTTGTGGTCATTGTTGGAGTCGACATCGAACATGGCACGACAATGATCGGTCCCGAAATCATTACCCGAGGCTGGGTGCATGCCCCCGAGGCCGAAGAACTCCTCGACCAATGCGCCGACCACGTTCGTCAGGCCATTGCCGATCTTTTCCAAAATGGCCGCACCGATATCGAGAATGTTCAGCGGGTCGTCCGTCGGGCAGCCGGCCGTTTCGTCAACGAAAAGACCAAGCGACGGCCGATGATCGTGCCCGTCGTCATGGAAGCCTGACCCGGCTTTCGCCCATTGGGGTTCGGCCGCGTACCCTTGCGCCATGCCTGACGTGCCCGTCTCACTGACGTCGAAAGTTCCCGCCGAGATCCGTGAGCGGCTCTCGCCTGAAGAAGCCCGTGCTGCCATCCGCGCTGCGGGTGTGGCGCTGCTTGATGAGCGCCGCCAGTTGAGCCTCGAAGAACTTGCGGCGCTTGCCGATGTTCCTGATTCAGCGGTGCCAGCGCTGGCATCACTCGCTCACGAGGTTCGTCTCGAATGGTGCGGCGACACCGTCGAGGTCGAAGGCATTCTTTCGGCCAAGACCGGGGGCTGTCCCGAGGACTGCCACTTCTGCAGTCAATCGGCGAAGTTCGAATCGCCGGTGCAAGCGATGCCGTTCCTTGACACGGCGGACGTGCTTGCCGCTGCGCGCGAAACTGCTGCGCTCGGGGCCACAGAGTTCTGCATCGTGTTGGCCATTCGCGGCCCCGACGAACGAACAATGGATCGCATCTGTGAACTTGTGCCACTTGTACAGGACGAAGTTGGTCTCAATGTTGCTGTGAGTGCGGGCATCGTCACGGAAGCGCAGGCAAAGCGTTTCGCTGACGTTGGCGTGCACCGTTACAACCACAATCTCGAAACTGCTGAATCGTTCTTCGAAAACGTCGTCACAACGCACACGTGGGCCGAACGTTTTGATACCTGCCAGCTTGTTCGTGAGCAGGGTATGGAACTTTGCTGCGGAGTTCTTTTGGGGATGGGCGAATCGGTCGATCAGCGTCTTGAACTCATTGGCCAATTGCGAGCCGTTGATCCTGCAGAGGTTCCACTGAACTTCCTCAACCCGCGTCCGGGTACTCCATTCGCAGGTCTGCCGCTCACCGAACCGCTTGAAGCGATTCGGTGGATCTCGCTGTTCCGTCTTGCGCTTCCATCAGTGATCCTGCGTTATGCCGGTGGTCGCGAAGTCACATTGCGTGAACTCCAAGCGCTTGGCCTCACATCAGGAATCAACGCCCTCATCGTCGGCAATTACCTCACGACGTTGGGTCGCTCGCCCGAGGAAGATCTGCAGATGCTCGCTGATCTTCAGATGCCGATCGGCGCGCTGTCCAAGGCCATCTGAGAGTGACCGACACGTACTGCCGTTGGTGCGGTACTGCGATGGCCGAACATCCAGACATCACATGTCGGCGCGAACTTGATCCACCGCGGTTTTGCCCGCAGTGTGGTCGACGTTTGCGTGTGAAGGTTCACACTGCTGGTTATGAAGCCGCGTGTCGCGACCATGGCCTGCTGTAAATAGTCGCGCGACGAAAGGCGACTAGTTCAGGACTTACCGCAGCTCTGTACGGTCGCATTTGGTGGTTGCAAAGGGTCGGGCATGGGATTGCCTTGGAACCGATCGTTCATCCAAGCGAGCATCGAATTGAACGATGGAGCAATCACCCCAGCGTGTGACTGGCCGGGGAACACCCAACGCTGTTCGACCTGACCGATCTTGCACATCTGATCAAAGAGTGCCGCAGATGAAACCACTGGAATCTGCTCGTCGTTACCGCCGTGGATGATGAGGAGCGGAGCGGGGATTGGTGAGGTGAATGTGCCCGGGTCGTTATTGCTCAGAAGTAGATTCCACTCGGGCACTGACGCTGGGTCTGCGAGCTGGAGCGAAGCGAGGTCGACTCCGGCTGCGGCTTTCGAAAGTTCCGAGGTGCACATTGTGTCGACGTTGTTGAGGAAATCGAGACCTGCAGGTGTGAGCACTTTGTTGAGTGGTGCATTGGTGTCGCCGGCAGCAGCATTCAGGCCCGCTGCCGCCATGAGGATGTAGTACTTGTAAGGGCTTGTCTGCAGCGCTGCGTTGATGAGCAAAAGCTGAGAGGGCGGTGCGCCGGCGACAACTCCCTTGAGGTTGAGGTCGGGTGCGTACGCCTCAGCATCGTGACCGGCGAACATCGCAGCATGACCGCCTTGCGAATGACCCCACACCACGTAGTTCTTCGACGCGTTGGCGCCGGGGAAGACCTGAGCAGCCTTCACGATGTCGAGCGTGCCGTAGGCCTCGCTATTGCCAGAGATGTAGGGATGACGTCCCGGCGTTCCGAGACCTTCGAAGTCCGAGGCGACGACGAGATAACCCGCCTCAAGAATCGGGTTCGCGAGTTGTGTGAATTCATCGGGCTTCAGCGAAGGCGCGCACGAATCGGCAATGCCCGTGGTTCCGTGCGCCCACGTGATGACAGGCCATCCACCGCTCGGCGGAGTGCCGTTCGGAATCGCGATGAGGCCGGTGACAGCGATGGTCTGGCCGCTTTCCGAAATGGAGGTGTACATCACTCGCGACATGGTGCCGGCAAGACCCGTGAGCGACACCGGCTCGGTCTTGAGAATCGTTCCCGGTGAAGATTCGGCAAGAGGCGACGGAACGGCGTAGAAGTCGGGGAGATCGGGCGAACCCTTTACCGCCTTGGTTGGTGCTGTCGAAGAACTGTGAGTGCCCGACGAGCAGCCGATGACGGCGAGCCCGAGGACAGCAGTGAACAGCATCGCGAGTGAACGCTTGGTGGCCATCGGTGGTCCTTTCCCCCTGATGGGGGCACGTTACTGCCGCTGAGCTCGAAATCAGGGGCTCGGCGAGCGCCCCCTTCCTTATCCACACCGATGTCCCACGATTTGGGTAACCTCTTGGACGGCGAGCGGAGAAGGGGCCACGTCAGGAACGCGTACGCCTGTGGCCACAAAACAGAGTCCTCCGAAACGATCGACCTCCAAGTCCTCGGCGAAAGCCGGATCACGGTCCTCGTCCGCGCGCAAAGCGCCCGCCAAGAAATCCACGGCGAAGAAACCGGCAGCCAAACGAGGTTCCGCCGCGCCCAAGGGTCGCTCAGCAGCCGCCGCTCGCCGTCCCGCTCCTGGTCCCGTTCGTGAAGCATTCACTGGTCATGGTCATGACGTATGGGGGGTTGCGCTCGTAGCACTTGGGCTGCTGACCGCTCTCGGCGTCTACGGCAACCTCGCTGGTCCGCTCGGCCGCGGACTAGCAGAGGTTGCCGGTGCACTTGTGGGTGGACTCCGGGTCTTCCTGCCGCCGGTGCTTGTTGTCGGAGGCGCGTTGTTGCTCCGCGGTCCCCGCGATGTTCAAGGCACGCCGCGCTTTTCTGCCGGTCGTCTTGGCGTCGGTGTCGCGTTGATGTTCATTGCGATCGCCGGGCTCCTGCAGCTCACGAAGGGCCGTCCCGAATTTGGTGCGCCGCTCGACGACTTCATTGCCGCAGGTGGCTACGTCGGAGCGGTTGTCGGCACGCCGCTCGAAAAGGCGCTCGCAGTGTGGGGTGCCGCTCTGGTCTTCGTCGCGTTGATTGTCGTTGGTCTTGTGATCGCTACTGGCGTTTCGGTGCGCACGGCTGCTCGAAAGACGGCCGATGGCGTCAAGCCAGTGCAGGGCGCCATGAAGCGCGGCATGGGTTCGCTCTTCGAACTGAAGACCGAAGGCGAAAATGGCATCGATGCCGAGGACTCCATCGTGCCGATCCTTTATGACGGATCGTCAAGCACCGACGAGGACTGGGACGACGATGCCGAGCCCATGCTCACCGAACTGATCGACCCCGACGGTGAACCTGCCGATTCCTTTGACGAAGAGTCGCTGCTATTCGTGGCTGGTTCTGACGACGAACCCGTCGTCGATGAACTTGATATTCACGTTCCGACTGGTGATGTTCCTCCGGGGAAGTCTGAGCAACTCACAATGCCGCTTCCGAAGGAACGCAAGGTCAATTGGAAGTTGCCGTCGCTCAAGATGCTCGACCGTTCGGTCGCGCAACAAGTCGACAAAAAGATGGTCGAAGATCGCGGACGTTTGCTTGAGCACGCGCTTGCTGAACACGGCGTTCAAACAAAGCTTGTCGGCATGGTGGTCGGCCCGACCGTCACGCGTTATGAACTTGAACTACTTCCTGGCGTCAAAGTCTCGAAGGTCACCAGTCTCCACAAAGACATCGCCTACGCGATGGCGTCGCCCGACGTGCGCATCCTTGCGCCAATCCCGGGCAAGCAAGCCATCGGTGTTGAAGTGCCGAACGACAACCGCCAACTCGTTGCGGTCGGCGACATTCTTGCCTCGCCCGAAGCGAAGGCCGCGAAGAATCCGCTCGAAGTAGCGATTGGTCGCGATATCAACGGGCGTTCTGTGCTGGCCGATCTTTCGAAGATGCCTCACATTCTGATTGCTGGTGCAACTGGTGCCGGTAAGTCGTCGTGCATCAACTCATTACTCACGTCGATCCTCATGCGCTCGACTCCCGATCAGGTGCGCCTGATCCTCATCGACCCCAAGCGTGTGGAACTTGGTCAGTACAATCGCCTTCCGCATTTGCTTACGCAGGTGGTGACGAATCCGAAGAAGGCTGCCAATGCGTTGTCATGGACCGTGAAGGAAATGGAGCGTCGTTACGACCTCCTTTCCGATTGCGGTTTCCGCGACATCGATGGTTACAACGCAGCGTTCGATCGCGGCGAGGTTGTTGATCAGCCCGAGATGGGTATCGAATACTACCGACTTCCGTACATCCTCGTTGTGGTCGACGAGCTCAACGACCTCATGATGGTTGCGGCCCGCGACGTCGAAGAATCAATCTGTCGAATCGCGCAGATGGCTCGCGCCGTCGGCATCCATTTGGTCATCGCAACGCAGCGTCCGTCAGTGAATGTCATCACCGGCGTGATCAAGGCCAACGTGCCGGCTCGTTTGGCTTTTGCGGTGTCGAGCCTCGCCGATTCTCGAGTGATCCTCGACCAAGGTGGTGCTGAGAAACTTCTTGGCCGAGGCGACATGTTGTTGCTGGGCCCGTCGTCGAGCATCGCCCAGCGCATCCAAGGTGCATGGGTCACCGAAGACGAGGTTCGGGCTGTTGTGGCTGCATGGCGTCAGCAGTCTCCCGAAATCTCCTATGACGACACCGTGCAGGGGAGCGAAGACTCCTCCACCGGTAGCAGTGCCGGGGGCATGGCCGGTGGCGACGATGACGACGACGATCTGCTGTCACAGGCCATGGAACTCGTCGTTCGCTCGCAACTCGGATCAACGTCGATGCTGCAGCGCAAACTCCGTGTCGGTTTTGCTCGAGCCGGTCGCCTCATGGACCTGCTTGAACAGCGCGGAATCGTTGGACCTTCCGAGGGTTCGAAGGCCCGTACCGTTCTGATGACTCCCGAAGAACTTGACGGCGCGGACTGACGCCTACGATGAACCGATGACCGAGAGTTTCTGGATCGAGACACTCGGCTGTCCCAAGAACGAGGTCGACTCCGACAAATTGGTCGGAACGATGCTGGCCGACGGTTTGGTGCCGGCCGATTCCCCTGAGTTGGCGGACGTTGTCGTGGTCAACACCTGCGCGTTTGTCGAGCAGGCTCGCCAAGAATCCATCGACACCATTCTCGGACTCGATTCGGTGCGCGCCCCAGGAGCTCGTCTCGTTGTCACCGGCTGTATGGCCGAGCGATACGGCGAAGAACTCGCTGATGCGTTGCCCGAGATCGATTCGGTTGCAGGGTTCGGTGTTCCTGTCACCCTGGGCTCAACTCGCGGTTCAAAAACTTCGCCGTTCGATCTTCTTAACCTTCCGCGACCAAAGTCCAGTTCACCATGGGCCTACGTGAAAGTTGCCGAAGGCTGCGATCGCGCCTGTGGATTCTGCGCGATTCCAACGTTCCGCGGCAAACAACGGTCGCGTTCGGTCGACGACATCCTTGCCGAGGTCGACGCGCTTGAAGCTCGCGAGATCGTTCTTGTTGCACAAGACCTCGCGGCGTTCGGACGCGATCAAGGCGTTGGCGAGCGGTCAATCGTTCCGCTCATGAATGCTGTCGCCGAACGCGTAGACCGTGTCCGATTGCTCTATCTCTATCCCTCAGATCTCACCGACGAACTGATCGATACGATTTGTGGCAGTGGCGTGCCGTATTTCGATCTTTCATTGCAGCACGTCTCGCGTTCGTTGTTGCGAGGGATGAAGCGCTGGGGCGATGGCCTGAAGTTTGCGACGCGTATCGAAGCGATTCGTGAACGTGAGCCTGACGCAGCATTCCGATCGAATTTCATCGTCGGGTATCCCGGCGAAACCGAAGAGGATCACGATCAACTTCTTGATTTTGTGGAATCTGTCCGGCTCGACTGGTGTGGGTTCTTCCCGTTCTCTCGTGAAGACGGAACCCACGCTGCTGGACTCGAAGATCAGGTGCCCGAAGCACTTGTTGCAGAGCGTCTCGCAGAACTTACGGAACTGCAGGATCGGATTACTGCGGCAAAACGTGACGAAATGATCGGCTCTCAAGTCGAAGTTCTCGTGGATAGTCCTGGAATCGGCCGAACCTGGCGTGAAGCCCCTGAAATCGACGGCGTCGTGATGGTTGCCTCCGAGCTCGAACAGGGAAGTTTTGCGACCTTGACCATTGTCGATGCCCTTGGCCCCGACCTGATTGCCGCTGGTGCTCGCCCCGTCGAAGAGGGCGACTGATGAGCGATCAGTCCTACGGACCGTCGGCAATTGCGACGCCGGCGAACTACGTGACGATGCTGCGCATCCTTGTGTCGCCGCTTCTCTTTGCCATGATCAGTCACAAGCCAAGCGGCTGGTTGGTCTGGTCGTTGTGGACTGCACTCGCCCTTACTGACGGAGTCGATGGCTGGATTGCTCGCCGTCACGGAACGACTCGGAGCGGAGCATTTCTCGACCCATTGGCCGACAAAGTCCTTGTGCTCGGTGCACTCTTTTCTCTCGTCGCTGTGGACCGCTTCCCGGTGTGGCCGGTGGTGGTTATTGCTGTTCGAGAGGTGTTCATCAGTTTGTATCGGATGTGGTGGGGCCGTCGTGGATTAGCGATGCCCGCCCGTAAGTCGGCCAAGCTCAAGACGCTGGTGCAATCACTGGCCGTTGGCGCGGTGCTGTTTCCACTCACCACCGATTACCTCTGGCTCGGCGATGGTTTGCTCTACTTCGCCACCTTCCTTGCCGTCTTCAGTGCACTCCAATACGTATGGGATGGAAGTCGGGCGGCTACGACGATGGAAGCCACGACGGAAGTAAGCGGTCCTTCCTGAGCGGCACCTAACATCGGCGGCTATGTCGATCGGCAGCAAACTCCACCAACACACGGCATCGGCCCCCGTTGGTTTCCTTGAACTCTTCTACGACCTTGTCTTTGTTGCGTCGACCGTTGTGTTGTCGAATGAGTTTTCGCATAATCCAACGTGGCGGTCGGGTGGTCTTTGTGCCCTCATGTTCGTCTTGATTTGGCTGCTGTGGTTTCACACGACGGTTTTGATGAACGTTGATCGACGCGACGATCTTGCACAACGCGCGTTGATGTTCACGCAGATGTTCCTGATATTTATCCTCGTGCTTGAATTCGTCGATCGATCAACCACCAGTCCTGACGCGGTGGGAATTATCTACACCGCTGCCGTTTTTGTTCTGGCAGTTGCGTATCACCGCGTGCGAAACAGGGAAGGTGGAACCGGAGCGTGGGCAACTGGTCGCCGCAATCGACTTCTGCTTGCGGGTGTCGCGATGATCGTTGCGTTTGCGATTCCCGACGGAATCGATTTCGTCATTTGGGGCGTTGCGATCATGTTGCTCGTCGTTCCTACCTCAGCGGCGCATTCACGTGGTTTGCCTACTGAAGCCATTGACGAACATCACCTCACCGAACGAGCCGCGCTTCTCACGCTTGTCGTCATCGGCGAAGCATTCTTAAAAGTTGCACTTGTCGTCTCCGAAGGTTCCTTAGGCTGGGGTGACATAGTTACGATCATCGTGTTGTTTGTTGCTCTGTTTGCACTCTTCAGCATCTACTTCGACGATGTCCCCAAAGCCGGTATTCGACCCGGAATCTTGGCGGGCGAGGCGTGGCTGCTGTTCCATTTGATCATGCAGATGGGCATCATCGCTCTAGCGGTGGGCATGTCGAAGTACCTGCAGATCGCCGAGGGCGGCCATGTGCATGACTACGCGATCGTGATCCTGTGTCTCGCGTTTATTGCCATCTTTTTGGGCCTAGCGGGAATTGGTCTTCTTGGGCAGAGGACACCGAGGCGACCACTTCTTCTCCTTCGGCTCGCAACGGTTGCTCTCGTGGTTATTGGAGCGGTACTGACGTGGGATGTTTCCGCTATCGCTCCTGTCGCGTACATCTTCTTTTTGCTGGCGGTTGTCGTCGGACACGCGTTGCTCGACGAATTTCTTCAGCGCAGTACGACTGTTCCTGAACATGGCGGGCTCGGAACCGCTGACACTGGACTTGAACTCAACTACGACGAAGGACTCTCATGAATTGCGAAGTTGTTGCGGTAGGTACGGAACTTCTGCTGGGCCAGATCGTCGACACCAATTCTTCATGGATTGGCGAACAGCTCGCACTTGCAGGAATCGATTGCTTTTTGCAGGTAAAGGTTGGCGACAACTGGGATCGAATTCGCGATGCATTGCAGATCGCGCTTGATCGAAGCGATGCAGTCATCGTGTGCGGTGGCCTTGGGCCAACGCAGGACGACATCACTCGCGACGTCATCGCCGAGGTGATGGGCGTGGAACTCGTTGAAGATCCCGAGGTCATTGAGCGACTGCACGAAATCTTTGGTTCTCGAGGCCGCAACATGCCAATGAACAATCTTCGTCAGGCGCAGGTGCCGCAAGGCGCGAGCCGTATTGCGCAAATGCCAGGTACGGCACCCGGCCTCATGTGTCCGATCGGCGACAAAGTTATTTTCGCGGTGCCGGGAGTTCCTTACGAGATGAAGGAAATGGTCGAGGGCACGGTGATCCCCGAACTGCGTCGACGCGCCGGGGATACCGGTGTCATTCGAAGTCGCACGATTCGCACGTGGGGTCACAGCGAATCAGGCATTGCAGAAATGTTGGCCGATCGTCTCGACGAACTTGATCGAACGGGCACAGCCACGATTGCGTTCCTTGCGAGCGGAATCGAAGGCCTCAAGGTCCGCGTTACCGCCAAGGCAGACACTGCAGAGCAAGCCGATGCAGTTGTCGCTGCCGAGGTTGACGAGGTCGCAAAGATTCTCGCTGACTATGTCTTCACCACTGACGACCAGACGATGGAAGAGGTTGTCCTCAACCTTCTTCGCGAACGTGGACTCACGCTTGGCTTAGCTGAATCGCTGACTGGCGGATTGATCGCGAGCCGTTTGGTTTCGATTCCTGGTGCGAGCGATGTCTTGCAAGGTTCGGTCGTGAGCTACGCGAGCGAAGTGAAGTTCGATCTGCTGGGTGTTCCGGTTGGACCGGTGGTGAGCGACGATGCAGTGCGCGCGATGAGCGAAGGCGCATGTCGAGTTCTGAACTCTGACGTCGGCATCGCCGTAACCGGCGTTGCTGGACCAGACGAACAAGAAGGCGTTCCGGTTGGAACCGTCTTTATGGCAACAACGCTCGACGGTGTTACCGAAACGTCAATGGCGAAGTTTCCGTTCAATCGCGAACAGTCACGACAGTTCACCGTTATTACGGTGCTTGACCACTTGCGTCGTCGTTTGTTGGCGCGTTAATCGCGCAGGCAGTTAACTCTGTGCTGGTTTGAGATCAAGCGACGCAGAGTTCATGCAATAGCGAAGACCGGTCGGACCGGGACCATCTTCAAAGACGTGACCAAGGTGTGCGCCGCACGACGCGCACAATGCTTCAGTGCGGATCATTCCGTGTGAACTGTCGACTTTGGTTGCAACCGCGTCGTTTGTCATCGGATCGAAGAAACTCGGCCAACCGGTGCCGCTTTCGAACTTGGTGTCCGAGCTGAACAGCTGCGCATCGCACACGATGCAGTGATAGGTGCCGTCGTCGTGGCAGTCCCAGTACTTGCCGGTGAAGGCGCGTTCGGTGGCGCTGCACTGGGTGACCTCGAACTGTTCGGCGCTGAGACGCTGACGCAGGACCTCTTCGCGTTGTGCGGGATCGGTGGGCAGGGACTCGGTCATGGGAGGGCACCTTTCGCCTGAGCGGGAGAGTTCAGCGGCTGGATCCTACCGGGAGGGGCCCAAGAAAGGCCTGGGAGGGAGCCCAACGGGGGACTGGGATCGAGGGTCATTGACTGAACAGGTGTTCGAAGTTACAGTCTTGTCGTTCGAACACCGGGGGCCTGTCACACCCCCTCCGTAGGTTGCGATCCATCTCCACCGGGGCCTCGGCGCCAGTGGAGCCACCAGAGCTCCCGCTCCGGTGGACCGATCACCCATACGAGTCCCGGGCAGACCGGGGCCTCACACCCAGGAGAAGTAGACGATGGCAAAGGAATCGAACCGACCGACGTTCCCGCAGGAACGTGACAAGGCTCTCGATATGGCGCTCGGCCAGATCGAGAAGCAGTTTGGTAAGGGCTCGGTCATGAAGATGGGCGAGAAGGGCACGATGCGGGTCGAGACGATCCCTACCGGCGCTTTGGCCCTCGACCTGGCGCTCGGCGTTGGCGGTCTGCCTCGCGGTCGTGTCGTCGAGATCTACGGCCCAGAGTCCTCAGGTAAGTCCACCCTCGCCATGCACGTTGTGGCCGAAGCTCAGCGCAACGGTGGCATTTGCGCCTATGTCGATGCCGAACACGCCATGGATCCGGTCTATGCCTCCGCCATCGGTGTCGATACCGACCAGCTGCTCATTTCACAGCCCGACACTGGCGAACAGGCACTCGAGATCGTCGACATGCTCGTGCGCTCCGGTGCCCTCGACGTCATCGTCATCGACTCAGTTGCGGCGCTTACGCCTCGTGCCGAAATCGAAGGCGAGATGGGCGACAGCCACGTTGGTCTGCAGGCCCGCCTTATGAGCCAGGCATTGCGCAAGCTCACGGCCAACCTCAATAAGTCCAACACCGTCTGCATCTTCATCAACCAGCTGCGCGAGAAGATCGGCGTCATGTTCGGCTCCCCCGAAACCACTCCTGGTGGTCGGGCGCTGAAGTTCTACTCCTCGGTGCGTCTCGACATTCGCCGCATTGAGTCCATCAAGGACGGCGTCGAGGTCGTGGGTAACCGCACCCGCGTCAAGGTCGTTAAGAACAAGGTGGCCCCGCCGTTCAAGCAGGCCGAGTTCGACATCATGTACGGCAAGGGTGTCAGCCGTGAAGGTTCGACCATCGATATCGGTGTCGACTTGGGCTTCGTGAAGAAGTCGGGTGCTTGGTACACCTACGAGGGCGAACAGCTCGGTCAGGGCCGTGAAAACGCCAAGACCTACCTGCTCGAGAACCCCGAGGTCATGGTGGAAATCACCGAACGCATCCTCAGCAGTGTGGGTATCGGCGAAAACGCCGAGGTCCCCGAGGATGCCGAGGACGTCATGAGTGCCGAGCACGACGTGCCGATTTCACTCGACGACTGATTTCCCCGTCATTCCTGCAGTTTCTGTCGTTCCTGCCATCCCGAACGGTCCCGAGGCGCCACTGGCCCTCGGGACCGTTCGCGTATCCCCGGTAGCCTGTGGGCGTGACCGATCAGCCCCGCAGCTACGCCATCCGCACCTATGGGTGTCAGATGAACGAGCACGATTCCGAACGTATCGCTGGGCTCCTCGAAGCCGATGGGCTGGTTCTGGCCGAATCTGATGAAACCGCCGACGTCATGGTGTTCAACACCTGCTGCATCCGTGAAAACGCCGATAACAAGTTCTACGGACATCTGGGCCGCTTCAAGAACATCAAAGAAGAACGCCCCGATATGGAAATCATCGTGAGCGGGTGCCTGGCGCAGAAAGA
>CALBSE010000032.1 GCA_937927725.1 uncultured Actinomycetes bacterium
TACGTGGCCCGTCATTTCGAATGACACAGGTTTGATTGCACTCGATTACGGCGTTACCAAAGTTCCCGAGTCGTACATGGTGGCGCCGAGTGGGCTTGTCATCGCTGGATTCTTTGGTGGAGTGACCGCTGGTGGTCTCGACAAAGTGATTGCCGACAATGGCGGTATGGCAGTTGCGGGTGCCGGTTCGGGGGTGGCAACCAAATGAGCTCCGCAAAAGTTTTTGAAAAAGGTTCTCCGGTCCGACGTTGGGCTCCGTGGATCGCCGTCGCTGTCGTTGCCGTGGCGGCGCTTTCGATTGCTGCATTCGGAACACGATCAGCGCCTACAGCCCAGGATCGCGTCAGCTCAATTTCTCAAACAGTGAAATGCCCGGTCTGTTCAGGCGAATCCGTGGCCGAATCCAATGCTCCGGCATCACAAGAGATTCGTCGTCAGATCGCTGAACAGGTGCAGCAGGGCCAAACCGACGAAGAGATTCGCTCGTTTTATTCAGCAAAATATGGCCAAGCCATTCTCCTTACGCCTTCGGCGTCAGGCGTCAATGTGTTGGTCTGGATTCTCCCAATCGTTGCCCTTGCCGTTGGCATCGCTGCACTGGTGATCGTCTTCCGTCGCTGGTCGTCAATGCCTCAAGAGCGCGCAACTGACGAAGACCGGGAACTCGTCGAGTCGGCACTCCACGTTGAGGAACAGGCTGATGTTGACGATCCGCATGGCGAGGGAGCGTCGCGGTGACGACCCCAACCGGCGGCACGGCAGCTCGGCGAGCTGCGCGTGAAGCGGCCGCGGCAAAGTCCGCGAAGGCGAAGCCCGCGACATCGCCCGAAAAGGGTTCGAGCCGGCGTCGCGATCTCGATCCCGATGTCTTGGCTGCCTTCGAAGAAGAGCGCGACTTCTTGCTTCGTTCGCTTCAGGATCTTGAGCGTGAACACGCTGCAGGCGATGTCGATGACTCTGATTATGAAGAACTGAAGGACGACTACACCGCTCGGGCCGCCGCTGCGATCCGAGCAATCGATGACCGCACCGCGGTGGTGAAGTCGCTTCGTCCGCAACGAAACTGGAAGCGCACCGCTCTCGCTCTCGTACTAGTTGGCGTTGTTGCGGTTGGCGCTGGGTGGATCGTTTTCCGCAACGCAGGTACCCGAGCCCCCGGACAAGGTCTCACAGGTGATGCTCGTCAAGACAGCGCCAATTTGATTCTTCAGGCACAGGGACTGACCGGACAGGCGCAAGCATCGTTACAAGCGGGAGATTCCGCGAAGGCGCTCAAGCAATTCGAATCTGCGGTTCAGGCATATGACAAAGCGCTTGAAATTTCTCCGCAGAACGTGCAAGCGATGACCTATCGGGGCTGGGTCTTGCACACGCTCGCCCTCAACAGCGAGGCATCAGTAGGCGCCGAGTTTGATCGGCAGGCACGCCAGTATCTTGATGACGCAATAGCGACTGACCCCAAGTTCTCCGACGCCCGAGTTTTCCGCGCAATTCTTGAACGCAACGCAGGTGAGTTCGTTGCTGCCAAGATCGATCTCGATGCGATCGACATGAACGCAATCCCGATGTACATGATCCAAATGGTCAACGGGGTCAAGGAAGACGTCGCCGCTGGGCGACGCGACTAAACGAAATCAGGCAGAAGGCGGAACATAACGGCCGTGAAATGGTCGGCCGTTTTGAAATTCGATCACCCACGTTGAACCTTTTTGATCGATGAGTGGTCCATCGGTGTCCATGCCATCAGCGACAAGTTTGCGAAGCAGGTGGGGGATTACATCGCCGTGGCTGCAGAGGACGCCGTCTTGATGGTCCAGTTCGAGTAGCAGTTGGTAGGCATCGTCGACGGGGGTACCTTCGGCGATCAGTTCTGAAGGTTCGATTATGAGGTCGAACTTGGTGGCAAGTGGTTCCATCGTTTGCATGCAGCGGACGTAGGGGCTGGAAACGATTCGTCCGATGACGAGGTCGCCGACGACGTCGATAAGTCCCTCGGATTGTTTCGTGCCACGTTCTGAAAGTGGTCGAAGCCGATCGTCAGTTGCCCATTCGGATCGTTTGCCGGCATGGGCATGGCGAGTCAGGAAAATCGTCACCCCGAGAACGTAGCCAAGGTTCTGCATGGGATAGGCGCAGGTCGCAGAAAATTCACTTGCGAGTTACGCACGCAATGAACGCAGTTCACTCACGACCGTTGGAAGTTCATCGCAGAAGACGTCGATGTCTTCCGACGTCGAGTTATGTCCGACGGAAATTCGTAGCGAACGTTGTGCGTCGACACCCATCGCTTCGAGGACGGGGGACGGCTCGAGCCCTTCGGAAGCACAGGAGCTTCCCGAGTGCAAGGCGATTCCGCGTCGATCGAGTCCGAGGACGACGCCCTGTGGCTCGACTCCGTCGACGGCAAGGCAGATGAGATGCGGGAGTCGATGTGCGGCGTCGGAAGGGCCAAGTAGTGAGATGCCAGGGGTTGTCGTTACGCGATCGAGTGCGGTTGCGAGAAGGTTGCGGGTGTTTGCCGCTTCGGCGAGACGTGTTGATTCGTCGAGTTCTTCGGCAACAACGCCGAGTGCAATTGCCAAAGGAAGGTTTTCGAGTCCGGAGCGACGCGAGCGTTCTTGTTCGCCACCGGTAAGGAGTGGCTCAATGCGAAGCCCTTGGCGGATCCAAAGACCTCCGATTCCGGTTGGACCACCGAACTTGTGTCCGCTGAACGACAGCAGATCGATGCCGAGGTCTTTGGGGTGAACCGTGAGATGACCAACGGCCTGCGCGGCGTCAACGTGGAGGAGGATGCCGAGTTCGTTGCACGCAGCGGCGATTTCAGCGACTGGTTGCAATGTTCCGACTTCGTGGTTGCCCCACTGCACATGGGCGAGCGCCGTTGAGGGTGTCAGTGCATCGACGAATGCCTCGACATCAATCCGTCCGGTTGTATCGACCCCGATAACGGAAACGGATCCACCAAACGCGTTTGCAAAGAGTTCGCTCGAGCGCCGAACCGCAGAGTGCTCAACAGTGGCATGAACGATGTGAGGAGTGGCTCCGGTCTCGACGCTTCGGCGAACGGCGCCCCACGTTGCGGCGGCAATTGATTCTGTTGCTCCGCTGGTGAAGATGATTTCCCGTTGCTTTGCATTGAGCAGTACGGCAACTTGTTCGCGCGCGTTTTCGAGAAGAACCCGCGCCGTCATTCCTTCTTGGTGAATGCGGCCAGGATCGCCGATCGTTTCGTCAACCTGCAGTGCCAGTGCCTCGGAAAGTGCAGTGCGCGCCGAGTCGCGTAATGGTGACGTTGATGCGTGATCGAGATAGTGGCGAGCCACGATGTTCAGGCTTCGAGCGACGTAACGCACACGTCGTCACCCATGGGCTTTGACGATTCAAGTGCGATGGTGGCATCCCCGCCGTGAAGTTCGGCAACCATGCCTTTCATCATTCCGCGGTCGACGGCACAAATGACGGGATTGGCCATAACGGCATCGCCGAACGGGCAGTGTTCGGAAACGATGCGCAGTTCGTTGTTGCGACGTTCAGCATGCGCAGCGAACCCTTGCGCAGTAAGCGCATCAGCAACAGTTTGGAGAATGGATTGAATCGAACGCTGATGATCGACACCTTCACCGAGGCGTTGGGCAAGAAGTCGACCGTATTCAATGCCGACCTCTTCGGCCATTGCTTCGGCTTGGTCGCGCGGGAGCATTTCGAGTGCGCGGCCCAACAAGGTGATGAGGACATCGTCGTGACGAACGGGGAGATCGAGATGGTCGCCCTTGGTCGTTGCGGTATAGCGCTTAGATGGTCGGCCTGCACCGGTGCCGCCTCGGGCGACGGCAACTTCGAGATAACCGCCAGCAGTGAGTTTGTCGAGGTGGTGGCGAGCGACATTGGCATGCAGGTCGAACTGTGAGGCGACCTCGCTGGCGGTGACGCCAGAGTCGGCGGCACGGGCAAACAGGTAGATCTCTCGGCGAGTGGGGTCGCCAAAGGCTGAGGTAATCGCCGTAACCACCGAGCTGAACTCGGTCGGACTGAGGGTCGCCTGTTCCACCTCGGTATTCTACCTAGCGCCGTAGGAGAAATTCCCCGAACCGAAGCGAGACCCCCCAAATGCCCATCACCGATGCCGATGTCATCGAGGTCCTTCGTCCCGTTGAGGACCCTGAACTCCACCGGAGCATCGTCGATCTCGGGATGGTTCGCGGTATTGCGATCGACGGACCAGTTGTGGCGATCCAGATTGCACTCACCGTGGCCGGTTGCCCCTTACGCAACGAAATTCAAAATCGCGTCACGAATGCAATCGTTGCTCTCGACGGAATCGATCGCGTCGATCTCGACTTCACTGTTATGACCGACGAAGAACGTGCTGCGATCCGCGAACTTCTTCACGGTGACCCGGCCTCAACGGCAGGAACGCATCAGGGCCATGGCCATGCCGAAGGACGAGTCATCCCGTTTGCTGATCCGTCGAGTTCCACTCGAGTCCTGTTGATCGCCTCCGGCAAGGGCGGCGTTGGCAAGTCATCGATTACAACCAACCTTTCAATTGCTCTCGCTCAGCGCGGCCACAAAGTCGCTGTTGTCGATGCCGATGTCTGGGGCTTTTCGATCCCGCGAATGCTTGGCGTCGATCACACCCCGACGATCATCGACGAAATGATCGTGCCGCCCGAAGCGCACGGCGTTCGATGCATCTCGATGGGGTTCTTCGTTGAAGAAGATCAGCCCGTCATTTGGCGTGGCCCCATGCTTCATAAAGCGCTCGAACAGTTCCTCACCGACGTGTTTTGGGATGAACCTGACTTCTTGCTCGTCGATCTTCCGCCCGGCACCGGCGATATTGCGCTTTCGATCGCGCAGTTCTTGCCACGAGCGGAGCTGTACGTCGTTACGACTCCGCAGCCGGCAGCGCAGAAGGTTGCGCAGCGCGCCGCATTCATGGCGGAAAAAGTGAATATCGAAGTTAAGGGCGTCATCGAGAACATGTCATGGTTCACCGGCGATGACGGCAAGCGCTACGAGCTCTTTGGTGCGGGGGGCGGCGCCGAGTTGGCCGAACGCCTCGACGTGCGCTTCGTTGGCCAGGTGCCCTTGGTGCCTGCACTTCGTGAGGGCTCCGACGATGGTCGCCCAGTTGTGGCGGTCGAACCCGAGAGCGAAGCGGCCGTTGCAATTCGTGCGTTGGCCGAGGTCATCGACCTCGAACTTGCCCCGACGCGCCGCTATAACGCTGGGCTCAAGCTGCTGGGATGAACGCTCGGTCCTGCGACCTAGCATGAGGAGCCGGCTAACAGGTCGGATTCGTACAGGAGGAACTTCGTGGACGTTCGCATCGGTGTTCAACAGACACCCAAAGAAATCGAGATCGAGATGTCGTCCAATGTCGATCGCGCCGAAGTGCGCGCGTCGATCGATGCTGCGTTGGCCGATGCCACCAGTGTTCTTTGGCTGACCGACCGTCACGGTCGAGACATCGCTGTTCCCGCTGCAAAGATCGCCTACATCGAACTGGGCACTTCTGATAGCGAACGCCGAATCGGGTTCGGCGCGGGCTGATCCCGTCGCCTCGCTCCAATGGCCAATCTGGCGGAGCTCGCTGAACAACGGTCGCGTCTCTCAGCGGCGGAAACAGATCACCTCCAGCGGTTGCTTGGCACGTGGGGTCTGCTTGCCGATCTGAGTTTCTCCGATCTCATGTTGTTCGGTCGCGACCGAAGTGCTCACGACGAACATTCAATGGTTGTCCTCGGGCAGATCCGTCCGACAACAAGCCAGACGCTTTTCACAAACGACTGGGTGGGTCGAGTCGTCACCGCCGGAGAGCGGCCCCTCGTCGACCGGACTTTTACGACCGGCGAATTTGCCGAGGGAGAGATTCCGCCTGGGGCACTTGAAGGTCCGGTGCGCGAAACCTGTATCCCTGTGATGTTCGACGGAAGAACGATTGCGGTGCTTACGCGAGACGCGAATCAAATTGTCGCTCGCCAGGACGGCGTCCTTGAACGCACGTATCTCAATGTGTTCAATCGTTTCGCCGAGATGATCGCTGCGGGAGGTTTCCCATTCGCGGGTGAAGATGAACGCGGTGTCGTCATGCCGCGAGTCGGCGACGGGGTGATGGTGCTCGATGGCGAGCAACGAGTGCAGTTCGCGTCACCCAACGCGATTTCAGCTCTTCACCGAATTGGCGTGCACGCGAACTCGGAAGGCGAGCGGTTTGGCGAACTCGGTCTTCCTGATTCTCCGGTGACCGCCGCGTTTGCGCTTGCTCGTCCAACCGCCGAGGAAATTGAACGCGGTCCGAACGTCACAATCCTCTTGCGCATTGTTCCGCTCGTAGCGGACGGCCTGGTCACTGGTGCTCTCGTTCTTATGCGCGATATTTCCGAACTGCGCCGGCGTGACCTCATGCTTTTGTCGAAGGACGCAACAATTCGCGAAATTCATCATCGAGTGAAAAACAACTTGCAGACAATCTCTGCCTTGCTTCGTTTGCAGGGCCGGCGCCTGTCATCGCCAGAAGCGAAGGCGGCGGTCGAAGAATCGGTTCGACGTATTCGCTCGATCGCTCTCGTTCATGAAACGTTGTCGATCACTATCGGCGACGACGTGCCGTTTATTGAGATCGTCCGACCACTCGTGCGAATGGTGGAAGAAGGATTGATCTCTCCTGATCGACCAATCCGTTTCACGGTGGTTGGGGATGCGGGCATCCTTCCCGCCGACGTCGCGACGCCACTTGCTGTCGTACTCACGGAGCTTCTGCAGAACGTGGTGGATCACGCGTTCCCGTCGGGTCCAGCCGATGACGCCACGGTGATCGTCGAACTCGAAAACACCGGTACCCGTTTGCGGGTGACGGTGACCGATAACGGCGTGGGTACTGCCCCGGGCTTCACGATCGATGACAGCACCGGACTGGGGCTCTCAATTGTCCGCACGCTTGTGACGACCGAACTTGGTGGAACGATCGGGTTCTCGGCCGGAGAGGGCACCAGCGACCGCCCAGGTACTGCTGTGCGTATCTCGGTTCCTGTTCGACGCTGACGGTTCGCGGTTTCGGTCCAAAACGACAACGACCTCCCCGAAGGGAGGTCGTTGAGCGAGTCGGAGACTCAGCGATTCAAAGAATCAGGATGCCTTGCGACGAGCGGCGAGCCATTGACGGCGAAGCTTGCGGCGCTCTTCTTCCGAGGTTCCGCCCCAGATGCCCGAGTCTTGGTTCGTGGCAAGGGCGAAGTCGAGGCAGGGCTGACGGACTTCGCAGTCGGTGCAAACGGACTTGGCGTTTTCGATCTGCTCGATAGCCGGGCCAGTCGTGCCAACCGGGAAGAAAAGATCGGGATCGGTGTCACGGCAAGCGGACTGATCACGCCAATCATCGGCGATTGCGTTCAGGGTCATTGCATGGGGCGCGGTCAGGGCCACGGTTCCTCCAGGATCAGGGGTCACGAAACGGTTTTCCGGCCGATCCGTGAGATGTGTGTTCATGCCACCTCTCCGCACCGTGAGAATCGAGAAGTGATTCGAACGGACCCGGACGTGTGTGGCTGAGGGGCGAGAACGTACTTGTGGGTTAAACCACGCGCAAGGGGTTTTTGCAAATGCTGAGGTCAGCGCCCGCGATGCCGCGGTGGGTTTGACGCGCTCGTCATCTTTGTGACAAATGACACCCAAACCACAAAGATGGAGTTTGGTGAAAACCCACCGGTGCAAACGCCTACGGTGGGCAGATGGCAATGGTGGTGGCGCATCGGGGGGCTTCTGCAGCGTGTCCTCCCGGAAATACGGTTGCGGCCTTCGCTGAAGCGGTGATCCAAGGGGCCGATTGGGTCGAACTCGACGCCCACCTCACCGCCGACGGCGAAATCGTCGTTCATCACGATCCTGTTCTCGCCGACGGTCGCGTCCTCGGAGAGATGAATCGGTCCCAACTACCCGATTCGATTCCCACACTCGAAGAGGCACTTGCCGCCTGTCACCCGCTGGGCGTGAATATCGAGATCAAACCCGACGGCGTTGCTGGCTTGCGGCCGCTGCTCATTGCGAACGTTGTCGAACTTCTCCGTTCATTTGGAACCACTCGGCAGTTTTTAGTGACGTCGTTCGATCACGAGATTTGCGACCAGGTTCGTGCGCTCGACGCGACGTTGCCGACGGGCTTGCTGAACTCTTCTGGCGATTCACTGCTCGCCGATCTCCAACGCGCAGCGTCTGCAGGGCACGTCGCAATTAATCCTTGGTACGGAACCGTTACCAAAGACTTTGTTGCGGAAGCGCATTCATTGGGTGTTGCTGTCAATGTCTGGACAGTTGACGACCCGGAAGCGATTCGTTTGCTCTCCGAAATTGGAGTCGATGCAATCATCACCAATGTTCCACGATTATGTCGTGAGGTTCTCAGCGAGAAGTAACTCGTGGAACGACGAGGGACAACGTGTCGGGTTCGAAGCGTAATTCGAGACGTTCGACATCGCCGAGGTAGTCGCCGTCAACTTGATGCGGAATCGGTCCGTACCCGTCGATCTCAACGTTCGTGACATCAGTGTGGAGAGAAACGTATTTGCTGCTTCGGAGATGCCGGCCTGACCCAAGAGCAGAGGACAAGATCCGTACAAGCGGAATCGCATCAAGCGTTCGCAACGTCACGATGCTTAGCGGCCGATCAAGCGAAGCTTCGGGAGCGATCGTGAATGGCCGCGTGCCGATGAATGTATAAGGGTCGGTGTTGAGGCAGACCGTGAACATCCCGTCATCAACGGTGGGTTTGCCTTCGACGCGAACGCTGAAGTGCGCTCGTTTGCGGTTGTACTTGCGCAGCCATGTGTCGAACGCTGCCCAACCGAACAACGCGTGATTCGCCCAGCGCTTGAGCGAACCGCGACGTTCGACTTCGGCAACCACGGCTGCGTCGAAACCGATGCCGACGTGAAAGAGGAAATAGCGACCGTTCACCGAACCGAGTCCGATTCGTTGAATTGAGTTGTACGCGAGCGCATCGAGAAGCGCGCCAGTTGCTTCGATGGGGTCATCGGGAAGGCCAAGGGTGCGAGCGAAGACATTGGTGGAACCGCCAGGAACTGCAGCGAGGGCGGTCATTGTTCCTGCAAGACCGTTGGCCGCTTCGTTCAGGGTTCCATCGCCTCCGAGTACGACAACGACGTCGGCTCCGTCGGCAGCGGCTGCTGCAGCGAGGCGCGTGGCATGGCCCCGACGGGCGGTCTCCGAGACGGTGACCTCGTGGTCGGCGGTGAGCGCTTTGGTGATGACCACCCGTCCCCGAGCGGTGACCGAAGAGGCCGATGGATTCACGATGAGGTGCATCTTCACAAGGACTTTGACCGTAGCGGAGCCCCGAAGGTGACGTCTCAGCAACGTGTTCCGAACAAAGTCCCCGCGTGATTTGGCCCCGACCCCATTCTGCGGGCAGGATTCGCCCCATGAACGTCGTCGTTTGTGTCAAGCAGATCCCGGACCCGGCTGATCCTGGTGCGTTGGATCCCACTACTAAAACCCTGAAGCGAGACGGCAAGCTCATCCTCGACGAATCTGATTCGTACGGTGTTGAGATGGCGCTGCAGCTTGTGACCACTGCCGGTGGCGGTGAAGTCACGCTCGTCTCCATGGCTCCCAATGGTGAGGTGTCCGGTCTTCGTACCGCTCTTGCTATGGGTGCTGCGAAGGCAATCCTCGTCAGTGACGATGCACTCGCTGGTAGCGATGCACTCGGAACTGCCAAGGTGCTCGCCAAGGCCATCCAACGCGTCGAAGGTGCGGACCTTGTTCTCACCGCGACCGAATCGAGTGACGGCTACACCGGAACGGTTCCCGAGCAGATCGCTGGTTTGCTCGACCTTCCTTCAGTCACCTTCGCCAAGTCGATCAGCGTTGAAGGAAGCACCGTCAAGATCCAGCGTCAGACCGAAGCTGGTTACGACGATGTGGAATGTCCGCTTCCCGCTCTCGTATCGGTCACCGCTGGTGTTGTCGAACCGCGTTATCCGTCCTTCAAGGGCATCATGGCGGCCAAGTCGAAGCCGGTCGACACGCTCACCGTTGCCGACCTTGGTCTCGATGCCAGCCAGGTCGGTTGGGCCGGTGCTGGTCAGCAGATCGTTTCCATTACGGAAGCTCCCGCTCGCGAGGCTGGTGAGGTCTTCGAAGACGACGGCACCGCCGCCGAAAAGATCGTCGCATTCCTCGACGACCTCAAGGTTCTCTAGGAGGAATTGATCATGGCTCTTTCGAAGATTTGGGTGCTCGCCGAGGCAAATGACGGCAAGGTCACCACAACAACTCTTGAACTTCTCACCAAGGCCCGTTCGTTGGCCGACACGGTTGAAGCGATCTACGGCGGCGGCGATGCCGACGCGATTGCCGGCCAGCTCGGCGAGTTCGGCGCATCGAAGGTGTACACAACCGGCGATCTCGCTGGTGCACTTCCGGGTGTTCCGGTTTCGGGTGCCATCGCTGCCCTTGTCGAAGGCGGCAACGCTCCCGACGCGATCATCGCAGCAACCTCGTATGTCGGTCGTGACATTGCTGGTCGACTTTCGGCCAAGCTTGATCGCACCGTCATCACCAACAACACCGACCTCGAGGTCGACGGGTCAAGCCTTGTCACCACCGAGCCAGTGTTTGGTGGAACCACCGACGTGAAGACCACCTTTACTGCCGCTGGTCCGCACTTGGTGCTCGTTCGTCCGAAGTCATTTGTTGCTGAGTCCGCTGGTGGCGGCGCTGCTGCAGTCGAGACCATTGCGGTTCCCGACGGCGGCAAGAGCGCTGGCGCAAAGGTCGTCAATCGTCACGTTGAAGAGCGTGAAGGGCCGTCACTCGACGAAGCCGCAATCGTGGTGTCGGGTGGTCGTGGTCTCGGCGAGCAAGACAAGTACGCCCTGGTCGAAGAACTGGCCAAGCTTCTCAGTGCGGCCCCGGGTGCATCGCGAGCCATCGTCGACGCTGGTTGGGTTCCTTACAGCTACCAGGTCGGCCAGACCGGCAAGGTCGTCAAGCCCACCGTGTACATCGCCGCCGGTATCTCCGGTGCGACCCAGCACATGGTCGGCATGAAGGGCTCCAAGAACATCATTGCCATCAACAAGGATGCGGAAGCGCCGATTTTTGCGGTGAGCGATCTCGGCATCGTTGGTGACGTGCACAAGGTTCTGCCGCAGCTCATCGAGGCGCTTAAGGCCCGCTGAATTCCAGCTCTGAAGTGTTCAAACGCCCCGGTCAATGGCCGGGGCGTTTGTCGTTTTGCGATGTGATTGCCTGACAGACTGGGAGTCCGCAACTAATGGAGACCACTGTGTTCGCACTTTTCGATTCGATCTTTGGAATTCCTGGTCATCCGTTGTTGGTGCATGCGGCGGTGGTGCTTGTTCCGCTTGCCGCAATCGGAACAATCGTCATGGCGTTTTGGCCCGCCGCTCGCAATCGAATCGGTTGGATCACCGCAGTTCTGGGTGTTGTCGGTTTCTTCTTTGCGTACTTTGCAAAGCAGAGCGGTGAAGCGCTTCTTGAGACGGTTCGCGTCACTGCAGCAGTAAAGACGCACGCTGAGATGGGGGACCAAGGCGTCATTGGTGCGTTCCTCGTAGGTGGAAGCGCATGCACGTTGATGTTGTTCGATCAGTTTGTGAAGGAACGGGCCAAACGTGATCTCCCAGAACTCTCAATCACTCGGCCGCTTCGAACGCTTATTGGTGTCTTTGCGGTAGTGCTCAGCATCTTCGGCACGGTGTTGGTGGTTAACGTCGGTCATAGCGGCGCGAAGGCAACGTGGGAGAACAAAGACACTGCGCCGACGGTTACCTACAACGGCGATTGACGTTGATCAAATAAGTGGCCACGGATAACGGTGGCCACTCTCATCGATCGGAAGCACGCCTTCGCGAAGTAGCGCCCGTGCTCGGCCCAGCACCGCGTCTTGCTCAAATGTGCCGAGCAAACTTTTCACCGCATCGTTCAGACCAGTCTCGACGAGTGACTGGAGATCTGCGAGAAGTTTCCCGTCGATTTCTTCGCCTCCGAACTCCCAGATGACCGTGCGCAGTTTGAATTCGGTATGGAATGAAAGGCCGTTGTCGATTCCCCAAATATGACCATCGGAGTCGATCAAGCAGTGACCGCCTTTGCGGTCGGTGTTGTTGCAGACAAAGTCGAACACTGCCATGCGTTGCAACTGATCGTGGGTTTCTTCGTCTTCAAGCATCGTGAAGTAATGCTGTTCAAAGTCGGCATCGATGAAACGTTGCACGGAACCAATGCCGTGGGGTGCGTCCTCGCGACCGACGGTGAACGGAACAACTTCCCATCCGAGTGCATTGCTGAGTTCGTACGCGGCAACTTCACGCTTCCAGAGTCCGTCGGGAAAGTCCCAAAGCGGTCGCTCCCCAATGTGGGGCTTGTAGATCACCCGAGTTGAGTTCCCGTCGAGTGTTGCTTCTGCGAGGAATGTGGCGTTCGAACTCCACGGCATTCTTCCGATGAGTTCAATGTCACCGTTTGTGATGATTGTGTCGACGTCATGATCGCCGCTTGGGGCGTTTAATTCAGGCGCGGACAAGGGTGGCCACCCGGATCCATTGGACGACCGCAAAGGCGGCAGGCTGGGCGTCCGGCTCGAACAAGGTCATTTCCGACAGCAATGAATGCTGCGACCTGCGCGCGTGAAAGTCGGAATCGGGCAGAGGCTGGCTCGAACCCGAAATCTTCGTCGAAAGCTTCGTCGGAGAGTTCGTCGAAGTCGGGGAGTTCTTCCGCAACGATGACGAGCCGGTCATCGTCTTCTTCGTAAGCAACGGCAAGACCGCCAACTGTCCACTGCATAGCAAGAGGAGCGCTCGCCGAGGTTGGCGCGACGAATTGACCGGGATGGATCGCAGGGAGATCGGTAAGGATTCCGTCGAGGTACTCGCACAATGCGGCGACTTGTTGTTTCTCGAGTTTGAACGAAACGCTTCGGCCGGCATCGCTCGCTTGAATGAAGAAGGTGCGTCGTCCCGGTTCACCGAAGGCGCCGGGAACGACAAAGTCAGGATCCATGAACTCCCATGACTCGCTCACGAGATTCCTAACTTCGAGAGGTCGTCACCAGTGGAATTAACCGTGAGCACTGCAGGTCCCGATGGCGTGTAAAGGATTGCTGAAATCGAGCAGGGCGAGATCACGATGCGTTGAAAAAGATCGAGGTGAGTACCGAGGGCTTGGGCAACTGCAGCTTTGATCGGATCGGCGTGCGAGACCGCAACGATTGTTTGTCCCGGGTGTTTGGCAACGAGTCCGTCAATGGCGCCGACCATGCGGGTCTGCATTTCGGCGAAGGATTCGCCATTCGGAAAACGGAAGCCGCTGGGATAGCGCTGCACGGTTGTCCATTCGGGAAGCTTTCGAAGCGCATCGAGTTTTTTGCCGGTCCAGTCGCCGAAATCGCATTCGAGGAGGCCGCGGTCGATCTGCACTTTGAGCTTTCGTTCCCGTGCGATTGGTTTGGCGGTTTCTCGGGTGCGCTCTAGGGGGGAGGCGTAGATCGCCGAAACTTTTGCGAGCTTGGCGATTCGGCTGGCCGCGGCCTCGGCCTGAGCAATTCCTGTGTCGGCGAGATGCAAGCCTCGGGCTCGGCCAGGAAGCGTGGTTCCGGTGGTTGGTGTCTGCCCGTGACGAACGAGCAGAACGAGAGTGGGAGCAGGGGCAGATCGCTTACGGGCCATGGGAGAGAGAGCCTACCGAGCCTCCTTGGCCGATGGACCGGTCGGGCCATAGAAGGTGGTTGATGTCGGCGGACCGAGAGGCACCGACTACGGTGGCGACCGCCTGCCGCCGCCCCCCGGTCGATGCGGCATCGAGTTCATGAGGATGGTCAGCACGATGTTGGGACGACGAGTTGGCGCAGGTGCTGTTGCTCTTGCCCTGGTGGCGATGATTGGTCTGAGCGGTTGCAAGCAAGACAACACGCCGAAGGCGTACAACACGCTGACCGAGCAGAACTTCGTGGAGTTGTGTACGAATCACCTTTACGATTCCACCGGCGCTATCACCGATTCTGCATCGGGTACATCCACTCCTTCACTTGATCCCGCTCTCAAGTCCACCGGCACCACGATCAAGTCGGGTACCGACGCACTTTCGCAGGAGCAGTGCCTGTGTCAGTACCAGGTGTTTGTGAATCAGATCCCGGTGAACAAGTCAGCAGCTCAGGCCGGTTACAGCGGTCCGAATTTCACCGATCTCAACTCAAAGTTGAAGACGGATCCCGAAACTGCTTGGGCAACGCTTCCCGACAGCGTCACGACCGCGCTTAAGACGTGCGCGAGTTCAAATGGTCAGGCTGCGCCATCGACTGACTCGTCGACAACGACAGCTGCTGCGCCCACGACGACAGTCGCAGGCTGATCGTTCGCAGAGCTACTTCGCTGCTGGCTTCTTCTTCTCAGGAAGGCCAAGTCGCACAACTGGCTCGGCCCACTGTGGCCATCGGGCACGGCTCTTTTCCGCGAGTTTGCGCATGAGTGCAATCGCGCCGGGGTCTTCATCGCCCGGGCGAGCTTCGATTGAACCGTCGGCGATCATCCGCTGAATGATTTCGCGACCGACGTCGGTGCGAACGATTGTGAGTGTCCAGTCGTTGTCCTTGCCGATACCGCCGGTGGAAATGTCGGCGTGTTCTGCAGCGAAATCGGGACAGTGGTTGCAGCCTTCGCGCGTCCAGTCGTGACATTCCTTGAGGTTGACCTCGTGGTAGCCGCCATCGCGGGTCCAGATTTGGAAGACGCCCTTGATGTTCATCTTGGTGATTTCCGCTTTGGGAATGCGGTACTTCGCCTCGAACAATTCTTCGAAGATCGCGTCGTCGAAGGTCTTCGAACAAAGCAAACCAATGTTGAACACGATTGGCTTTGAGATCTTGCCAATTTTCCGCGACCACATGACGGGTGCGATTGACGACTGGCAACTCATGCCGACCATTGCGAGGCGCTTAAGGCCGCGTTCTTTTGCTTCGTCCATCGCGAGCGTGTTGGCCGAGTAGGTGTAACGGCTGCCTGCACCGGCGAGTACTTCTTCGCGGTTGGTTGCGACTCCCGGAATTGCCTTCCACGTCGCGGCGTCGCCGCCCTCGAGATAGGACGTAAGCGCACCATCGATGTAGTCGTTGTCGAGCGCCCAAATGAGTAGTGCAGAGACCAAACCGCCGTCCTGGCCCATGCGATGCACCATGTCGTCCGATGCGCGTGTGAGAAGAATGTCGCTGTAGATGCCGGCAACTTCATCGTCGGTGCGATCGCGATCAAAGAGGTGTTCGTTCGCCTGAGGTTCCCAGACTCGGAATCGCGGACAAGCACGGGTGCAGCTGGTGCAGCCCTTCTCGCCGTGACCGCAGTTTGTCGGGCCGAGCTCGTCTTCAATGTGGAATGGCTTGTAGCCACCCGCTTCGTGGTTGTACCCAATGACATCGTGGGGGCATGCGATCACACAGCCGGCACACCCGGTGCACAGGCCCGAGGTGATGACCTCGCTGAAGAGTTCCTTCCACTGAAAGGACCAGCGTTCGGCTTTGGTGGGAGTCTCGGCGATGCTCATAGAGGGCGAATCTACCTCTCTGGCGCGGGTTCGCTGCCCTTCAGCGAAACGATTGGACGGCTTGGTCCCACATCGGAAGACTGTCGCCCATGGACCTGAACTATCCGGAAGACGCCGAGGCCTACCGCAGCGAAGTTCGCGGGTGGCTTGAAGAGAATCTCCCTCAGGGTTGGTTCGAACCGGGCTTCGAGATGACGGCTGACGAGCGCGCGCTCTTCCTCGAGCAGTGGACCTCAAAGTTGTACGGCGGCGGTTGGATCTGCGCCTCGTGGCCGGCCGAGTACGGCGGCAAGGGCCTGTCAACCATGAAGGCCGTTGTGGTTGCCGAGGAGTTTGCAAACGCCGGTGCGCCGATGCGCGCTGACTTCTTCGGCGACACGCTTGTTGGTCCGACCATTCTTCAGTGGGGTACCGAAGAGCAGAAGAAGGAATTCCTTCCCAAGATTCTTTCCGGCACCATCGCTTGGTGTCAGGGCTTCAGTGAACCCGATGCCGGTTCCGATCTTGCCAACCTCGGCACGAAGGCCGTCCTTGATGGCGACGAATGGGTCATCAACGGTCAAAAAATTTGGACGACCCAGGGATTCATTGCTGATTACGTTTTCATTCTTTGCCGAACGGATCCCGATGCTCCTAAGCACAAGGGCATTTCGTACTTGCTCTGCCCAATGGATCAGCCTGGCGTTGAAGTTCGTCCGATCAAGCAAGTCGATGGCTCTGCTGAATTCGCCGAGGTGTTTTTCACCGATGCGCGTTGTTCGAAAGAAAACGTCGTTGGCGGTCTCAACAATGGTTGGGCTGTTGCAATGACGACACTTGGTTTTGAACGAGGCACGTCGGCTACAACGGGTTACCGCCGTTTTGAAACCGAACTCAACCACATCATTGCGGTGGCGAAGAAGAACGGTTCTATTAACGATCCAATGATCCGACAGCGACTTGCGCTTGCATGGTCGAAGGTGCAGATCATGCGCATCAACGGACTGCGTTCGCTTACTGCGGTTGTGCAGGATCGTAAGGACTTCGGCGTGGCCGCGCTCGGTGCAACGAACAAGATCTTCTGGAGCGAGTACCACCAGCAAGTCATGGCGCTCGCGATGGACGTTCTTGGACCGGAAGCACAGCTGCTACTCGGCGATGCCGGGACGGAAGAGTCGGTCCCCGGCTATGGCCGCCGTCCGGTGAATCCCGAGTACCCAGCAAATGCGCTGCAATCGTCGTTCTTCTTCAGCCGGTCCGAGACCATTTGGGGCGGAACCTCGCAGATCCAGCGCAATATTGTCGGCGAACGGGTCCTCGGTCTGCCGAAGGAGCCCAAGGTCACAGCATGAACCCGGCGGGGTGACGGAGGGGCGGAAACGGCCCCGACTACCCTGACAACGTCATGTCTGATGTACCCCCCACTTCGGGAGGATCCGTCCCGCCTTGGGATCCGGGTCACCCTCCGCGCCGCACCGCCAGTTCTCCCGATCGTCGGGTGCTTGGCTCATCGAAGACTCCGGCCAAACCCGGGGCATCGAGCGCGTCTCCCAAATCGAACTTCCGCCACGCCAAACCGGCCAAGAAGGGCAAGCGTGTCCTCAAGGTCGGCATTGGTGTCGTCGTCCTCATCGCGGTCGGCGTAGCGGCCGTTGCCGGGTACGCGTGGTACCGCTACAACCAGATCCATCGTGACTCGCTCGCTCTTGCTACGTCGTCAGGAGGGGTGCAGAACTTTCTGATTGTTGGGTCGGACAGTCGCTCAGTCGTTTCAAAGTCTGACAACAACGCGTCGGCATTCTTGAATGCCCCGGGCGTGCAAGAGGCGGGACAGCGGTCGGACACGATCATGGTCGCCCGGGTCGATTCGAAGAATAAGACCATCGATCTCATGTCGTTCCCTCGAGACCTGTGGGTTCCGATTCAACCCTCAGGGGACGAAGAGCGAATCAATACGGCATTCGCGCAGGGTAAGGACAGCGCCGACGGTGCGCAGCGGCTGATCAATACCATCAAGGCCGATTTCGGAATCGACATCAATCACTATGTCGAGATCAATTTCAAGAGTTTCAAAGGCGTCACCGATGCGGTCGGTGGTATCGCCATGTATTTCGATAAGCAGGTCCGGGATAAGAACTCTGGTTTTTATATGTACGGAACCGGATGTCAGACACTCGATGGTGACGCCGCACTTGCCTATGCGCGTTCTCGTCACCTTGAGTACCTCGATCCAAAAACAAAAAAGTGGATTGAAGATCCGAGTGCTGACCTAGGCCGCATTTCGCGCCAAACGTTATTTATGCGCACCATGCTTGACCGTGCGCAGGAAAAGTTCGGCTCCATGGACCTCAAGGCAATCAACAGCCTTGTGTCGTCAACGGCTGACAATCTCAGCCTTGATTCGAAGTTGAGTGTCGGTGATCTGGTTTCTCTCGGTAAATCCTTCAAAGGTTTCTCGGGTAATCAGATCGTGACGCACGCCCTTCCCGTCTATATGGACATGACGAGCGGCGGCGCAAGCATTCTTCGTCTCGATACCGCAGCGGCGGAAGACGTCCTCAACGTTTTTCGCGGCGCTCCCGCTGGCACTGTGTCACCCGCTTCTGTTGTCGTAAGTGTTTCGAACGCCACTGGGACAAAGGGCAAAGCGGTCGAGGTTTCTGATCGACTGCACCAAATTGGCTTCACGTCAAAGTCTGCGGGAGACGTTTCGAAACCACAGACCGCCACCGTGATCAAGTACCTCCCTGGCTTCGAAAAGCAGGCCGATCTCCTGCGACGACAGCTCGGTGGAACTGCGGAAATGCAGGCTGATAAGACGCTGAAGAGCAGCGCTCCGGTCACCCTTCTTCTTGGTTCTTCGTTCTCGGCGGTGCTTGCTGAGCCCATTCCCGCGAGCACCACGACAACCGTGGCTGGTGCAGTTGATTCGTCAACCTCAACGACAACCGGACCAGTCACAACTGTGAAGCCGGGCGAGGTCACTGAATATGTCGGCGTCGAGGCGGGTAAAGCCCCCGAAGGTGTCGTCTGCAAGTGATCGTTGACGCCGCGACTCTTGCCGGCGTGATTGAGCGTGTGGCGGCAGATCTTCCTGGTGCGACGGCGCTGATTGACGACGACGGTTTACTTACGTTCGCCGAATTGGATCAACGGGTGCGCGCCACCGTCGCGGTCCTTGCCGGCCTTCTTCCCGGTGGTATTCCCGTTGCCGTTATCGGACCGAACCATCGAGCGTGGGTCGAGCTGTATTACGGAGTTCCGGCAGCCTCCCGAACGTTGGTGTTTCTCAATCACCGGCTGAATGTGAACGAGCTGATCTCAATGATTGAGCGATCGCGGGCCGGAATCGTCATCGGTGAATCGAGCGAAATCGATCGACTGGTTGAAGCCGGTGCCGAACTCCCGATGCTCAGTTGGGAAACTTGGGCCGACCTCATTGATGGACTCGAATCTCCGCCGATGGCCACATTGGGCGAACCAGCCACGCCGGCCTGGTTGTTGTTCACGAGCGGAACAACGGCCGCACCGAAGGGCGCCTTGCTTACAAATGCGAGCATCCTTGCCGCGGTGCAAGCGAGCGCCGGCGCTCGTCCAGTTGAGTCCGACGACGTGTATGTCTTCCCATTCCCGTTGTGTCATGTCGCTGGCTACAACGTGATTCATCGCCATGCCCATGGCCGACCTGTCGTGCTCATGACGGGGTTTGGTGCTGCGCATTTCTGCGACATCGTCGAACGCGAACAAGTGACGTCAACGTCTCTTGCCGCCACGATGTTGGCCTCGTTAGTTGAATTGCTTGACGCTGAACCAGATCGACTTGGGCAACTGAGGTCACTCCGTTCGATCGCCTATGGGGCCGCGCCGATGCCGACACCATTGCTGCGTAAAGCAGACGAGTTACTCGGCGTTGATTTCGCTCAGGGCTATGGGATGACGGAACTTTCAGGCAACGCGGTGTTCCTGAACGCCGACGCGCATCGGCGTGGACTCGCTGGTGAGGCGGATCTGCTCGAAGCGGCAGGGCAGCCGGCCCCAGGTGTCGAACTTCGGCTTGTGGACGACGCAGGTGATGACGTTGCGGATGGCGACGTGGGAGAAATTGTTGTTCGCGCCGCTCAAACGATGCTGGGGTACCTCGATGATCCAGCTGCGACTGCTGCGGCATTTCGCAATGGGTGGCTTCATACCGGCGACATGGGTCAAATGATCGATGGCTGGCTACATGTCGTGGATCGAAAAAAAGACATCATCATCACTGGCGGCGAAAATGTTTCGTCGCTTGAGGTTGAAGCCGCGGTTCTCGGGCATCCCGGTGTTGCCCGAGTTGCTGTCGTCGGTGTCCCCGACCCGAAGTGGGTCGAGAACGTTTGCGCAGTTGTTGTTGCGACTCCAGGGAGTGAGATCGAACCTTCCGAGATCGTCGCGACGGTGCGTCTCAAGTTGGCAGGCTTCAAGGTTCCGCGGCACGTGGTTTTCGTTGACGAATTGCCGGTCACGGGCTCGGGAAAAGTCATAAAAGCTGATTTGCGTCAATGGTTGTCAGAGAATCCCGAACTTCTTGGATCTCGCTTGTAGCGCTGAATCGGGAGGCTTCACCGATCATGCACGGTTCGACGACTTCTCGGTGGTGGACTGATGCGCATGTCGACTTCTTCAGCAGATCCAGTTAGCGCTACTTCGGCAGACGAAGACGAGAAAACTTCCTCGTTCCCTCCAGCATTCGATGCCTATGTGGCGAAGACACAGTCGTGGCTCGACTTGCTCGCCCTCTCCACAATTTGGTTAGTGCTCGCGATCTTCACCGGTCAGCACCGAATTGATTTCATTCCGATTTGGTTGGTGTGTCGTCTTGCGATCTCAGCGATCTATGCCGTTGATCTCATCATTCGATCGAAACTCTCGGGTCGTGGATGGCGTTATCCCTTGTCGCGACTTGATCTTGTGATTGCCGTTCTGATTCCACCGGTTCGAATCTTTGCGAGCATGCGACTTCTGCGACAGATGTTCAGCCGCGGCAATCTTGCACAGTTCATGTTTGTTGCCCTGATCCTGATGCTGAACGCCGCTGTTGTCGTCTGGGAATTTGAATCGCTTGCTCCCAACTCGAACATCACAACGTTGGGCAACGCACTTTGGTGGTCCGTGGTCACGGTCACCACAGTCGGCTACGGCGACTACACCCCGGTCACTCTTGGGGGCCGGCTAACGGCCGTGGCGCTTCTTTTGCTGGGCCTGGTCTCACTTGCCGTACTCACCGCGCAAATCGCCTCGAACTTCTTGGAACAGGGACAATCGAAGGCGAATGAGGCGAGCGTTGGACCGCCGTCTGCTGATGTGAACTGAGAGCGCCCTCGGGGCGATTCGAACGCCCGCACACGCCTCCGGAGGGCGATGCTCTATCCCCTGAGCTACGAGGGCTGGATAGCGCTATGACCCTAGCCGAGCCCTTGCGGGCCGCTACCGGTCGTGACCCGATGGCTCACTTCAAGATGTTGATGGCCCGTGATGCAACGAGGACAATCGTTACGAGTGCTGAGCCCGACTGCAGCATCATCAACGCCTTCGCCCGTCGAGTCAGTGGCATGGTGTCGGTGGGGCTGAAGGCCGTTGAATTCGTGAAACTCGTGTAGAGGTAATCAAAGAACGTTGGCGACCACGGTTCGGTGAAAACGTCGGGAGCGTTCTGCTGAGGGAAGACAAAGTCTCGATCCTTGACATCGATGTGATGGCGGTCGGCGGGGCCTCCGCCGTCGAGTTCCCAGTACCAAAGGGCAAAGACGATGACATTGTTAAACCACAGTGCAATTGCCGAATAGATAAGCGGCTTGCCGTCGATGTCGGTATTACGAAGCAAGTCGTGCACCAAAAGTGAGAGGGCACTGATATTCGCGATCGAAATGATCGCGATCAGGAGGATCGACACGATGCGCAAGGGTGTGGTGTCGGCATCGCGGCGATCAGGGTTTGTGATGACGAGTGGGATGACGAGGAGACTTTCGAGTGCGGGCAGGAGCCAGCGGGGACCGACGATGAGCGTCGACGGCAGAAAGATGTAGAGCCCGAGAGCAGCGACTAACGCAATTGCTGCTGGCCATCGGGGTTCGTGGCGACGAGCACCCGGCTGCATTGTCATCAGGCTTGGTAGCTAACGCTGTTGTTCGTGCGAACAATCACTCTGCCGAATGGCCATAGCGCAAGCGTCGAAATTTTGAACGCTTGAATGCCAAAGGGAATTCCGATGATTGTGATGCACAACACGAGGCCGAGGATGATGTGGGCGACGAAGATTGCCCAGCCAAACAACACGAGCCAGATGAGGTTGAAAATCACTTCAAGGCATCCGCCTGATCGGCCCATCGTCGTTGTGTAGCCGAACGGCCACAGAGCCAGTCCCGCCAACTTGAACGATTGAATGCCGAATGGAATGCCGATGATCGTGATGCACATCGCCAGACCACCAATGGCATACCCCAGGGCAAGCCAAATGCCGCCGAGCAGGAACCAGAGGATGTTGCCGATCGTCTTCATCAACGATGACGATACTTCCGTGTGGCTGACTGACGGCGTTACCGGTGCTCGACGCCGACAGCAGACAACTTGCTGCGGAAGTCGGCATACCCGCGGTCGAGAAGGTCGACGCCGTGAATGAGGCTTTCGCCGTCGGCAGCCGCGGCCGCGATGACGTAGGAGAAGCCGGCCCGGAGGTCGGGAACAACGAGTTCGGCGCCATGCAATTTGGTTGGGCCAACCACAACTGCGGAATGGCGATGGTTTGCCGCGCCGAAGCGGCAACGCGTTGGCCCAAGGCACTCGGTGAAGACCTGGATCTGGGCACCGAGGCTGCGAAGCGCATCGGTGTAGCCAAGGCGATCCTCGTACACGGTTTCGTGGACGACGCTCACGCCGTCAGCTTGGGTGAGGGCGGTGACGAACGGTGATTGCCAGTCGGTCATGAAGCCGGGATGAACGTCTGTTTCAAGTGCAAGCGGGCGAAGCATGCGACGGGCTCGGTGAAAGGTGAGTGTGTCGCCATCAGCATCGATTTTGAAGTCGCCACCTGCTCGGCGGTACATGTTCAAGAACGTAGAAAAGAGTTGTTGTTGAACGCCGTGAACGGTGATTGTTCCGCCGGTGGCGAGCGCCAGTGAGGCCCACGATGCCGCTTCGAGTCGGTCGCCGATGACTCGGTGCTCGAAGCCACCCAGTTCGGAAACGCCAGTGACGCGAATGGTTCGGTTTGGCTCGACCGAAATAATTGCGCCCATCTTTTGCAGCACGGCGATGAGATCGAGGATCTCTGGCTCGATCGCGGCATTCGACAACTCGGAGTCGCCCTCGGCGAGCACGGAAGCAAACAGGAACTGTTCTGTTGCGCCAACGCTGGGGAAGGGGAGTTCGATTCGGGCGCCGCGCATGCGATCGACAGTGAGTTCGATGATGTCTTCGCGATGAATGTCGCGAGCCCCAAATGCGCGCAACACGTTGAGATGGAAATCGACGGGACGCGGCCCGATGGAACATCCGCCTGGGGCGGCGACGACTGCATGACCAGTGCGGTGAAGTGAGACCGCGGTCGTAAGGACGGGAATTCGACTAGCAGCGTGGAGACGCATGACGTCGTCGTCGGCCAAGGCTCGGAATTCGTGAGCGGTGATGATGACGGTGTCGTTCTCGTGGGCGACTGTTCCGCCGGCGATGCTGATGAGTTCATCGACAACGGAGATGTCGGTGATGGCCGCAATGTTGGTGAGGCGACATGGTTCGATCGTGAGTAATGCAGCGACCATCGCCTTGGGAAGCGCGTTCTTCGAACCTCGAACGTGGATCTCGCCGTCGACGGGCTGGCCGCCGCGCACAAGCATCGTGTCGGGAAGATCGGAGGTCGGGGGGATGGCCATTGGCCCTTGATGGTAGGGCGCAACGGTCCCGCCGACCGCACTGGTGACCTGCGGCACGGCGATGGATGGTGGTGCCACGAACGAAAGTGGGCGCGGAGACAAAGGGGCCACGGGGGTAGGGTTCGACGGTCCCATACCGCCAGTCCGCCCGCCCGGGGAGACCGATTCAGTGATTCGCGACACCCTCGCCACCGCCCTGCGATCGGCATTGTCGACCCTTGAGATCTCTCCGATCCCTGAATCGGTGCATCTTGAGCGCCCCGCCCGACGTGAGCATGGCGATTGGTCCTCCAATATCGCGCTCGCTACAGCGAAGGCCGCAGGCTGGAATCCCCGAGAACTCGCCGGGCGCATGGCCGAGATCCTTAACGCTGACCTTCCCGCTCACGTGACATCGGTGGAAATCGCTGGCCCGGGATTTGTGAACTTCCGGCTGGCTGACTCTTGGTTGCATGACGTACTTGTCGATGTTGAAACCGCAGGCATCGAGAATTACGCCCGCTCGTCAACGGGTTCGGGCATCAAGGTGCTGCTCGAATTCGTGAGCGCCAACCCGACCGGGCCATTGCACGCAGGACATGGTCGGGGCGCGGCCTATGGCGATTCACTCGCACGAATTCTTGAACGTTGCGGGTACGACGTCGACCGCGAGAATTATCTCAACGATCGCGGAACGCAGATGCAGTTGTTCGTTGCGTCGCTTATCGCTCGTCGTGACGGGACGCCTTTACCCGAAGGTGGCTACCAAGGCGAGTACATCGTCGAGTGGGCTGCAGAGATGCCCGCCGATGCCGACGTTTTTGAGTGGGGAGAAGACCGAGCAGTCGCCGACCATCGACTCACGCTCAGTCGCATGAACGTCGAATTCGATAATTGGTTCAGCGAGAAGTCGATGGTTGCCTCGGGCGCAATCGACGTAACGCTTGCCGACCTCCGCGAACGCGGCGTTGTGTACGACGAAGACGGAGCGGTGTGGCTGCGCTCTACCGATTATGGCGATGACAAAGATCGTGTGCTCATTAAGAGCGACGGCGAGTTCACTTACTTGCTTCCCGATATCGCATATCACCGCGACAAGTTTTCTCGTGGCTACGACCTGCTCATTGATGTGTGGGGTGCTGACCACCACGGGTATGTGCCGCGTATGAAGGCAGCGATGCAGTCGCTCGGCCACGATCCTTCTGAACTTGAGTGCGCAATCATCCAGTTAGTCAACCTGTTGAAGGGTGGCGAGCCCGTTCGTTTCTCGAAGCGCGCTGGCGACATCGTTGAACTTTCTGAGGTCCTTGACGAGGTCGGAGCGGACTCCGCTCGCCTTACCTACTTGTTGCAGTCCATCGATTCGACCCAGACGTTCGATTACGACGTCGTCAAGAGTCGGGCGATGGATAACCCCGTGTATTACGTGCAAATGGCCTACGCCCGCATTCAATCGATCTTCCGTGTTGCGGCAGAACGAAGCGTTGCGATGGTCCCGTTGGGGCAGGTCGATCTTTCACTTCTCACACACGAGCGCGAACTCGATGTGCTTCGTGCGCTCTCCGAACTTCCCGACACGGTTTCGACTGCGGCGACGGATCGGGCTCCTCATCGCATCGCTACCTGGGTGCGTGAACTCGCTGGTGCAGTCCACGGCTTCTACCACGACTGTTACGTGATGGGTGATGGCATCTCCGCCGAACTCACGCAGGCCCGATTGCATCTCGTTGAAGCTGCATCGGTTGGTCTCGCAATCGGTCTCGACCTGTTGGGTGTTAGCGCACCCGACCAGATGTGAGCCTTCGATGAGCGCGCTTCCTTTCACGTTGCTCCCCGACAACGCCACCGTCGGCGACAAGGGCCAACTCATCATCGGTGGTTGCGACACGCTCGAACTCGCTGAGCAGTTCGGAACTCCATTATTTGTCTATGACGAAGAGCATCTTCGTGCTCGTTGTCGTGAAGCAGTCGCTGCGTTTGGAATCGGCGTGAACTTCGCCACCAAAGCGTTCCTTTGTAAGGCCATGGCTCGACTCGCTGCCGAAGAAGGTTGCAACCTCGATGTTTCAACCGGCGGCGAGTATCACGTCGCGCGGTCTGCAGGGGTTCCTGCCGATCGACTTGTACTTCACGGAAACAACAAGAGCACAGCGGAACTGCGCCGAGCGATGTCCGAAGGTATTGGGCGGATCATCATCGATTCATTCGACGAGATCGACCGTATCGAAGCACTTGTCGCTGAAGGCCTGCCGGTTCCCAAAGCGTTGATCCGTGTCACTCCGGGTGTCGAAGCACATACGCACGAATTTGTGCGCACTGGTCAAGACGATTCCAAGTTTGGGTTCGGCCTCGCGAGCGGTCAGGCCGACGCTGCGGTTGTTCGTGCGACCGCTTCTCCCGCAATCGATCTTGTTGGGCTACATGCGCACATCGGTTCACAGGTGTTCGACGCAGAGTTTTTTGAAATGGCGATCGAGGTCATGGCGCCGTTCGTGCAGAAGCACGGCTTGCCCGAGTTCTCAGTAGGTGGGGGACTGGGCGTTGCCTATGTCGCTGGCGAGGAATCGGCGACCATCACTGAATGGGGCGCGGTAGTGAAAGCGGCGTGCGCCGCTGCCGGCATTGATGCTCACGTCACCGCGGAGCCGGGCCGGGCGCTTGTCGCGCAAGCTGCAATCACGCTCTATTCCGTCGGCACAATCAAAGACATCCCCGGAATTCGTACCTATGTCTCGGTCGATGGCGGAATGAGCGATAACCCCCGTCCGGTGCTTTACGGCAGTGGTTACGAGGCGTTCCTGCCGCGTGAAGTCGAGGCCGATCGCGATCGTGTCGTCACTGTTGTTGGAAAGCATTGTGAATCGGGGGACATTCTCGTTCGCGACGCGGTTGTTCCGTCAGATCTTGTTGTCGGAGACGTCCTCGCCACACCTGTCACAGGCGCCTACGGGCACTCGATGGGTTCGAACTACAACAAAGTGACTCGCCCTGCCGTGGTGTTCGTCGCCAACGGAGAAGCACGGCTCGTCGTTCGCCGTGAATCGCTCGACGACCTCCTACTTCTTGAAGTCGACTAGGTCCGTAGGTGTCGACGTCTGCCCTCGTTCTTGTTGCTGTCGCAGTACTTCTCTCGTCGCTCGTTCAGACGATCACAGGATTTGGTTTCGCTTTGCTTGCGGTTCCGCTCATGTCGATTGGAATTCCCACTGACGCCGCAGTCGTAATTGCTGCAACGCTCGGGACATTCACTAGCGGTGGTCAGGCTTGGTCCGAGCGCCAGCACGGCGATCGACCGACAATCAAGCGACTGTTGCTGGCTGCTTTCGTTGGCGCTCCCTTCGGTCTGGTGATTCTCAACTTCGCCAGTTCGCAGCAATTGAAGCTGGGGCTTGCCGCGGTGATCATCCTCTTTCTTCTCCTCAACCTTTGTGGGTTCAAACTCGAACAAGCGAGTGTCCCCGTGGACCTCGCTGCTGGTTTTATCGGTGGAGTTCTGAGCACCTCGCTCTCCACGAACGGACCCCCGCTCGTAATGGCGGTCCACGCTCGCCACTTCTCGCCACATGCGTTTCGCGGGACCATCTCTGCTGTCTTCGTTGGAATCGGCCTGATTTCTCTCGTGCTCTTCGGCGCGACCGGACACTTCACCCGAGACGTTGCGCTGGCGTTGTTAGTTGCGGCTCCGGCGTTGGCAATTGGGTTCTCGCTCGGGCTTCGACTTCGGGGATATGTCGATCCGGTGCGATTCCGAGGCCTCGTCACGATTCTGCTTGCCGTGACCGCTGCTGTGACGATCGTCAGCGTGGCCCTGGGCTAATCGGAAACTCCGTCGGGGCCCATGGCGCAGCGCCGGTAGCCTCTCCGCCGTGGATCGATCTGTCATTCGAGTCGGCATCTTGGGTTGTGGGACGGTCGGGGCGTCACTCATCGCGCTCGTCGATCGCCAGAACGCCACGATTCAGGCTCGCACCGGACTTACGCTTGAGATCACCCGTATCGCCGTTCGTGATATTTCGCGGGTTCGGCCAGTAGGTGTTGACGGCGCAGCGTTCACGACCGATGCAATGGCCGTCTCTACCGACCCCAACATCGACGTCATCGTCGAAGTGATGGGTGGTATTTCACCTGCACGCGAACTCATCCTCGCTGCACTTGCAGCAGGTAAACCTGTCATTACCGCCAATAAAGCACTCCTCGCTGCGCATGGTTCCGAACTTTTCGCAGCAGCTGAAGTGGCTGGCGTTGATCTTCTTTTTGAAGCGTCGGTCGCCGGCGGCATTCCCTTCATCAGACCTCTTCGAGAGTCACTGCTTGCGGAACCAGTTGTTCGAGTCATGGGCATCATGAACGGAACAACCAATTACATCCTCACTCGAATGACCGAAGCGGGCGCCGAGTATTCCGAAGCACTGGGCGAAGCTCAGGCACTGGGATACGCAGAAGCCGACCCAACGGCCGATGTCGAAGGCCACGATGCCGCGGCCAAGATCGCGATTGTGGCGTCAATTGCATTTGGTGCCGAAGTGACGAGTGCAGACGTTCAGTGTGAAGGCATCTCAAAGGTCACGGCCGACGACATCGCGTTTGCAAAGCGACATGGCTATGCGATCAAGCTCCTTGCGATTGCCGAACGATTCTCGGACGTGAACGGCGAGGAACTTTCTGCGCGCGTCCATCCATGCCTCATTCCGAACTCACATCCACTTGCGGCCGTGCGCGACAGTTTTAACGCTGTCTTCGTACAAGGCGATGCAGTTGGCGATCTCATGTTTTACGGACGCGGCGCCGGCGGCGATCCCACCGCTTCGGCTGTCCTCGGTGATCTCGTTGACGCAGCCGTGAACTTGCAAAGTGGTGCGCATGCGTCCCTTGGTGTATTTGCGCCGATGGCGATTCGTGCCAGCGATCAACTCGCGGCGGCGTGGTATCTCAGTCTGAGTGTCGACGACCGCTCCGGCGTTCTTGCTGCTATCGCTGGGGTCTTTGCCGAACATGGAGTGTCGATCGACTCAATGGAACAGCACTCGTTGTCAGGTCCAGACGACATTGCCGACGAAGCGCGCATTGATCTGATTATTCATCCAGCTTCTGAGCATGACGTTCGCGCCACGCTCGGTTCGCTTGGTGCGCTCGAATCGGTCCGAAGCGTTGGTTCCACGATTCGCGTCTTGGTTGAGGGAGATCGCTAATGGCGCCGATCACCTACGTCAGCACCCGCGGCGCAGCTCCCGAACTGGGATTTGCCGATGTTTTGCTGGCCGGTTTGGCTATCGATGGAGGCTTGTACGTTCCATCACAGTGGCCATCGCTCACCGTCGGAGCATTCGAGCGCTTTGCGTCAATGTCCTACTCCGAAATCGCCATCGAGGTCATGTGGCCGTTTGTTGAAGGTTCCATCGAACGGGACGCATTCGCAGCGATCGTCACCGACGCCTACGCCACATTCGCAACCGATGACGTCGTTCCGATCGTTGATCTCGGTGACAACTTCTGGCTTGCCGAGTTGTTCCATGGTCCGACGCTTGCGTTTAAGGACGTTGCGCTTCAACTTGTCGGGCGATTGTTCGACCATGAACTCACGCGCCGTGGCGAGAAGGTCACGGTCGTCGGCGCAACTTCTGGAGACACCGGCGGTGCTGCGATCGAAGCCCTTCGCGATCGACCAACTGCCGAAGTTTTCATTCTTCATCCTGCTGGTCGTGTTTCTGATGTGCAGCGTCGACAGATGACCACGGTGCTTTCACCGAACGTGCACAACATTGCAGTGGAAGGAACATTCGACGACTGCCAGGACATGGTCAAGGCCTTGTTCGCCGATGATCAGTTCCGCGAATCTCGAAACCTTTCTGCGGTGAACTCAATTAACTGGGCTCGAGTGATGGCGCAGATGGTCTATTACGTCACCTGCGCGGTGCGTCTTGGTGGTGGGGCAGGCCGGCCCGTCGCATTCTCTGTGCCAACGGGCAACTTCGGCAACGTGTTCGCTGGTTACGGTGCGCAACGAATGGGCACACCCATTTCGCAGTTTGTTGTTGCCTCGAATCGCAACGACATCCTCACCCAGTTCCTCACCACCGGAACCATGACGATCGGCGAGGTTCATCCCACGCTCAGCCCGAGCATGGACATTCAGGTGTCCTCGAACCTCGAGCGACTGTTGTTCGAAATTCATGGCCGCGACGGCGCCGCTATCGCCGAACTCATGGCTCGATTCCGTTCCGAAGGCACGGTGTCGATCAGTGGAGATCGCCTCGAACTGCTGGCCGACCATTGGTCTGCTGCCCGGGTCGACGATGCACAGACCGCTGCGACGATTGCCGAAGAGTACGAGCGAAGCGGAATGCTGCTCGACCCGCATACAGCAGTCGGTCTCGCTGCTGCCCGTCAGGCTCGGGCCGATGCGTCGGTCCCGATGGTTGTGCTGTCCACGGCGCATCCTGCGAAGTTCCCCGATGCAGTCGAGTCGGCCTCGGGTGTTCGACCGCCGCTGCCCGAGCATCTCGCCGATCTGTTCGATCGTCCCGAGAAATTCGAAGTCTGCCCCAACGACTTCGCCACAGTGCGCGGACTCATCGAAGCAACGCTCGACCGGTCTTGAGGTCGATCTACCGAACAGTGCAATCTTCGGGCAGACTGTCGATCCGATGAAATACGTGGTCTGTGTTCCCGATGGTTGTGCCGACGAGCCACTTGCTGAGCTCGGCGGACGCACGCCCCTCCAAGCCGCGCACACTCCGGTGCTCGATCGCATTGCAGCACGTTCGACACTTGGCCGCGCGGCGGTTATTCCTCCGGGGCTTCCGCCTGGTTCCGATGTTGGCAACATGTCGATCTTCGGGTACGACCCTGCGGAGTATCACACCGGTCGCGCTCCGATCGAGGCCGCTGCGCTTGGTTTAAAACTTCGTCCTGATCAGGTTGCCTATCGCTGCAATCTGTCAACGATTGGCGACGACGGAACCATGATTGACTTTGCCGGCGGACATCCGTCCACCGAGCGCGCTGCTGGTGCGATCGAAGCAATGCACAAAGCGTTCGCTGATGAAGGCATTGAATTTCATCGCGGTGTGCAGTACCGCCACATCATGGTTGCGCCGGCCGAATGGGCCGAGGCCGAATGTGCGCCTCCGCACGACCTGACGGGCAAACCCCTCGTGTGGCCAACTGGTTCTGCTGCCGCAAAGCTTCAACGGGTGATGGACGCGTCCCGCGACATCCTCGCTGACTTCGACATCGACGCCAATACGGTTTGGTTGTGGGGCCAAGGCTTCCAACCGCAGATGCCATCGTTTGAATCCACCTACGGACTCAAGGCCGGGCTTGTCACGGCCGTCGATCTTGTTCGCGGACTTGGCGTTCTTACCGACATCGAAGTTGTCGAACTTGAATCGGCAACTGGTTGGTATGACACCGACTATGAAGGCAAGCGCGATTGCGCCGTCGACGGACTCGACGATGGTCTCGACCTTTTCATCGTGCATGTCGAAGCAACCGACGAAGCTGGTCATGCGGGCAACGTCGAAGAAAAGGTTCGTGCCCTTGAGAACTGGGACACACGAATTCTTGCCGGTCTTGTGGATTCGCTCGATGCGAGCGGTCCCTGGCGAATGCTGATGCTGCCCGATCACGCAACACCGCTCGCCCTGCGCACGCACACCTCTGATGCGGTTCCGTATCTGCTGTTCGACTCCACGGTCGATGGCGCTGGTGGCGAGTACACCGAAGCCGGTGTTGCTGATTTGCCGGTCGTGCCAGGACACGAACTCATGGGGCGCTTGGTCGCGCGCTGACCTGCTTGGTGGCCGTCATGGGTCGCCACTAGCCTGATCATCTCGCTTGTGACCGCTTCGGCAGGTCCGGCGCCTCCCCGTCGTCCGACGGACCATTGCTTCGTCCGAAGCGATGTCTCTCCCGCACTGCAGTTCAGTTCTCTTTTCGAAGTTCTCCCAATCTCACCCGGTCGATTGCGCCCGGGAGGAACGAGGTCCCCATGTCCGAGAAGGATCAACGCGCCACGCTCGAAGCGAAAGATCGCGACGAGCTTCTGACAATCGCTTCGACCCTTGGCGGCAAGCCCGGTTCGCGTGCGAAGAAGGCGGATGTGATCGACATGATCCTTGGCCTCATCGCCGATTCTGAACCCGCGCCGCCGAAGCCCCGACGTGGCCGTCCGCCAAAGGCAGCAGTCGTAGAAGAAGCGCCCGTCGAAGAGGTCGAAGAGACCGTTGAGACGGACGAGGACGCATCCGAGGACGACGCATCGGACGATGGCGATACTGACCAGACAGACGACACCGATTCGGAGCACGAGGCCGACGCCGAAGTTGCGAGCACAGAGGAAGTTTCGCCTCGGCCTTCGATCGGATCCGACGCCGATGGTGACGACGGAGAGGGCGGTGGCCGACGTCGTCGTCGCCGCGGCCGCGATCGCGGTGGTGAGCGCTTCGAAGCGCGTGGCGACGAGCCATGGTCGGGTGACCCTGTTGAGGTCTCCGGCGTTCTTGATCTTCGCGACGAGGGATATGGCTTCATCCGAGTGAGTGGCTATCTGCCAACTCGTGACGACGTCTACGTTTCGGTCAAACAAACCCGTCAGTTTTCACTTCGGCGAGGCGATGTCATCGTCGGAACAAGCCGCCCTGCAGCCCGAAACGAAAAGAACCCCGCGCTGCTTCGAATCGACACCGTCAATGGTGGCACTCCCGATTCGGCGCGTGACCGCCGACGTTTCGACGATCTCACGCCGTTGTTCCCCGACGAGCGACTCACACTTTCGTCGCGCGACGAGCCGTACAACATGACCACCCGCATCATCGATCTTCTTGCCCCGATCGGAAAGGGTCAGCGCGGACTCATTGTTGCGCCGCCAAAGGCCGGCAAGACCACGATCATGAAGCAAATCGCGAAGTCGATTTCAGAAAACAATCCCGACGTGCACCTGATGGTGCTTCTTGTCGATGAGCGTCCCGAAGAAGTTACCGACATGCGCCGTTCGGTGAACGGCGAAGTAGTTGCTTCGACATTCGATCGACCGGCCGAAGAACACGCGTCAGTTGCGGAACTCGTTCTTGAACGCGCAAAGCGTTTAGTGGAGGAAGGCCGTGACGTTGTGATCATTCTCGACGGCATTACCCGACTTGCTCGTGCGTACAACCTCGCGGCACCTGCGACTGGTCGCGTGATGTCTGGCGGTATCGATACCGGAGCGCTCTACCCGCCAAAGAAGTTCTTTGGCGCGGCCCGCAATCTCGAAGAGGGCGGTTCGCTCACGATCATTGCCAGTGCATTGGTCGAGACCGGCTCGAAGATGGATGACGTCATTTTCGAAGAATTCAAGGGCACTGGAAACATGGAACTTCGACTCGATCGCCGACTTGCTGAGCGTCGTCTCTACCCGGCGATCAATGTCGATGCTTCTTCGACCCGTCATGAAGAGCTTCTCTACGACTCCAAACAGCTCAAGCAGGTCCACAAGCTCCGCCGGGTCCTTGCTGGGCTGGCCGAGGGAGGAAGTGCAGGTCCGGGCCTAGAAATGCTGATCGACCGACTGGGCACGTTCCGCACAAATGACGAGTTCTTGGCCGAGGTGGCCAAGGGCTAAGCCCCTGTCCTGGACCGGTTTGGGGCCGAGATTGCAGTTCTCGCCCCGGACCGGCAGACTTGTGAGTCCCGAAATCTCTTTGGAGCACCGCCATGAAGGCCGACATTCATCCCGACTACGTCGAAGCGACCGTGAAGTGTTCCTGTGGGAACACCTTCACCACGCGCTCCACGAAGGCCGAGCTCACCTCGGAACTCTGCAACGAGTGCCATCCCTTCTACACGGGTAAGCAGAAGCTGGTTGATACCGGCGGCCGCATCGAGAAGTTCGAGAAGCGGTACGGCAAGCGCCGCAAATAGCGGCACCACCGAGCCACTGCGCGGTCAGGAGCCGACCGTGCCCCTCGATCCAGATCAACGAACTCGTCTGCTCGCAGCGAAAGCGCGTGCACTCGTTGCTGACGCGTCGAATGTCGACGGGTCTGACCTTCGTGTCACTCCCTTCCCGGGTGGTGCGCTTGTGCGCGCAACAACGACCGCATGGTGCTTGCTTGACGACGGCGCGGTTCGAAGCCTTGGGCCTGCGATGGTGCTCGCGGATCGTGAAGGTCTCGACGCGCTGCACGTGATGGCGGAATCGCTGGAAACTTCAGGAATCGTTGCGCGCCGTGCGGAACAATTTCGCAACGGACCAACGGTGTGGCGTATTGACGGTCGTTCGCTCGTTCCCGCGGTTCCAGCCACCATTCCCGCTCTGGTCGAGCCATCGGCGGCGGCACGCGAACTCATCGGCATGCTGATTGATGCTGGTGTCGAAGTGACGGTGGAGCACGGCGAAATTCGGGGCGAACTTCGCGGTTTAGAAATTGCTCGCGTGGTTGAGTCGACTGAAGGAACCCGACTCGAGGTCGGGGTGGGCCGCCATGATCGCGAGGCCTTCACGATGGTCCACGGAAACCTTCCGACCGCGCAGGCGCTTGAATCAGTTATTGCCAGCGTCGACGCTGTTCGACGCGCCGATGCAGAAGCCCATCCGCTTCGGCGGCTTGCACCGGAAGGCTGGTTGCGATGGCGACTGTTGCAAGACCCGCACCTCATCAGTGCGAAGGAACTCGTTCCCGTCGAACCGCCAACGCCGCGTGACAGTGTGAAAGACGTTGGTGCCTCTATCGCTGTCGGTCGTGATCTCGAAGGTCAGCCCATTGTGGTTGCGTGCTCGGTGGGCATTGATCTCGACGTGGTGCCAACAGCCGCCGATGCTCGCGCACTGAACGATCCTGAGGCTCGTGTCGTGATTGTTGTCCCCGAACGTGATGATCACCCGGCCACACGACGCCTTGCGGAACGCCTTATTGGGCCTGCTCAAGTCATCGGGCTGTCGGGTGAGTGGCGAGACCGCGAGACTGCATCATGAGCATGCTCGAACGACTCCCTGATCTCGAACGCGAATACACCGAGATCGAAGGATCGCTTGCCGATCCAGCGATGATCTCTGATCAGAAGCGCTACGCCGAACTCAACCGCCGGTACCGCGATCTTGGTGAACTCGTTGCTCGGTTGCGCGAGCTCGGTCAAGCAACCGAGGACCTTTCTGCAGCTCGAGAGATGTTTACCGATTCGGACGGCGCCGATCGAGAAATGCTTCGCGATGAGATCAATTCGGCCGAAGCTGCGATCGAGCGACTCGACGAAGAAATCAAAGTTCTGCTTCTTCCCAAAGATCCAAACGACGGTCGCAATGTCATTGTCGAACTTCGCGGTGCTGAGGGTGGAGAAGAAGCAAACCTTTTCGCTCGAGATCTTTTTGAGATGTATCGCGGTTTTGCGACCAAGCAGAGCTGGAAGTTCGAGATCATGGATGCGCAGGTGTCCGATCTCGGGGGCTATTCAGACGTGACGTTCCGACTCGCCGGCGACGGCGTCTGGTCGAAGATGAAACATGAGGGTGGCGTGCACCGCGTGCAGCGAGTGCCCGTCACCGAGAGCCAAGGGCGCGTTCATACTTCTTCCGCAACGGTCACCGTGCTCCCTGAAGCCGATGACGTCGATGTGGTGCTAGATCCGAACGAATTGCGTATCGACGTTTATCGGTCGTCTGGCCCTGGCGGTCAGTCGGTGAATACCACCGACTCGGCGGTGCGCATTACGCACATCCCGACTGGTGTCGTGGTCGCCATGCAGGACGAAAAAAGCCAGATTCAAAATCGCGAGAAGGCGATGAGAGTTCTCCGCAGTCGGTTGCTCCAGGCAGAGCAGGAAAAGCAGGCCGCTGAAGCATCTGGTGCTCGAAAAGCGCAGACCGGCGGTGGCGGACGTTCAGAAAAAGTCCGCACCTACAACTTCAAAGAAAATCGCCTTACCGATCACCGCATCGGTCTGACGCTCTACAAGCTCGACAAAGTGCTCGGTGGAGAACTCGATGATGTCGTTGATGCGCTCGTTGCCGATGAACGCGCGACGCAACTCCGTGAACGCGACGTATGAGCGACAACACGATCACCTGGCGTGAAGTCGCGGCCGAAACCGAGGCTCGGCTCTCTGCCATTTCCGATTCCCCAGCTAGCGAAACACGTTGGATCATCGAGCGAGCCGCTGGTTTTGACGGACCGGAGTATGTGCTCGGCCTTGATGAGAATGTCACTGAGCGTGGAATGCATTTTCACGACCTCATGGTTGAGCGTCGACTCGCCGGTGAACCGTTGCAATACGTGCTCGGCCGCTGGGGATTCCGAACGCTTGACTTATTCGTCGATCGCCGTGTGCTTATCCCACGCCCCGAAACGGAAATGGTTGCGGGTCTTGCTATCGATGCGTTGAAGGCGATGCGTTCAGCGGGGAACGATCGGCCGGTTGCGGTCGATCTGGGAACAGGTTCGGGCGCAATCGGACTTTCGATAGCGGTAGAAGTTGAACGATCCCAGGTCTGGATCACCGATGTATCGGCGGACGCGCTCGTTGTTGCTCGCTCAAATCTCATTGGTATCGGTCGCGCTGCGACACGAGTGCAGATCGCCGAAGGCTCATGGTTCGGTGCGCTTCCTGCCGAGCTTCTCGCATCGATCGATGTGATTGTCAGTAATCCGCCCTATATCGCAACCGATGATGAGGTCGAAGACATCGTTCGTGAGTGGGAACCGCAGCAGGCGTTGTTCGCCGGCGCTGACGGACTCGATGACATTCGAACGATTCTTGAAGATGCGCCGTCTTGGCTTCGCCCCGGCGGAGTTCTCATTCTTGAGATGGATCCGCTTCAACTCGAAACAGCTTCGGAACTCGCACGTTCGTTTGGTTTCGTGGGGATCGAAACGCATGCCGACCTTGCCGGTCGAGATCGAGCACTCGTCGTGAGACGAGGAAACTGACATGCCGATCGTTCTCGCTCTGATGTCCTCAGTTCTTTGGGGAACCGCCGATTTCTGCGGTGGCACAGCCTCGAAGAAGTCGCCATCAACGACGGTGTTGCTGTGGTCGAGTCTTATTGCGCTTCCCGTCATTTCCGTCATTGCCATCATCAGTGGTGATTTGGCCTTTGATTCGACGGTGGTGGTCTGGGGTGCTGTTGCTGGAGTGTCGTGTTCGATCGGCATCGTGTCTCTCTATCGGGGACTAGCAACTGGACCGATGGGCGTGGTTGCGCCGATTGCCAGCACGTCTGTGCTTGTCCCAGTTGCCGCTGGTTTCTTGCGGGGAGAGAGTCCTGGACTTCTGCAATCGATAGGAATTGCGGTTGCGGTTATAGGTGTAATCCTCGCTGGCGGACCGCATATTCGAGATTTCCGCACAGGTGGTCATCGTCCGATTCTTTTGGCTCTCGGTGCAGCGTTGGGAATCGGCATCTCGTTACTCGCGGTCGCTAACGGGAGCGAACACAGCGCGTATTCGACGTTGCTCATCATGCGAGTCGTCTACCCGATTGTGCTGATTGGGGCTGTCGTGGCGACACGGGCGCCGCGACGACCGGCAACGTCAGTGTTCCCGATGATCGCGGTTTCTGGAGTGGGTGATGTGCTCGCTGTGACGTTCTATGGCGTAGCAACGCAGACGGGGTCGCTGCCGGTTGTTGCTGCATTGGCGTCAATGTTCCCCGTCATGACGCTTGTGCTTGCGCGTCAAGTGCATCATGAGCGATTGGAGCGCGAGCAATGGATCGGCGCTGCGTTCGCGCTTATCGGTGTCGTTATCGTCGTTGCGACCTGAGATCGCCTGTTCGGAAATGCGGCTGACTTCAGGTCAGAAGTGCCGCGGACCGCAGGTCAGAAGTGCCACGGATAGCTCGACCAATCGGGGTCGCGCTTTTCGAGGAACGAATCGCGACCTTCGGCGGCTTCATCGGTGCCGTATGCAAGACGCGTCGCTTCGCCAGCGAAGATCTGCTGGCCAACGAGCCCGTCGTCGATGAGGTTGAACGAGTACTTCAACATCCGTTGTGCCGTTGGGCTCTTGCCGTTGATCATCGCCGCCCACTCGAGCGCAACCTTTTCGAGATCGGCATGAGGAACAACTTCGTTCACTGCGCCCATGTGGAACATCTGCTCGGCGCTGTATTCGCGACCTAGAAAGAAAATCTCGCGAGCGAATTTCTGTCCGACCTGACGAGCGAGGTATGCCGAACCGAATCCACCATCGAAACTGGCGACATCGGCATCGGTTTGTTTGAACTTCGCATGTTCCGCACTGGCAAGAGTGAGATCGCACACAACGTGAAGGCTGTGGCCGCCACCGGCAGCCCAACCGGGAACAACGCAGATCACGACCTTGGGCATGAATCGAATGAGTCGCTGCACCTCAAGGATGTGGAGTCGACCGCTTCGTGCGGGATCGATTGTGTCGGCGGTCTCTCCGTCGGCGTACTTGTAGCCGTCCTTGCCCCGAATCCGTTGATCGCCACCCGAGCAGAACGCCCATCCGCCATCTCGTGGTGATGGACCATTGCCGGTGAGCAACACGCACCCGACGTCACTCGACATCCGCGCATGGTCGAGCGCCCGGTAGAGCTCATCGACAGTTTGCGGTCGAAATGCATTTCGGATCTCGGGGCGATTGAAGGCCACCCGCACCGTTCCCTGATCAACGGCGCGGTGGTAGGTGATGTCGGTGAAGTCCTCAAAACCGGGGACTTGGCGCCATGCAGTGGGGTCAAAGATTTCCGAGACCATGAATTCCTCCGGTCAGATGAAGCGGGTTGCGCCTACCATCGTCGCGGACGGGGGCACCCGTCCATGCCGAAAGGTGGGAATTATGTTCGGAAAGCGAAAGAAGGCAGTCAACGGGGCGTCTCGGCTTCGAGGTTTGGCCTTCTTCGAGGGGTTCAGCGACGCAGAACTTGATCGTGTGGCCGAATTGGCCGATGACGTCGAGATCGAGGCCGGGGAGCTTTTGATCGATCAGGGTCGGGTCGGGCAAGAGTGTTACGTCATCGAATCGGGTGAAGCGGAGGTCTTCGTAGGCGAGGAGCATCTCGTCACCTTGGGCCCAGGTTCGATGGTCGGCGAAATGTCGCTCATCGATCGTCGGCCGCGCACGGCAACAGTCGTTGCCACCACGCCAATGGCACTGCTTGCGTTCGACACGAAGGCGTTCCAGAAACTCTTGAGTGAAATGCCGAAGGCCGAAGAGCGGGTACACGCGCTGCTTGCTGCTCGCTTAAAAGCGAACTTGAGCGACGACTAAGCCGTCAACTGCTTCAGCCGATTACAACGGTTCCATCTGCGGAGCGTTGCGCTCGCGTGCCAACGAGTTCTGTGGTCATTGCGGCGTCCATGAAGTGGGCGTCGGTGGACATGCCCCACGATCGCTGACCGTCTGGTGTTCTCGTTGCAATCAGTGCATGGGTCGGAACATCTTCAAACACGACTGTCGCGCTCTCAATGGTGACCGCCCCTGTCCAAGAGTCGTCGAATGCAACGCTCGGAAGCGCATCAACTTCGGCTTGCGGATTTGAGTAGCGGTAGGCACCGGCCGATGGTGGTTCGGTTGAAGCGATAAGCACCGCGTGTTCCGTCGTGTAACCACCATTTGCGGTGCAAAGCCCCAGAGCGCCGGCATCGCTGCGCAATGTCTCGACCATCGTTGCAAGACCGTGCGTCGGGTAGTTGTTGAGTGGACCGCCAGCGAATGTCATGCCGCCAGTGACCGTGAGTGGGCGGGTTGCGCCAACGCCTCCCCATCCCGCACCATTCGTATCAGCTGCGGGAATGAGTCCGAGTTCAATCGCGCCGATCTGCACCGCAGCGGGGAAGCATGAATACAGGTCGATGTGGGCAATGTCGTCGGGGGTAACGCCGGCAAGTGCAAACGCATCGCGTCCAGCAGTGCGAAGCGCGGGTGACGAACACAGGTCGACGCGATTCGAAACGTTCCAGTGGTCGATCGCTTCGGTACCCGCGTGAAGGAAGACCCATCGGTCGCGAGGAACGCCAGCGCGTTCGGCGGCGGCAACCGAAGTAATGATGACTGCGGCACCCTGATCAACCTGATTGTTCGAGCACAGTCGCTTTGTGTACGGCCACGCGATCATTCGGTTCTTGGTCGAGGCAGTCGTGATCTCTGAGCCTGAGAGGGGAGTCCGGAGCCAAGCGTTGGGATTCGTTGCCGCAACGTCTGAAAACGCTGACCACAAGGAACCAATCCGGTTGATGTGATCGTCGACGCTGAGTCCGAGCCGAGCGCGAAGCGCCACTTCAAACAATGGGTACACATGCACGGGCAAGCGAACGCCGCGAGCATTCTCGACCTCGTTCACGAGGGGTCGAAGATCGCCGATGGCTTCGGGCTCCCCAATCGAGTCGGGTTGGGTTGACCATTCGGGTTCGATGCCGGCCTTCCGAAGCCGGGATCGGGTCCGGGTTGCTTCGCCACCGGAAATGACGATCACATCGGCGATGCCCGCCTGAATGTCGGCCGCGGCGCGGGCGACCATAACTCCGGCCAAGTTTCCGCCGACGACTGACGTGGCGAGACGTCGGGGCGACGCGCCAATGCGCTCGGCGATGGCGAGCGCCGGGTTTCGATACCTCCACGACAACTCGCTGACCGTCAGTACTTGATCGGCGCCGGTCAGAAGGCCCGTTCCTCCGCTGTCGGTCTCGGCACGGCGCAAGGCTTCGGCCATGAGTTCGGCGGGCTCGAGCGGCTCTGTGGACGCATCGCGGATCATCACCTGTCCGGTGCCAACGATGATCGGGAGACGGGGATCGAGGTCTGTGGCCATAGCGGGCAACGTACCCGCCGAGCGGGTCGGCGTCCGAAGGGGGAGCACTACGATCCATTCCACACCGCACGAGGAGATCTGCCATGCCCTGGCCCGCTGACAACGACGACACCATTTTTGGACTCATCGATTCCGAGGTCGAACGTCAGAACACCACGCTGCAGCTGATCGCGTCCGAGAATTTCTCGTCTCCCGCAGTGATGCGAGCCACCGGCTCTGTCCTCACTAACAAGTACTCCGAGGGCTATCCCGGTAAGCGGTACTACGGCGGCAACGAAATCGTCGACGAGATCGAAGACATCGCTCGTGACCGCGTGAAAGAACTTTTCGGTGCAGAGCATGCCAACGTGCAGCCCCACTCAGGCGCCAACGCAAACCTGGGTGTGTACCTGGCTCTTCTTGAGCAGGGCGACACTGTCATGGGTCTCAGCCTCGATCACGGTGGGCATCTCACCCACGGCTCGCCGGTCAATATTTCTGGCCGCTTTTACAACTTCGTCGCCTACGGCGTCACGCCATCTGACGAACGAATCGACATGGACCAAATGCGCGAGACCGCATTGCGTGAACGTCCAAAGATGATCATCGCTGGTGCGACCGCCTATCCGCGCATCATCGATCCAGCTCCGATTCGTGAAATCGCCGATGAAATTGGCGCGTTGCTCATGTTTGATGCTGCGCATATCGCTGGTCTCATTGCCGGTGGTGTGCATCCCAATCCTGTCGAGTACGCCGACGTCGTTACGTTCACGACGCATAAGACGTTGCGTGGCCCACGCGGCGGTTGCATCCTCAGTCGCGCTGAACATGCTGCGGCAATCGACAAGGCGATGTTCCCTGGTCTGCAGGGCGGACCGCTTGAGCATGCAATTGCGGCAAAGGCAGTTGCGTTCCGCGAGGCAGCCGATCCGTCGTTCAAGGGTTACGCGCAGCAGATTGTGAAGAACTCTGCAGCACTTGCCGAATCGCTCGCCAAAGAAGGATTCCGTTTGGTTTCGGGCGGAACCGATAACCATCTCTGCTTGGTTGATCTGCGCGGCTTCGACGCCGAACTCACGGGTAAAGAAGCGCAAGCAGTTCTTGACCTCGCCGGCATCACGCTGAACAAAAACACCATTCCCGACGATCCTCGTTCGCCATTCGTTACGAGCGGTGTGCGTATCGGTACCCCCGCAGTTACGACGCAGGGAATGACGGAACCGGAAATGGCGCAAATCGCTGCGTTGATTGCTCGTGCGCTTCGCGGGCGTGCCGACGATGCAGCCGTCGCCGCAGTGCGCGCTGATGTCGCTGCGCTTTGCGCCAACTTCACCCCTTACGGCTGAGTCGGGGAGTCTTCGACACCGTGCCGAGCATCGGCGCATACGCAATTGTCTTGGCGGTCGTTGCCGTCACGACTTTTGTGACGCTGTTCGGAGTTCGACGTTTGTCATTCCGAATTGGCGCGGTTGTTCGTCCCGATGCGCGACATGTGCATGAACGACCAACGCCAACGCTCGGCGGCGTTGCAATGCTGCTTGGTGTCCTCGCCGGAATGTTCACTGCGTGGTGCATGGGGTCGTTCGACGTTGTTTTTAACGGCAGCACCGAACCGCTCGGGTTGGTACTCGCGGCAATCGTCATTGCGGTTGTTGGTGTCATCGATGATCTAAAAGAAGTTTCCGCGCCAGCAAAAATTGCGGGCATTGTTGTTGCCGCAAGTGTGTTGGTGATTTCTGGCATCTCAATTCTCGTGTTCCGGATTCCGTTCGCAGGCGTCTTCGTACTTTCCACCGATTGGTCGTACTTGATCTCGGTCGTGTGGGTGGTCGGAATGGCCAATGCCATCAATCTCATCGACGGCCTTGACGGGCTTGCCGGCGGCATTGTTGCCATCGCCGCAGCGACGTTCTTTCTCTATGCCCACGAACTCGGCGGCGAGGGGCTGTTAGCCGCGGGCAACGTGGGTCCGCTCGTGGCGATCGTTGCGCTTGGCGCGTGCATCGGATTTCTTCCCCACAACATTCATCCCGCCAAAATCTTCATGGGTGACGTCGGAGCACTCTTGCTCGGGTTATTGATGGCGGCATCGACAATGGTTGTCGGTGGGCGTACCGATCGCTCCTATTCCGGAAGCTCGTTCTTCTTCTTTGCTCCGCTGCTTATTCCGCTGGTCATCCTCGGTGTGCCGGTCATCGACACGTTGTTCGCCATCATCAGGAGGGCCCGATCCCGTAGCGGCATTTCCAATGCCGATAAGGGCCACCTTCACCATCGCCTCATGGCCCTTGGGCACGGACATCGCCGAAGCGTGTTCATCCTCTGGACCTGGACCGCTCTGCTCAGCGGCTTCGTCCTTTGGCCGATTTACAGCGGATCGGGTGATGGGATTGTCCCTTTCGGCATCGCCGCCATTCTTTTGTCGCTCTTTACGATCCTGCATCCGGGAGTGCGCCTTGAACGCCGACGCCTCGCGCGAGACGAGGCCAGGGACTCTCGACGGAAAGCCGGTCTGGATGCATCTGAAGCCACCGGACCACTTGCGTTTGGTGCTCCGGCCCCGACCCCAGACGAGGCGAAGGGAAAAGTTGCGGAAAATTAACGGCGCGCCTACCTTGTGCGCAGTTTCACAAGGTCAGCGACGCGCAAGTTTCGGTGTTGTCGATCGGTCCACTACTCCTCCGACACACCAAGGTGCGCGGTGAAGATTTCGCAGCGTCGCGAACTCACACAGCAAATGGGTCGAACCACGGGCGGCTATGAGCTCGTCTTTTCGCCGTTGTTACTCGCGGCCATTGGGTACGGACTTGACCGCTTGTTCGGAACAGTTCCGATTCTGACGATCACCTTTGGCGTCCTCGGCCTCATCGGTGCCGTGACGAAGATCTATTTCACATATCGCTCTGAGATGGAGCAGCACGAAGCGAATGGTCCATGGGCGCGACGATGACATCTCCGACGCATGTGACTGGCGATGCGCCCGAAGCGATGATCGCTCGCGACATGGTGAAAAAGGCCGCAATTATTGGGCCGATTCTCATCATCTCCTTCGGTTTCATCTGGGGTGTCCACGGTGCTCTCTCGACCGCCTATGGTCTGGCGATCGTTCTGGCGAACTTCGTGCTTGCCGCTGCGATGCTGACCTGGGCCGGGCGAATCTCTCCGGGATTCGTCATGGGCGCAGCGCTCTTCGGTTATCTGATTCGTTTGTCCTTGATTTTTCTGGCTATCTGGCTCGTCCGGACAGCCTCGTGGGTTGAGCTGGTGCCACTCGGCATCACCATCGTTGTGACCCACCTCGGTCTGTTGTTCTGGGAGATGAAGCGTGTCTCCCTTTCCATCGCTTACCCCGGGCTTAAGCCCACACCTGCTTCGAAGGAGTCGACCTCCAAGTGATTTTCGGACTCGAGTTTCCACCGATCGAGAACCTCGTCGAATGGCCGAACCTTTTCGGTCCGACGGACTCTTGGTACGGGTTCAACAAAATCGCCCTCATCAACTTGGTGGCCTTGGTCGCGACCACAGTGCTCTTCCTTGTCGCTGGTCGACAGAAGACGCTTGAGCCCGCCACGAATGCACCGAAGGGTTCCCGCAACCTTGTGGAAAGCGCAGTTGGCTTCATCCGCGACGGAATCATCGTCGAAACCATTGGTCCCGACGGCCTTCGTTACCTTCCTTTCCTCGCGTCGTTGTTCTTCTTCATCCTGATCACGAACATTTTCGAGGTCATCCCGTTCTTCCATATGCCCGGTAACGCCCGCATGGCTGGTCCCGCCGTGCTTGCGCTTCTCACGTGGGTGTATTTCATCGCCGTGGGCATCAAACACCAGGGTCTTAAGTACTTCTGGAACTCGGTGGCTCCGGCGGGTGTGCCGAAGGCGCTTTTGCCGCTCGTGGTCCCGATCGAACTTCTTTCGACGTTCATCGTGCGGCCGTTCTCGCTGGCCGTTCGACTTTTCGCCAACATGCTTGCGGGTCACATTCTTCTTGTGACCTTCACCGTTCTCTGCATCACCTTGTGGGGAGCATCACTGCTTCTCGCTGTGTTGCCGTTCTCATTCCTGATGCTCGTTGGCCTTACCGGCTTCGAAATCATGGTGGCCTTCCTTCAGGCCTACATCTTCACCATTCTCGCCTCGGTGTACATCGGTAGCTCGATGCACGCGGAGCACTGATTCCAAGATCGCAACCGGAGCATCCGCTCCACCGCAACCATTGTCGTCACCGGGGCTCGCCGGAGGCGCAACACCCACAACAGGAGAGCAATCACCAATGAGCATCCTTGCGCAAGCCACAACCGCTGCAGAAGCAGCACTTACCGCCGCCGATCAGAAGTCGATCTCGGCTGCTGGTTACGCCGGCCTTGCCTACGGTCTCGCGACCCTCGGCCCAGGCATTGGCATCGGTTACCTCGTAGGCCAGTCAGTCCAGGCCATGGCTCGTCAGCCAGAGGCCGCCGGCATGGTGCGTACCACCATGTTCCTCGGTATCGCATTCACCGAAGCCCTTGCCCTCATCGGCTTCGTTGTCTTCATTCTTCTGAAGTTCGTCTGATCCTCCTTTTGGGTGTTGCGCACCTGTCCCCGCTTCGGCGGGGCAGGTGACGCCCAAACGGATTCTTTGTACTGAAGCAGTTTCTTTTCTGTCCACGACGCACGCTCCAAGGAGTTCCACGTGCTCGCTTCGATTCTGGTACTGGCTACTGAGGCCGCAACCACAACTGCCGACAACTTGCTCGGTCAGGCTGCTGGTGAGGCCAAAACGGTCAAGAACCCGATCCTCCCCACCGTCAATGAGATGTTCTGGGCAGCGATCTTCTTTATCGCGCTGTGGGCGCTGATGAAGTTCGTTCTGCTCCCGCGCATCACCAAGGTGATGGATGGTCGCACCGACAAAGTTCGTGACGATCTCGCCGCCGCCGAAGCAGCCGAGACCGAGCGCGTCGCCAAGCTCGAGCAGTACGAGGCCGGTCTGGCCGGTGCTCGCGTCGAGGCGGTTGCCATCCTCGAGGCCTCACGGGCCGAAGGCGATGCCGAACGTCGCACACAGATCGCCGCTGCCGAGGCCGAAGTGGCCGCAGCCCGAGCCGAGGCGGCAGCGGAAATCGCCGACGCGAAGGCCCGTGCCCGCAGTGAACTCACTGGCTCCATCACTGACATCGCCGTTGGTGCTGCCGAAGCCGTTATCCAAAAGCCTCTCGACCGTGCCGCCCAGGGCCGCATCGTCGAGGACTATGTCAACGCCGCCGGCCAGAACTGAGAGGACTGACACATGAACTCACTTCTTCTCGCCGTAGAGCACAAAAACAGTTTCATCATTCCGGGCGATATCAACGAGGTCATCTGGGGAACGATTTCCTTCCTCATCATCGTTGGTTTGTTCTTCTGGAAAGGTCTCGGACCGGTCAAGGCCATGTGGAACGGTCGCATCGATCGCATCCGCAATGAGGTCACCTCTGCTGCGGACACTCGCGCAGCGGCCGAAGCCAAGTTGGCCGAAGTTGAATCGAACATTGCTAACGCTGCCGGCGAACGTCAGCGCATCATCGCCAGTGCTCGTACCGATGCACAAACGGTGAAGGCGCAGATCATCAGTCGAGCCGGCACCGACGCCGCCGACCTCAAGGCACGCGGTCTTGCCGATGCCGAAGCCGCCAAGCTGCAAGCCACGTCGGATCTGCAAGCCGAAATCGGAGTACTCGCACTTGGTGCTGCCGAAAAGGTCGTTGCCAACAGCCTCGACTCGGCAACGCAAACCCAACTCATCGATAGCTACATCAACAGTGTGGGGGCAGGCTCATGAGCGACCGTACCGAGCTCTACGCCGACGCATTCCTTTCACTTGTCCGGGCCGAAGGCTCGGGCAACGAGGTGCTCGACGAACTCTTCCGTGTTTCGCGCACCATCGAAGGCAACGACCAACTGCGCAACACGCTTTCTGATCCGCACCTTCCCGCCGAACTCCGCGCGCAGGTTGTTCAAGATCTGCTCGAAGGCAAAGCACATGCACTCACCATTTCGTTGGTGTCCACCGCCATCACCAATGGTCGAGTGCGCGACCTGCCGATCATCGTCGACAGCATGCTTGCTCGTAACGCTGCAACCGGCGACAAGGTTGTTGCGCAGGTTCGTTCGGCGGTCGCACTGACCGACGAACAAAAGTCCCGTCTCGCCGCCGCTTTGGCGAAGAAGACCGGCAAGCAGATCGAGGTCGTGGTCGATGTCGACCCCAGCGTCCTCGGTGGCATCGTCACCCAGATCGGCGACACCGTCATCGACGGTTCTGTGCGTCAGCGTCTGTCCCAACTCCGTGAATCGTTCTGAGATCAGAGGATCCTGTAATGGCTGAACTCACCATCAACACCGGCGACATCACCGCCGCCCTCCAGAAGAACCTGGCGGGATTCAAACCTGAACTCGAGTCGACGCAGGTCGGCCGAGTGCTCGAAGTGGGCGACGGTATCGCCCGCGTGTCGGGCCTTCCCGACGTGGGCGTCAACGAACTCCTCGAGTTCGAAGGCGGCACGGTTGGTCTCGCTCTCAACCTCGACGAGGACTCCATCGGCGCCGTTATCGTCGGCGATGCTGAACACGCCGCTGCGGTAGAAGAAGGAGCCCCGGTGCGTGCCACCGGCCGCATTCTTTCGATGCCGGTTGGCGATGCGCTTCTCGGCCGCGTCGTGAACGCTCTCGGTGAACCCATCGACGGCAAGGGCCCAATCGTTGGCTCGATTCAGCGTCGTATGGAAATTCAGGCTCCTGGTATTACCGGTCGTAAGCCTGTGCACGAACCGCTGCAGACTGGCATCAAGGCCATCGACGCCATGACCCCAATCGGTCGTGGACAGCGCGAACTCGTCATCGGCGACCGTAAGACCGGCAAGACCACGGTGTGCATCGACACGATCCTGAACCAAAAGGGTCTTGGCGTGAAGTGCATCTACGTCGCCATTGGTCAGAAGTCATCGACCGTTGCGCAGACCGTAAGCACGCTCACCGAATACGGCGCCATGGACTACACCGTCGTCGTGGTGGCTCCGGCCTCCGACCCGGCGCCGTTCAAGTACCTCGCACCGTTCGCTGGCTGCGCAATTGGCCAGCACTGGATGGACAACGGCGAACACAGCCTCATCGTGTACGACGATCTTTCCAAGCAGGCCGAGGCCTACCGTCAGATGTCGCTCCTTCTTCGTCGCCCGCCGGGCCGCGAGGCATACCCCGGCGACGTCTTCTACCTCCACTCCCGTCTTCTCGAGCGTGCGGCAAAGCTTTCCGACGCTCTTGGAGCCGGTTCACTCACCGCCCTTCCGGTTATTGAAACCAAGGCTGGCGACGTCTCGGCGTACATCCCCACCAACGTGATTTCGATCACCGATGGCCAGGTGTACCTGCAGGACGATCTTTTCAAGTCCGGTGTTCGTCCGGCTGTCGACGTAGGCATCTCGGTGTCTCGCGTGGGTGGCGACGCTCAGATCAAGGCCATGAAGAAGGTCTCCGGTTCGCTCAAGCTCGACCTTGCGCAGTTCCGTGAACTCGAAGCGTTCGCAACCTTCGGTTCCGAACTCGACAAGATTTCGGCGGCACAGCTCGAGCGCGGTTACCGCCTCGTCGAACTGCTCAAGCAAAACCTCAACTCGCCAATGCCGGTTGAAGAACAGGTCGTCGTCATCTTCGCTGGTGCGAACGGTTACGCCGACTCGATTCCGGTTGGCGATGTCAAGCGCTACGAAGCCGATCTTCTCGACTTCATGCGTGGTCGTTACGGATCGATTCTCGATGAGATTCGTTCGACTGGTGAACTTCCCGACGCACTCAAGGGCGCTGTCGAAACCTTCACCAAAGAATTTGCACCGACCGAAACCGCCGCTGCCGGATCCAACGAGGACTGAGTCATGGCTGGTGGTCAGGAGCGGATCCTTCGTCGACGCATTAAGAGCGTCGAGTCAACGAAGAAGATCACGCGCGCCATGGAGCTCATTGCGGCCACTCGTGTCGTGAAAGCCCAGGACCGCGCGTCTTCAGCGCGTCCCTACAGCGACGAGATCACATCAGTGATCGTCGACCTGCTTCGCGCAGGTGCGGCGAAGGAACACCCACTGCTTCGTGACAACCCCGATGCAAACACTGCAGCGTTTGTTGTCATCACCTCCGACCGCGGTATGTGCGGTGGCTACAACACCAATGTGTTGCGTCTCGCCGAGCGCGCCATCGAGACTGCTCGTGCCGAAGGCCGTGAGTACTCGATCATCGCTGTTGGCAAGAAGGCACTGAAGCACTTCCGTTTCCGTGGCCTCACTGTCGACGCCGAGTTCGAAGGTGTCACCGATCAGCCGGTGTACGACAACGCTCGCGACATTGCAGCAACGATTCGTCGTCGCTACGAAACCGGTCAGCTCGCGTCAGTTGATCTTGCCTACACCCGTTTCCTTTCTGCAGGTACGCAGCAGGCAGTGCTCCGTCGCTTCCTTCCGCTTGAGGTTCCCGAGGTCACCGAAGCCGATGGTCCGTCGGCTGATCTCGAATACGAACCGTCGCCGACTGGCATTCTCAACGAGATCCTTCCGCGCTATCTCGAGTCACGTTTGTTCTCTGCGCTTCTCGATGCCTCAGCTTCCGAGCACGCATCACGTCAGCGAGCAATGAAGGCCGCGACCGAGAACGCCGAAGAATTGAAGACCACGCTCAGCCGCATTATGAACCGTGCTCGTCAGGACTCCATCACCACCGAGATCATGGAAATCGTTGGCGGCGCCGAAGCAATGTCGGCCGACAAGGGTTCGGCACACGAACTCATTCCGTCGCATCTCGAACCTGCGCACGCTTTCCCTGTCCACCTTGACCGCACTGACCACACTCCGTCGATTCACTAATCGACGAGCCAGTCCGAACCACCCGTTCGCCACACACAGGAGACCCATCCCACGATGACCGTCACCGAGAATCCCACCAACCTGAAAGACGGCCGAGTCGTCGCCATCGCCGGCCCCGTGGTCGACGTGGAGTTTCCGCGTGGATCTCTTCCCGAGATCAACACGGCACTCGAGATGACCGTGAGCGTTGACGGTGTCGACACCGTCGTTGTCTCAGAGGTTGCTCAGCAGATCGGCGACAGCCGAGTTCGTGTCGTCACCATGAAGCCGACCGATGGTCTTCGTCGTGGCACGCCAGTGCGCAACACCGGCCGCGGTATCACCGTTCCGGTTGGCGACGCTGTGCTTGGTCACGTGTTCAACGTCATCGGCGAGCCCCTCGATTCCCCGCTCACCGACGCCAACGTTGAGCGTTGGGAAATCCACCGCGAACCGCCGGCGTTCGACACCCTCGAGCCCAAGGCGCTGGTCTTCCCGACCGGCATCAAGGTCATCGACCTTCTCACCCCGTACCTCTCAGGTGGCAAGATCGGCCTGTTCGGTGGTGCTGGTGTGGGCAAGACCGTTCTCATCCAGGAAATGATCAACCGCGTTGCTTCGCAGCACGGTGGTGTGTCGGTGTTCGCCGGTGTGGGCGAGCGCACCCGTGAGGGAACCGACCTCTGGATCGAAATGCAGGAGTCCGGCGTTATTAACAAGACCGCTCTGGTCTACGGCCAGATGGATGAGCCCCCGGGCGTTCGTCTCCGTGTTGCGCTTTCGGCTCTCACCATGGCGGAGTACTTCCGTGACGTGCAGAACCAGGACGTGTTGTTGTTCGTCGACAACATCTTCCGTTTCGTGCAGGCCGGTTCCGAGGTATCGACCCTTCTCGGTCGTATGCCATCGGCCGTGGGTTACCAGCCCACACTGGCCGACGAAATGGGCGAGCTGCAGGAGCGCATCACCTCAACCCGTGGTCGTTCGATTACCTCGCTGCAGGCCGTGTACGTGCCCGCCGACGATTACACCGACCCGGCGCCGTTCACCACCTTCACCCATCTCGATGCCACCACCGAGCTTTCACGTCAGATCGCTTCGCTCGGCATCTACCCGGCTGTGGATCCGCTCGCCTCGACCTCAACGATTCTCGCTCCCGAGATCGTCGGTCAGCGTCACTACGACGTTGCTCGTCGCGTGCAGGAAGTTCTGCAGCGTTACAAGGAACTTCAGGACATCATCGCCATTCTTGGTCTCGACGAACTTTCTGAAGAAGACCGCATCACCGTCGACCGTGCCCGAAAGGTGCAGCGATTCCTGTCGCAGCCATTCTTCGTGGCCGAGGTCTTCACCGGTATGCCGGGCATCTTCGTTCCTGTCGAAGACACCGTGGATTCGTTCGAGCAGCTCGTCAATGGCGACCTCGACGATCTTCCGGAACAGGCGTTCCTCAACGTCGGCGATGCCGACAGCGCTCGTGCCAAGGCACGCGAACTCGAGGCCAACGCCTGATGCCTCTGGCCGTCGAACTCGTTTCTCCCGAGCGCACGTTGTTCTCGGGTGACGCCACCATGGTGCGTGCGCGCACCGTGGGTGGCGGCGATATCGCGTTCCTCGCAGGACACGCGCCGTTCGTCGGTGCACTGGCCATCAGTACGGTCGAGATTTCCCTCGCCGAAGGTGGCAGTGAAAAGGCCGCTGTGCATGGTGGCTTCATCGAGGTCAGTGATGACCACGTGAAGATCCTTTCCGATCTTGCCGAGATGGCCTCAACCATCGATGTTGAGCGTGCTCGTAAGGCGCAGGAAAAGGCCCAGGCCGCAGTGCAAAACGGCGATGACGACGAAGCCATTGCGGCGCTTGCTCGTGCATCGGCCCGTCTCGTAACGGTCGAAGGTTTCCACTAAGCCGTTTCCGCTGCGAACAATCGGAATCTTTGAATGGGGCACCTTCGGGTGCCTCATTCGCGTGATGGCGAGACCTCAGTAGTGTGAAGCCCTAGTCAAACGGTGCGGGAGCCCTTATGAGTATCAATCTGCTGATCCTCGGTCTCGCAACGACGATTTCGCCGTTGTTCATCATCGCCGCAGTCGTGATGATGTCTGAGTCGGAAAAAGTGCGCACGTCCTGGGCTGCTGCATTTGGTTGGATCGTCTCAATTGGTGTCTCATGTGCGGCGCTGGTGGTACTCGGTGGCGTTGTTCACGATTCCGGTTCGGCTCATCGCAAGCATTGGTGGCTGGGTGCGATTGATGTGGCGATCGGTCTTGTCGTGGGCTTCTTCGCTCTTCGCGAATTGCGTCGGTCGCGAAGTACGCGCCCGAAGGATTTGCCGAAGTGGATGAATCGCGTTGGCACGATGTCGGTCATCACGGCGTTCGGGCTCGGTCTGTTCCTGCCGGCAAATGTTCTGGCGTACGCGGCGGGCAGTGAAATCGTTCAGCAGCACTTTCATGGTGCCGAAAAATGGGTCGCCGTGGGGCTCTACGCCGTCATCGGGTCACTGCTGGAGTTCCTGCCGGTGCTGTTCCTGACGACGCGACCCAAGAGCCGAGAGCGACTGCTGAGCATTTGGCACCGATGGCTCGATAGTCACTGGCAACAGGTGATGGTCGTTCTGTTTGGCGTCGTATCGGCGTTCTTGATCGTGAAGGGCGTCATCGCAATTCTGCGATCATGAGACCTAGCCGTCGATGACGATGTTCTCGATGCCAATCGCCGGTTCGGGATAGGTCATGTTCAGCGCTTCAAGTTTGTCAATGAGTAGCTGAGAGATCACAAGATTTCGGTACCACTTGCGATCCGATGGAATGACGTACCAGGGCGAGCTCTTCGTTGACGTCTCTGAGAGCGCCTGTTCGTAGGCCTTTGTATATGCATCCCAATGGGCGCGTTCGGCGACGTCGCCGTGTTCGAATTTCCAGTGCTTGGCGGGATTATCGAGCCGCTCTTGGAGGCGAGCTCGTTGCTCATCTTTAGAGATGTGGAGGAAGAGTTTCACGATGGTCGTACCTTCGTCGACCAGCATCTGCTCGAAGCTGCGAATGTGTTCGTAGCGGCGCTCCCAGACCTGCTTTGGCACAAGATCATTCACACGTACGACGAGCACATCTTCGTAATGGCTGCGATTGAAGATGACGATGCGGCCATTTCTGGGTGTGTGTTCATGCACGCGCCACAAATAATCGTGTGCGAGTTCAACATCGTTCGGACGTTTGAAATCTTTGACCTTTACGCCAACAGGATTGATCGTGCGGAACACGTGCTTGATGGTTCCGTCTTTGCCTGAGGTATCCATGCCTTGCAAGATGATGAGCATTTTGTGTTTGGACTCGGCATAGAGCATTGCTTGGAGATCGGCGAGTTGTTCGTTAAGTGAGGGGAGCAGCGCGGCGCCCTGTTGTTTGTCGCCTTCGAAACCATTGGTTGCGCTCGTCGACCACTTGCTGAGTTCGACCTTGATTCCTGGTTTGACTCGATACTCATCTGGAGTGATTCGAGTGGGACTCATGGTTTTTCCTTCCGGCTGTCGAGGCGGCGGCCAACCATCATGCCCAGTGATCGGGCAGCATCATCAAGCGTTGGTTTTGGCTCACTCCTCGTTTCTCCGGTTTCGGATGACGAGGGGTCCGACTTCTTCGATCGACCCGTGACTTTGGCGAGCCCTGTGCCGACAACTTTGCCGGCCTTGCGGCCATGCGCTTCGAGACGATCGCCACGAGCAGCATCGGCCTCTTGAGCTCCGCGTTCGACGCCACGGGCGGTATTGAGGCCGAGCGAAAGTACGACGAAGCCAATCCACACGCCGACCACGAAAAGGCCGATCGTCCAAGCCCAGCCGGCGTCGGTGCGAGGCGTGCTGAGCAGCATGAACAATGCAACCACGATGATGACGCCAACCAGAAGTGACAGGCCGGCGGCGATCCAGAACATGACGTCGCGCCAGAACGGCGGGCCGTAGGCACGCAGGGTGCTCGAGCGCTTTTGGCGGGAACGCGACGAGGGGGCCACGGAAGAACCGTAGCCCCCTCGATCGGAGTGTTCAGGTTGTTGCTTGCTCAGACCAGATCGAGATGCAGCATCTTGATGGCGTTGCCGCGAACAATCTTGTAGAGCGTCTCGTCGTCGAGGTCGACGGCCATCTCGCGAACGAATTGTTCGGTGTGCGGCCACGTTGAGTCCGAGTGCGGGTAATCGGTTTCGAACGTGACGTTGTCGACGCCGATGTCTTCAAGATTCTTCAGACCGAAGTTGTCGCGGAAGAAGCAGGCGTAGACCTGACGGCGGAAGTAGAACTCCGGCGGTTCGGTGACGATCTCCGGGTCGAATGCCCAGCCGCGGAATTCCGACCACACGTTTTGTGCTCGTTCGAGGAAGTACGGAATCCAGCCCATTTGCGCTTCGGAGTACGCCAGCGTGATGTCGGGGAAGCGGGGGAGGATGCCGGAGAAGATCCAGTCGGCCAACGACGACATGCCTTGGTTGAAGCTCAGCGTCGCCTGAACGGCAGCGGGAGCGTCGGGTGACGTTGCCGGCATGCGTGAGGAGGAACCGATGTGCATGTTGATGACGGTTTGCGTGTCATTGCATGCCTGGAAGAACGGGTCCCATTCACCCGAGTGGATAGTGGGCAGACCGAGGAAGTGCGGAACTTCCGAGAAGCACACCGCGTGCACACCGCGTGCAGCGTTGCGGTAGATCTCGGCAGCGGCGAGTTTGGCGTCCCACATCGGAACGATGATGAGCGGAATGAGGCGACCCTTGCCCGCACCGCCACACCATTCTTCAACCATGAAATCGTTGTAGGCCTGTACGCAAAGAAGGGCGAGTTCCTTGTCCTTGGCTTCGGCGAAGGTCTGTCCGCAGAAACGAGGAAAGGTGGGGAAGCAAAGTGAAGCCTCGGTGTGGTTTGCGTCCATGTCCTCAAGGCGAGCGGTTTGATCCCAGCATCCCTTGCGCATTTCTTCATACGTGACCGGAAGCATCGTGCGGTCTTCAACGTCGAAACCAACAGCGGTGATGATTCGACGCATGGGAACCTTGAGGTCTTCGTAACACCAGAAGTCGGCGAACTTTCCACCGGGGCTGTTGTTGCCAACAATGTCGAACGAGTAGTTCATGCCGTCGAACTTGAGGTTGTCGACGCGCAAGCGCTCAAGACGAGGGCCAACGTCGAGGTACTTCTTGGGAAGGCGACTCGTCCAGACATCGGCCGGTTCGATGATGTGGTCATCGACAGAAACGATCTTCGGAATGACGCGCTTGGTGTCGGCCGAAGCGGGATTGGGAGCGGTGATGGTCATGGCTCTCCTCGAGGGCGCTGGTGTCGGGGCTGGTCCCCGTGGAGAGGACTGTACGACAAAACCTGACGACCCGTCAGGTTTTGCTCCCACTCTGTCGAGTGACGTTCGTCGCTGCTGCCGCCCAACCTGACCAATCACTGATGGAGGGCCTACGATCGCCCCTCCGGAGCGGTTGTTCCCCCTACACGGAGTACCCATGGATCTGAACTTCACACCGGCCGAAGAGGCCTTCCGGGCTGAGGCCCGGGCCTGGCTCGAGGCCAACGTCCCCGTCGGTTTGCCCTCGGGCGATACCGCCGAAGGCTTCGCCCTTCATGTTGAGTGGGAAAAGAAGCTGTTCGCTGCCGGTTGGTCGGTCGTGTCATGGCCCGAGGAATACGGCGGCCGTGGCGCATCGCTGTGGGAGTGGCTCATTTTCGAAGAGGAGTACTACCGAGCCGGTGGTCCGCAGCGCGTGACCCAGAACGGTATCTTCCTCCTCGCTCCCACCATTTTTGAGTTCGGCACTGACGAACAAAAAGCACGGTTCCTTCCGCGTATGGCAGCTGCCGATGATCTCTGGTGTCAGGGATGGTCGGAACCCGACGCTGGTTCCGATCTCGCAGGCATCAAGAGCCGCGCAGCGCGTGACGATGAACGCGGTGGTTGGGTGATCAACGGACAAAAGACGTGGACAACACGCGGTGCGTTCTGCAATTGGGTCTTCGGTTTGTTCCGCACTGATCCCGAAGCAGCGCGTCACAGCGGCATGACCTACCTCATGGTTCCGCTTGACGCAGATGGCGTCACCGTCCGCGGTGTTGAACGACTCGACGGCGATGAAGGTTTCGCTGAAGTGTTCTTCGACGATGTGTTTGTGTCTGATGATTTGGTCTTGGGCGGCGTGAACGAAGGGTGGGGTGTTGCCATGGCAACCACCTCTTCCGAGCGCGGCCTGACGCTTCGTTCGCCCGGTCGTTTCTGCGCCGCTGCCGATCGCCTCATCGACCTTTGGAAGCGTCAGAATGCTGCGGGTGAACATGCGGAACGCGTTGCTGCAATGCGTGACGATGTTGCTCAGTCATGGATGGAAGCCGAGGCTTATCGCCTCGCAACCCTTGCCGATGTCACCGGTTTGGTGAACGGCGTTTCGCAAGGTGCGCGTTCGAGTCTGACGAAGATCTTCTGGTCGGAACTCGATGTGAATCTCAACGAGACCGCACTTCGTTTGCTCGGCCCAACCGCTGAACTGATCGAAACCTCACCCGATGCCGTCGACGGGGGAGCGTGGATGAAGGGCTTTGAGTTTGCACTCAGCGGTCCGATCTACGCCGGCACCAATGAAATCCAACGCAACGTCGTCGCCGAGCGTGTGCTCGGTCTGCCCCGGAAGTAGGCCGAGATGCAATTCGCTTTCACCGAAGATCAACTGCTGTTCCGCGACGCAGTCGCCGAATTCTTTGCCAATGAATGCCCGCCCGAAAAGGTGCGCTGGTCATGGGACGACACCGTGGGTCGCGACGCGTCAACCTGGGCCGCCCTCGCCGAAATGGGTGTGATTGGCCTTACTGTTCCCGAAGCCTTTGGCGGCATGGGAATGAATGAGATTGACCTCCTTCCGATCCTGACCGAAGCAGGTCGCTACGCGTATCCAGCTCCGCTCGTCGAGACCGTTGCTGTAGTCGCGCCGCTCCTTGCTGAATCAGCACCCGCAGCAATTGCCGAAAAGTGGTTGCCCGGCATTGCCGATGGTTCGGTCATCGCCACCGTTCAACTCGATGGTCAGCCCTTCGTCAACGACATGCACATCGCCAACCTTTTGGTTGCACAGCGTGACGACCGTTTGTTCGCTGTTCCGGCCGACAAGGTTCGTTCAACGCAGCAGGTATCGGTCGACGGCGCTCGTCGATTGTTTGCTGTCGAATGGGACGAAGCCGATGCTGAGCTCATTGCCTCGGGCGACGCCGCGCTGCAAGCCGCGAACCGAGCGTTCGATCGTGGCGCTGCCGCCACCGCTGCACTGCTCATCGGATTGTCCGAACAGATGATCGCAATGACGGTTGCCTACGTGGTTGATCGCAAGCAGTTCGGCGTGCCGATCGGAAGCTTTCAGGCCGTGAAGCATCACCTGGCCGACGCAGAACTCAAGGTGTCGTTTGCCCGTCCCGCAGTTTGGGCCGCGGCCTATGGTCTGGCCACTGGTTCGGCTGATGTTGATCGAGAAGTCTCGATGGCGAAGTGTTTCGCTTCCGATGCTGCCGAGGTTGTTGCTCGTAAGGCGCTGCAAACTCATGGTGCTATCGGTTACACCACCGAACACGATCTGCACTTCTGGCTGAAGCGTTCTTGGGCGCTCGCCTCAAGTTGGGGCGATGCGCTTTGGCACCGTCGCCGCGTCGCTCACCTGTTGCTCGACAACTAAGCCCGTGCCCACATCTGAATCTGTCGCGTCACTTGTCTCGCGCTGTTTGCGTGCCGTCGGTGCGACGCGAGCATTCGCCGTGCCCGGTCACGGACTCGAAGCACTCGAAGGCCTTGCGCTCATCCCCGTAGCGTCAGAAGCTGTAGCAATCGCATTGGCTGATGCAGACGGGCGTCTGTCTGTCACGCCAGATGTGCGTCCGGGCGTCGCGCTTCTTCCCGGCCGTCGCGTGCGTCTGTCATCGCAGCCCGGTGAAGAAACACAAGCGCTTTCTATTGCTGTCGAAGATCTTCCCGCTGCAATTGCCGGTTGGTCACTTGGCCGCGTGTTTGGCGCAGTCGAGATCGTACTGCCCGGTGACCTACTGACCGAGGCTCCTGAAGGCGCGCAACCGCTTGTGTTGCAACGAAGCGATCAACTCCTTCGTCTTTCAAACGGCCTTGCTGACTTCCGCACGATGATTGTGGTTGGCCCAGGCGTGATTCGTGAAGGAGCAGCTGGCGATGTAACTGATTTCGTCACGCGCACTGGTGCCGGAGTCATGACCACGATGGGAGCGGTCGGAGTCGTGCCGTTCGACCATCCGTCGTGGAGCGGCGTTGTCGGCGTTCAGGCCGATGACCCTGCGCTCGGCGGTCTTGATGCGTGCGAACTCGTGATCGCCGTCGGTGTTGACGACGATGAACTTGGCGAGTCGCTCCCGATGAATGCGCAGCTGCTCGAAGTCGAGCCGTGGCATCTCCCGTTTCTCGCTACCGACTGGCCCACGCCCGATGCACCGACCTCTCGTTCGTCTCTGGTCGAGGCGTGTTCCGCTGTGTTCGGTGATCATCGCGACGCCACCACTTCGCCGTTGCATCCCGTTCGTGCGGTACTTGATGTCTTCGATGCAATTGACCCCGATGTTCAGGTGTATGCCGATGCTGGACCGGTTGGGTTTTGGTTCGCACGCGGAGTCGTCCCCGTTCCTATGTGCCGAGTCATAGTTCCTGCACACACCTCCGATGGGTTTGCCATCGCTGCAGCGATCGTGTCGGCCCTTGATGGCAATCGTTCAGTCGCCGTCACCATGCCGGGTGGATTGATCGAAGACGAACTGCTCGATCTTGCTGCATCGCTCAACCTCGGCATTGTGGTTGAACAATGGGGAGACGATGTCAACAGCGGCGATCCCTCACAGCACCGAGCAAATCTTGTTGCGGCAATGAGCGACTCGGGCCTGAGTGTCACTGGAGTTGCCGTCGACCTTGCCGCTGCCGCTGAACTGGTTGATCTCGCAGGCCCCGTGGTGGCCTGGCCGACGTTCAGCTAATCGCCTCACTCGAACGCAAAACGAAACCGGGGGCCGACCGTGCCTTCGGGGCCAAGCTCGCAGCCGATTTGCTACAGCTAGCCGATGAGTTTGACCTTGATGGGTGAAGGAATCGGAAGTGATCGATCTAGCGACCAGGCGATGAGTTCATACTCGCCCGGGACGAGAGTCGGTTGTGTTCCATCTGAGAGGCATTGAGTGAATCGAGTACTCGGTGGCTGCGAACACATTTCAACCCGAGTCAAGAATTGAACTGGAAGTCGCGTTTCGCCAATTGGGATCTCATGGAATGAAGCGCATGCCAATTGCGAGCCTTCGGGCTCATGCCCGTTTCCGACGAGGCCTGCGGTGTAGAGGTTGGCGGGGCAAGCGGTTGAGACGATTGGTTCGCCAGTTCGATTTACGACGACGATGGTTGCACGGCCGAGATTCCCAGCCACGATCTCTCGTTGATCAATCTCAAAGTGAGCTGAGAATGGTGATTCTGAAATCGTGGTAGCCGACGTCTCCGCAGGCGAGGCGTCTGACGTGTTCTGGCTCATGCTCGAGGAACATGATGTTGCGTTGGCGGTTGCGAGGACGGCGAGTGCAGACATGGTGATCGCGATCCGTCGGATGCGAGACGTTTCGTGATGTTTACCTTGGGCCATGCGTTTGCTCCTCCGCCGGGGATGCAACCAATTTAGTGTTTGAGCCGCGCGTTTCGAGGGTGCCCTCAGTTCGAGGCAGGGCGGGGCAAAACAGAACCGGGGGCCGACCGTGTGGTCGACCCCCGGGTACTGCACATCGTTGGTGGAGCGATCAGCCGCCGATCGGAAGATCAATGCCACCGGGAAGCGAGATGGTCTTGCACTCGCAGAATGCTTCGATGCCTTCCGGGCCAAGCTCGCGGCCAACGCCGGAGTTCTTGAAGCCACCGAACGGGCCGTTGAAGTCCATGCCCTGCGCCGTGTTCACGCCAAAGGTGCCGGTGCGAACCTTGCGAGCAACGTTGATTCCCTTTTCGATGTCTGAGGTGTAGCAGGCACCGGCAAGGCCGTAATCGTTGTCATTCGCAATGGCGATGGCGTCTTCGAGTGTGTCGTACTTGATAAGCGACAGCACTGGGCCGAAGATTTCTTCACGGGCGATGGTCATGTCGTTGGTGACATCGGCGAAGAGCGTGGGGGACACGAAGTGACCCTTTGCTTCGTCGGGACGTCCGCCACCGACAACAACGGTTGCGCCTTCGGCTTTGCCCTTGGCGATGTAGCCCTCGACGCGCTCACGCTGACGCTCGGCGATGAGTGGTCCACACATGTTCTCGGGGTTGGCGGGATCGCCAGCGATCTGTGCACCAACGGCAGCACCGAGCGCATCGCGGATCTCGTCGTACTTGCTCGCAGGGGCAAGAACGCGGGTAAGTGCAACACATGCCTGACCGTTGTTCATGAGGCCACCCTGAATGATGTGGCCGACTGCCTCTTCAATGTTGGCGTCGTCGCAAATGATTGCGGCGGACTTGCCACCAAGTTCAAGTGTGCAGCGCTTGAGCTGCTCGCCACAGATGGCGCCGATCTTGCGACCAGCTGCGGTCGAACCGGTGAAGCTGACCTTGTTGACGTCAGGATGACGCACGAGGTACTCGCCAACCTCGCGGTCGGCCGGAACGATGTTGATGACGCCGGCGGGAACGCCAGCTTCGATGAGAACCTCGGCGAAGAGGTTGGCATCGAGCGGGGTTTCCGGAGCGGGCTTCAGCACGATGGTGGATCCCGAGGCAAGCGTCGGTCCGACCTTGAGCGTGGTGATGAACAGCGGCACGTTCCAGGGGATGATGCCGGCGCAAACGCCGACTGGCTCGCGACGAACGATGATCTGTCCACCGAGGGCACCGTCACGACGCTCTTCGAATGGGAAGTTGAGCGTGTGCTGTGCAAATGAGTTGAGCACCATCGTTGCCGACAGGACCTGACCGAACATGGAGAAGTAGTACGGCGCACCAACTTCGCTCGTGATGAGGTTGGTGAACTCTTCCTGGCGAGCAGTAAGGAGTTCGGCGACCTTGGCGAGAAGCGCGGAACGCTCCTGCGGCGTGTAGTCAGCCCACGGGCCAGTAAGTGCGGCCTTGGCGGCAGCGACGGCGCGATCCATGTCGGCATTGGTTGCGACCGGAACAGAACCGATGACCTCTTCGGTGGTGGGCGAGAGCACCTTGAGTGTTTCGTTCCCTGCGGGTTCGACCCACTCGCCCCCGATGAAGAACTTGTCGTACGTCAGCATGACTTCCCCTTCTCGTTACCCGGATCGGCCGGGTGTTCAGGGGTCTGAATCTATCGGCCCGCGGGGGTATCGGCCCACCGGAGGAGGCCGAAGTTCTACGGGGTGGAAATCGGCCGGATCTTGCCGGAGTTGAGTTCGTTGACGACCTGGAGGGCATCGCCGATTTCAACGAAGTTCACCCCGACGATCGTGGGGAATTTGCCCCGTTGCGTCATGCAGTCCTGCACTCTGGGCTTGAGCACGTCATAGGCGTTGACGACTTTGGCCTCGCCGATCGTGGGGGCCGCGCCGGCAGGAGTAATCCAGTGGTTGATCTGAAAAAGGGGCGAACTGGGCGTCCCTCGGTTCGGGGCGCAACTCGAAATGCCGGCCCAGTCCTTCGTCCATTGTTCCGTGCCGTCAGGACCAGAGACCGTTGCCGGGACTGGACCGGTCACCGTCGCTGTTCCTGTGTACTTCGATGAGCCTGGTGCATAGAGCTCAGCGTCCTTGCGGAACGTAAAGGGTGTGTCTTGGAAGACCCCATACCCCTGGATGTTCCACGCAGGTGGAGCGCCACTGAATTCCGAGATCATCACGAGGTTCTTCTTCGCATCGATCATCTGGCCGAGGGTTGGCATTGGCGCATTGGGGTCGTAGTCCCAGACCCTGTCGAAGACCTTCGCCTCGCGGAGTGCCTTCTCGGTGTCGGCCTTCGAGACGTAATCGCCGATGAACCAGAGGATGACATTGTCGGGATTGTTGTCTAGGAACTGACGCGTGTACCCCAACGCGGTTGTGAACTTTGTGGCGCCGTACTCGCAGTACACGTGGCAGAGATAAACGTCTCGGAGATTTGGATCAACTTTGATGTTGGCCTGAAGCTCTTTGGCTTTTGCTTGCTGTTCGTTTGAGTATTGATCGTCTTTATCAATTGGGTTGACGGTGAGTTCAGCAACGCTGTCGGTAACGACCGTGTTGGCGCCAGTGACATTGATTGTGGTCGGAATGCCATAGTGCGTCTTCACGAGAAGCGCGCGAACGCCGAAGTCGAGCTGGGCGGGAATGCTCTTGGTTTGTTCGTAGAACAACCACCCCGGATCGGCTGCAGTCGACATCGCGTTGTGGCTGCCGAGGAACGCCACCTCGTTGAGGGGCTTGTCGCAAAGTTCCGCGGAACCGTTGCACTTGCGTTGCTCATTTGCTGTGGTCTTCGACCGAGCTCCCGAAGTCGTGAACCACGCCCCGAAGCCGATGACGACGATGAGCACGAGAGTGGCGAGCGCGATGCGAGTCGTCGGGCTGTTGAGTCGAACACTCTTGAGATCGGCAGCGATTGCGCTGCGGGTCGTGACTGGAGAGCGACGTCCGACAATGGAAAGCAACTGAGATGCACCGACGTAGGCCAGCACGGCGCCAACGACGATGACGGTAAGGGGAATGATCGTTTCGCGCTCAATGACAACAACGAGTCCGATCACCATGAGGAGCGCCGCATGAACGATTTGTCCACTCTGTGACGTTGGCTTGTGTTGGTTCATCGCGGCGCGGACGCGATCGATCACTGATTGAACGGTGACAACTTCACCGTGAGGCGTTGTTGCGGTTGCGAATGCACACAACACCACACCAATTCCAACAATCCAGATCGAATACAGCCGGTAATCGCTGACGAAATATTGCGTCGCCGAAACCAACGCTCGTTCAGTATCGGGATCATTGGCGTACGAGCCGGCAATGATCGGGACGACAGTTGCCACGACGAACATGACGATTCCGCTAAACGCCGCAGAAATTCCTAGAGCGAACGTGGACCAGCGTCTATCGGTGTCGAGTGCGATTGTTCCGAACGCAACGAGCCCGGCGGCAATCAGAAGACCGACACCGGCAAGTGTCAGCGTTTCGGCGATTCGCCAAAGTCCAAGCCCACGGGTGTGGTCGCCGATCTTGACAAGAAGTTCATTCGTGCCGGAGGGGATTGCATTCGCGAGATCGGGATTTGTTGCTTGGAGACTTCCCGACAACACATTGAGACTTTCGCTCAGGTTAATGACTTCGGTGTTACCGCTCTGAGTGAAGAGGTAATCGTGGCCGGTATCAAGAGCTCTGCGGAAGATTGCTCGAAACGCTGGAGTCTGCAGGATCGGATCAAGCGCAGAACGGATGATCGTTCGAAACGATGCGATGTTCGAAGGACCGGTATTGACGATGGCGTTTGTGATTTCGTCAGCAAGTTTTGCTCGGACGGCTTGAGAGTCAAGGACTTTTTCGGCTCGTTGGGCGAATCGGGCCGAATCAAACACCGTCATTCGGGTCCAAATCGATGTCACCCCGAGGGTGAACGTAAGAAAAAAGAGGACGGCGCAAGCAAGCGAACCCAAATGGCGGGCCGTTCGGTTTCGCGATCGTGTGCCTGATTGTTCGCCTGTTGCAGCGGTCATTCTTCGAACCTTCGCCCTCGGACCGAGAAACTTTGCCACACCGATGATTGATCCCCGTCGGTTCCGGGGCGTCGTCAGCGCGCCTGGGCGAGGTTTGGCAGGATGGTGGCCTCACTACTTCGTGGGATCGAAAGGACTCTGATGCAGCTCGGCATGGTCGGTCTAGGGCGAATGGGTGCAAATCTCGTTCGTCGTCTCGTTCGTGATGGCCACACCTGCGTGGTTTTCGACGTTGATGCGGCTGCGGTTTCTTCGCTGGCTGCCGAGAGCGATGCCATTGTTGGTGCAAGCGATCTCGCCGATTTCGTCTCGAAACTCGATGTCCCCCGAGCAGCCTGGGTGATGGTTCCCGCCGCGTACGCCGGCGGCACCGTGAAGGACTTGGCGGAACTCATGGAGTCGGGTGACATCGTCATCGACGGCGGCAACACCTATTACCGAGACGACGTCGATCGCGCCGAGGCCCTTGCACCAAAGGGCGTGCACTATGTCGATGTCGGAACGAGCGGCGGGGTCTTCGGTCTTGATCGCGGTTTCTGTCTGATGATCGGTGGCGAAGACGAGATCGTCACCCATCTCGAACCAATCTTCCGCACGATTGCTCCGGGAGTTGGCGATGCAGAACGCACGCCAGGTCGTGCGGGCGACTTCACTCCCGAAGAGCAAGGTTGGTTGCACTGCGGGCCTGCCGGTGCAGGTCATTTCGTGAAGATGGTGCATAACGGCATCGAATATGGGCTCATGGCCGCCTACGCCGAAGGTCTGAACATCCTCAAACATGCCAACGCGGGCAAAGTTGCGCGTGAGAACGACGCGGAAACAACACCGCTGCGCGAGCCGAAGTATTACCAGTACGACATCGACATCGAATCGGTCGCCGAGGTGTGGCGACGCGGAAGTGTTGTCGCATCTTGGTTGCTTGATCTCACTGCAGCAGCACTTGTTGAGGATCCGCAACTCGACACGTTTGCAGGGCGCGTGAGCGATTCCGGCGAGGGACGTTGGACGAGTCTTGCCGCAATCGACATCGGTGCACCCGCGCCGATCTTGACCACATCGCTCTACGAGCGATTCACGTCGCGCGGCGAAGCCGACTATGCCGACAAGTTGTTGTCGGCGATGCGCAAGCAGT